>CP020563.1:5016209-5618525 GCA_002082585.1 Kitasatospora albolonga
CTGCCGTTCAGGCGGAGCTTTTGCCGGTCACAGCGCTTGAAGGGGTGATTGCCGCTGGTCGCCGAGCCGGGCAGGCACTCCACCCAGCCGGCGACTCCGTTGGCGCCGTAGTTGTAGTCCGTGACGAGGACGTCGAGGGTGGAGTGGTTCTTCTTGGTGGTGGTGAGGTCGGTGTAGCGCTCGTAGTCGTCCATGGCCTGCTGGAACGAGGCCGCGATACCGGGTATCTGGTTCCCGAAGGTTCCTTCCGGGTACCAGGTGTGCTCTGCGTTGTCCCCGAGGCTGACGCAGTTGCGCGGGGTGCCGCCGCACCATGTCGAGCCGAAGTTGGTGGCGTGAGCGCTGGGTGCCATCAGGGCGTGGGCCACCGTGAAGGTGACCGCGCTCATCACGACGGCTTCTGCGCGCTGGAGTCTTCGCCGCCTCCGGCCGGTTCTGTCGACCGCTGCCCGATCTTCGTCGCTCCATGCCGGCATGAGACCTCCGTCGATTGCGTCCGTCGCGTGACCAAGCGTCAGGCTAGGCGCGATTTTTGCGTGTGTGAAGAATCTTCCATGAAGTAAATATCGACGTTCCGGATCAGCTTGAGGCCGAGGGTTGCGTCTGTTCCCCTCCCGACTGAAGGTCGTTCGGGGGCGGTCAGGGCCTTCCGCAGTTCCGGCCCAGCGCAGAGCCCTCCTCTCGGCCGCCCTGTCTTTCCGCCCGCAATGGTGTCTGATCAGCGCGTGGTGCACGTTGCATGGGAACGGCGGCCCACCCGACCGCGGTCGGGTGGGCCGCCGTTCCCATCGATGCGGTGCGGTGCCCTCGCTCAGGAGGCGGTGTTCAGGGTCAGGCCGTAGTGGCGGAGCAGGTCGTCCAGCGGCTGCATCCAGCTGGCGCCGCCGCCGAAGCTGCCGTCGCAGGTGAGGTCGCTGGAACCGGAGGTCACACCCTGGGCCTGGCCCTGGTTGGTGATCCAGGCGCCGCCGCTGTCGCCCTTGTGGATGCAGACGGTGGACTTGGCCAGGCCCTTGACCAGGGTCCGCGGCTGCCCCGGGTCGGTGTAGGTGACCGAGTGGTTGTAGCTGCTGATGGTGCCGCAGGTCCACCTGGTGGTGGCGCCGGACTTGCACACCGTCGAACCGACGGCGGCCCGCTGGCTCCCTCGGACCGGGGTGTCCGCCACGACGCGCCAGCCGCCGACCGTGGTGGTGACGGAGTTGCCGGAGCTGATGGCGGCGATGCCCATGTCGACGCTGTCGTAGCCGTGTGCGAAGCGGGTGCGGGTCCCCTTGGCGAACTGTGAACCGCTGAAGTACAGGGTGTCCAGGTTCTTGATGCAGTGACCGGCGGTGGCCAGGTACTGCCTGCCCTGCTGGTCCCGGGCCCCGAAGCCGACGGAGCAGTAACCACCGTTCACGTCCGAGGTGTTGATGTTCATCTTGCTGCCGGGGGCGATGGCGGCGGTGGCCTGCGGGGCGTCGTCGGTCGTGGTCTCCACGGTGACGGCCGGGCCGTGGGAACGCGCCGCGGCGACGAAGGCGCGGCTGGTGGCGTCGGCGGTGTCGCGCACGGTGACGACGACCTTGTTGCTGACCGGGTCGACGTGCCACGACTCCACACCGGCCGGGAGCTTCTTCTCGGCGAGCCGGTCGAGCTCCGACTTGATCCGGTCGAGTGCCGACGGGGCCCGGGCCGGGATGCGGGCGGCGAGTCCGGCCGCCTTCACGTCGGCGGCCTGTTGTGCGGTGGTGACGTCGACCGTGAGGGTGCCCCTGGCGTCGAAGTACGCGCTCGCGGTGGGTACTCCCGATATGCCGAGGCGCTCCAGGGTCTTCTGCTGGGCGCTCTGGCGGTCGAGCTTCCGCTCGGCCTCCGCGACGGACACGCCGAGCGATTCGGCGAGCGCCTTCACCATGCCGGTGGGCTGTGTACGGACCGACGGGGCGGGCGTCGGGTCCGTGGTGGCGGGCTGGGAGGCCGTCGCTGTGCCTCCGGTCAGAGCCAACGCTCCGACTGCCGCGCCGATCGACAGAGTCCTGCTGATCCTGTTCACGTCTTCTCCTTGGGGTGCGGTGCCGTTCCGGCGTGCTCAGGACCGGGTCAGCTGCCGGTGGAGCTCAGGGCCTTCGCCGCGTCGGCGAGGCCGGCACCGCAGCCACCGGTGCAGGAACCGGGCAGGCCGCGCGTGCTGTCCTTGACCGTCTGCTCGATCCGGGCGGGGGTGAGGGAGGGGGCCTTCTGCTTCAGCAGCGCGGCCAGCCCGGCGATGTGCGGGGCGGCCATGCTGGTGCCCTGGTAGGAGGCGTAGCCCTCACCGCTCAGCGCGCGGGTCCCCTTGTCGACCGTCGACCAGATGCCGTCGCCGGCGCGTACGGCGGTCTCGCCGCCGGGGGCGGTGACATCGACGGCCCTGCCGTAGTTGGAGTAGGCGGCGCGGTTGCCCTCGCGGTCCGACGCGGCGACGGTGATGACGTTCGCGCAGCCGGCCGGGCTGTAGGCGGAGGCGTCGGCGGCGTCGTTGCCTGCGGCCACGACGACGGTGGTTCCCCGGTCCATGGCTGCCTTGATGGCGGTGTTGTACGCCTGGTCGCAGGCGAATTCACCGCCGAGGCTCATGTTGATGACCGCGGCGGGGTACTTGTTGGCGGGTACTCCGGACACCGTTCCGCCCGAGGCCCACGTGATGGCGTCGATGATGTCGGAGGTCGACCCTCCGCACTTGCCCAGGACGCGGACGGGCTGGATGTTCGCTTCATGGGCGACGCCGACCGTGCCGTACCCGTTGGCGGTGGCCGCGATGGTGCCGGCGACATGGGTGCCGTGCCAGGAGTTGTTCGTGTTACGGGCGGGGACCGGGTTCCCGTTCTTGTCCCGGCCGCACTCCCCGCGGTTCGCCCAGTCCCCGGTGTCGGAGGGGTCGCTGTCCCGGCCGCCTCCGTCCGTGGCCGTCCAGGAGTGGGAGATGAAGTCGTATCCCGGCACCAGCCGGGAGTCCAGCTCGGTGTGCCGGGTGATGCCGGTGTCGATGACCGCCACGGTGACGCCCTTGCCGGTGGCCTGCTTCCAGGCCGAGGGAACGTTCATGCCTGCGTGGGTCTCGTACAGGTCCCACTGGTAGCGGTACTCGGCGGGGTCGACGGCGGTGGGGTACACCCGGCGGTCGGGCACGACGTAGGCCACGTCCGGATCGGCCCGGAAGGCCGCCATGGCCTCCCGCGCGTCCTGGGGCCTGTCGGTGCCGGGCAGGTCCACGAGGGCGGCGCCCGTGCCCAGACGGCGTTCGAAGGAGATGTGTTCGCCGGTCTCGGCGGCCTTGGCCTCGGCGTCCTTCACGAGCGCCGTGTTCGATGTGGCCTCTTCCGCATGGGACTTGTACCCGACGATGAAGCGCTGGGTGGGCTCGGTGGCGTCGGTGGCCGCGGGGGCGGACGCCCGGGCCGGGCCGGTGGGGCGGGCCGTGTCGGAGGACCCGGCGAAGGCGACGCCGGTGCCCATCACGGCGACGACGGTGGCGAGCGCGACGGATATGCGGAGGGGGGTGAAGCCGTGCACTTCGGTTCCTTTCGGTCCGTTCGGGCAGGTCGCCCAGCTCGAACGGGGCATGACAAAAATGGGGGGTGGCGCATGCGTGCGGAATCGCGGTACGCGCATGCTCAGCAGGCGGGTTTCCGGTGGGAAGGGAAGCCCGCCGTGGTGCGGCTGATCACGGTGAGGTGCGAGTGACTGGCCGATGGGGGGAAACCTACGAACGCGGCACCCGGATGACCATCCGGGTGTCGCGTATACGGACCCCTAATTAATTCGCCGTCCGTTCACCGTCTCCCGGACGGGGGCCCGGCCAAGTCCCCTGAGGGGCGGAGCCGTCGGACGGTTTCCCGGGGCGTCCTCGGGCGGCGGCGGACGATATGCGGACAGCCCTGTCCGGTTCGGGTGGCCGGACCGGCTATCGGGCGACAAAAACGCCCTGTCTACACTTACGCCCTCTTTAACACTTTTTAGGGGAGGGGCTCCTTGCGGAGCATACGCATGTCCAGATTCAGATGGCCGCTGGTGGCCTCTGTGGCGCTCTCGGGCCTCTTGGCCGTCGACGTGGCCGCACCGGCCACCGCGCTCTCGACCACCACCGCGGCCGCACCGGCGACCGCGACCACCGCGGTCCTGGCCGCACGTGCCACGGGCGTACCGCTGCCCAAGGGCGACATCACCTCGGCGCTGCTCCAGGCGCGCCTGGAGCACAAGCGCGTCGAGGTCACCGACAGCCGGACCGAGACCCGCACCCTGTGGGCCAACCCCGACGGCACGCTGACGGAGGACCATGCCGCCGGCCCCGTCCGCTTCCGTGCCGACGACGGGACCTGGACCGCCGTGGACGTCAGCCTCACCCAGGCCGCCGACGGCACGGTCGAGGCCAAGGCCCACCCGCTGGACCTCACCCTCGGCAGGGCCACGCCCGCCCGCGCCGACGCTCCGGCCGCCCGACGGCTGGGCGCCGCGGCACCCGTGGCCGCCGCCACACCACTGGTGTCGCTCACCTCACCCGAGGGCGAGCAGATCGAGCTCGGCTGGCGCGGCGCCCTGCCCGCCCCGCGCCTCGACGGCACACGGGCCACGTATCCGGGCGCGCTGCCCCATGCCGACCTCGTCGTCTCGGCCACCCGCACCGGCTTCGAGCAGTTCCTGATGCTCAACTCCCGTCAGGCCGTGGAAGCGGCGGGCACTCTGCGGATGACGCTCACCGCGAAGGGCCTGACCGCCAAGGCCGACGCGGACGGCGGAGTGACCTTCGCCGACAGCCGTACCGGCAAGCCCGCGGGCACCCTGCCCGCCCCCGTGATGTGGGACGCCCGCACCGACGAGCGCTCCGGGGAGCACCCGTACCGCGCACCGGTCGCGATGTCCGTCGCCCAGCAGGGCGACCGGATCGACCTGACCCTCACCCCCGACGCGGCGTTCCTGGCCGACCCGGCCACCCGTTTCCCCGTCACCGTCGACCCGGCGGTCGGTCTGCTGACCACGTTCACCACCTTCGTGCAGGAGGGCTACACCACCGACCAGTCCACTGCCACCGAGCTCAAGCTCGGCAACAACGGCTCGGGACAGGTGGCCCGCTCCTTCCTGCGCTTCGACACCCGTGCGGTGAAGGGCAAGGACGTCAGGTCGGCCACGCTGAAGCTGTGGAACCACCACTCCTGGTCCTGCCAGGCACGTGACTGGCAGGTGTGGGACACCGGCACCCCCGGCACCGCCACTCGCTGGACCGCGCAGCCCGCCTGGAACCGCCTGTGGGCGACCTCCGCTCAGACCAAGGGCTTCGGCACCGGCTGTGCTGACGGCTGGGTGGCCGCCGACCTCACCGCCCTCGCCCGGGCGTGGGCGGCCAACGCCCACGACCAGAACACCCTCGGCATCCGCGCCGCCGACGAGAAGGACCCTTACGGCTGGAAGCGATTCCACTCGCGCAACGCGCCGACCAACGTGCCCGTCCTGTCGGTGACGTACAACAACCCGCCGGGCGCGCCGACGGCGACGGCGCTCTCCCCGTCGTCGTACAACTCCTTCAACAAGCGGACGTACGCCACCTCGCTGACCCCCACCTTCTCGGCGAAGGTCGCGGACCCCGACGGCGGCACCGTACGCGCCCAGTTCGAGGTCACCCCCGACCCGGCGTTCAACGACGCGGGCACCTACAGCTGGACGGGTACCAGCGGTGCCGTCGCCTCCGGCGGCACCGCCATGCTGAGGCTTCCCGATGACAAGAAGCTCGGCGCGTTCGGCTACCGGGTCCGCTCACGCGCCCACGACGGTTCCGTGTACGGCGCGTGGAGCGCCTACGTGCCCTTCCGGGTGAACACGGCCAAACCCGCGGCGCCGCAGATCGACTGCACCCGCTTCCCCCGGGACACGTGGACCGACAGCGGCGGCGAGATCAGCTGCACCCTCACCACGACGTCCACCGACGGCCGCGGCTACCTGTGGGGGCTGGACAACCCCAACACCCCGCAGCAGGTGAACGACCCCGCCGGTACCGGCGGCAAGCCGCAGACCGTCAAGATCAACCCGGCCCAGGGCTGGCACACCCTGCACGCCCGCACCGTCGACTCCGCGGGCCTGCTCTCCGGCATCACCGCCTATCAGTTCGGCAAGGGACCCAAGCCCGCTGCTCTGCCCACCCTGAACGTTCCGGGCGCACTCCAGGAGGGCGCCCAGGACACCCCCACACCGGTCCTGTCCGGTGTGGTGACATCCGGAAACCGCGGCGCGTACCTGCACGGTGAGTTCGCCCTGTACGACGCTACGGGCACGCCCCTGCCCGGTGTGCAACTGCCGCCGTCCTTCCAGGAGAGCGGCCAGCGCGTCGCCACCCTGATCCCGGAAGGCACGCTCGTGCCCGGGCGCGCCTACCAGTGGGCCATGCGCGCCTGCGGTGACACGGCGTGCTCGGGGTGGACGCCCAAGCGCACCTTCACCGCCAAGGCCGCGGTCGTCCGGCCCGCCCCGCCGGTGCGCACGGTCGACATATCCGGCGCGGCCCTGCGCGACGCCACCGCCCCGGTCGGCCCCGCGGACTGCGGGACCGGCCCGTGCGCGGCCGTCGAGGACGGCACGCTGCGCGTCGGTACCCCCGGCGGCACCGCCTGGCGCAGCTGGTTCAAGGCGAATCTGTCGGCTGTGCCCGCCGGTGCCCGGATCACCGACGCACGGCTCAGGCTGCACCGGGCCGACTGCGCGACCGGGACCGCCGAGTGCACCGAACCCGCGGCCACCGTGCACGACCTCGCCGAGGCGTGGGACCCGACGCACAGCGGCCAGGCGCTCGCCGCGGCCGCCGACGAGGAGCCGCTGCTCGCCGATGACGAACTGCCCACCGCACTCGGTGACCTGAACCTGGGAGCACTCGTCGCGGACTGGCTGCCCGAGGCCGACAACCACGGCCTGAGCCTCCAGCTCGGCGACGAGCGGACCGCGGGCCCCGGTGTCGTCTACCACTCCTCACGCGCCGCCGACAAGGCGCTGCGCCCCGTGCTGACGGTCTCCTACGTGCCCTCCGGTGCCCCCGGCGCCCCCGAGAACGTCAAGGCCGTCCCGGCCGACGGCGGGCTGCTGGCCACCTGGAACCCGCCGGCCGACCCCGGCGCCGCCACCGACGCCCTCACCTACACCGTCGCTGTCCACCGCGGCGGCACCGAGGTCGCCCGCACCACCACCGGGGACACCCGTGCCGTCTTCGGCGGCCTCACCAACGGCGCCGACCACACGGTGACGGTCACGGCCGACTCCCCGCACGGAACCTCGAAGGCGGCCGTGCCTGCCACGGCCAAGCCGGTCGCCGTCGCGGGGCAGGAACGTTATGCCCAGGCGGTACGCGACTACTTCGCCGCCCGTGCCGGAGTCCTCAAGGGCACGTACACCACCGTCGAGCAGGCCACCGCGAGCAGCCCGCACGGCGCGATGTTCCGCGAGCTCATCGCGCAGCAGCTGCCCGAACTGAACGGCCGCCGGGAGGCGTACGCCCGCCACGAGCGCCGCTTCACCGAGATCACCACGGCCTTCGACGACGTGCTGACCGGGCCCGGCCCCGACAACACCGTGGTGGTGCGCGCCACCGTCTCGGAGAGCAGTGTGCTCACCCACACCGACGGCACCCAGGAGCCGGAGGAGGGCGAACTGCCCGGCCGCTTCGTCTTCGCCGACGGCGCCCTGCGCATCGAGGCCAACGACACCGCTGTCGAGGTCACGCTGCCCACGACGGGCGACGTCGTACGGGACGCCTCCGTGGCCCCGCCCGCCGAGGAGAGGGTCGAGGACCTCGCGGAGGGCGAGGAAGCGCTGCCCATCGTGCTGGACTCCGACGGCATGCTCGCCGAGGAGCCGGTCCCCGGCACCACGGCGATGCGGCTCGCGGCAGTGGTCGCCGCCGCGCCCAGTGCGAGCGGCACCGCGAACTGGGCCAAGCGCAACGCCAACATCAAGTACGACTACGAGAACGACTGCGCGAACTTCGTCTCCAAGGCGCTGCACTACGGCGGCAAGATGAAGCAGCGCAAGGGCGGTCGCAAGAATCAGGCGCGCTGGTTCCGCAACAACCTCAGCTTCCTCCGCCTCGACAGCTACACCTGGGCCGCCGCGGCGAATCTGCGCCAGCACCTCAAGAACTACCGGGGCGGCCGTGAGATCTCGCGTTACGATGCCCGGCCCGGTGACGTGATCTTCGGCTTCTACCGGACTTCCAAGGCGTGGAACCACACCGGAGTCATCACCGCTGCCAAGGGGGGCAAGATCAACATCACTCAGCACGGCCGGTCCCACCACACGACACTGAACCAATGGTTCAAGAACAACAAGAATCTGAGTGCTATCAGCATCATCCGACCGGGGAAGCGAAGTTGAGGCGGGCGAGTACGTCGGTGTGGCTGGCCGGAGCGCTCGTGCTGCTGCTCGGCGGCTGCGACACCCTCTCCACCGACAAGACGCCCGACCGCATCAAGGACGGCACGGCCGAGCTCGAACTGACCGTGACCGGGCGCCCCACCCCTGGCACCCTCGCGACCGCCGAACACGTCCTGGCCCGCCTGGAGGCCCGTGACGCCGACGGTCTGGCCGAGCTCGCCGCGGAGGGCGGCGAGAGGGAGAAGGACGCGAAGCGCTGGGTGGCCCGCTGGGGCGATGCCGCCCAGCGCCCCGCCACGGTGGACTTCCGCCTGGGCGAAATGGAAGCCTCCGCCGACGTCCGTTTCAAGGGCGAACGCTCCAGGCTGTCGCTTCTGCTGATACCGAAGGACAAGAACAAGCCCTACGACGACAGGTTCGTCGTCGTTCTGGGGGAGGACCAGTGATGTAACGGACGAAGTGACGTAACGGCCGAGGAGACCCGTGGGCAGACAGAGGGTTCCTCGGGAGCACCGCGTCATCACGCGGAACGCCCGGCCGGTTTTCCGGCCGGGCGTTCCGCGTGGGCGGGCGGCGTACCCGTACCGGCGTCCGCACCGCTCTCACCAGGGCAGATGCGCCACCGGGGGCAGGCCGGCCGCCGCACCCCGACCTGTTTATGAAAGTTAATTGCGTATCCGTGGACCCGCTCCCCGGATGTTCGCGAGCGCGTGGAGGACGTAGGTTCAGGCGTCGGTCGACCGGACTCGCGGAACGCGCGAGTGGGGTGCGCGGAACCGCGTGGCCCCGGCGGTCGGCACGGGCACGGGTGTGCGGAAAGAGCTGTGCGCGCGCTTTCGGAAGTCCCAGCCGAAAGGGCGTCGCGCCCTGCTTTTCGAGCAGTCGGCCGGGCGTGATCCGCTGCGCGCCATATCGCCGGGAGCTCTTTTCCGCGCGCCCGTTGTCGAAGCAATTTCGGCAGCCGCTCGAAAAAAGCCGCTGCTCGCCAAATCCGCCGCTCGCACAAGGTGTGCAGCCCGCTGTTGTTCACCGAGGACAAGTGATCTACTTGTTTCTCCAGGAGGCAGGAAAAAGATCTCGTGGCATGGTCCGGGCCACCTGGACGCATCCGCCCCTGGGGACGGAGGAGAGCGAGGGTGGCGACGTGATCACGACGTGCGGTTCCGCCCTGCGGTCCCTGGAGCGTGCGCTGTCCGGCCGGGAGGCCGATCCGGTGCTGATGTTCGTCGAGGGCGCCGCGGGTGAGGGCAAGAGCCACCTGCTCCAGGAGCTGGCCGATCTCCCCGGGATACCGGACCTGGCCCGTCTGTGGTGGCGGTGCGGGGGCGGGCCGCCCGGGGAGGACGAGCACCGGCGGGAGCCCACCCTGTGGCTGGTGGACGATGTGCACCGGGCGGACGAGGACGAGCTGCGGCGGCTGCGCCGGGTGCTGGAGGGGCTGGAGCGGGGCTCGGCGGCCGTGGTGACCTACCGCCCCGAGGAGCTCGCCCTGCCCGGCCTGCCGCTGGGCAGGGCGCCGATGGCGTATCCGAACCGGCTGGCGGTGCTCCGGAACCGGCTGGCGCCCTGGGACGAGGAGCGCGTCCGCCGGGCCGCCGCCGAGGCGCTGGGCGGGAGCGGCTGTACGGACGAGGCGGTGACCAGGCTCCACGAGCGCACCGGCGGAGTGCCCCGGGTGGTCGTCGACCTGCTGGCCATGGTGCGGGAACAGTGGCCGGCCTTCACCGGCACGGCCGCCGAGGTGGACGCGGCCGGTGTGCCGGCCCGGCTGGCGGAGCTGGTCCTGAGCCGTACGCACGCCCTGTCACCGGCGTACCGGCCGGTCGTCTGGGCGGCCGCCGTCCTGGACGGGCCCGTCGGCCGGGAGGAGCTGATCGCGGTGTCGGGGCTCGGGGCCGCGACGGGGAACAGCGCGCTGCTGCGGGCCCTGGAGAGCGGGGCCCTGGCGGAACCCGCCGAGGGCCGCTACGGCTTCGCCGTCCCGCTGGCCGCGTCGGCCGTACGGGCCACCGTGCCCGGCCCCGTACGCCAGGATCTGCACCGGCGGACGGCGCGTGTACTCAGCCGCAGACACCCCGTGGCCTGGGCCGATGTGGCCGAGCACCACCGGGCGGCCGGTGACGGCCACCGATGGATCAGAGCGGTGGAGAGGGCGGCCGGGGCGGCGGAGGCTTCCGGGCGGCACCAGCAGGCGATCACGCTCCTGGAACGGACACTGGCCACGCCCGACCTCCCCCCGCAGGCCCGGGCCCGGCTGGCACCGCTGCTGGCCCGCAACGCGGTGACCGGGCTGCGCTCGGACCAGACCGTGGAGGTGCTCGCGCAGATCGTGCGGGACGCGGCCCTGCCACCGGCCGTACGGGGAGAGCTGCGGCTCGACCTGGGACTGATGCTCTGCAACCAGATGGGCCGGTTCCCCGAGGGGTGGCGGGTGCTGGAGGTCGCCGCCGCCGAACTGCGCGAGGTCCGTTCCGCCCTGGCCGCACGCGCCATGGCGGCCCTGGTCCTCCCCTACCAGCCGGGCGTCTCCCTCGACGTCCACCAAGGATGGCTGATCAAGGCCGTGGCCGCCGCCGACGACAGCGGGGACGAGGCCATGCGTACGGCGGTCCTGGCCAACCACGTGGGGCTCGCGATGAGCTGGGCCGACCCCGAAGCGTGGGAGCTGGTGGAGAAGCTGCCCGTGAGGAGCACGGACCCCGCCTGTGTCCGGCAGGCGGCGCGCGGTCTGTGCAACGCCGCGGACTCCGCGGTCTGGCTCGGTTTCTACGGGCGGGTGGACGACCTGCTGGCCCAGGGGCGCGAGCTGTCCGCGCAGACCGGCGCGCCCTACACCGAACACAGCGCGCTGGGGACGCTGCTGCTCCAGGCGTGGTGGACCGGCCAGTGGCTGGGCCTGGACAAGCGGTGCGAGGACTTCATCGCCACCACCGCCGACATGCCGTTCATCGCCTCCGACGCCTATGTCGTACGCGGCCTGCTCGCCGTCGCCCAGGGGGACTGGGGGGAGGCGAGGTCCTGGCTGTTCCAGTGCGGGACGTTCGACATCGAGAGGCTGCCCGTGCCCCTGGGCGCGGCGGCGGCCGGTGCCGTGATCCGGCTGGCCCTGGCCCGGCAGGAGGTGGCCGCCGCGGCGGAACAGGCGCGTTCGGCCTGGCAGGTGGTGGCCGAGAAGGGGGTATGGCCATGGGCGGCTGAGCTCGCGCCGTGGGCCGTGGAGGCGCTGGTGCGCGCGGGCGACGGCAGCACGGCTCACACCATGGTCCGGAACTTCGCCCAGGGCCTCGGCCGCTGCGACGCGCCCGCCGCCAGGGCGGCGCTGGTGTGGAGCCGGGCGGTGCTCGCCGAGACGGAAGCACCGGCCCGGGAGCGGCGGGGCGGACTGCTGGAGGCCGCGAAGCTGTACGGGAAGGCGGCGGCTGCCTACGCGGAGCTTCCCCGCCCCTACTCCGAGGCGCTGACCATGGAGGGCGCCGCCCGCTGCGTACTCGCGGCGGACACCGAGGAGACCTCCGGCCCGGCCCCTGGCCAGGCTTCCGGCCCGGCCTCGGAGACGGAGGGTGCCGCGGAGGCGGAGGCGGAGGACAACGCCGTTCCGCCGCCCCCGGTGTCCGACGACCCCGCCACCATGGCGGCGCTCACCGAGCTGGAGTCCTGCGCCCAGCGCTTCACCGACCTCGGGGCCGTCTGGGACGCCGCCCGGGCCAGAGCCCTGCTGCGTACACGGCAGCCCGCCAGGAAGGGCCGCCCTCCCGGCCGCCCCTCGCACGCCGACCAGCTCTCCCCCCGGGAGGAGGAGGTGGCGCAGCTCGCGGTCTCCGGCCTGACCAACCGGGAGATCGCCGCGACCCTGCACCTCTCCCCGCGGACCGTGGAGCAGCACATCGCCGGTGCGATGCGCAAGACCGGCGCCCTCTCCCGCCGCGACCTCGCTCACCGTCCGGGGCCGACGCCGTGAGCCGGGCCGGGACGGGTGCCGTGAGCCGGACCGCCGCCGACGCCGTGAGCAGGGAAGGTCCAGAACGCCCTGTCGTGCTCCCAGACGGCCACGGTCGCGGCCGCCCAGTCGAGCACCCAGCCGGATCGCACCCCGCGTGCTCCCCAGCCGTCCGGGCTCCGGCGCGGGACCGCGAAGCCCGCCTCGCGTGCGGCGACCGCCGCCTCACATGCCTCGCGCGCTATGCGGAGGGCCTCCGACTCGGTCTCGGCGGGCCCGGTGAAGACATGCAGACCGCACCGCTCCGGCTGGGCGGAATTCCGGGTGGGGACATCGACCTGGAAGTAGAGCTTGGTCATGGCGCCATCTCCTCGGGGTCGCGGTCTTCTGCCCGGTCGGCGCCGACTGTGAGTGACTCGTGCCGGTGGGGCCGCGCTCCCTGGTGTCGGATCGACCGCTGACGGTCATTCCAACGTACGGAGCGCACCCGGCCCTGAATATCCGGGACGGCCCGATCACCTATACGTATCCCGGCCCGGCGGCGAGGTGGGGCACGGGGGCACGGAGGCACGGGGGCGGGAATGACCGGGACGCGGTGGCCGCGTCCCGGTGGACCGCGTCGCGGCGGCCCACGACGCAAAAGCTTTTGAGTACCTGGCTTGAGTACGGGAGAAACAACCCGACCCAACCCTGTGTGAACCCGAGCCGGTCCGCGTGAGGCGTCGTCACTCACATGGGTGAAGTGTGCCAACCGGGCTGGATTTTGGCCCCGTTGGCGGGCATATGCTCACGCTGACCACAACAGCAGACATGAGACGGCCCCCGGCCGGGACTGGCATCCCGACCAAGGGCCTGACCAACGAGGAAGCAGGATCTTCCCGATGGGTACCCAGCAGGTTAGCGCGCCCTCGCGCGTCCCGTCCTTCGGCGTCGTCCAGGTCAACATCCGCCTCACCGACGGCTACACGATCATCTCCAACCGGCTCTCCCAGCACCGGGGCCTGTCCCTGCTGGCCATCGGCCTCGGCACCCACATCCAGTCGCTGCCCGACGGGTGGCGGGTCGGCATCAAGGCCCTTGCCGCGGTCTTCCCGGAGAGCGAGGCCCGGATCGCCGGCGCGCTGCGGGAGTTGGAGCAGCACGGATTCCTCCGCCGTACCCGCGAACGCGGCCGGGGCGGCAGGCTGATCACGCGCACGGTGTTCCACAACCACCCGGACGCGGCGGCCCGGGGGGCGGTGAAGGCCGTGCCCGTACCGGTGGGGGAGGCGAGGGTCACGCCCGTACCGACGCCTGAGCCCGTGCCCGCACCTGCGACGGAACCAGCGCCTGTGCCTGAGCCCGTACCCGTACTCGTAACGGAACCGGCGCCCGTGCCCGTGCCGGAACCAGTGCCCGTGCCCGTAACGGACCTGGCTCCCGTGCTCACTCCCGTACCGGAGCCCGCGGCCGTACGGGAGGAACCCACGGCCGTACGGGAAGAGCCCGCCCCCGCGCCCCGGCTCGTGCCGGTGCCCACCGCGCCCCGGCAGCAGCGGGCGCCGCTGCCCGGTCCGGACCGCCCCACCGAGGCCCTGAGCGCGGCGGCTGCCGACCTGCTCGCCGGGTTGCGGCGGACCGCGCCCGTCTTCGTCCTCTCCGAGGAGGACGTGCGGCGGCTCGCTCCGGGGGTCGCGGCCTGGCTGGAGCGGGGGGTGCGGCCCGATGCCGTACGGGAGGCGCTCACCGACGACCCGCCCGTACCGCTCCGGCACCCGGCCAAGCTGCTGCGCCACCGCCTGACCGTGCTTCTCCCGCCGCCGCTGCCGGTTGCCGCGCCGGTTGTCCCCCTCCAGAACTGCGAGGACTGCGACCGGGCGTTCCGGTCATCGGTGCCGGGGGTGTGCCGGGGGTGCGGAGAGGGCCGTGCGGGTGGTGGCGAGTGGTTCGGCCTGAGCGCGTGAAGGCGGCACTGTCCTGTTCGCACGGGTTTGCGAGGATCTGCACTGCTGGAGTGACCGCTGCGCGCGACTACGAGGACATGCATCATCTGGTGGACCGGCTCTCGCCTCACCAGGTGCGGCGTTTGCGTCTGCTGGTGACCCAGGACGAGGAACTGGGGCAGGTGGCCGATGCCGTTTCCCCCGAGCGGTCATCCGAGGAGGAGCCGGTGCCCGAGGGGCCGATCGCCCTCATCGGCAGCATCCAGGGCCCGCCGGGCCGTACGGGGTGCAGGCCGCCATCGCCGCGCTGCACGACGAGGCGGCGGACGTGGAGTCGACGGACTGGGCGCAGATCGTGGCCCTGTACGAGGTGCTCCTCACCCTCACCCCGTCCCCCGTGGTCGCGGTGAACCGTGCCGTGGCGGTCGCGATGCGGGACGGGCCGGGGGAGGGCCTTGCACTGCTGGACGCGCTGGCAGGTGAGCCCCGGCTGCGGGCGTACGGGCCCTACGCGGTCGCGCGCGGGGACCTGCTGAGCAGGCTGGGGCGGGCGGGGGAGGCGGCCTCGGCCTACCGGGAGGCGCTGGAGCTGACGGGCACCGAGCCGGAGCGGGCCGCGCTGCGGCGGAAGCTGGGGGAGGGGCAGGAGGGCGGGTGAGCCCGGGTCCCGCCCGCCGCCCGCCTCGGCGCCCAGCTCACGGTGCGGCCCTTGCTCACGGTGCGGCCCGTGCCCAGGGTGCGGCCCGTGCCCAGGGGCAAGGCGCCCGAGGCGAACGCGCGAGCGCCCCTCAGCCCTTGACCGTGAAGTCCGCCGCCTTCGGTACGAACGTGCTGCCGCCGTCCTTCGCGGACGCCAGGACCCCCACGTGCCAGGCGCCCTTCGGCGACTCGGCCGCCTCGGCGCCGGTGACCTTCACCTCGTACGTGCAGAGCACGGCCGCGCCCGACGGTTCGCAGGCGGCCGACTCCACGTGGGCCATCTCCTTCGCGTCCGGGGCGGGGCTCATGCCCGCGGGCCAGGCCAGCACCTTCAGGTTCCGGATGCCGGAGTCGTCCGCGACCCGGGCGGTGAAGGTGAGCGAGCCGTCCTTGCCCGCGCTCGGGGCGACGTACCGGGCGGCGGCCTCCGTCACCTCCGGCCCGGTGCCCCTGGACTCCCCGGCGAAGGCGTAGGCGCCCGCTCCTCCCAGCAGGGCGGCACCGGCGAGGGCGGAGATGATGACGACACGCTGGGACATGGGGGCTCCTCGGTGAAGTGATGGCTGGTCAGGTCATCGGTCGATCGGTTGATCGTTGCGCTGTGTCCATGGTGGGGCGACCGGGGAGCCAGGGGCGTGAGTGCGCGTGCTCATTCCTCGTACTCAGTGGGGTGGGTGGTGCGTGGGTGGCAGGCACCTGGGTGTGGGTCCTGTACGCGTTGTCAGATCTCCAGGTCCTGGCCGTAGCGCAGCTCCAGGGAGACGGGCTCGGTCTGCTGGTCGGAGGCGGTGACGTGCGTCGTGTGGAGGGTGAGGCGCAGGCCCATCGCGGCGAGTTCCCCGGGTTCGTGGAGGGCGCAGAGCAGGGCGGCCGCCGCCGGGAGGGTGAGGGGGGCGGTGGGGCTGTGGCCGAGGGCGGCGGCGGTGTCGGGGGCGGTGAGGGCGGCCCGCTCGGCGTGGTCGAGGACCTTGCCGGGGTCGTCGACGATGAGCTCCTCGACCTGGATGCGGCGGGTGCGGACGCGGAGGTCCAGCGGGCGGCGGGGGAGCTGCCTCGGGGCGGCGGGGGCGGGGGGCGGGTCCGGGTGCGTCAGGTTCGGGTGGGTCATGGGGCGGGCTCCAGGGTGCGGGCGTAAGGGACCGTCGGGTTCGGCGCGCGGGAGGGGGGTCGGGGCGACAGAGCCGGAGGCGAGGGCCGCCCTGAGGTGGGCGGGTGGCCGGGGCTCTGGACGATCCCGGTGGCCGGTTCTCATGCCGTTGGTCCCTTCCCGCTCGTCGCGTACCGGCAGGTCAGGCCGTACGCCGTTCAACTGGAGCCCCATGAGCGGGCGATGATGGTGCGACGGGTGAGGGGGAGGCTGATCCGGGCGGGCTGGAGGGCGGTGGTCGAGGTGGCCAAAAAGAGCTCCGCGAGAGGTGCCGGAGGCGGTGGGAACGCTCCGCCGTGCTGCGGTCGTTGGAGTCGGACATACTCACCATGAGAGCGGCGTGCGCTCGTCGCAAGGTGCGCTGTGTGCACTGCGCGCAGACTGCGCGAAGTGTCGGATGCGGTGTCGGACGTCGAACCGGGGCAGGAGCCGGATGCCGGACGGGAGCAGCTGTCGGATGCCGGGTCGGAGCAGGAGGAGGAGCCGTGGCGCGTGAACGGTCGGGCCGGACGGCACAGCACCTGGTCCTGGTGGCGCGGCTGCGGCACCTGCGGGAAGGGGCCGGTCTGTCCGTGCCCCAGGCCGCCAGGCGGCTCGGCTGGCACCCCTCGACGCTGCGGAGGCTGGAGCAGGCGCAGACCTCGCTGGACGTGGGGCAGGTGTCCGATCTGCTCGCCCAGTACGGGGCGGGCGCGGCCGAGACCGACGACATCATGGGCCGCCTCAACGCGGCCAACATGCCCGGCTGGTGGCATCCGTGGCGCGATGCGATGGACCCCTGGCTCATGGACCTGATGAGTGTGGAGTCCGCCACCAGTTTCGTACGCACATGGGACCCGGCGCTCGTGCCGCTGCTGCTGCGGACCCCGGCGTACGCCATGGCCGTGGACGAGGCGATGCGGCCGGAACTGGACGCCGCGGCCCGGCGGCGGCGCGCGGATCTGCTGGCGATGCGTCAGCGGCGGCTGCGGGAGCAGCAGGCGCGGGTGTGGGCGGTCCTGCCGGTCACCGCGCTGCGCTGCCGGGTCGGCGGCGGCGAGGTGATGCGTGAGCAGCTCGCCGCGCTCCAGGAGGCCGCGGACCGGCCGGATGTGATGGTGCAGCTGCACCCCGAGTGCTCACCGCCCCATCCGCTGACCGGAGTTCCGGCACTGAGCCTGTACCGCGTGGAGATCCGGGAAATCGCGGATCATGTGGTGCGTGAGGGCGGGCTGCCGGGAACGGCGGAAGTGTGGGACAGCAACCCGTCGGTACAGGAATATCAAGCGATGCTGGACGTGTCGTGCGTGATGGCGATGCGTCCGGACCGGACGAGGGAGGTTCTTCAGGATGAGTACGACCGGGAACAGGGCTGAACTGCCCGCCCAGATCGACACGAGCGTGGCGCACTCCGCCCGCGTGTGGAACTACTGGCTCGGGGGCAAGGACAACTTTCCGGCGGACCGGGCCGCGGGTGATGCGTACCGCGAGAAATACCCGCTGATCGAGACGTTCGCGAAGGAGTCGCGCGACTTCCTGCGCCGTACGGTGACCTACCTCGCCCGGGACGCCGGGATCAGGCAGTTCCTGGACGTCGGCGCGGGCCTGCCGACGGCGAACAACACGCACGAGGTCGCGCAGCGGATAGCCCCGGACTCGAAGATCGTCTACGTCGACCACGACCCGCTGGTGCTGCTGCACGTCCACGCGCTGCTGACCAGCAGCCCCGAGGGCGCGACCGCCTACGTGGAGGCGGACATGCGCGACACGGAGGCCGTCCTGGACGGCGCGGCGAAGACCCTGGACCTGGACGAGCCCGTCGCCCTCGTCATCTCCGACGTGCTCGGGCACATCGTGGACTGGGACGACGCGCTGTCCCTGGTACGGCGGCTGGTGGAGCGTCTGCCCTCGGGCAGCTACCTCTCCCTGTCCCACTCCACCGCGTCGGACGAGGCCCACCGGGCCGTCCAGGACGAGTACAACAGCAGCGGGGCGATCCCGTACATCTTCCGTGAGCCGGAGACCACCATCGCGTTCTTCGACGGGCTGGAGATGGTGGAGCCGGGGATGGTGTCCTGGCCCAACTGGCGGCCCGACGCGAACACCGGCACCACGACCGCCCGGGCCGGCTGGGGAGCCGTCGCCCGCATTCCCTGACCCGTCCCCGTAACCGCCGCGCCGCGCACCCGGACCCGCCACCGGTGCGCGGCGCGCTCCGTCCGGCCCTGGGGGCGCAGTATGAGCACCACGCACACGACCGGCCCCGGCCCCGACGCCGCCGGTCCGTGGGACGCCCGCGGCGTACGGGAAGCGGCGACGGGCCGGCTGGTGCGGGCCGCCGCGCGGTCCGGTGCGCAACTGGTCAGCGAGGCCGCCGTCCTCATCCAGGGGGCGGTGGTGCTGGCCGACCCGATCGCCGGGGCCGTCTACAGCACGCCCGCCACCGCCGCCGCCGACGGCGTCCACGCCGCGGCCCATCCGCAGGACCGCCCGCACCACGTCCAGCGCCCGGCCGCCGGAGCCGTTCTCGTCCTGCACCCGGCCCCCGCCGTGCCCGCCGAGCACGTCGGGTTCGTCGCCGCCACCACGGCGGCCCTCCTGGAGGTGCGCGGGCAGCGCGCCGCCGAACTGCGCGCCGAACAGATGCGGCTGCACGCCACCCTGCTCCGGCTGCTGCTGGCCGGCCACACCGCCGCCGTCACGGACACCGTGAGCGCCGAGGGGCTCACCCATGTCACGGTCTACCGGCTCACCGGCCCCGACGTCCCCACCGCCCACCAGGTCCTCTGGCGGGCCGCCCGCCCGTCCCTGGCGGGGCACGGCGGGTCCTGCGCGCTGATCGGCGAGCTGGACGGCGAACTCCTGGTCGCCGAGCTCCACCGGGGCAGCGACGACGGGCGCATCCTGCGCCTGGTCTCCCGGGTGAGCGAGCGGCACCGCCTCCTCGCGGGCCTGGCCGGACCGCTGCCCCTGGCGGAGATGCCCACCGCCCACGCCGACGCCGCCGCCGCCCGGCACAGCGCCACCCCCGCCCACCGCATCGCCCCCGCCGACGCTGTCGGCACCACCCACCTCGCCCGCCTGCTCCCCCCTGGCCCGTACACCGCCTGGGCGCGATCCGTGCTGCGCCCGCTGGCCCCCGAGCACCGACATCTGCTCCTGGTCCGGCTCCGCACCGGCAGCACCCCCCGGGCCGCCGCCGCGCTCGGGCTCTCGCCCGGCACCGTACGCACCCGGCTCCGCGACCTCTCCGCCCGCCTCGGCACCGACCTCGACGACGTCACCGTGCAGGCCCACCTGCTGCTCGCGCTCCGCGCCCCCACCCACGGCGACGACGAGGACGTGGCGGGCGGTCAGGCCCGGCTGGAGAAGCTGCCCGGCGGCATCCTGGACACCGACGAGGTGCGCGCCTGGGCCGTCGACCTGGTCGGAGGGCTCGAACCCCAGCTGCGGATCGCGCTCGCCTGCTGGCTGCGCCACCACGCCAGGACCGCCCCCGCCGCCACCGAACTGCACGTCCACCGCACCACTCTGACGGTCTGGCTCAGGCGGTGCGCCGAACGCCTCGGGCAGAACCTCGCCGACGCCACCGTCCGCGCCGAGCTCCACCTCGCCCTGGAAGCCACCGCGAAGGACGGGGACGACCCGCGGACCCTGCCCCGCCGAGGCGGCCGGACCTACCGCCGTCTGTGAGCACCCCCGCCGCGCCCCGGCATGGCCGAAACCCCCTTCTTGACCCGGTCATGACATGGCTCCATCCTGTGCCCGTCGCACAGCTCCACCCCCCACCCGACGGACAGGAGACTGCCAGCATGCGACTCGCCAGCACACGGAGATCCCGCACGGCGAAGGCCGGAACGAAGGCCGGGGCGAAAGCCGGAACGAAAGCCAGAAGGAACGCCACCCTCGCCGTCCTGCTCGCCCTCGGCCTCGCCGCCCCGGCGTCCGCCGTCGCCACCGCCGAGCCCTCCGCCCCGAACGCGGCCGTCGCCGCGGACGAGCGGACACTCCAGTACGAGATCATCGGGCGCACCACCCCCGCCGCCCGCACCGAGATCGCCCGCGCGGGCGTCTCCATCGACGAGGTGCACCAGCACGGCATCGTGATCACCGCGGACGCCGCCCAGGCCAAGCGGCTCCGGGCCAAGGGCCACGCCCTGGAGGCGCTGCCCGCACCCGGCGCCCACGCCCACGCGCACGGCGAGGAGGAGGGCGTCACCGCGCTCGACTTCCCGCCCGCCGACTCCCGCTACCACAACTACGCCGAGATGACGGCGGCCATCGACGCCCGGGTCGCCGCCAACCCCTCGATCATGAGCAAGCGCGTCATCGGCAAGACCTACCAGGGCCGCGACATCGTCGCGATCAAGATCAGCGACAACGTGGCCACCGACGAGGCCGAGCCCGAGGTCCTGTTCACCGCCCACCAGCACGCCCGCGAGCACCTCACCGTCGAGATGTCGCTCTACCTGCTCCGCGAGTTCGCCCAGGGGTACGGCTCCGATCCCCGGATCACCCAGGCCGTCAACGGGCGCGAGCTGTGGATCATCCCGGACATGAACCCGGACGGCGGCGAGTATGACATCGCCACCGGCTCGTACCGCAGCTGGCGCAAGAACCGGCAGCCCAACTCCGGCTCCACCGCCGTCGGCACCGACCTCAACCGCAACTGGGCCTACAGGTGGGGCTGCTGCGGCGGCTCCTCCTCCAGCCCGTCATCGGAGACGTACCGGGGCAGGGCCGCCGAGTCCGCGCCCGAGACGAAGGTCGTGGCGGACTTCGTACGGAGCCGGGTGGTCGGCGGGAAGCAGCAGATCACGGCGGCCATCGACTTCCACTCGTACAGCGAGCTGGTGCTCTGGCCGTACGGCTACACCTACGCCGACACGGCCCCCGGCATGACGGCCGACGACCGCAACGCGTTCGCGGCGGTGGGCCGCAAGATGGCGGCGAGCAACGGCTACACCGCCGAGCAGTCCAGCGACCTCTACATCACCGACGGCTCGATCGACGACTGGCTGTGGGGCTCGCAGCGGATCTTCGGCTACACCTTCGAGATGTACCCGCGCTCGGCCTCCGGCGGCGGCTTCTACCCGCCCGACGAGATCATCGAGCGCGAGACCTCCCGCAACCGGGACGCGGTGCTGCAACTGATCGAGAACGCGGACTGCATGTACCGGTCGATCGGCAAGGAGGCGCAGTACTGCACGTGACGGGCGGCTCCTGTTCCGGTGCGGGCCGCGGGTGCGCGGGCCCGCACCGGGCGGAGCTTCAGGCCACGTCGTGAACGCTGTGTTCGCCGAGGTCCGGAGCGTGCCGGGCGATCGTGCGGTAGTCGAGGTCGTCATGGAGGACCGTCAGGCCGTGATGGGCCGCCGTGGCGGCGATCATGAGGTCCACGGCGGAGGCGCTGCGGTGCTGCCCGGCGCGTGCCATGCGGTGCTGGACCGAGGTGACCCAGCGTCCCGCGCTCTTCGGCACGGAGACGTCCGGGTAGAGGTCGGTGAACATCTCCACGATCTCGTCGTACTCGCCCGCGTTCCGGGCGCCGTACAGGAACTCGGTTCGCTGCGGGTAGCAGGAGGCGACCGTTCCGGCCTCGATCGCATCGGCCCACGCCGACTGAAGGGCGGTGTCGGAGAGCAGCCGTACGAGGCCCGAGGTGTCGAACAGGTAGATCACCGGCCGTTCTTCTCCGCCTTCTCCGCCAGGTGCCGCCGCTCCGCGTCCTCGACCGCGCCCCAGTGGCGCGCCCGCTCGAAGTGGCGGCTGATGCGCGCCGCGCGCTCCTGCTGCTCCGCGTAGAAGCGGAGGGCGAGGTTCACGGTCTCCTTCTTCGTCCGGGCCTTGGAGAGTGCCATGGCCCGCTCCAGGGCTTCATCGTCTATGTCGATCTGGGTCACCGACATGCCCGGCCGCCCTTCGTGGAGGTCATATGTTGGTCATGTACAAAGAATTGTATGCCACCAACATGGCTCCCGCATTCCTCTGGCGAGCCGCTCCCGGCCTTATGGTGCCGCTATGTGCGGAATCGTGGGTTATGTCGGTGGACAGTCGGCGCAGGACGTCGTCGTCGCAGGACTCAAGCGCCTCGAATACCGGGGCTACGACTCGGCGGGTGTCGCCGTGCTCGCGGACGGCGGGCTCGCCGCCGCGAAGAAGGCGGGCAAGCTCGTCAATCTGGAGAAGGAGCTCGGGGACCGGCCGCTGCCGGCCGGGCGGACCGGGATCGGGCACACGCGGTGGGCGACGCACGGGGCGCCCAACGACGTGAACGCCCACCCCCACCTGGACAACGCGGGCCGGGTCGCCGTCGTCCACAACGGGATCATCGAGAACTTCGCGGCCCTGCGGCGCGAGCTGACCGGGCGCGGGCACGCCCTGGAGTCCGAGACGGACACCGAGGTCGTCGCGCATCTGCTGGCCGAGGCGTTCTCGGCGGGCGGGGACCTCGCGGACGCCATGCGGCAGGTGTGCCGGCGGCTGGAGGGGGCCTTCACCCTGGTCGCCGTGCATGCGGACCAGCCGGACGTGGTGGTCGGCGCCCGGCGCAACTCGCCGCTCGTGGTGGGGGTGGGGGACGAGGAGTGGTTCCTCGCCTCCGACGTCGCCGCGTTCATCGCCCACACCCGGTCCGCGATCGAGCTCGGCCAGGACCAGGTCGTCGAGCTGAGCCGCGAGGGCGTCACCGTCACCGGGTTCGACGGGGCACCGGCGGACGTGCGCGAGTACCACGTCGACTGGGACGCCTCCGCCGCCGAGAAGGGCGGCTACGCCTCCTTCATGCTCAAGGAGATCGCCGACCAGCCCCAGGCCGTCTCCGACACCCTCCTCGGCCGCGTCGACGGCGAGGGCTCGCTCCACCTCGACGAGGTGCGCATCCCCGACGCCGAACTGCGCGAGGTCGACAAGGTCGTCATCGTCGCCTGCGGGACCGCCTTCCACGCCGGGATGATCGCCAAGTACGCCATCGAGCACTGGACCCGGCTGCCCTGCGAGACCGAGCTCGCCAGCGAGTTCCGCTACCGCGACCCGATCCTCGACCAGCGCACCCTGGTCATCGCCATCTCCCAGTCCGGCGAGACCATGGACACCCTCATGGCCCTGCGCCACGCCCGTGAGCAGGGCGCGAAGGTGCTCGCCATCTGCAACACCAACGGCTCCACGATCCCGCGCGAATCCGACGCCGTCCTCTACACGCACGCCGGGCCCGAGGTCGCCGTCGCCTCCACCAAAGCCTTCCTCACCCAGCTCGTCGCCTGCTACCTCGTCGCCCTGTACCTCGGCCAGCTGCGCGGCACCAAGTGGGGCGACGAGATCCGTACGGTGGTGCGCCAGCTCTCCGCGATCTCCGGCGAGGTCGACCGCGTACTGGAGACCATGGAGCCCGTCCGCGAGCTGGCCCGCTCCCTCGCCCACCACGACACCGTGCTCTTCCTCGGGCGCCACGTCGGCTACCCGGTCGCCCTCGAAGGCGCGCTCAAGCTCAAGGAGCTCGCCTACATGCACGCCGAAGGGTTCGCGGCCGGGGAGCTCAAGCACGGGCCCATCGCGCTCATCGAGGAGGGCCTGCCCGTCGTCGTCATCGTGCCCTCCCCGCGCGGGCGTTCGGTCCTCCACGACAAGATCGTCTCCAACATCCAGGAGATCCGGGCCCGGGGCGCGCGCACCATCGTCGTCGCCGAGGAGGGCGACGAGGCCGTCGTCCCGTACGCCGACCACCTCATCACCGTCCCCGCAACGCCTACGCTGCTTCAGCCGCTGGTCGCCACCGTGCCGCTCCAGGTCTTCGCCTGCGAGCTGGCGACGGCCCGCGGCAACGAAGTGGACCAGCCGCGCAATCTGGCGAAGTCCGTGACCGTGGAGTGAGCCGGGGCGTGCGCCCCGCGTGATGAGGATGGCGAGGGTGGGGTCGTGATCATCGGAGTCGGGATCGACGTGGCCGAGATCGAACGGTTCGGCGCCGCGCTGGAGCGGACGCCCCAGCTGGCCGAACGGCTCTTCGTCGGGAGCGAGCTGACGCTCCCGAGCGGCGAGCGGCGCGGAGTCGCCTCGCTCGCCGCCCGGTTCGCCGCGAAGGAGGCCCTGGCGAAGGCGCTCGGCGCGCCGGGCGGGCTGCTCTGGAGCGACGCGGAGGTCTGGGTCGAGGAGAGCGGGCAGCCCCGGCTGCGCGTACGCGGCACGGTGGCCGCACGCGCGGCCGAACTGGGCGTGCGCGGCTGGCACGTCTCGCTCAGCCATGACGCGGGGGTGGCGTCGGCGGTGGTGATCGCGGAGGGGTAGGCCGGGGGTGCCGGGCGCGTGCGTGGCCGTGGGCTTCCGGCCGGGCGGGGCCCGTGGAGGTGGCGTTCCGCCCCCTGATCGCCCAGGGTTGGTCCCATGCGACGTGCCTACAGCGTGGAGACCGTACGGGCCGCCGAGGCCGCCCTCATGAAGCGGGTGCCGGAAGGTGCCCTCATGCAGCGCGCCGCCGCCGGGCTCGCCGCCGCCTGCGGGGAGCTGCTCCGGCGCAACGGCCGGGTGTACGGGTCCCGGGTCCTGCTTCTCGTCGGCAGTGGCGACAACGGGGGTGACGCCCTGTACGCGGGCGCGCGCCTGGCCCGCCGGGGCGCCGGGGTGCGCGCCCTCCTGCTCTCGCCCGACCGGGCGCACGCGGGCGGGCTCGCCGCGTTCCTGGCCGCCGGAGGGCAGGTCGTCGACGGGCCGGACGACATCGGTAGCGCCCTGGACCTCGTCGTGGACGGCATCACCGGGATCGGCGGGCGCGGCGGGCTCCGCGAGGACGCCGTGGCCCTGCTGCGGGCGGTGCTCCGGGACCGTGACCGTACCCCCGTCGTCGCCGTCGACCTGCCCAGCGGGGTCGAGGCCGACAGCGGGGAGGTGCACGGCGAGGCCGTCCGCGCCGACGCGACCGTCACCTTCGGCACGTACAAGCCGGGCCTCCTCATCGACCCGGCCGCCGAACACGCGGGCGCCCTGCGGCTGGTGGACATCGGGCTCGGGCCGGAGCTGCCGGAGCCGCCGGACCTGGAGGCGCTCCAGTACGCGGACGTGGCGGCGCTGCTGCCGGTGCCGGGGGCGGAGAGCGACAAGTACAGCCGGGGTGTCGTCGGCGTCGTCGCCGGGTCCGAGCGCTACCCGGGCGCGGCGGTCCTCGCGGTCGCGGGCGCGCTGCGCGGCGGGGCGGGGGCCGTGCGGTACGTGGGGCCCGGCGCGGACGCGGTGATCGCCCGCTTCCCGGAGACCCTGGTGCACGCCGGGCCGCCGTCGAAGGCCGGGCGCGTCCAGGCGTGGGTGCTCGGGCCCGGCCTCGGGGACGGGCGGTGGGCGGAGGAGGCCGCCGCCGATGTGCTGGCCGCCGACGTCCCCGTACTGGTCGACGCGGACGGGCTGCGGCTGCTGGAGCCCGACACCGTACGGACCCGGACCGCCGCCACCGTCCTGACCCCGCACGCCGGGGAGGCCGCCGCCCTGCTCGGCGTGGCGCGCGAGGAGGTGGAGGCCGGGCGGCTCGCCGCCGTACGGGAGCTGGCCGCCCGCTACCGCGCGACCGTGCTCCTCAAGGGGTCCACGACCCTGGTGGCGGAGGCCCGGGACACCCCCGTACGGGTCAATCCGACCGGGACCGGGTGGCTCGCCACGGCGGGCAGCGGCGATGTGCTCTCCGGGCTGACGGGGTCCCTGCTCGCGGCCGGGCTCGCCCCGCGCGACGCGGCCTCCGTCGGCGCGTATCTGCACGGGCTCGCCGCCCGGCACGGCTCCGGCGGGGGCCCGGTCTCCGCGCAGGACGTCGCCGACGGCATCCCGGCGGCCTGGCGCGACGTGCGGGCGGGGTGAGGCAGGGCGCGCGAGTGAGGCAGGGCGCGCGGGGGAGGCAGAGGGAGCGCGGGGGAGGCGTGTGACTCGCGGGCGGGGTGAGCGGGGGCGAAGGTGGAGGTCCCGGCAGCGGCAGAGAGGACCCCGACCCGTGAGCGGCAGCGAACCCGTACGCGTACGCAGGGTCTACGACCCGCCCGAGGACGGCGACGGCACCCGCGTCCTCGTCGACCGGCTCTGGCCGCGCGGGGTCTCCAAGGAGCGCGCCGCGATCGACGTGTGGCTGAAGGACATCACCCCCTCGGACGAGCTGCGGTCCTGGTACCACCAGGACCGCTCCGGCGCCCGGCACGACGCGTTCGCCGAGCGCTACCGCACCGAGCTCGACGACCCGGCTCACACCGAGGCCGTCGAGCGGCTGGTGGGGCTGGTGCGCGAGGGCGGGCCCGTCACGCTGATCACCGCCGTCAAGGACGTGGCCGACAGCCATGTGCCCGTCCTCATCGAACACCTCGAACATGTGATGAAACGTACATAGGTGTGGATACCGGCGTGCGCTGCCGGGGAGGCGACAGGCGCCTCTGAGACACTGGGCGCGATGAACGAGACAGCGTCCCTGAGAGCCCGTGCCGAGATCGACCTCGCCGCGCTGCGCGCCAATGTGCGTGCTCTGCGCGAGCGGGCGGCCGGGGCACAGCTCATGGCCGTGGTGAAGTCCGACGGTTACGGGCACGGGGCCGTGCCCGTGGCCCGGGCCGCCCGCGAGGCCGGGGCCACCTGGCTCGGCACCGCCACCCCGCACGAGGCCCTCGCCCTGCGGGCCGCCGGGCTCGACGGCCCGATCATGTGCTGGCTCTGGACGCCGGGCGGGCCCTGGCGCGAGGCGGTCGAGGCCGGTATCGACGTGTCGGTCAGCGCGTTGTGGGCCCTGCGCGAGGCCGTCGCGGCGGCCACCGCCGCCGGTCGCCCGGCCCGCGTCCAGCTCAAGGCCGACACCGGCCTCGGACGCAACGGCTGCCAGCCCGCCGACTGGCCGGAACTCGTCGCCGAGGCCCGCACCGCAGAGCGGACGGGCGCCATCCGGATCACCGGCCTCTGGTCCCACTTCGCCTGCGCCGACGAGCCCGGCCACCCGTCGATCGCCGCCCAGCTCTCCGCGTTCCGGGACATGGTCGCGTACGCCGAGAAGGAGGGCGTCGACCCCGAGGTCCGCCACCTCGCCAACTCCCCGGCCACACTGACGCTCCCCGAGGCCCACTTCGACCTCGTACGGACCGGCATCGCGATGTACGGCGTCTCGCCCGCCCCCGAGCTGGGCACCCCCGCCGAGCTGGGGCTCCGCCCGGTGATGACGCTCGCCGCCGCCGTCGCCCTGGTCAAGGACGTCCCGGCCGGGCACGGCGTCAGCTACGGCCACCACTACGCGACCCCCGCCGAGACCACGCTCGGCCTGATCCCCGTCGGCTACGCGGACGGCATCCCGCGCCACGCGTCGGGGCGCGGCCCCGTCCTGGTCGGCGGCCGGGTCCGTACGGCGGCGGGCCGCGTCGCCATGGACCAGTTCGTCGTCGACCTCGGCGGCGACCGGCCCGAACCGGGCGCGGAGGCCGTGCTGTTCGGACCGGGCGACCGGGGCGAGCCGACCGTCGAGGACTGGGCGGTGGCCGCCGGGACGATCGGGTACGAGATCGTCACCCGGATCGGGAGCCGGGTACCGAGGGTGTACGTGAACGAGACGGCCGGTCCGGAAGGCCCGGCCCATCCGAGCGGGGGCACGGCACGGTGAGCGACAGCAGCGCGGGGGCGGCGGGGGACGTCGTGGCGGCGGCCGCCACGACAGCGGCCAGCTGGCGGCGGGCGGGTGTCGCCGGGGCCGCGATAGGAGTGCTCGCGGCGAGCGCGGCGGCCGGGGTCGCCGTCGAGCGGCTCACCGTCGGGCGCGGGATGCGCAAGAAGGCCCGCCTCGCGCTGGACGCGACCGGGCCCTACGGCTCGCTGCGCGGGACGCCGGGCCGGGCGGTCGCCGACGACGGGACCGAGCTGTACTACGAGGTCGACGAGGTGGAGCCGCCGCGGGCGGCCGGGGGAAACGGTTCACCCGGGGGCGCCTCCGGCCTCGCCGACCGTACGACCGCTTCTGATGTGGGCCGTACGACCGCCACTGATTCCGGCCGTACGACCGCCACCGCCGACCGTACGAGTGCTTCCGACCGCCCGACCGCCTCCGGCAGCCGTCGGCGGCGGCTCTTCGGGCGCAAGGCCCCCGCCCCCGTCACCGTCGTCTTCAGCCACGGCTACTGCCTCGGCCAGGACTCCTGGCACTTCCAGCGCGCCGCCCTGCGCGGCCTCGTCCGCGCCGTCTACTGGGACCAGCGCAGCCACGGCCGCTCCGAGCGCGGCCGGGCCCAGGCGGACGGGGTGGCCCTCGGCATCGACCAGCTGGGCCGCGATCTGAAGGCCGTCATCGACGCGGCGGCCCCCGAGGGGCCGATCGTGCTCGTCGGCCACTCCATGGGCGGCATGACGATGATGGCGCTGGCCGACCAGTACCCGGCCCTCATCCGCGACCGGGTCGCCGCCGTCGCGTTCGTCGGCACCTCCAGCGGCAGGCTCGGCGAGGTCAACTTCGGGCTGCCGGTGGCGGGCGTGCGGGCGGTGCGCCGGGTGCTGCCGGGGGTGCTGCGGGCGCTGGGTACGCAGGCGGAGCTGGTGGAGAAGGGGCGCCGGGCCACCGCCGACCTCTTCGCCGGGCTCATCAAGCGGTACTCGTTCAGCTCCCGGGACGTGGACCCGGCGGTCGCCCGGTTCGCGGAGCGGCTGATCGAGTCGACCCCGATCGACGTGGTCGCCGAGTTCTACCCGGCCTTCACCGAGCACGACAAGAGCGGTGCGCTGCCCGTCTTCCGGGATCTGCCCGTGCTGATCCTGGCCGGGGAGAAGGACCTCGTCACCCCCAGCTCGCACAGCGAGGCCATCGCGGACGTCCTGCCGGAGGCCGAGCTGATCCTGGTGCCGGACGCCGGGCACCTGGTGATGCTGGAGCACCCGGAGACGGTCACCGACCGGCTGGCCGACCTGCTCGTACGCGGCGGAGCGGTGGCTGCCGCTAACGTTGGCGAGCATGGAAACACCGCACAGCAGCCCGGCCGCCGATAGCTCCGGGACGGCCGTGGCGCCGGCCGTTCCCGAGGCCGTCACCCTGACGCTCACCGTCGAGTCCCCCGAACAGATGCAGGACCTGGGCCGCCGCCTCGCCCGGGTCCTGGCCCCCGGCGACCTGGTCATGCTCACGGGCGAGCTGGGCGCCGGGAAGACGACGCTGACCCGGGGGCTCGGTGAGGGCCTCGGCGTACGCGGCGCGGTCACCTCGCCCACCTTCGTCATCGCCCGCGTCCACCCCTCGCTGGTCGAGGGCCCGGCCCTCGTCCACGTGGACGCGTACCGCCTGGGCGGCGGGCTCGACGAGATGGAGGACCTCGATCTCGATGTGTCGCTGCCGGAGTCGGTGGTGGTCGTGGAGTGGGGCGACGGCAAGGTGGAGGAGCTCTCCGAGGACCGGCTCCGCGTGCTCATCGACCGCGCGACCGGCGACACGGACGACGAGCGGCGCGAGGTGACCCTGGTGGGCATCGGGGCGCGCTGGGCGCGGCTGCGGGAGGAGCTGGCGTAACCCGGGCGTCACGCGGCGGAGCGGCCGGGCCCCGCACGGGACTCGCCTTCCCGACGGGCTGTCGGTAAATTGTTGCGCACGGGACGGTGGTCGTGGTCACATGGGTACGAGACCTGGTTAGGTCTACCTAACCACGACCTCCACCGGAGCCCCCAGGAGGCATCCATGCCGACGCCCGAGCGCGCGGAGCAGCCGTCGCAGCAGCAGCCGACGCCGTCCGCCCTGTCGATGAAGGACCTGCTGGCTTCGTACGCGGCGGCCACCGCGGTCTCCACCCCACCGAGCGACGCGGCGGACGAACCGGACGCGGCGCGGGACGGGGACGAGGAGACCGGGCACGGGAGCGCCGTGCGCCGCCGGGCAGCGTAAAGAGCACGCCGAAGGCAACAGCGTAAGGAGCACGCCGAAGGCCGACAGCGCAAAGAGCACGCTGAAGGACGACAGCGTAAAAAGGCGCCTCCTGGGGGAGCGCCCTCCTGAAAGAGCGCTCCAAAAGAAGGCGCCCGGTCCCGCCCTAGCGGACGACGACCACCTTGGCGCCGACCGTCGCGAACGTCCACATCGCGTTGCCGTCCTCCCGCGTCATCCGTACACCGCCCGTCTTCGACGTCGGGTCCGGGGCCTCCATCGAGCCGTCCTGCGCCGCGCTGAAGCCCACCGCCACGTTGTCCACGTTGGCGAAGCGCACCACGTGCTCGATCGGCACGCCGTCGGAGCCCTGGACCGTGCCCGAGCGCGAGGTGACCTGGTAGACGTCCGGCGGCGGGCTGACGGGGCTCGGCATCACGGTGAAGGTCCGCAGCGCCTTGCCGTTCCCGTCGACCAGCCACACCCGCCGGTCCTTCAGCGCGTAGACCACACGCTCACCGGTGCCCGAGTCCGCCGGGACCGCGTGCGGGTCCTTCGTGGGCTTCGGCTTCGCGGTGGGCCGGTCGGTGGCGGACGCGGAGGACTTCGGGGTGGCCGAGGCGGACGAGGCCACCGAGTCGGGCGCGTTCGCGGACGCCTGGTAGGCGAGGACGGCGACCACGACGACCGCCGCCGCAGTGAGCCCGGCCACCATTCCCGAGCTTCCCCTTGCCACCGTGACTCCCCTTTCGGCTGCGTTCTGCCGCATGTCGTACAAGCGTTTACGTCGTACCCGCGGATACCCGGTGACGGTAGCAGCAGAGGGCGGGCCGACCGGGACGCCGTACGGACGCCGTACCGCCGTCGGCGGAGCCGTAGGCTGTTTGCGTGCTCTTGCTCGCCATGGATACCGCCACGCCCGCCGTCACCGTCGCCCTGCACGACGGTGCGTCCGTCATCGCCTCCTCCGGCCAGGTCGACGCCCGCAGGCACGGTGAACTGCTGCTGCCCGCCGTCGACCGGGTCCTCGCCGAGGCCGGGGTGAAGCTCGACGCCGTGACGGGCGTGGTCGTGGGCGTGGGCCCCGGCCCCTACACCGGGCTGCGGGTCGGCCTGGTCACCGCCGCCACCTTCGGCTCCGCCCTCTCCGTCCCCGTGCACGGGATCTGCACCCTGGACGGACTGGCGTACGCCGCCGGGCAGGACGGCGGCCTGGAGGGGCCCTTCGCCGTGGCGACGGACGCGCGCCGCAAGGAGGTGTACTGGGCACGGTACGAGGACGCCCGCACCCGTACGGGTGACCCCGCCGTCGACCGGCCCGCCGACATCGCCGCCGAACTGGCCGGGCTCCCCGTGGTCGGCGCGGGCGCGGCCCTCTACCCGGACGCCTTCCCGGACGCGCGCGGCCCCGAGCACGTCTCCGCCGCCTCGCTCGCCTCGCTCGCCGCCGAACGGCTCGCCGCCGGGCAGGAGCTGCTGGAGCCGCAGCCGCTCTATCTGCGCCGGCCCGACGCCCAGGTACCGAAGAACTACAAGGTGGTCACCCCCAAGTGAGCGCCGCCACCACCGCCGTACTGCGCGAGATGCGCTGGTGGGACATCGAACCGGTGCTGGAGCTCGAACACGCGCTCTTCCCGGACGACGCCTGGTCGCCCGGCATGTTCTGGTCCGAGCTGGCCCACGCCCGCGGCCCCGGCGCCACCCGCCACTACGTCGTCGCCGAGGACCCGGTCACCGGCCGGATCACCGGATACGCGGGGCTCGCCGCCCTCGGCGACCTCTCCGACGTCCAGACCATCGCGGTCAGCCGGGACGCCTGGGGCACCGGCCTGGGCTCCGAGCTCCTCACCGACCTGCTGAAGGCCGCGACCGCCTTCGAGTGCGCCACCGTGCTCCTGGAGGTCCGCGTCGACAACACCCGCGCGCAGAAGCTGTACGAGCGCTTCGGCTTCGAGCCGATCGGCTTCCGGCGCGGCTACTACCAGCCGGGGAACATCGACGCCCTGGTCATGCGCCTCACCCTGCAAGAGCACGCACCAGAGACCGGGACTGAATGATGGCTGCCGACGAACCCCTCGTACTCGGCATCGAGACCTCCTGCGACGAGACCGGCGTCGGTATCGTGCGCGGGACCACCCTGCTCGCGGACGCCGTCGCCTCCAGCGTCGACACCCACGCCCGCTTCGGCGGCGTCGTCCCGGAGATCGCCTCGCGCGCCCACCTGGAGGCGATGGTCCCCACCATCGAGCGCGCCCTGAAGGAGGCCGGGGTGAGCGCCCGCGACCTCGACGGGATCGCCGTCACCTCGGGCCCCGGGCTCGCGGGGGCGCTGCTCGTCGGCGTCTCGGCGGCGAAGGCGTACGCGTACGCCCTGAACAAGCCGCTGTACGGGGTCAACCACCTGGCCTCCCACATCTGCGTCGACCAGCTGGAGCACGGCCCGCTGCCCGAGCCGACCATGGCGCTCCTGGTCAGCGGCGGCCACTCGTCCCTGCTGCTGGCCCCCGACATCACCGCCGACGTCCGCCCGCTCGGCGCGACCATCGACGACGCGGCGGGCGAGGCGTTCGACAAGATCGCCCGGGTGCTGGACCTCGGCTTCCCCGGCGGCCCGGTCATCGACCGGCTGGCCCGGGAGGGCGACCCGAAGGCCATCGCGTTCCCGCGCGGTCTCACCGGCCCCCGCGACGCCCCGTACGACTTCTCCTTCTCCGGCCTGAAGACCTCGGTCGCCCGCTGGATCGAGGCGAAGCGGGCGGCGGGCGAGGAGGTGCCCGTACGGGATGTGGCGGCGTCCTTCCAGGAGGCCGTGGTGGACGTGCTGACGCGAAAGGCGGTGCGGGCCTGCAAGGACGAGGGCGTCGACCACCTGATGATCGGCGGCGGGGTCGCGGCCAACTCCCGGCTCCGCGCGCTGGCGCAGGAGCGGTGCGAGCGGGCGGGCATCCGGCTGAGGGTGCCGCGGCCGAAGCTCTGCACGGACAACGGCGCGATGGTCGCGGCGCTCGGTGCGGAGATGGTCGCCCGCAACCGGCGCCCCTCCGACCTGGAGCTGTCGGCGGACTCCTCGCTGCCGGTGACAGAACCGCACGTTCCGGGTGCGCAGCACGGGCATGGCCACTCCCACGACCACGATCACGTGCACGAGATCAGCAAGGACAACCTGTACTCATGAGTGGCGCCGCGACCATCGTCCTGATGTGGGAGGCCCGCGCCGTGGAGGGCCGGGGAGGCGAGCTCCTGGAGTGGGCCCGCGCCCGGTCCGCCGAGCTCTCCCGCGAACCGGCCCGCCGCGAACTCCTGCGCGCCCCGCAGGACCGGGTGCTGGTCATGACGTGGTGGGAGGGCGCCTCGTACGCCGATGACCTCCCCGAACTCCCCGAGCCCGACGCCACCCTGATCACCCGGCCGGTGCACCGGTGGCGGTTCGAGGCGGTGGGCTGAGGGGGCTGTCCTCCGGGGGCTTTCGCGGGGGCCGCTGAGCCCCTCGATTGATCAGCGCCGCGAGCCCCGGCCGATCGCCCCGTGCCCCTCGGCCGCTCAGCTCCGCGTGCCCCTCGGCCGCTCAGCTCCGCGTGCCCCCCGGCTGCTCAGCGTCGCGCGCCCCCCGGCCGCTCAGCTCCGCGTGCCCCTCGGCCGCTCAGAGCCGCGCGCCCCCGGCCCGATCAGTCCCGGGTCCCCCGGGCGATCAGCCCCTCCACGATTGCGTCCAGCTCGGCCGCGACCTCGTAGTCGGCGGCGTACTCCCGCCAGTGCTCCTTCACCTCGGTGAGCCGGGGCAGCTCCGCCGTGTCCTTCTCCGTGATCATCTCCGGGAAGAACTCCCGGCGTGACGGCTGCTCCGCCCGGCGGGCCGCCGCCCGGCGGAAGACCAGGTCGCCGTAGACGTAGCTCCAGATCGTCCGGTACGCGCGCACCGAGCGGGCGGGGGAGAGGCCGCAGGCCAGGGCGGAGTCGATGATCTCCTCCACCATCCACAGCGCGTTCCGGTCGGTCAGCTCGCCGAGCGCCAGGATGTCCAGCACCCAGGGGATGCGGCCGATGATGTCGTGCATGTGCACGGCCACCGCCACCAGCCGCTCGCGCGGGTCCTCCGGCAGCTCCGGGCGGGGAAAGGCGGCGGCGGTGCCGGAGAGGGTGAGCATGAGCAGCTCGTCCTTGTCCTGCACGTAGTGGTAGAGCGCCATCGGCGTGCTGCCCAGCTCCTTCGCCACCCGCCGCATGGACAGGGCCGCCACGCCCTCCTCCTCGACGATGCGGCGCGCGGTGGCGACCATCACGTCCGGGTCCAGCCTGCGGGGGCGGCCCACGGGTTTCTTCGGGGGTTTCTTGGTCTTCTCGGTGCCTGACACCTGGGCATTCTCCCCTTCCGGGGCCTTCTCCGTCCCTCCGGGTTTATTTTCTATACGTGTATGGTAATTATCGGACCGAGGGCGGCGAAGGGGAGGGTGCGTCATGGGCGGCACGGTGGCGGGCGGGTCGGGGACGGACGGGGCGGCGCGGCACGCGCGGTGGCTGCTGGTGGTGGCGCTCACCGTGCAGTTCCTGGTGTCGCTCGACATGTCCGTGGTCAATGTCGCGCTGCCCGACATCCGCGGTGACCTCGGCTTCGGCCGGGACGGGCTGCTCTGGGTGGTGAACGCGTACGCCCTCGCCTTCGGCGGGCTCCTCCTGCTCGGCGGACGCCTCGCCGACCTGGCGGGACCGCGCCGCGTCCTGACGGCGGGGCTCGTCCTCTTCGGCCTTGCCAGCCTGGCCGGCGGGCTCGCCTGGTCGCCCGGTTCGCTGGTGGCGGCGCGGGCCGTCCAGGGCGTCGGTGCCGCCGCCCTCGCCCCGGTGGCGTTCGCCCTGATCACCCTCGCCTTCCCGGCCGGGCCCGCCCGCTCCCGGGCGCTCGGGCTCTGGGGCATGGCGGGCGCGGCGGGCGGTGCGGTGGGGGTGCTGGCGGGCGGTGTGCTCACCGACGCGGCGGGCTGGCGGGCCGTGATGCTCGTCAACGTGCCGATCGTGGCCTTCGCCCTGGCCGCCGCCGCCCGCAGCGGGCCGGTCGGCGGGCAGCGGCGGACCGGCGCCCGGCTGGACCTCGCCGGGGCGCTCCTCGCCACGGCCGGGACGACGCTGCTGGTCCTCGGGCTCGTACGGGCATCGGAGGGCGGCTGGGGGTCGGCCGTCACGCTCTCCACCCTGGGCGCGGCGGTGCTCCTGCTCGCCGCCTTCGTCGCCGTCGAACTCCGTACGGCGTCGCCCCTGCTCCGCCCCGGCCTGCTGCGGGGGCGGCCGGTGCTCACCGCCAACCTGTTCTGCCTGCTGCTGGCCTCGGCCCAGTTCGGCGCGTTCTACTTCGTCTCGCTCTACATGCAGCTGGTTCTCGGGTACGGGGCGACCGCCGCCGGGTTCGCGTTCCTGCCGTTCTGCGTGGGCGTCGTCGCGGGCTCGATCCTCGCCACCCGCGCGGTCGCGGCGCTCGGCGTCCGGCGGCTGATGACGGTGGGCGGCACGCTGGCGGCGCTGGGGATGGCCTGGTTCGCGGCGACCGCCACGGTCGACGGCTCCTTCCTCACCTCGATCCTCGGCCCGTCGCTGCTCTGCTCGCTGGGCATCGGGCTCTGCTTCGTCCCGCTCGGTACGGCCGCGACGACCGGCGTGGTGCCCGGGGAGACGGGTATGGCGTCCGGGCTGCTCAACAGCTCGCGCCAGGTCGGCGGTTCGCTCGGCCTCGCGGTCCTGGTCACCGTCGCCGCTCAGGTCACCGGCGGCGGGACCGGGCGCGGTGCGCTGTCCTCGGGGTACGCGGCGGCCTTCTGGGTCGCGGCCGGGCTCCTGGCGGCGGCGGCCCTGGCGGCGTACGTCCTGCTCCCGGGCGAGCGCCGGGCGCCGGGCGGTCCGGTGGCCGCCGCGCCCGCCGCGGCCGAGCATGAGGAGGACGCGGCGGGCCGATGAGTCCTTGCCGTCCGGCCGATGAGTTCGGGCGCCCGGGCCGGTCTACCCACCAAGAAGCTCGACGCGGCACGCGCCCCGGACCCGGGGCGACCGGAAAAGGAGACCAGCACCATGCAGAAGATCACCCCCTGTCTCTGGTACGACGGCCAGGCGAAGGAGGCGGCCGAGCACTACGTCTCCGTCTTCGGCGGCGACTCCCGCATCCTGGACACCACCTACCGCGGCGAAGCCGGACCCGGCCGGGCGGGTGACGTCCTCACCGTCCGCTTCCGGCTCGCGGGCCAGGAGTATCTCGGCCTCAACGGCGGCCCCCAGTTCTCCTTCACCGAGGCGATCTCGCTCTCCGTGGACTGCGCCGACCAGGCCGAGGTGGACCGGCTCTGGGCCGCGCTCTCCGAGGGCGGCGAGGAGGGTCAGTGCGGCTGGCTCAAGGACCGGTACGGCGTCTCCTGGCAGATCATCCCGAACGAGCTCCCGACGCTGCTGGCCGACCCGGACCCGGCGAAGGCGGAGCGGACGATGAAGGCGATGTTCGGGATGCGGAAGCTGGACATCCAGGCGCTGCGGGACGCCTGATCCACTCGGGCCAGGACGGAGTGGGCGGCCTGCCCGCCCGGCTCGCTTCCGGTCGGCCGGCCCGTACGTCCGGCAGTCCGGTCGTACGTCGGTAGTGTCTGGTCCATGTCATCCCGCCCCTCCCTGCCCCCGCCCCCGCCTCCCGTGGAGATCCGGACCTGGCCCGACCGGGAGGCGATGCTCGCCGACCGGGCGCTGATCCTCGGCGCGCTGGTGCGGATGCACATCGGGCCCGGGCGGCTCGGGGTGCTGGTGATGTGGGCCGGGCTCGCCGCGTTCGGGTGGCTGCTCGTGGGGTCCGGGCTCGTCATGGTCGAGCAGGCGGCGGCGGACTTCTTCAGCGGGATCGCCGGGTTCGTGTCCCTGCTCCTCGGGGCGGGGGCGCTGATCCCCGCCGTCATCCTCGTCGCCCTGCACCTGGCCCGGGACCGGGAGATCCGCGCGCTGCTCGCGCAGTGGGGGGAGCTCGGCCACGACCCGGAGCGCGACCGGGAGCTGCGGCTGCCCGGGGTGAGCCTGGTCTGGCTGCTGCTGTCGTTCGTCCTGGCGGCGGGCGGGCTGGCGCTCTGTGTGATCGGCCCGGCGAGCGCCCGGCCCGGCGACGACACGTACGGCATGGTCGCCCTGATCATGGGCCTGGGCATGGTCGCCTGGCTCACCGGACTCATCGGGGCCGCCAAGGCGTGGGCGCACCGGCGCTGGGTGCTGCGGGTCCTGATGGCGCCCGCCCCGCTCGACGCCCCGGCCGCCCACCGCTGACGCCTCGCCTCACTCCAGCGGATGCCCGATCAGCATCGTCGGGGCCCCGGCCACCCGGGTCAGGAACACCGTCGCGGAGTGGGGCCCGCTCAGCTTCATCCGGCGGCGGAGCTCCTCCGGTTCGACCGCCGAGCCACGCTTCTTGACGGTCAGTACGCCGACCTCCCGCTCCCGCAGCAGCGCCTTCAGCCGCTTCATGTTGAACGGCAGCCGGTCGGTGATCTCGTACCCGGCGACGTACGGGGAGGAGTACGGCACATCGCTGGTGACGTACGCGATCGTCTCGTCCACCAGCCGCCCCCCGCACCGCTCCACGATGTCGGCGACCAGGTGCGCCCGGATCACCGCGCCGTCCGGCTCGTACAGATAGCGCCCGACCGGGCCCACGGGCGGGGCGGGCAGCGGGGCCGGGGCGGTGAGGGCGGCCCCGGACGGCAGCAGGGTGGCCCGGAACGAACCGGGCGCGAACCCCTCCCCGTACCAGAGCACCGCCTCCTTCACGTCCCCGCCGTCCGAGATCCACTCGGCCTCCGCCTCCGGGCCGATCGCCTCGTGCGGGATGCCCGGCGCGATCTTCAGCGCCGCGCGAGGAGCCTTCAGGGCGGCGGCCGTGGCCCAGGACAGCGGCGGTGAGTACGCCTCCGGGTCGAAGATCCTGCCCCGGCCGCCGCGCCGGGCCGGGTCCACGAAGACCGCGTCGTACGGGGAGGTGTCGACCTCCGTGACGTCGGCGCACCGCACCTCGATCAGCGAACCCAGGCCGAGCGCCTCCGCGTTGGCGCGGGCCACCTCGGCGGTGAGCGGATCGCGGTCCACGGCGAGGACGGCGATCCCGGCGCGGGCCAGCGCGATGGCGTCGCCGCCGATGCCGCAGCACAGGTCCGCCACGCTCCGCACGCCGAGCGCGGCGAACCGGGCCGCGCGATGGGTGGCGACCGAGGTGCGGGTGGCCTGCTCGACGCCGTTGGGCGTGAAGTACATCCGGTACGCGTCCTCGGCCCCGAACTTCGCCACCGCCCGCTGCCGCAGCCGCGCCTGCCCCAGGGCGGCTGACACCAGCTCCGCCGGGTGCGTGCGGCGCAGCCGGGTCGCGGTGGCCAGCTCCCGGGCGGGGTCGTGGTCGCGCAGCTCGGCCAGCAGGTGTTCGCCCTCGGGGGTGCGCAGGGCGGCGAAGGCGGCGCGGGCGGGGTCGCCGGGGTCGCCGGCCGGGGTGGCGGGGGTCGTTGCGTTCACCCGGTCCATTGTGGCCGGTGCACGGGGGCGGGCGGCCGGAGGGCGACGCGGGCCCTATAGGGCGACGCGCGGCCCCTGTGGGCCGGTCGGGCGACGGGCGTGGACCCCTCGCGGTGTCGGGCCGGGCGGCGGCCGGGTGGCTGGCAGGATGCGGCGCCATGCAACTAGTACGACAAAAAGGAAAATCACCCACGAAGCGGCACCGGCCGGTCTCCGTCGTGCTGGCGGCCCTCTTGGCCGCCACCGTCACCTCCGCCTGCGCGGCGGAGACGGCCGGCGGCGGCGCGGGAACCCCGGACGGACCGGTGAAGCCCGCCGCCGGGCAGCAGGGCGAGGCCGCCCCGCAGGCCGCGCCCGCCGTGGACACATACGCCGAGAAGGTGAAGCGGAAGCAGGCCGCACGGGCCGTCGCCGCGAAGAAGTGGGGGCTCGCCAAGACCCCGCTCGCCGCCCCCGAGCCCCCGAAGGTGAAGCCGCGCATCACCACCCGTAAAGGGTTCGAGGTCCGGGACGACAAGGGGCTGCCGCCCGTCTTCACCACGGTCCCCACCAAGGAGAAGGTCGTCTTCCTCACCATGGACGACGGCGCGGAGAAGGACCCCGCGCTGCTGCGGATGATGACCGAACTGGACATCCCCTACAGCGCCTTCCTCAGTGACTACGTCACCAAGGACAACTACGGGTACTTCAAGGAGATGCAGAAGCGCGGTGTGGTCATCAGCAACCACACGCTCAACCACCGCTATCTGCCCGGTCTCTCCTACGCCGAGCAGAAGAAGGAGATCTGCGGCCAGCAGGAGAAGATCCTCAAGGAGTACGGGAAGCGGCCCACCCTCTTCCGCCCGCCCTACGGCAACTACAACCGCGACACCCTCGTGGTCGCCAGGAGCTGCGGCATCACCGCCGTACCCCTCTGGTCCGCCGAAGCCTTCGCCGACCACATGGAGTGGCGCGAGTGGGACCGGGACCTGCACCCCGGCGACATCGTCCTCACCCACTTCCGGGGCAAGGGCGACTGGAAGGGCACGATGCCGGACATGATCCGCCTGGTCATGAAGACCATCACGGACAAGGGGTACGCGGTGGCGAAGCTGGAGGACTACGTCTGATCCCCGCCCGCCAGGACGGCGCGGGGATGGTGAATTGGCACTCCGCTTGACCGAGTGCTAATCGCGGTCATAGTCTCGGGTCTGGCACTCCCCCCTGGAGAGTGCCAGCACCACACTGTGCGACAGGGCAGGTCCGGCACCCGCGACGACGGATCGGTCTGGTCGCCGCCCAATGACTGCTAAACCCCGTGAGATCTCCGAAGGGGGAGACCGGATCGTGTCGACCACCAGCTCCAAGGTTGCGATCAAGCCGCTCGAGGACCGCATTGTGGTCCAGCCGCTCGACGCCGAGCAGACCACGGCCTCCGGCCTGGTCATTCCGGACACCGCGAAGGAGAAGCCCCAGGAGGGCGTCGTCCTCGCCGTGGGCCCGGGCCGCTTCGAGAACGGCGAGCGCCTTCCGCTCGACGTCAAGACCGGCGACGTCGTCCTGTACAGCAAGTACGGCGGCACCGAGGTGAAGTACAACGGCGAGGAGTACCTCGTCCTCTCGGCCCGCGACGTCCTCGCGATCGTCGAGAAGTAACTCACCCACGTTTGCCTGTGTTCTGCGCCCCTGGCCCCCTGCGTAACAACTAGCCGGGCGGCGAGGGGCGCAGTTCATTTTGAGAGGGAAGTACAGCCCATGGCGAAGATCCTGAAGTTCGACGAGGACGCCCGTCGCGCCCTTGAGCGCGGCGTCAACAAGCTTGCCGACACGGTCAAGGTGACGATCGGCCCCAAGGGCCGCAACGTCGTCATCGACAAGAAGTTCGGTGCTCCCACCATCACCAACGACGGTGTCACCATCGCGCGCGAGGTCGAGCTCGACGACCCGTACGAGAACCTCGGTGCCCAGCTCGTCAAGGAGGTGGCGACCAAGACCAACGACGTAGCGGGTGACGGCACCACCACCGCGACCGTCCTGGCCCAGGCGCTCGTCCGCGAGGGTCTGCGCAACGTCGCCGCCGGTGCCTCCCCGGCCGCCCTGAAGAAGGGCATCGACGCCGCCGTCAAGGCCGTGTCCGAGGAGCTCCTCTCCACGGCCCGCCCGATCGACGACAAGTCCGACATCGCCGCCGTGGCCGCGCTCTCCGCGCAGGACACCCAGGTCGGCGAGCTCATCGCGGACGCGATGGACAAGGTCGGCAAGGACGGTGTCATCACCGTCGAGGAGTCCAACACCTTCGGTCTGGACCTGGAGTTCACCGAGGGCATGGCCTTCGACAAGGGCTACCTGTCCCCGTACATGGTGACCGACCAGGAGCGTATGGAGGCCGTCCTCGACGACCCGTACATCCTGATCCACCAGGGCAAGATCGGCTCCATCCAGGAGCTGCTCCCGCTGCTGGAGAAGGTCATCCAGGGCGGTGGCTCCAAGCCGCTGCTGATCATCGCCGAGGACGTCGAGGGCGAGGCGCTCTCCACCCTCGTCGTCAACAAGATCCGCGGCACCTTCAACGCCGTCGCGGTGAAGGCCCCGGGCTTCGGCGACCGCCGCAAGGCCATGCTCGGCGACATCGCCACCCTCACCGGTGCGACCGTCATCGCCGAGGAGGTCGGCCTCAAGCTCGACCAGGCCGGTCTGGACGTGCTGGGCACCGCCCGCCGCGTCACCGTCTCCAAGGACGACACGACCATCGTCGACGGCGGCGGCAACGCCGACGACGTCAAGGGCCGCGTCAACCAGATCAAGGCCGAGATCGAGTCCACGGACTCCGACTGGGACCGCGAGAAGCTCCAGGAGCGCCTCGCGAAGCTGGCCGGCGGCGTGTGCGTCATCCGTGTCGGCGCCGCCACCGAGGTGGAGCTCAAGGAGAAGAAGCACCGCCTCGAGGACGCCATCTCCGCCACCCGCGCCGCGGTCGAGGAGGGCATCGTCTCCGGCGGTGGCTCCTCCCTCGTCCACGCCGTGAAGGTCCTGGAGGGCAACCTCGGCAAGACCGGCGACGAGGCCACCGGTGTCGCGGTCGTCCGCCGCGCCGCCGTCGAGCCGCTGCGCTGGATCGCCGAGAACGCCGGCCTGGAGGGTTACGTCATCACCTCCAAGGTCTCCGAGCTCGACAAGGGCCAGGGCTTCAACGCCGCCACCGGCGAGTACGGCGACCTGGTCAAGGCCGGCGTCATCGACCCGGTCAAGGTCACCCGCTCCGCCCTGGAGAACGCCGCGTCCATCGCGTCGCTGCTGCTCACGACCGAGACCCTGGTCGTCGAGAAGCCGGCCGAGGAAGAGGCCGACGCCGGTCACGGCGGCCACGGCCACTCCCACTAGTCGCCGCGGTACCTTCCGGTACGCCCGAGGCCCGGTACCCCCGTCGCGGGGGCACCGGGCCTCGGTGCGTCTCCGGCAGGAAGCCCGAAAGGACTACTGCGGGCCGTACTTGCGCCCCGTACGCGAGGTGACCCCGCCCAGCAGACCGCGCGGCGTCACCTTCGCCAGCCCCATCAGCGCCTTGTAGCGCGGGTCCGGGACCGACACCGGCTTGCCCCGGGCCAGATCCGCCAGCGCCGAGGCCACCAGCTTGTCCGCGTCCAGCCACATCCACCCCGGGATGTTGTCCGTGCCCATCCCGGCCCGCTCGTGGAACTCCGTACGGACGAACCCGGGGCACAGCGCCATCAGCCGCACCCCCGACCCGGCCAGGTCCTTCGCCGCGCCCTGGGTGAACTGCACGACCCACGCCTTGGACGCCCCGTACGTACCGCGCGGCAGGAACGCCGCGACCGACGCCACGTTGATCACCCCGCCCCGGCCGCGCTCCCGCATCCCCGTGACGGCCGCCGAGGTCAGCCGCAGCACCGCCTCGCAGTGCACCTTCAGCATCGTCAGCTCATCGGCCATGGGTACTTCCAGATAGCGCCCCTTGTTGCCGAACCCGGCGTTGTTGACCAGCAGATCGACCGGGTGCGTCCGGTCCGCGAGCCGCTGCTCGACCGCCTCGATCCCGGCGTCCGTGGACAGGTCCGCGCGCAGCACCTCGGCCTCGATGCCGTGCCGGTCGTGCAGTTCGGTGGCCTGCTCGCGCAGCCGGGCGGTGTCCCGGGCCACCAGCACCAGGTTGTGCCCCTGGGCCGCGAGCCGTCGCGCGAAGGCCGCCCCGATACCCGCCGTCGCGCCTGTGATCAGTGCAGTCGTCATACGCGGCACGTTAGTGCCCTGCGTACTCCCGGGGTGCACCCGCCCGCTGCCCCTCCCCACCACACGAACCGGCCCATCGTCCCGTCGCCCTCGGGGGACAGCGGACGGCAGGCGTACCGGCACGGAGTGTCCGGACCGGACGGCCGCTTCGGGCCGCTACGGAGAGGCCGGGCCCCGGAGACCCCGTGGCCCTCCGCGGCGGCAGAGGCCCACGCCCGACCCTCAGCCCTGGCGTGCCACGTACTCCCGGGCCTTGCGCAGCGCCTCGGGGTGCAGCGCCGACGCGGCGGCCAGCAGGGACGGGAGCAGCGTGCGCTCCGTCGTGACGGCCCGGAACTGGAGGGCCGCCGTGACCTCGTGGTCCGGCCGGTGCACGATCTCGACGGGGTCCCCGGCCCGGATTGTGCCCGGCTCGATGACCCGCAGATACGCGCCCGTCACCGCCTCCTGGGTGAACTGCCGGACCCACTTCTCCTCCCCGATGTGGTCGGCGAACGTCCGGCACGGGATGCGCCCGGAGGTCACCTCCAGCAGCAGTTCGTCCCCCACCCGCCAGCGCTCGCCTATCAGCGCGCCGCTCACCTCGATCCCGAGGGTGGTGAGGTTCTCGCCGAACGCCCCGTTCACCAGCTCCCGGCCGCCGAGCCGCCGCTCCCAGGCATCCAGCTCCTCCCGGGCGAAGGCGTACACCGCCTGGTCGCTGCCCCCGTGGTTGCGCAGGTCGCAGACCGCGTCCCCGGCGAGCCCGCTCCCGCCGGTCCCCTTGGGGCCGGGGTCACTGACCCGTACGGGCCCCTCGAAGGGCCGCTTGTCGATCCCGGTCAGCCCGCCGGGGCCACCGGCGGACGGAGAGGGGGCGGGGCGGCCGACATTCACGCTCAGCAGTCTCATGCGGTCACGCTAATGGCTCAGCCTCTCAAAGGGGTACGTCATTAGTTCGCCCCCACCCCAAGCGTCTCTTATGGTGGAGGGGTGATCGAAGCACGCCACCTCCGCGTCCTGCGCGCCGTCGCCGCCACCGGCTCGTTCTCCGCCGCCGCCCGCGAACTCGGCTGCACCCAGCCCGCCGTCAGCCAGCAGATGAAGGCCCTGGAGTCCTCGGCCGGCACCCCCCTCCTCATCCGCACCGGGCGCGAGATGCGCCTCACCCAGGCGGGCGAGGCGCTCGTACGGCACGCCTCCGGCATCCTCGCCGGGCTGACCGCGGCCGAGGAGGAGGTCGCCGCCATTGCCGGACTGCGGGCGGGCCGGGTCCGGCTCGTCTCGTTCCCGAGCGGCAGCTCCACCCTGGTGCCCGGCGCGCTGGCCGCCCTGCGCGCCGAACACCCCGGGACCAGGGTCTCGCTGGTGGAGGCCGAGCCGCCGCGCTCGGTGGATCTGCTGCGCGACGGCGACTGCGACATCGCGCTGGCCTTCCGGTACGGGACCTCCGGCGGCGAATGGGACGACCTGGTGGTCCGGCCGCTGCTCACCGACCGGCTGATCGGCCTGGTCCCGGAGGGGCACCGGCTGGCCGACGCGACGGAGGTCTCCATCGGCGAGCTGGCGGACGAGTCGTGGATCGCGGGCTGCCCGCGCTGCCGCCGTCAGCTGGTGGAGGTCTGCGAGGAGTCCGGCTTCACCCCCCGCATCGACTTCGCCACCGACGACTACCCGGCGGTGATGGGCCTGGTGGGGGCCGGGCTCGGGGTGGCGGTCCTGCCGGAGCTGGCCGTCGAGTCGGTCCGGCCCAAGGGGGCGAGGACCGTGGCGGTGGAGCCCGCGATCGAGCGGGAGATCGTGGCGCTCACCCTGCCCGACCTGGCCCGGGTCCCGGCGGTGGCGGCCACCCTGGACCAGCTCTCCCGGGCGGCCGCCCGCTGAGGGGCTCCACCGGGGACCGCTGAGGGGCTCCACCGGGGAAACGTTTCTGCGTTCGATCGGGACCGATGGGTGTCAGGTCGGGCGGGAGCCCGTGGTGGCGGTCGTGGCACCCGAGGGCGCCGCGGTGATGAGTCTGGTTCTGGCCCGGCCCATGAGCTCTTCGCGCTCATCCTCGGTCAGGCCGCCCCACACCCCGTACGGCTCCCGTACGGCCAGGGCGTGGGCCGCGCACTCGGCGCGTACCGGGCACCGCATGCACACCTCCTTCGCGGAGGTCTCACGAGCGCTGCGGGCGGCGCCGCGCTCACCTTCGGGATGGAAGAACAGGGAGCTGTCGACGCCTCGGCAGGCGGCGAGCAGTTGCCAGTCCCACAGGTCTGCGTTGGGTCCGGGAAGGCGGGAGAAATCTGCCATGGCGCTTGTCCCCTCGAAGCCGTGCTGCGTCGGAAGCGGCATCCTCGACCGCCGGTTCACCGGCGGTCCGTGATCGGCGATCGTCTCTTCGGTGACCTGAGTCTCGACCGTACATCTGCGGTGCTAGTAGATGTAAATATGACTGTTTGCGAATCTAGCCACAGACACCCTCGAAAGGGAAGAAATCTCGCCAAATAGGGCAAGCCAAGGAGTGAAGATTCGGTTGACGGGTGAATCACCCGCGTCGTTCTCCTCCGTGTGCGCCCCCTCACGTAGAGTGCCGAACCCGACGGTCCGACCCGTAACTCTTTCGAGTGACCATCGTTAAGAGGGTGGATGCGGTTGACGGAGAACGAGCTCGGGCACATGTCCGAAGGGGTCAACCGCACAGGTGACGACTTGTATCAGCCTGGAGGCTCAAGGTGACGCGCATCAGCTGCGGAGGACGGTCATGACATCCGTGCTCGTCTGCGACGATTCCCCGCTTGCCCGAGAAGCGCTCCGTCGCGCGGTGGCCACCGTGCCCGGTGTCGAGCGCGTGACCACGGCGGCCAACGGCGAGGAAGTCCTCCGCCGCTGGGGGGCCGACCGTTCGGATCTGATTCTGATGGACGTACGCATGCCCGGTCTGGGGGGTGTGGAGACGGTCCGGCGGCTGCTCTCCGCCGACCCCGGCGCCCGGATCATCATGCTGACCGTCGCCGAGGACCTGGACGGGGTCGCGCTCGCGGTCGCCGCCGGGGCCCGCGGCTATCTGCATAAGGACGCCTCGCGCGCCGAACTGCGGGCCACCGTCACCCAGGCGCTGGCCGACCCGACGTGGCGGCTCGCCCCGCGCCGGCTCCGCTCCGCCGAGATGGGGGCGGCCCCCACGCTCACCGCGCGGGAGATCCAGGTGCTCGAAGGTATGAGCCACGGCCGCTCCAACGCCGAGATCGGCCGTGAGCTGTTCCTCTCCGAGGACACGGTCAAGACCCACGCCAGGCGGCTGTTCAAGAAGCTCGGGGCCTCGGACCGCGCCCATGCGGTGGCCCTGGGATTCCGCTGGGGGCTGGTCCGCTGACGCCCGGCCCGGACCGCCCCCGTCCGCGGACCGGACGGGGGGACGGGACGGGTCACCCAGCGGTACGACCCCGAATGCCGGCGCCCGCCGACGGTGCCATGTGACGCTTCCCGGCCGATGACGCATCCTTGAGTCGTGGAGTTCCTCGGGAACGATTCGGTCGAGCGGAAGGGGAGGGCGCAGGACATGACATCCGGCGCACCCGCTCATAACGCTTCGGTGCACAACTCGGGACGCGGTGAAGCGGACCGCGGGGCATCAGGGCACCATGGTCCGATGCGCGAGGACGAGACCACGGTGATCGGTGCCCTCGTGCACCGTGCCGTCGACGGCGACGCGCAGGCCACGCACGATCTGCTCGCCCACGTCCACCCCCTCGCCCTGCGCTACTGCCGCGCCCGGCTCAACCGTCTCCCCGGTGACGCTCGCCACTTCGTGGAGGACCTCGCGCAGGAGGTCTGCGTCGCCGTGCTGATGGCGCTGCCGCGCTACAAGGACACCGGCAGGCCCTTCGAGGCGTTCGTCTTCGCCATCGCCGGGCACAAGGTCGCCGACCTCCAGCGCGCCGCGATGCGCCACCCGGGCTCGACCGCCGTCCCCTCCGACGAGATGCCGGAGCGGCCCGACGACTCCCTCGGCCCGGAGGAGCGCGCCCTGCTCAGCAGCGACGCCGCCTGGGCCAAGAAGCTTCTCGCCAATCTCCCGGAGAGCCAGCGCGAGCTGCTGGTCCTGCGGGTCGCGGTCGGACTGACCGCCGAGGAGACCGGGCGGATGCTCGGGATGTCCCCGGGGGCGGTCCGGGTGGCCCAGCACCGCGCGCTCAGCAGGCTGCGGGCGCTGGCCGAGCAGTAGGGGCCGTCCGCGGAGTGCACCTGTAAAGGTTCCGTAGGAAGCTACAGAACACTCAAGTGATCTTGTTCGTGGAATGAGACGCCCGTAGAGGCCGTTAGCATGGACATCCGCACCGATCAAGGCCATTTGGGGAAGGTGTCATGACTGCAAACGTCGACGGAGTGCCTGAGAAATTTGCGACGCTCGGGCTGACATACGACGACGTGCTGCTGCTGCCGGGCGCGTCCGAGGTCCTGCCCAACGCGGTCGACACCTCGACCCTCATCTCGCGCAACGTCCGGGTGAACATCCCGCTGCTGTCGGCCGCCATGGACAAGGTGACCGAGTCCCGGATGGCCATCGCCATGGCCCGTCAGGGCGGCGTCGGCGTGCTGCACCGCAACCTCTCGATCGAGGACCAGGTCAACCAGGTCGATCTGGTCAAGCGGTCCGAGTCCGGGATGGTCACCGACCCCATCACCGTGCACCCCGACGCCACCCTCGGCGAGGCGGACGCGCTCTGCGCCAAGTTCCGCATCAGCGGCGTGCCGGTCACCGACGCCTCGGGCAAGCTCCTGGGCATCGTGACCAACCGCGACATGGCCTTCGAGTCGGACCGTACGCGCCAGGTGCGCGAGGTCATGACGCCGATGCCGCTCGTCACCGGCAAGGTCGGCATCTCCGGCGTCGAGGCCATGGAGCTGCTGCGCCGCCACAAGATCGAGAAGCTGCCGCTGGTCGACGAGGCCGGTCTCCTCAAGGGCCTCATCACGGTCAAGGACTTCAAGAAGGCCGAGCAGTACCCGAACGCCGCCAAGGACGCCGACGGCCGTCTGCTGGTCGGCGCGGCCGTCGGTGCCAGCCCCGAGGCGCTGGAGCGCGCCCAGGCGCTCGCGTCCGCCGGGGTCGACTTCCTGATCGTCGACACCTCGCACGGCCACAACCGCAACGCCCTCGACTGGATGGCGAAGATCAAGTCGAGCGTCGGCGTCGACGTCATCGGCGGCAACGTCGCCACCCGCGACGGCGCCCAGGCGCTGATCGACGCCGGGGTCGACGGCGTGAAGGTCGGCGTCGGACCCGGCTCGATCTGTACCACCCGCGTGGTCGCCGGTATCGGCGTCCCGCAGGTCACCGCGATCTACGAGGCCGCGCTCGCCGCGCGTGCCGCGGGCGTCCCGGTCATCGGCGACGGCGGCCTCCAGTACAGCGGCGACATCGGCAAGGCGCTCGCCGCGGGCGCGGACAGCGTGATGCTGGGCAGCCTCCTCGCGGGCTGCGAGGAGTCACCCGGCGAGCTGATGTTCATCAACGGCAAGCAGTTCAAGTCCTACCGGGGCATGGGCTCGCTGGGCGCCATGCAGTCCCGCGGCCAGGGCCGGTCGTACTCCAAGGACCGCTATTTCCAGGCCGAGGTCTCCTCGGACGACAAGCTCGTCCCCGAGGGCATCGAGGGCCAGGTGCCCTACCGGGGTCCGCTGGCCAACGTCCTCCACCAGCTCGTCGGCGGCCTGCGCCAGACCATGGGATACGTGGGCGCCGAGTCCGTCGACCAGATGGAGAGCAAGGGCCGCTTCGTGCGGATCACCTCGGCGGGGCTCAAGGAGAGCCACCCGCACGACATCCAGATGACGGTGGAAGCACCGAACTACAGCAGGAAGTAACGCGTCACCGCAGGTGAGGGGCGGACCGGAGTTCCCGGTACCGCCCCTCACGTGTGCGTCGGGGATACTGGTCAGCGCAGACGTAGAGGGAAAGGCCACACATCGTGACTGAGATCGAGATCGGGCGCGGCAAGCGCGGCCGCCGGGCTTACGCATTCGACGACATCGCTGTCGTACCGAGCCGCCGCACCCGGGACCCGAAGGAGGTCTCGATCGCCTGGCAGATCGACGCCTACCGCTTCGAGCTGCCGTTCCTGGCCGCTCCCATGGACTCCGTGGTCTCCCCGCAGCACGCCATCCGCATCGGTGAGCTCGGCGGCCTGGGCGTCCTCAACCTGGAAGGGCTCTGGACCCGGCACGCCGACCCGCAGCCGCTGCTGGACGAGATCGCCCAGATGCCGGTCGAGACCGCGACCCGCCGGCTCCAGGAGATCTACTCCGCCCCCATCCAGGAGGAGCTGATCGGGCAGCGCATCAAGGAGGTGCGCGACTCCGGTGTGGTCACCGCCGCCGCGCTCTCCCCGCAGCGCACCGCCCAGTTCTCCAAGGCCGTCGTGGACGCCGGGGTGGACATCTTCGTCATCCGCGGTACGACGGTCTCCGCCGAGCACGTCTCGGGCGCGGCCGAGCCGCTCAACCTGAAGCAGTTCATCTACGAGCTGGACGTCCCGGTCATCGTCGGCGGCTGCGCCACGTACACCGCCGCCCTGCACCTGATGCGGACCGGCGCGGCCGGTGTCCTCGTCGGCTTCGGCGGCGGCGCCGCGCACACCACCCGTAACGTCTTCGGCATCCAGGTCCCGATGGCCACCGCCGTCGCGGACGTGGCCGGGGCCCGCCGGGACTACATGGACGAGTCCGGCGGCCGGTACGTGCACGTCATCGCGGACGGCGGCGTCGGCTGGTCCGGCGACCTGCCGAAGGCCATCGCCTGCGGTGCGGACGCCGTGATGATGGGCTCCCCGCTGGCCCGCGCCACGGACGCGCCCGGCCGGGGCCGCCACTGGGGCATGGAGGCCGTCCACGAGGACGTGCCGCGCGGCAAGCTGGTCGACCTCGGCCCGGTCGGGACGACGGAGGAGGTCCTCACCGGCCCCTCCCACACCCCGGACGGCTCGATGAACATCTTCGGTGCCCTGCGCCGCGCGATGGCCACCACCGGGTACAGCGACCTCAAGGAGTTCCAGCGCGTCGAGGTGACGGTGGCGGACTCGCAGCACCGCCGCTGACCAGCGCGTACGTACGCGGAGGGGCCCGGACCGTGGTGAACGGTCCGGGCCCCTCCGCGTGGTCGTACCGGGTGTCAGTTCGCCTTCTTCACGCCACCGAACGCGGCGAGCGCGCCGAAGGCGAAGAAGACGTACGTCATGAAGCCGGACTCCGCCGTCCAGGCCCGCGTCACGGCGTCGAAGTGGTCGAAGAGGACGTCGGAGAACGAGACGTGCGCGACGTCCGCCATGACCATCGTGTAGCCGATGAGCTGGCCCAGGTAGACGGCGGCGATCGAGAGGACGGCCGCCGCGCCGATGATCACCGGGTTGGCGCCGCCGAGCTTTCCGGCCGCGAAGCCGATGAGGAAGCCGACGCCGACCGCCGCGTAACCGAACTCGCGCTCGATGGACCCCATGAGCACGCCGTACAGGACGCCCGCGACGATCGCCGCGCCGAGGGCGGCCAGGACGCCGTACAGGATGTTGTTGCGGGCCGGGGGAGCGGGGGGAGCCGGGGCGAAGGGGGTGCCGCCGCCGAAGGGACCGGGCTGCTGGCCCTGCTGGTCCGCGAAGGGGTTGCCGGTGGGCGCCGGGGCCTGCTGGCCGTACGGGGCCGGGGGCTGCTGGCCGTAGGGGGCGCCCGCCGGGGCGGGGGCGCCCGGTCCGCCCGCGTACGGGTTGCCGTCTACGGGCTGGGCGCCGTACGGCTGCTGGGGCTGGTTCGGCGGCTGCACGGGCTGGCTCACGTGGGTCTCCCCCTGGGGCGAAATGCGCAGGTGCGTTTCTTGACGCGAACATGTGTGCGCTCTGTGACGCCGCACGGTAGCAGTACGCACCGGAATTGGTCACTAGCCAATCTCGGTGGCTGGTACACGCCCTCGGAGTGGCCGGTACATGTCGTCAGAGCCGGTGCGCGGCTCCCGCCGGGGTGGCGCCCCGGGTGTCCAGGAGCAGCTGCGCCTTCACCGCGAGCCCCTGGAGGTCGTACGTGCGGTGCTGCTGGAGCAGTACGGTCAGGTCGGCGGCGGCCGCCGCCTCGTACAGCGAGTCGGCGCGCGGGACGGGGAGTTCGCGTACCCGCCAGTCCAGGACGTGCGGGTCGTGGTAGCCGATCTGGGCGCCCATGTCCATCAGCCGGGTGGCGATCTCGCGGGCGGGCGCGGCCTCCTGGTCGGCGCTGTCCGGCTTGTAGGTGACCCCGAGCAGCAGCACGCGCGCGCCCCGGACGGATTTGCCGTGCTCGTTCAGGAGGGTGGCGCAGCGCTGGATGACGTACCGGGGCATCCGCTCGTTGATCTCCTGCGCCAGTGAGACCATCCGCAGCGGGTGGCCGGGCGTCCGGCCGCTGTACGGGAGACAGCCCGGGTCCACCGGGACGCCGTGGCCGCCGACGCCGGGGCCGGGGCGGAAGGGGTGGAAGCCGAAGGGTTTGGTCTCGGCGCACCGGATGACGTCCCACAGGTCGACGCCCAGGTCGTGGCAGGCCACCGCCATCTCGTTGACCAGCGCGATGTTGACGTGCCGGAAGTTGGTCTCCAGCACCTTGGTCATCTCCGCCTCGCGCGGTCCCCGGGCCCGTACGACCTTGTCGGTGAGGCGGCCGTAGAAGGCGGCGGCCGACTCGGTGCAGGCGGGGGTGAGGCCGCCGATGACCTTGGGGGTGGAGGCGTAGGTGTGGGTGCGGTTGCCGGGGTCGAGCCGGCTGGGGGAGCAGGCGAGGTGGAAGTCGCGTCCGGCGGTGAGCCCGGAGCCCTCCTCGAGCAGGGGGCGCAGGAAGCCCTCGGTGGTGCCGGGGGGTACGGCGGACTCCAGCAGCACGGTGGTGTGCGGGCGCAGCCGGGCGGCCAGGGCGCGGGCGGCGTCGCCGAGGGCGGTGAGGTCGACGGTGCGGTCGGGGCCGAGGGGGGTGGGGGAGCAGATCACGGCGGTACGGACCCGGCCCAGCTCGGCGGCGCTGGTGGTGGGCCGGAAGCCGCCGGAGAGCATGCGGCGGATGTCGGACGCGGTGAGGGGCCCCTCGACGGGGGTGCGGCCCGCCCGCAGCTCCGCGCAGGGGCGTGGGTCGGTGTCGTAGCCGACGGTGTCGATCCCGGCGGCCACGGCGGCCTGGACGAGGGGCAGGCCGAGGTGGCCGAGTCCGATGACGGCGAGGTCTGCGGGCATGTCGAAGGCCGCCTTCCCTAAGACCGAGGAGCGAAAAGCGCAACCGCTGTGGACAGCGCAATGTCAGACTAGGCGTAAATATGACCTATATGTCGCATTCCGTGACGCCTGTCGTCCGGGTGTTGTCCACAGGCGGTGGCTGAAGTCGCGGAGCGCGGACAGAATCGAGAAGTGGACACGGGCGGCCGGCCCCTCGGCCGGGTGGCGCTCCTGTGTCCGACCACCCCGATCCACCGGGAGGCAGCAGTGAGGACAGCGACACTGGGACCCGCCGAGCGCACCGCCGCGCTCGCCGCCATGGCCGAACGCGAACTGGACGTGCTGGTCGTGGGGGCGGGAGTCGTCGGCGCGGGCACGGCGCTGGACGCCGCCACCCGGGGGCTTTCGACCGGGCTGGTCGAGGCGCGCGACTGGGCGTCCGGCACATCGAGCCGGTCGAGCAAGCTGATCCACGGGGGGCTGCGCTATCTGGAGATGCTCGACTTCGCCCTGGTGCGGGAGGCGCTGAAGGAGCGCGGCCTGCTGCTGGAGCGGCTCGCCCCGCACCTGGTGAAGCCGGTGCCCTTCCTCTACCCGTTGCAGCACAAGGGGTGGGAGCGGCTCTACGCGGGCTCCGGCGTCGCGCTGTACGACGCGATGTCGGTCTCCTCCGGCCACGGCCGGGGCCTCCCCGTGCACCGCCACCTCTCCCGCCGCCGCGCCCTGCGGGTCGCCCCCGCGCTGAAGAAGGACGCCCTGGTCGGCGCGTTGCAGTACTACGACGCCCAGATGGACGACGCCCGCTTCGTCACCGAGCTCGTCCGCACCGCCGCCTCCTACGGGGCCCAGGTCGCCAACCGGGCCCGGGTGACCGGCTTCCTCCGCGAGGGCGAGCGGGTCGTGGGCGCGCTGGTCCAGGACGTGGAGGGCGGCACGGAGTACGAGGTCCGCGCCAAGCAGGTCGTCAACGCGACCGGCGTGTGGACGGACGACACCCAGGGGCTCATCGGGGAGCGCGGACAGTTCCACGTCCGGGCCTCCAAGGGCATCCACCTGGTCGTCCCCAAGGACCGCATCCACTCCTCCACCGGCCTCATCCTGCGCACCGAGAAGTCCGTGCTCTTCGTGATCCCGTGGGGGCGGCACTGGATCATCGGCACCACGGACACCGACTGGGACCTGGACAAGGCCCACCCGGCCGCCTCCAGCGCCGATATCGACTATCTCCTCCAGCACGTCAACTCCGTCCTCAACACCCCGCTGACCAGGGACGACGTCCAGGGCGTCTACGCCGGGCTGCGCCCGCTGCTGGCCGGTGAGTCGGACGCCACCAGCAAGCTGTCCCGCGAGCACACGGTCGCCCACCCCGTCCCCGGGCTCGTCGTCGTGGCGGGCGGCAAGTACACGACGTACCGGGTGATGGCGAAGGACGCGGTGGACGAGGCGGTGCACGGGCTCGACCAGCGGGTGGCCGCCTGTGTCACCGAGGACACCCCGCTGCTGGGCGCCGAAGGGTACCGGGCCCTGTGGAACGCGCGGGCCAGGATCGCCGCCCGGACCGGGCTCCATGTCGTCCGGGTGGAGCATCTGCTCAACCGGTACGGCTCAATGACGGAAGAAATCCTGGAACTGATCCTGGCCGACCCCACCCTGGGCGAACCCCTGCCCGCCGCCGACGACTACCTCCGCGCCGAGATCGTCTACGCCGCCTCCCACGAGGGCGCCCGCCATCTGGACGACGTCCTGACCCGGCGCACCCGGATCTCCATCGAGACCTTCGACCGGGGCACCCGCAGCGCCCGCCTCTGCGCGGAGCTGATGGCCCCGGTGCTGGGCTGGGACGCGGACCGGATCGACCGGGAGGTCGAGCACTACGAGAAGCGGGTGGAGGCCGAACGCGAGTCGCAGCGGCAGCCCGACGACCTCACGGCGGACGCGGCCCGGCTCGGCGCGCCGGACATCGTGCCGGGCTAGGGGGTTCCGGGAGAGGCGTTCACCCGGGTTCACCTGGCGGTTCACCCGGTCGGTCACCGCCCTTCACGTACGGGCCAGTTGGGCGGGTAGGGCCCGGTGGAGCGGTGGTGGCCGCCCGGCCGGGCCTGGACGGGGAGGGCGGGTAGGTAGCAGGCTGTGGGGGATTCCCTCTTCGGGCCCTGTCGCGGCGGACCCCGGACCCGGCACCAGGACCGGTCCCGGGGTGAGGGACAATGAACGCTCTGCCAGGGCGGGTTGATCGCAGAGTTGATCGCAGAGGGGACGCATGTCGGAGGCGGAGCAGGCACGGGAGCCCCAAGGGGACAAGGACGGTCGTCTCCTCGCGGGGCGCTACCGGCTCGGGGGAGTGCTCGGCCGGGGCGGCATGGGCACGGTCTGGCGCGCCGATGACGAGACGCTCGGCCGCACGGTGGCGGTCAAGGAGCTGCGGTTCCCGGGCGCCATCGACGAGGACGAGAAGCGTCGGCTGATCACGCGCACCCTGCGTGAGGCCAAGGCGATCGCCCGGATTCGCAACAACGGCGCGGTGACGGTCTACGACGTGGTCGACGAGGACGACCGGCCGTGGATCGTGATGGAGCTGATCGAGGGCAAGTCCCTCGCCGAGGCGATCCGCGAGGACGGCACGCTGACGCCGAAGCGGGCCGCCGAGGTCGGGCTCGCCATCCTCGACGTCCTGCGCTCGGCGCACCGCGAGGGCATCCTGCACCGCGATGTGAAGCCGTCCAACGTGCTGATCGCCGAGGACGGCCGGGTCGTGCTCACCGACTTCGGCATCGCCCAGGTCGAGGGCGACCCCTCGGTCACCTCCACCGGCATGCTCGTCGGCGCCCCCTCGTACATCTCGCCGGAGCGGGCGCGCGGCCACAAGCCCGGACCGCCCGCCGACCTGTGGTCGCTCGGCGGACTGCTGTACGCGAGCGTCGAGGGCTGCCCGCCGTACGACAAGGGCTCGGCCATCGCCACCCTGACGGCCGTGATGACCGAACCGCTCGACCCGCCGAAGAACGCGGGCCCGCTGACCGAGGTCATCTACGGGCTCCTCGCCCGCGACCCCGACCAGCGGCTCGACGACGCCGGGGCGCGGGCGCTGCTCAACGACGTGATCAACGCCCCCGACGCGCCCGCGGTGCCGCCCGCCGACTCCACCCAGGTCATGGCCCTGCCCGCGGTTCCCGAAGCCGGGTCCGGCGCCGGGAAGTTCACCAAGGTGCCCAAGCCGCCGAAGCAGGGCGGCGGACCGGGCTCGGGCGACTCCGGCGAAGGCGCGCGCGACCGGCTGCGCGGAGCGCTGCGTTCCGTGCGCGGCGCGAAGGCCGCACCGGCCGTCGCGGCGGGAGCGGCAGGCGCTGCGGCGGCAGCCACGACTTCCCCCGCAGCGGCCGCTTCTTCCTCGCCCGCGGCTTCCGCGTCCGCCGCCACCGGCTCGCCCGTCCCCCCGCCGAAGCACGCAGCGCCGCCCACCACGCCGACCGGGAAGGCCACCACCGCCTCTCCGTCCTCCGGCTCTCCCGCAGCCGCCACCACCGCCACGGCCACCGGCACCAAGTCCCCGGCGGGACCGACGGGTTCCGGGGCCGCATCCGGCGCGTCCGTACCCGGGCAGCGCCCCCCGGCCTCACCGGCCTCCACCCGCGCCTCGATCACGGATGTCGTGCCGCGCCGCACGCTCGCGATCATCGCGGGCGTCATCGTGCTGGCGATCCTCGGCACGGTCCTGGCGTTCAGCCTGGGCGGCGACGGCGACAAGGCCAACGCCGGTAAGGGCAAGGGCGACACGGCCTCCGCCGGGGCCTCGGCGGGCGGTTCCGAGGGCGAGGGCGACAGCGAGGGCGGTGCGTCGGGCGGCCAGAAGGAGGGGCAGGGCACCGGGGAGGGCAAGGCTCCCGAGGGCGACCCGTCCGACGGCCCCGCCGATGGCCCGAAGACGGACGATCCGGCCGACGGCCCGGAGGGCGACGACGAGGGCGACGACCCGAAGGACGACGAGCCGGGCGACACCCTGCCCGCCGGGTACGCCACGGTCACCGACGACCGGTTCCACTTCACGATGGCGATGCCCGGCACCTTCAAGCGCACGGCCATAGCGGGCCGCAACTCCGGCGGGGTCTACAACGCCGAGCCCGGCAGCTTCCCCCGGGTCCAGGTCGACTTCAACAACTCGCCCCGGGACGACGCGTCCGCCGCCTGGCGCGGGGCCGTCGCCAGCACCAAGATCCTCAGCGACGCCTACAAGCACGTGAGCATAAAGAAGGTCGAGTACAACGGCTATCCGACCGTGGCCGACTGGACGTTCGAGCGCAGCCACAAAGGCGTCCGGGTCCGGGTGCTCAACCGGGGCTTCAAGGTCGATGCCCGGCGCGGCTACTCGATCATGATCAGTTGCAAGATCGACGAGTGGGACGGCGAGGAGTGCCGCACGCTCCGCGAGACGGCGTTCGCCACCTTCACGCCCACGAAGTGACCTCCGCGAACGGGCCGTCGAGCAGGGCGGGAAAGGCGTATTGGGCGGGCCGGGTTGCCACGACCCGGCCCGTTGGCCCGCGTTGCCACGTATCGTAAGAAGACGGAGACCGTACGCAGCCGGAACAGCGGCCGGAACAGTGGGCCGATCGCCCGCCGGACGACCGCGACCGACTGATGCGTACGGTTCGATGACCGGGGGAACAGCGCGCTCTGGGGAGGCGTCGTGGACGACTACGCGGGTCGGGTGCTTGCCGACCGCTACCGCCTTCCGCTGCCCCCGTCCGACGGGTACGAACTGGTCGAGACCCGGGCGTTCGACACGTACAGCGGGCAGGAAGTCCTGGTCCGTCAGGTGCCGTTGCCGGAGATCGTGGACGCCGAGGTGCTCGACGCGGACGGCCGGTCGGCGGCCGGGCGCACGACGGGGCGGGCGGTGCGCCGGAGTACAGACCCGGCGGTCCGGCGCGCGATAGAGGCCGCGCAGGCCGCCGCCCAGGTGCCCGACCACCCCCGGCTCGACCAGGTCTTCGACGTGTTCGCCGAGGCCGGTTCGCTCTGGATAGTCAGCGAGCTCGTCGCGGCCCGCCCCCTCGCCGCCCTTCTCGCCGAACGCCCCCTGAACCCCTACCGGGCCGCCGAGATCGGCTCCGACGTGCTCACCGCCCTGCGGGTGCTCCACGCGCACGGCTGGACCCACCGCAACATCACCGTCCGCACGGTCCTGGTCTGCGACGACGGCCGCGTGATGCTGACCGGCCTGGCGGCGGGCGCCGCCGAGGAGGCGCTCTGCGGATATGCCCCCGAGCCGCTGCCCGACGACGAGCAGGCGCCGCCGTCGCCCGCTTCGGAGGCGTACGGCACCGGCACCGGGAGCCAGGAGATGTACGGGGGGTACGGGACCTACGGGGCCCCTGAGGTTTCCGGTGCCGACGAGACGCAGGGGATACCGGTCGTCGAGGCGGTCGACGCCGTCGAGCCGGGTGAGCTGCCCGGTGAGCTGCCGGGCGGGGATGACGGGGCTGAGGGGGCTGACGGGCCGTCCGACGGGCCGAACGCGTCCGGTCCGCCCGGCGCGCGTGGCGTGTCCGGAGTGCCGGACGGCCGGGGGCCCTATTCCTTCCCGTCGGCCGGGAGCTACGACAGCCAGGAACTCCCGCTCGTACCGCCGTATGTGCGGGCGCACCCCCCGCACCCCCCGCAGCCGTACGCGCACCGCCCGGACCGGGGCGAGGAGCAGGCGCCCGAGCAGCACAGGGCTCTCGGGGCCGAGGAGACGTATGGGACGCCCGGCGGCCAGGAGCTCGTTCCGCGTCCCGCCACGCCCGCCGTGCCCTACACCGCCGCCCCCAGGCCCCCCGCCGAGCCGGGAGCCGGGAGCGCCGCCCAGCTGCGGGCCGCCCGCGCCGGGGCGATCGCCGCCTACCGGGCCGGGGCGCGCGCCGCCGCCCGGGTCACCGAGGACCGCAGGCAGCCGACCGGGACCGGCGGGGAGGCGACGGACGCACCCGGTACGGGGACGGCGCCCGCCGCAGACACCACGCACGCGCCCGACGAGCACACCCCCGGCACGGGGACCGGCTCCGGAGCCGTCCCCATCCAGCGCCACGACCTCGACCCCGACCCCGCACCCCCCTCCGCCTCCTCCCTCCCCGGCCCCCGTCTCACCGCCGGTCCCTGGGGCAGCCCGCCCGAGGACCCCTACGACGACGAGGACGAGGACGACGACGAGGAGGGCCCCCGCCCGTCCGGCCGACGCGTCCACCTCGCGGGCACCTGGGACGACGGCCCAGGCTCCGGGCGCTCCGTCCCGGCGGGCGGCTCCGGCGGCTTCGGCGGCTCCGGGCAGGACGCGCTGCGCGCCGACTCCCGGCGCCCGGGACCGCCCGCCCTCGCCCCCGCCTCCCGTCTCCCGGCCGAGCGGCCCCCCTCCAGCGCCTGGGAGGAGGCCGTCGCGGGCAGCCGCAAGGTCGCCGTCTACCGGGGCCCCGCCACCCCGCTCGCCGCCGAGCGCGCCCGGCAGGCGCGGATCGCCGTCGTCGGGCCCGTCACCGAACGGTGGGCGCCGGAACAGGCCGGTCCGGTCCACGACAACTGGCAGCTCGCGCCCCCCATCGGCCCCGCCACCGACCTGTGGGCGCTCGGCGCGCTGCTCTACCGCGCCGTCCAGGGCCACGCGCCCTACCCCGAGGAGAACGCGGCCGAGCTCGTCCAGATGGTCTGCGCCGAGCCGCCCGCCTTCGCGGAGGAGTGCGGCGCGCTGCGGCCCGTCGTCGAGTCGCTGCTGCGCCAGGACCCCACGGAGCGGCCGGAGTTCGAGGAGCTGCGCGGCTGGCTGCGCTCCCTCGTGCGGTCCGCCCCCGAGCCCGAGGCGGGCGCCGACGTCGTCCCGCTGCCCGCGCCCGACGCCACCCGGCTCCCGGTCGTACGCCGCCGGGGCGAGCTGGTCCGCAGGCGCCGGGGCCGGTTCGGCGGCGGGTCCGCGCACGGCCGTCACCGCCAGGGCAGGCGGCAGCGCCGGCAGGTGGAGGAGCAGCGCCTCGACCCGCGCCGGACGCCGACCCGCCACGAGTCGGTGCTGCCCCCCGACCCCGAGCAGGGCCGGGCCCACCCGGTCGACGCCTGGGAGCCCCGGCCGCGCGAGGGGCGCGCACCGCGCGAGCCCAAGGGCCCCCGGGTGCTGCGGGAGCCGTCCCGGCCGCGCGACGGGCGCTCGCCGCGCCACCTCGGCCGGCTGCTGCTGGTCCTGATCCTGCTGCTGATGGCCGCGGCCATCGCGTACGCCTTCCTCTTCATGCCGAAGCAGGAGCCGGCCGGGCAGCAGGGGGCGCGGACCGGCGCGTCCGGACAGCCCACGGGCTCCGCCGCCCCGCCCCCCGCCGCCTCCGGTTCGCCCGCACCCTCCGACGGGCCGGGCACCGACCCCGGCTCCGGCTCCCAGCAGCCGCAGACCAGCGGCTCCGCCGTCGCGCTCCCCGCCGGGTATGTGCTCCGCAAGGACACGGAGGGCTTCGAGGTCGGCGTACCGAAGGACTGGCAGCGCAGCCCGGCCAACGCGGACCGTCAGATCCGTTACGGCAGCGACGGGTTCACGCTCCTCGTGGTGCCCGGCCGGGACACGGTCAAGGCGGGCGGCAGCGACCCGCTGGACTACCAGCGCGTCAAGCAGCTCGAACTCCAGCCGTTCCGGGAGTCCAGCTGGGCCACCTCGTCGGGGCTGCGCCGGGTCGACGTGGGGCGGCAGGCCATGGCCGAGGGGCAGTTCACCTGGCAGGAGAGCGGCGGCCGGGAGGTGTACGTCCGCAACCTCGCCATGATCGTCGACGGCCGCTACCACGTCATCCAGGCCATCGGCCCGGTGAACGACCGCGACAAGGTCACCGAGATCTACCAGCAGGCCATCGCCTCGTACCGGACGAACGCCTCCTGACCGCCCGTCACCGGCTCCTCACGGGACCGGCCGTTGTGCGGTGCCGACAACCATCACGGTGCGGTCTCGTGGGCGATCCCCCGTTCCGCCCCGCCGCCCCGGCTCCGTAATCTGGCAAGCTGAGGAACTGGGGGGCGGGACACACGTGGACCGATCAGAAGGCACGGCTGCGGGACTGGTGCTGGCGGGGCGTTACCGGCTGGGCGAGGAGCTGGGGCGCGGGGGCATGGGCAAGGTGTGGCGCGCCCATGACGAGGTGCTGCACCGCACGGTCGCCGTCAAGGAGTTGACCGCCGGGCTGTACGTGGCCGAGGCCGACCGGCTCGTCCTGCACGCCCGCACCCAGAAGGAGGCGCGCGCGGCGGCCCGCATCACGCACCCCGGCGTCGTCACCGTCCACGACGTGATCGAGTACGACAAGCGCCCCTGGATCGTCATGCAGTACGTCGACGGGCCCTCGCTCGCCGACGAGGCCAAGGAGAAGGGCGAGATCGCCCCGCGCGAGGCGGCCCGCATCGGCCTCCACGTACTGAGCGCCCTGCGCGCCGCCCACACCGCCGGGGTGCTGCACCGGGACGTCAAGCCCGGCAACGTCCTGCTGGCCCGCGACGGGCAGGTGCTCCTCACCGACTTCGGGATCGCCGCGATCGAGGGCGACTCCACGATCACCCGGACCGGTGAACTGGTCGGCTCCATCGACTACCTGGCGCCCGAACGGGTACGCGGCGGCGACCCCGGCCCCGCCTCCGACCTCTGGTCGCTGGGCGCCACGCTGTACACGGCGGTGGAGGGGCGCTCGCCCTTCCGCCGTACGTCCCCGATCTCCACCATGCAGGCCGTCGTCACCGAGGAACCGCCCGCCCCCGTCAACGCCGGTCCCCTCGGTCCCGTCATCACCGCGCTGCTCCGCAAGGACCCGGCCGGGCGCCCCACGGCCGCCGAGACCGAGCAGATGCTGCTGGACGCCATGGAGGGCCGGGAGCCGCGCTCGGTCCAGGCGTACGTGCCGACCGAACGGGTGCCGGAGGAGGCCAGGTTCGGGTACGCAGGCCAGGACGGCTCCACGGCCCGGCTCCCCGGAACGGCCGGACTCCCGGGAACGGCCGGACCGACGGGAACGGCCGGACTCCCCGGAACGCCCGGTGCGGACGGAACCGCTCCCGGCAACGGAACCGCCCCCGGCCCCGCTCCCGCCTTCGGCCCCGCCTCCGCCCCCGTCACCCGGCGCGCAGGCTCCCGGCGGTGGCGCACGGTGCTCGCCGTGGTCGTCGCGGCGGCGGTCCTCGGGGGAGCGGCCGGGCTGGTCGCGATGAAGTACGGGCCCGGCGCCTCGGCCAGCGGCCGTACGGGCACCGCCCCCACCACCGCCCCCACCGTCCCCACCACGCCTTCCGCGCCGCGGACGACCCCGGCCCCCACCACCCCCGCCCCCACGCAGGGAGGTTCGGAGATACCCGACGGCTGGCACCGGGTCGACGACCCGGCGGGCTTCAGCCTGGTCGTACCGGAGGACTGGACGCGCCAGGTGAACGGAGGGCAGATCGACTACACCCCGGACGACGGGGTCCACCGCATCCGCATCAGCGTCGACCCGGACCCCGACTTCGACCATCCGTATCTGCACATGCGGAACATGGAGGAGCAGCTGGCGGAACGGCTGCCGGGCTACCAGCGCATCAGGCTGGAGAAGAACACCTTCCGCGACCGGCCGGGCTCGCTCTGGGAGTTCACCTGGAACGAGACCAAGGACCACGCGGGCCCCCGGCACGGGATCGACCAGATGTACTACGGCGGGCCCGGCGGCCCCGAGTACGCCCTGTACCTGACCGCCCCGCAGGAGGGCTGGGAGACCAGCCGCGAGCAGTTCGACATCATGCTGCGCAGCTGGCGGGCGCCGGGCACGCAGGACTGAACGGCCACCCCGCCCCCGTACGTCACGGGTCTGCATCCGGTGACCGGCTCCTGTGGTGTCCGCCCCGGGGTGTGACCCAGGATGGGGCCATGAACAACCACGGGGGACGGGCGGACGAGCCCACCAGCTACGGACTCCAGCCGCCGCACACACCGCCGCCCGCTCACATTCCCGCTCCCGCGAGCCCTGTGGACACCACGAGCGCCCCCACCGTCCCCGCGAGCGCCCCGGACGGTGCGGCGAACCGGGTCGTCGGCGGGCGCTACCGGCTGCTGTCCCGGCTCGGGCACGGCGGGATGGGCACGGTGTGGCGGGCGCACGACCAGGTCGTCGACCGTGAGGTGGCCGTCAAGGAGCCCCGCGTACCGGACCATCTGGGCGAGCGCGAACACGCCACCGCCCACCGGCGCATGCAGGTGGAGGCGCGGGCCGCCGCGCGGATCGACCACCCCTCGGTCGTCACCGTCCACGATGTCGTCGTGGAGGACGGCAGGCCGTGGATCGTCATGGAGCTGGTGCGCGGCCAGTCGCTCGGCGACCGTCTCCAGGAGGGCATCCTCGACACCCGCGAGGCCGCCAGGATCGGCCTCGCGGTCCTCGACGCCCTGACCGCCGCCCACACCGCGGGCATCCTGCACCGGGACGTCAAGCCGGACAACGTGCTGCTCGGCACCGCCGACCGGGTCGTCCTCACCGACTTCGGGATCGCCCAGGTGGAGGGGGAGCAGCGGCTCACGGAGACCGGGGCGTTCATCGGGTCGCCCGAGTACATCTCGCCGGAGCGGGTCCTCGGCCAGCACCCCGGGCCCGCCTCGGACCTCTGGTCGCTGGGGGTCGTGCTGTACGCGGCGGTGGAGGGGATGTCCCCGTACCGCCGCTCGAACACCCCGGCCACCCTCCAGGCCGTGCTCTCCGCCGAACCGCAGCTGCCCGCCCGGGCCACGGGCGCCTTCGGGCTGCTCGTGATGCGGCTGCTCCGCAAGGACCCGGCGGCCCGGCCGTCCGCCGCCGAGGTCCGCCGGGTGCTCCAGGAGACCGCCGCCCCGGCGCCGGTCACGGAGCCCTTCGTGGCGAAGGAGGGCGGCGGCAGGTGGCTGCCGCCGGTCCTGCACCGCAACCGCCCCGCGCAGTTCGGCCTGGCGGGCGGGGCGCTGGCCGTCCTCCTGGCGCTGGTGCTGGTGCTGTTCAACCCGTTCGCGGGCGACGGACCGCCCGAGGGCTGGCAGATCCGGCCGGAGAACGAGGTGCTCTCGGCGGATGTGTCGGTGCCCGAGGAGTACAAGCGGGTCCAGCAGGACGGGGAACTGGTCTGGTACGCGGACCCCAGCGACGTCTTCGAGATCACCTTCTGGCGACGGGGCCTGAAGGAGGACGGCGAGGACGGCGGCGACCCCGGCCCCGATGTGGCGGCCCGTACGGCCTATTACGAGAACGGCGGGGAGGACACCACACAGATGGAGGGCGCTTCCGTGACCCATAAGAAGGTCACGCACCAGGGCCGCGCCGCCATCGAGATGACCACCGACTACATCCCGTACGGCTCCGGCTCCGACGACGACCCGGTGCGCTACCGCCTCCGGGAGCTGCTGATCCCCGGTGAGAAGGCGGCGGACCCGCACTGGAACGTACGGGTCCGGATGCCCGCGAAGGGGCAGGCGTCGAGGGACGGGGAGAAGATCTTCGCCGAGGCCGTCAAGGGCCTGAAGATCCATGGTTCCTGAGCGCGGCCGACCCATGGTTCCTGAGCGCGGCGGATTCCTGTTCCCGGGAGGGGCGGGAATCAGAATTTCGCGCGCGGCGGGCAGACCGCGCCCGCCCGGTCTGCCGTATAGCCCCTGATCAGGCGTTATACCGCCAGTGATCACTGGCTTGTTCGAGCCGATGGCTCCGAGCGGCCGACGGGTCCGGCGAAAAACTGTTACCCACGGGTACCCAAAGGGTGCGCCGCGGCATACTCTCGGCCTCATGACGGACTCGCAGGCCCCTGACGCCCCCCTCGGTACGAACCCCGTCGCGGTTGCCCCCGCGGGCGTACGCACCGCCGCCGATGTGGTCACCCCCGAGGTGATCGCCCAGCTGGTCCGCGGTGTCGTCGGATCGGGACGTACGGCCAACCACGCGCCCTTCACCGGGGAGAAGCTGGCCGATCTGCCCGAGTCCACCCCCGAGGACGTGGCCACCGCCTTCGACCGGGCCCGCGCCGCCCAGCCCGCCTGGGCCGCCACCCCCGTACGGCAGCGGGCCGCGATCCTCCTGCGCTTCCACGACCTGGTCCTCAGCCGCCAGTCCGAGGTGCTCGACCTCATCCAGCTGGAGACCGGCAAGGCCCGGCTGCACGCCCACGAGGAGGTGCAGTCCGTCGCGGTCGCCGCCCGCCACTACGGCCGCCGGGCCGCCGCCTACCTCAAGCCCAAGCGGCACACGGGTGTCGTCCCGACCCTCACCAAGGTCACCGAGCTGCGCCAGCCGCGCGGGGTCATCGGCCAGATCGCCCCCTGGAACTACCCCTTCGAGCTCTCCGTGGGCGACGCGCTGCCCGCGTTCGTCTCCGGCAACGCCGTCGTGATGAAGCCCGACACGGAGACCGCGCTCACCGCGCTCTGGGCCCGTGACCTGCTCATCGAGGCCGGGCTGCCCGCCGGGGTCTTCCAGATCGTGCTGGGCGAGGGCCCCGTCGTCGGCCCCGAGGTCGTCAGCCGCGCCGACTACGTCTCCTTCACCGGCTCCACCCGCACCGGCCGCGAGGTCGCCGTGGGCGCCGCCTCCCGTCTCGTCGGGGTCTCCCTGGAGCTCGGCGGCAAGAACGCCATGCTCGTCCTCAAGGACGCCGACGTGGAGAAGGCCGCCCAGGGTGCCGTGCGCGCCTGCTTCTCCTCCGCCGGACAGCTCTGCATCTCCATCGAGCGGCTGTACGTCCACGAGTCGGTCGCGGACGACTTCGTGGAGCGGTTCGCCACCCGGACGAAGGCCATGCGGCTCGGCAACTCCCTCGCGTACGGCGCCGACATGGGCTCCCTCGTCGGGCCGCGCCAGCTGGAGACCGTCAGCCGCCATGTGGCCGAGGCCGTCGAGAAGGGCGCCACGCTCGTCGCGGGCGGGGTCGCGCGCCCCGACATCGGCCCCCTCTTCTACGAGCCGACCATCCTGGACGGGGTGGAGGCGCCGATGGCCGTCTGCACCGAGGAGACCTTCGGTCCGGTCGTCTCCATCTACCGCTTCACCGACGAGGACGAGGTGATCGCGCTGGCCAACGCGACCCCGTACGGCCTCAACTCCAGCGTCTGGACCACCGACGCCAAGCGCGGCCACCGGGTCGCCGCCCGCCTGCGGACCGGCACCGTCAACATCAACGAGGGGTACGCCCCCGCCTACGGCAGCGTCCAGTCCCCGATGGGCGGCATGAAGGACTCCGGCCTCGGCCGGCGGCACGGCTCCGAGGGCATTCTCAAGTTCACCGAGGCCCAGACCGTCGCCCAGCAGCGGCTGATCCCGCTGGCCCCGTCCTTCGGCATGGACGACGAGAAGTACGCCGCGTTCATGACCCGCAGCCTGAAGGCGATGAAGGCGTTCCGGCTGCGCTGAGCGCCCGTCGAGACGCCCTGTCCCCTGCCCTTTTCGTACCGAGGAGCGCCATGTCCCAGGACAGCCCTGCCCAGAAACAGCCCGTGAGCCATGTCCCGGCCGAGGACGACGCCGCGTACGACTACGACGTCCTGGTCGTCGGCTCGGGGTTCGGGGGCGCGGTCTCGGCGCTCCGGCTGACGGAGAAGGGCTACCGCGTCGGCGTCCTGGAGGCGGGCCGCCGCTTCACCCCCGGCACGCTCCCCAAGACCTCCTGGGACCTGAAGAACTACCTGTGGGCCCCCGCCCTCGGCCTCTTCGGCATCCAGCGCGTCCATCTGCTCGGCAACGTCATGGTGCTCGCGGGCGCCGGGGTCGGCGGCGGCTCGCTCAACTACGCCAACACGCTGTACGTGCCGCCCGCCCCGTTCTTCGAGGACCGCCAGTGGGCCTCGATCACCGACTGGCAGGACGAGCTCAAGCCGTACTACGACCAGGCCCGCCGGATGCTCGGGGTCCGCCTCAACCCCACCATGACCCCCTCCGACATCCACCTCAAGGCCGCCGCCGAGGCGATGGGCGTCGGCGACACCTTCCACCTGGCCCCGGTCGGCGTCTTCTTCGGCGACGGCAAGGACGCCGACGGCACGGCCAGGGCGAAGCCGGGGGACACCGTCCCCGACCCGTACTTCGGCGGCGCCGGACCCGCGCGCAAGGCGTGCACCGAGTGCGGCGAGTGCATGACGGGGTGCCGCCACGGCGCGAAGAACACCCTCAACGAGAACTACCTCCACCTCGCGGAGAAGGCCGGAGCGGTCATCCACCCGATGACCTCCGTCGTCGCGGTCACCGACCACCCCGACGGCGGCTACCGCGTCCTCACCGTCCCCACCGACCGCCGCCGCAAGGCGAAGCCCACGAAGCTGCGCGCCCGGAAGGTGGTCGTCGCGGCGGGCACGTACGGCACCCAGACCCTGCTGCACACCATGAAGGACCGGGGGCTGCTGCCCCGGCTCTCCACCAGGCTCGGCGAGCTGACCCGGACCAACTCCGAGGCCCTGGTCGGCTCCCAGACCAGCGACCGCCGCTACCGCAAGAAGCACGGCATCGCGAAGGCCGACTTCTCCCAGGGCGTCGCGATCACCTCGTCCATCCACCCGGACGACAACACCCACATCGAGCCCGTCCGCTACGGCAAGGGCTCCAACGCCATGGGCTCCATGTCGATCCTCCAGGTGCCCTACGGGGCCCACCGGGTGCGCGGCTGGCTCGCCAACATGATCAAGCACCCCACCCTCGCGGCCCGTTCGCTCTCCAACCGCCGCTGGTCCGAGCGGACCATCATCGGACTCGTCATGCAGTCGCTCGACAACTCCCTGACCACCTACCGCAAACCGGGCGGCATCGGCAAAGGGCTGCTCACCGCCCGCCAGGGCCACGGCGCCCCCAACCCGACCCAGATCGCGGAGGCCACCCGCAGCGCCACCCTGCTCGCGGAGGAGATCAACGGCTTCGCCGGCTCCAACGTCGGCGAGCTGATGGGCACCCCGCTCACCGCCCACTTCCTCGGCGGCTGCCCGATCGGCGCGAGCGCGGAGGAGGGCGTCATCGACCCGTACCACCGCCTCTACGGCCACCCCGGCATCAGCGTGGTCGACGGCTCGGCGGTCTCCGCCAACCTGGGCGTCAACCCCTCGCTGACCATCACCGCCCAGGCCGAGCGCGCGATGTCCTTCTGGCCCAACAAGGGCGAGGCGGACCCGCGCCCGGAGCAGGGCGAGTCCTACGAACGCCTCACCCCGGTCGAGCCGTTGGCCCCGACCGTGCCCAAGGACGCGTTCGCGGCGCTGAAACTGCCGTTCCTGGGCATCCCCGTCGTACCGCCGAAGGGGACGGTGGAGGCGGGCACCGGGGTGAAGGGCGTCGGGAACACCCCCGTACCCCGTCCGTGACCGGATAGCGGACGCCTCCTCGGAGAGCCGCAGGGCCGACCCCGTACGCTGCGGGATCGAAAGCCCGAGCGCGGGTCACGGTCCTGGTCACCGTGGCCCGCGGTCGCACAGCCCCTGCCGAACCCAGAGGTCCGCGATGAAACGCTTCTCCCCGCGCACCGCGCCGCTCCGCAGGGCGGGCGGCCTCGCCGCCACCGCCCTGCTGCTCGCCGCCGGTCCGCTCACCGCGGCCACGGCCGTCGCCGCCCCCGCCCGGCCCGCCGCCCCGGCGGCCGTCCTGGGCGGGCCCGCCGAGACGGCCCTGCACCCGTACGCGAAGGGCGGCGAGCAGCGGCGGTCCACGGCCGCCATCACGGTCACCCGCCCCACGGAGGAGCCCGAGGGGGCGGGGGAGGCGGAGGGAGCCGGGCAGGCCGAGAGGGCCGGGGGAGCCGGGCAGGCAGCGGGGCCCGGGGGGCAGGGAGAGCAGAACACGGGCTACGAGGGCGAGTTCACCGTCACCTTCGACCTGACCGGGATCGCGGGCATCGCCGACCTCTCCTTCGACGAGCAGCCCGGCGTGACGTGCAAGACGACCGGGACCCGGTCCGCCGTCTGCACGGGCCGCGGCATATCGCCCGGCGTCTCCACCGTCACCGACCTCGTCCTCAGCGCCGCCGCGGACAGCCGACAGGGCGCCACCGGCACGGTCCGGGTCACCGGCGAGGCCGGGGGAGCGGCCTTCACCCCGTTCACCACCCGGGTCACCGTCGGCGGCCCCGACCTCGTGATGCACGAGCTCCCCTTCGAACGGGAGCTGACCCCCGGGCAGAAGCAGCAGGCGCCGATCACCTTCACCAACCGGGGCAGCCGCGACGCCGACGGGGTCGTTCTCACCCTCCGGTACTCGCGCGGCCTGGACATCCCGCAGCGCTACAGCAACTGCGCGTACGCCACCGACGACCCGAGCTGGACCACGGCCCGCTGCTCCGTCGAGGGCGCCTTCGAGGCGGGCGCCACCTACACCCTGGCCGCCCCGCTGACCCTGGAGGCCACCGCCCGCGCCTACCGCGACATCTTCGGGTACGGCATCCACGAGCGCGGCCCGGAGCGGCGCGCGGCCTCCCCCCGCGCCACACACCTGTCGGGCGCCGTGCTCAGGGCCGTACCGGCGCGAAAGCCCCTGGCCGCCCGGGGCGCGGACCTCGAACCGAGCGACAACGAGCACGAGGCCGACTTCCGTACGGCGAACACGGCCGACTTCGTCGCGTACGGGGACACCGCCTCCGGGGCCGTCGGCACCACGGTCACGGCGGACCTCGGGTTCCGCAACGACGGCCCGGCCTGGATCGGGCACCTCCGGTCCGGCGAGAGCGTGGCCGCCGTCGACTTCACCGTCCCGCAGGGTGCGACGGTCACCTCCGCGCCGAAGGGCTGCCGGGGCGTGACCGCCGAGGGCACGCCCCGCGCGGACCAGACCACCCCCGCCCCGCGGTACGTCTGCCCGGCCCCGGCGACCGTGCGCGACGACGGCGGCCTGGACCTCTCCTTCGGGCTGCGCATCGACCAGGTGCTGATCGGCGCGGTGGGCAGGGTGGCGGTGCGCGGCCCGTGGCTCCGGGCGCCGGGGCTGCCGTTCGACCCGGAGCCGGGGAACAACACGGCGCGGGTGGTGCTGAACGGGGAGAGCGGCGGCGGTCCGTCGCCGTCCCCCGTCCCTCCGGCGGGAGAAGGGCCGGGTGCGGGTTCCGGAACGAACCCTTCCCCCACGGCCACCCCGGGGGCGGGCAGCACGGTCGCGCCCGGTACCGCGCAGAACACCGCCACCGGAGACGGCGGCAGCCTGGCCGCCACCGGATCGCCGACGGCGACGGCCGCGGCGGGCCTGGCGGTCACGGCCCTGACGGTGGGCCTGGTGCTGTTCACGGCGGCAAGGCGCCGACGGAGGGCCTGAGGGCCTGACGGTGAAGCGGGGGAGGGGAACGGCCTCCGAGCGGTCCGACGAGCGGTCCGAGCCGGGGGGAGTGGGGAACGCCTCCGCCCCGTGCGTACGCACGTCCCGTACGTACGTCCCGATGCGGCCGACCCGGGCGTCCCCGGGTACGGCCGCACATGGGGTGACCGGGCTGCTGTCCCCTGCGGACCGGTCACTTGCGCCGGGATGTGGTCCCACGACGTACCTTCGGTACGTCACACGTCCCGGCGGAGCCACGCGTGGTTTTCTTACCGATGCCGCCCCTGGTTGGCACGGACACCGGGACCAACGAAGCCACCTCGGTCCCGGTCACGCGCCGTACGGGTGAGACGGGCACCGAACGCAGATACGGTCCTGCGCCCCCGGGGCCGGCCCTCGGAAGCCGGCCTCACACCCGGCCCCGGCACAGCTCCAGCAGGGTCATCGCCAGCGCGGTGCCCGGCTTGCCGAGGGCGTCCCTGTAGTGGCTGAGCACGGCCGTCTCGCGGGAGAGGTTGACCCGTCGGCCGCCGGAGGTGATGCGGGCCTCCTGGATCACCGCCGAGACGGCCATCCGTTCCTGGATGAGACCGATGATCCGGTCGTCGAGGGCGTCGATGCGCTCGCGGGCGCCGCCGATCAGGGCGGCGGCCTCGTCGGTGCGGGCGCCGGTGGCCGCTGTGGTGTCCGTGGCGGTGGTGGTGCTGCTCATGGTGGTGACTCCCGGTGGGTCGGTGGCCCCCGGGGCGACGGGCCCGGACAAACGCAGAGCGCCCCGGGCCTGATGGCCCGGGGCGCCTGGAACGTTGCTTGTCAGTTGCTCAAGCAGCACGACCATGGCAGCCGGCGGGCCGGATGCCATAGGTAAAGACGAAGGTCGTGTGCTGACGCATGGGGGACAGTATGGCCCCGGCCCGGCGGCCCCGCCAAAGCGGGGCCCGGATCGTGAGACGCGGGCCCCCGTGGCCGACCGGCGGAGGGCCCGCGCACGGCCGGTAGAATCGGAAGAACCGACCCCCTTCACCACCGCCGGAAGGCCGCCCCGTGCCAGCAGCACCCCCCGCCGCCCCCGACGCCACGGCCGACGTGGTCCTCGTCGTCGACTTCGGCGCGCAGTACGCCCAGCTCATCGCCCGCCGCGTCCGTGAGGCCCGGGTCTACAGCGAGATCGTGCCGTCCACCATGCCGGTGGCCGAGATGCTGGCGAAGAACCCCCGCGCGATCATCCTCTCCGGCGGTCCGTCATCGGTCTACGCGGAGGGCGCCCCCTCCCTGGACCGCTCGCTCTTCGAGGCCGGGGTCCCCGTCTTCGGCATGTGCTACGGCTTCCAGCTGATGGCGACCACCCTCGGCGGCACGGTCGACGACAACGGGGCGCGGGAGTACGGCCGCACCCCGCTGCACGTCACGAAGGCGGGTTCGACGCTCTTCGAGGGCACGCCCGTCGAGCAGCCGGTGTGGATGTCGCACGGCGACGCCTGCTCGGCGGCGCCCGAGGGCTTCACCGTCACCGCCTCCACGGACGTGGTCCCGGTCGCGGCCTTCGAGAACGACGAGAAGAAGCTGTACGGCGTCCAGTACCACCCGGAGGTCCTCCACTCCACCCACGGGCAGCAGGTCCTGGAGCACTTCCTCTACCGGGGCGCGGGCATCGAGCCGAACTGGACCACGACCAACGTGGTCGAGGAGCAGGTCGCCCTCATCCGCGAGCAGGTCGGCGACAAGCGCGCCATCTGCGGCCTCTCCGGCGGCGTCGACTCCGCGGTCGCGGCCGCGCTCGTCCAGAAGGCCATCGGCTCCCAGCTCACCTGCGTCTACGTCGACCACGGCCTGATGCGCAAGGGCGAGACCGAGCAGGTCGAGAAGGACTTCGTCGCCGCGACCGGCGCGAAGCTGAAGGTGGTCGACGCCGAGAAGCGCTTCCTCGACGCCCTGGCCGGGGTCTCCGACCCGGAGCAGAAGCGGAAGATCATCGGCCGCGAGTTCATCCGCGTCTTCGAGCAGGCCCAGCTGGAGATCCTCCAGGAGGAGGGCCCCGAGGTCGCCTTCCTGGTGCAGGGCACGCTCTACCCGGACGTGGTGGAGTCCGGCGGTGGCACCGGCACCGCCAACATCAAGTCCCACCACAACGTGGGCGGCCTCCCCGACGACATCGAGTTCCAGCTCGTCGAGCCGCTGCGCCAGCTGTTCAAGGACGAGGTCCGGATGGTCGGCCAGGAGCTGGGCCTCCCCGAGGAGATCGTCCAGCGCCAGCCGTTCCCCGGCCCCGGCCTCGGCATCCGCATCGTCGGCGAGGTCACCAAGGACCGCCTGGACCTCCTCCGCGAGGCCGACGCCATCGCCCGCGAGGAGCTGACGGCGGCCGGCCTGGACCGCGAGATCTGGCAGTGCCCGGTGGTCCTCCTGGCCGACGTCCGCTCGGTCGGCGTCCAGGGCGACGGCCGCACCTACGGCCACCCGGTCGTGCTGCGCCCGGTCTCCTCCGAGGACGCCATGACGGCGGACTGGTCGCGCCTGCCGTACGAGACGCTGGCGAAGATCTCCACCCGCATCACCAACGAGGTCGCCGACGTCAACCGCGTGGTCCTCGACGTGACGAGCAAGCCGCCGGGGACGATCGAGTGGGAGTGACCTCCCGGGTTCGCGTGAACCCGTAGGGCCTCCTGGTCAACGTTGATGCCGTCGCTCATTCGTTTGGGCGGCGGCATTGTCGTATCGGCTGGGTACGCTGAGTGAAGAGACGAGACTTCGGTGTATGGGAGCAATCATGAGCGCCGCACCCGACCCCAGGCTCGAACAGCAGCCGTACCGGTGGCCCGTCCCGCCGGAGGGCGGCTGGACGGCGGACGACCTCGACCGGATTCCGGGCCTCCCGCCCCACACCGAGCTGATCGACGGGAGTCTCGTCTTCATGAGTCCGCAGACCGCCTTTCACGGGCGTGCCATGCGTCTGTTCGAAAATGCCCTCCTGGACCAGGCGCCGGCTGACCTGGACGTCCTGCGTGAGATGACCATCAGGCTGGACGAGAGGAACCGGCCGGAGCCGGACGTGCTGGTGTTCCCCGCCGAGGCGAACACGGGGCCACGCCAGACATGGTTCCGTCCCGAGGACGTCGTGCTCGCCGTCGAGGTGGTGTCCGACGACTCGGTACAGCGTGACCGGGAGGTCAAGCCCCGCAAGTACGCCGCTGCCGGAGTGCGGCACTTCTGGCGGGTGGAAGCGGACGAGGAGGGAGTACCGGTCGTCTACGTCTACGAGCTCGACCCGGCTCTCAAGGTCTACGTACCCACGGGCATCCACCGGGACAAGCTTACGCTGACCGTCCCCTTCCCTCTGGAGATCGACCTCACCGCGATCAACCGCCGCCGCCCCTAGCCCGCCCCACCCCTTCCCCTCACCCCCACCCGCCGGTAACTTCCGGTCCCGTACGCCCCCGGGAAAGTGAGGAGTCCGCCATGTCCGAGCCGCCCGCCGTGCCCGCCCCCGCACCCGTCCCCGTGGAGCAGCTGCACTTCGCGATGCCGCCCGTGCACGCGTCGCCGGACGAGGAGCGGACGTACCGCAGGCGTCGGCTCGCGGGGGCGTTGCGGCTGTTCGGGCAGTACGGGTACGAGGACGGGGTCTCCGGGCACATCACCGTCCGCGATCCGGAGCTGGACGACTGCTACTGGGTCAACCCGTTCGGGGCGCCCTTCGCCGACATCGCCCCGCAGGACCTGATCCTCGTCAACGGCGACGGACAGGTGGTCCAGGGCCGGTTCCACGTCAACCAGGCCGCCTTCGCCGTCCACGCGGCCGTGCACCGGGCCCGGCCCGGGGCCGTCGCCGTCGCGCACACCCACTCCACGCACGGGCGGGCGCTGGCCGCGCTGGGGGAGCTGATCGAGCCGATCACCCAGGAAGCCTGTGCGTTCTACGAGGACCATGTCCTCCACGACACGTACACGGGCGTCGTCGTGGACGAGGAGGAAGGGCGGCGGATCGCCGCCGCGCTCGGTGAGCGGAAGGCGATCATCCTGCGCAACCACGGGCTGCTGACCGTGGGCGACTCGGTGGACGCGGCGGCCTGGTGGTTCTTGACCATGGAGCGCGCCTGCCAGGTGCAGCTGCTGGCGCGGGCCGCCGGGAAGCCCGTGCTGATCGACCACCGGGACGCCGTCACCACCCGTGAGCAGCTCGGCAGCGACCTGGTGGCGTGGATCAACTACCAGCCCCTGTGGCAGCGGATCAGTCGAACGTTCTGACGGCTGCCCGCCCCCGGCCGCCCCGATGCGCGGGGCGGCCGTCCTGTACGGCACAATTCGCTGGTATCACAGGTGAGTTGGCTGTACCGGGGTGGGAAAGGGTGTAAATCTCCGTGGCGTTGGACGAGGCAAGGGCGAGCGGTACGCACGGAGGGGGCTGTACGTGCGGCGACTGCCCGCACGGAGCACGCGAGGGACACCGGCGCGCGGTCGCCGCGTTCCTGGCCAAGCGGGACGAACTGGCCGCCGGGAACGGTCTGCCCGCCGGGGTCGCCCAGTCCGCCTCCGCCTCCCGGCAGTGGGTCTCCGACGAGCTGACCGAGTCCGCCCGGACCGTCGCCGAACGGGGCCGGGCCGCCGGGGACGTCTGGCTCCACCAGGTGTGGCGGTCCACCCTGTTCGTCGTCTGGGGCGCGGTGCTCGCCCTGCTCGTCGGCGCGAGCCTCACCGCGATCGGGCCCGGCTGGACCACCGCCCGCACCGCCGCGCTGGCCGCCGCGTTCGTGACCGCCCTCCTGCTGACCGCCGCCGCCCGCTTCCACCGGGCCCGGGGCGGCCTCCTCGCCCCGCTGATCGGCGAGGACAACCGGCTCTCCACGTCCAGGACCGTCGCCGCCGCCTGGGTGCTCCTCGCCGTCTTCGCCGTTCTCGTCCTCGCCCTCCAGTTGGCGGGTGCCTCCGACCCGGCCGACCGTGACGCGCTGATCGAGGGGCTCGACCTGGTGCGGTCCGTCGGGGTGCTGACCGTGCTGGCGCTGGTGTGCGCGGTCGCCGTCGTCGTACGCCGGGTGGTGACCGTACGGGTGCTGGGCCAGCGGCTCCAGAAGCTGCGCGCGGACCGGCCGCGGGCCGCCGATCTGCTCACCGACGACTCGGGGCGCGGCTCGTTCACGGATGTGCAGTACGTGCTGGTCAGCGCCGTCGCCGTACTGTTCGCCGCCGTCCGGCTGGCCCGCCGCCCCGAGCAGCTGCCCGATCTGCCGTGGGGGCTCGCCTTGCTGGTGGCGGTCTCGGCGGCGACGTACTTCGCGGGCAAGTACGCGGAGGGCGGCCGTCCGGTCGTGCTCTCCGTCGTACGGGCTCGGGAGGCTGGGGACCTGGACGCCCCGATCCGGACCGGCGACGACATCGAGATCCGGGGCGCGGGCTTCGTACCGCCCGGCGCGGGCAGCCCCGACCGGCTGGCCCGGCTCGTCGTCCGGATCGGCACGGTCCATGTCCACGTACCGCTGATCCCGGTCGCCGGAGGCTTCGCCAACCCGACCGACACCGTCCTCACCGTGCCGGTGCCGGTCGAGGTCGAGCCGGGGACCGTGGACGTCCAGGTCGTCACCGCCGCCGGGGTGGAGACCAACCGCTGCTCCATCGATGTGACGGACTGACCGCATCCGCTTCCCTGCTCCCTTGCAATTTCTTCCGCTGATTGCCCCGCAACCCTGGTGAGCGCCGCCGGACCGGCGTACGTATGGTCGGATGACGGGTCTTCGGGAAGCGGGGCAGCGGTGATGAGCGGTTACGGCGGCGACAGCGGCGGTTCGTACGGTCCGGACGAACCGAAAGGGCTGCGCGAGCGGGCGCGGGAGTACGCCCTGCTGCCGCTGCGGATCTTCCTCGGCGTCACCTTCGTCTACGCGGGGCTCGACAAGCTGACGGACAGCGCGTTCCTCTCCGCCACCGGCTCCGGCTCCATCGGCGAGACGATGAGCGTGGTCCGCGACTCCGCCGCGGTCCCCGCCCTCGTCGACCTGGCGCTCAGGAGCCCCGAGGGGTTCGGTTACGCCATCGCGATCGGCGAACTCCTCGTCGGCCTCGGCACCCTCGTCGGCCTCTGGGCCCGGCTCGCCGCGCTCGGCGGCGCGCTGATCTCGCTGAGCCTGTGGCTGACCGTGAGCTGGCAGACGACCCCGTACTACTACGGCAACGACCTCCCCTACTTGATGGCGTGGCTCCCCTTGGTGCTCGCGGGCGCCCCGGTGTTCTCCGCCGACGCCTTCCTCGCGTCCCGGCGCCGCCGGACCAGGTAGGCGGCCCAGGTCGCCGCGGCGGAGAGCCACAGCCCGCCGAGGAGCACCGGCAGGAAGAAGGCCCAGGGGATCTTCCATGCCCCGGCCGCGTCGGCCGCGAACCCCCCGGCCAGGGCCAGCATCGACAGGCCCAGCACCGCCCGCCCGGGCCGGAACTCATGACGCAGCACGGCTGACCTCCACCTGTCCGAGTCCTACCTGCACATCCAGCTCGACCGTCCCGGACGGCCCGGCGCCCTCGGGCGGTGCCAGGGTGCGCTCGATGGTCTCGTCGCTCCTGATCCGGAGCTGCTCCCGCTGCCCCTCGTCCAGCCGGACCTCCCCGAGCCCCATCTTGGCCCGCACCTTCACCGTCACGTCCTCCGGGACGACGACGACGACCCGCCCGGCCCCGATCTCCACCAGGGTCCGTACGGTCTCGCCCCGGGGGACCTCCACCCCGGACAGGTCCAGCCGGACGTCACCGCCACCCAGCTGGTACACCGGCTCCACGGCGGCCACTTCGGAGGGGCGCCACTCCTTGCGGGCCCAGTCCGTGCTGATGTCCTTCGGCACCAGCGTCGCGCCCGCCAGCAGCACCACCGTCACCATCGCCAGCAGCACCGTGCCGAAGCCGGTCCGCCCCAGCAGGGAGGAGACCAGCAGGCCGAGCCCCAGGACGGCGAGGGCGGCCACCAGGCCGATCTGGAGCACCGTGCCCAGCGGCTGGTCCGGCCAGCTCAGCCAGATGCCCAGCGCGCCCGCCGCCAGCGCGGCGGAGAAGGTGAGGCCGCCGATCGAGCGCGGCCCCGGCGGGGCGGGCGCCGGACCGGGCGGGCGGAACGGGGCGTCGGGGCTGGGGCCGTGGGCCAGGACCGTCTCCCGAGCCGCCTCCAGGTCGATGTCCGAGGGGCCCCACAGATAGCCCGTGCCGACCGGGCCCGTCGTACCGTCCTTGACGATCGGGTCGCGCCACCACGACGGACCGCCCGGCTTCGGCGGGGCCTTGACCTCCGGCGGAGCCGTACCGAGGCCGCCTGGGTGCGCGGGGGCCGGGGCCGGGGGCGCGCCCGGTGGGTCCTCCGGGGGCGCCGCCGACCGGCGGGCCTGCGTCCACACCGCGAAGCCGACGACAGCCACCGACAGCAGCGCGGCGAACGCCAGCATCCCCCGGTTGCCCAGCATCGACAGGAAGAGCCCGCAGCCGATCAGCGCCAGCAGCAGCGCCACCAGGGACGCCCCGTCGACCCGGCCCGACAGCAGTCGGCGCGCCTCGTTCTCCTCCTCCCCCTCCAGGGGCAGCAGCAGCCAGGCGAAGCCGTAGAAGATCAGACCGATGCCGCCGGTCACCGAGAGGACGCCGAGCACGATCCGGAAGATCACCGGGTCCACGTCGCAGTACCGGCCCAGGCCGCCGCAGACCCCGGCCACCACCTTCTGCCGCGGGCTGCGCCGCAGCTGCGGTGGGGGTGCGTCGGGGGGCGCGACGCCGGGGGCGGCGTCCGAAGGAGCGGTCATACCCCCATGGTGACGGCCCGCACCGCCCGACGGGACCCGCGCCGACCCTGGCCGGTCCCTGATTTTGCGCCGGGCCTTCCCGCAGGGGTGCCGGGGGTGCCGGGGCGACGGGGCTCCGGGGCGACGGGGGTGGGGCAGGCATCAGGGTCGTCCGGTGGGAGCCCTCAGGGTCGATCAGGGGGACTACCCTGATGCCTCGCGCCCCCGGGCCGTGTGACGATCGGGGTATGCCAGCCGCCACCGCCCGAGCCGCGCACAGCTCACTCGCCTCCGACCCGGAGGAGCCGCCGCTGCGCAAGCTGTACCGCAGCGCCGACGGGCGGATGCTGGGCGGCGTCGCGCGCGGGCTCGCCGGTCACCTCGGGCTGCCGGTCGCCTGGGTCCGGTTCGTCTTCCTCGGGCTCTTCCTCAGCGACGGCCTGGGTGCCCTGCTGTACGCGGTGTTCTGGATCGTCGTCCCCCTCGGTGTCGGCGGTGTCGGCGACGCCCACCCCCCGCGCTCGGTCTTCGAGACCGCTCCGGACGGCCGCCGTCGGCTCCGCAAGCCGGACCCGGGCCAGGTCTTCGCGCTCGTCGCCCTGCTCGTCGGGGCCGTCGCCTTCGTCTCCAGTGTCGACATGGGCAGCGAGGCGGACCGCTACATCTGGCCGACGCTCCTGATCGGCGCGGGCTCCGTCCTGGTCTGGCGCCAGGCGGACAACGCCCGGCGGGCCCGCTGGATGGAGGTCGGCCGCCGCCGTCGGCTGCTGCACCTGGCGCGCGCCCTCGCCGGGGTCGCCCTCGTCGGCCTCGGACTCGCCGTCTTCATGGTGGTGCGCGGTTCGGCCGCCCAGCTCGGCAACGTCCTGACCGCCGCCATCGCCGTCCTCACCGGCATCGCCCTGCTCGCCGGTCCCTATCTCGTCCGGATGACCCAGGACCTCTCCGAGGAGCGCCTGATGCGCATCCGGGCCCAGGAGCGCGCCGAGGTCGCCGCCCACGTCCACGACTCCGTCCTGCACACCCTCACCCTGATCCAGCGCAACGCGGACGACGGCGGCGAGGTCAGACGCCTGGCCCGCGCCCAGGAGCGCGAGCTGCGGAACTGGCTCTACAACCCCGAGGGCACCGGCAAGGACGAGGACGACGAACCGGAGACCCTCGCCGAGGCCGTGAAGCGGGCCGCCGCCGAGGTGGAGGACAAGCACGGCGTCCCCCTGGAGGTCGTCGTGGTCGGCGACTGCCCCCTCGACGACAAGCTGGGCGCCCAGATGCAGGCCGCGCGCGAAGCGATGGTCAACGCCGCCAAGTACGGTGGCGAGGGCGGTGCCGTCCAGGTCTTCGCGGAGGTCGAGGGCACCACGGTCTTCGTCTCCGTACGGGACCGGGGTCCGGGGTTCGACCTGGACGAGGTTCCCGCCGACCGGATGGGCGTACGAGAATCAATCATCGGCCGGATGCAGCGCAACGGCGGTACTGCCCGGCTGCGTTCGGTGCCCGGCGGGGGCACCGAGGTCGAGCTGGAGATGGAGAGGGCGAGCGAATGACCGAGAACACCGAAGCCACCGGGGGCCCGGAGCGACGGGTACGGGTCGTGCTCGTCGACGACCACCGGATGTTCCGCACCGGGGTCCAGGCCGAGATCGGCCGCACCGAGGAGACCGGCGTCGAAGTGGTCGGCGAGGCCGCCGACGTCGACCAGGCGGTCACCGTCATCACGGCGACCCGCCCCGAGGTCGTCCTCCTCGACGTCCACCTCCCCGGCGGCGGCGGCGTCGAGGTGCTGCGCCGCTGCGCCCCGCTGATGGGCGCGGCCGACGACCCCGTCCGTTTCCTCGCGCTCTCCGTCTCGGACGCGGCGGAGGACGTCATCGGCGTGATCCGGGGCGGCGCCCGCGGCTATGTCACCAAGACCATCACCGGCACCGATCTGGTCGACTCCGTCTTCCGGGTCCAGGAGGGCGACGCGGTCTTCTCCCCGCGGCTGGCCGGCTTCGTCCTGGACGCCTTCGCCTCCACGGACGCCCCGCCGGTCGACGAGGACATGGACCGGCTCACCCAGCGCGAGCGCGAGGTGCTGCGGCTGATCGCCCGGGGGTACGCGTACAAGGAGATCGCGAAGCAGCTGTTCATCTCGGTGAAGACGGTCGAGTCCCATGTCTCGGCGGTGCTGCGCAAGCTCCAGCTCTCCAACCGGCACGAGCTGACCCGCTGGGCGACGGCGCGACGGCTGGTCTGAGCGCGCCGGGCCCGAGCCCCCGGGGCTCGTGGCCTCACGCCACCCGGGTGGCCCCCGCGAAGGGCATCTGATCGATGGGCGCGATGCGGACCGGCGCTCCCGGGCGTGGGGCGTGGATCATCTGGCCGTTGCCGATGTAGAGGCCGACGTGGCTGATCCCCGAGTAGAAGAACACCAGGTCGCCGGGGGCCAGTTGGGAGCGGGAGACCCGCTGCCCGGCGTTGATCTGGGTGTAGGTGGTGCGGGGCAGGCTGACGCCCGCCGCCCGCCAGGCCGCCTGGGTCAGCCCCGAGCAGTCGAAGGCGTTCGGGCCGGTCGCGCCCCAGACGTACGGCTTGCCGATCGCCCCGTGCGCGAAGGAGATGGCCCGGGCCGCGCGGGTGCCGGAGGCCGGGGGCGCGGGGGCGGCGGCCGGGGTGCGGGCGGTGGAGCGGTCGGCGTGGGCCGGGCCGCCGCCGTGGCGGGCGTCGGCGGAGCGCTCGAAGGCCGCGCGTTCCTCGGCGGTGAGGGTGGCCAGGAGCCTGCGGGCGTCGGCCAGCCGGGTCTGGACCGCGGTGCGGTGCCGGTGCAGTTCGGCCCGGCGGGCGGCGAGCGCCTCGGTCTCCCGGTCGGCGCGGGCCTTGACCCGGGCGAGGCCGGAGAGCTGCCGCCGGACGCCGCTGAGCAGACCCGCCTGCCGGTCGCCCGCCCGGTCCAGATAGGCGGACCGCTCCAGATAGGTGTCGGGGTCCGAGGAGAGCGCCAGCTGTACGGCGGGGTCGAGGGCGCCCGTGCGGTACTGGGCGGTGGCCAGCGAACCGAGCGCGTGGCGGGCGGTGTTGAGACGTTCGGTGCGGCGCGCGGCCTCGTCGGCCAGGGCGTCGACGGCCTTCGTGGCGGCAGCGGCCTTCTCCTTCGCCCCGTTGTACTTCTCGGTGGCGACCTCGGCGTCGTGGTAGAGCCGGTCGACCTTCGCCCGGGCCTGGGCGGCGGTGGGGGCGGGCTCGGCGGGGGCGGCCCCGGCCCCGGTCGCCGAGGTGGCGGTGGCGGCCCCGGCGAGCGCCAGGGTGGCGGCGGTGCGGGCAGCAGGGCCGGAGAACGGGCGCTGCTTGGGTTTCCGGTGAGCGGATTTCCGGTGCGCGGCCACGGGGGCGGCATCCTTCCTGTCGGCTGCCCGCCGGGGGATACCGGCAGGTCCGCCAGGGACGCTAATCCGGGCGCGCGGAAAAGGTTCGCCATGACAGCTATTGCCCGGATGTGACGTTTCAGCACCGCCGGATGACCGGTGACGCAGAGGTGGAGCTGATCATTCCGGCAGCTTCGGGCGCGCGGCGTACAGTTCCGGCGAAGGCGTCAAGGAAGGCTTGCCTCACTGCTGGGTAAAGTTTTGGCCATGGCTAGGCTCCGGAGCCATGGACGTACTCATCAATGTCTTTGTCGCCCTGCACATCATCGGCATCGCCTCCCTGCTGGGCGGCTTCCTGACGCAGATGAAGGCCATCGGCGCGGGCACCGCACGCTTCGTGCCCGCCATGCTGCACGGCGCGCTGACCATGCTGATCACCGGCGTGGCCCTGGTCGGCCTCAACGAGTCCGACGGCCAGGCCGTGAACAACATCAAGATCGGCGTGAAGCTGGCGCTCCTCGTCGTCATCCTCGCGCTCGTCTACGTCAAGCGGGACGAGGAGAAGGTCGAGAAGGGCGCCTTCGCGGCGGTCGGCGCCCTGACGGTCGCCAACATCTTCATCGCCACGCTCTGGACCTGAGAGACCCGGGTGGCAGCCCGCCGAGGGCTGCCACCGCACACCCCCTAAGCCGGACGCACGCTGCCGTAGATCGGCATGGAGTAGATCGACTCCTCGCGGACGTTCGTCCCCGGCTTCGGGGCGTGGATCATCATCCCGTCGCCCTTGTAGATGCCGACGTGGCTGATGTCGTCGTAGAAGAAGACCAGGTCGCCGGGCTGAAGATCGGACGTGGCGACCCGGGTGCCCACCTTCACCTGGTCCCAGGTGGTCCGGGGCAGCGTCACGTTCGCCTCCCGCCACGCCGCCTGCGTCAGCCCCGAGCAGTCGTACGAGGACGGGCCCGAGGCCCCCCACACGTACGGCTTGCCGATCTGGGCGCGTGCGAACGCCAGCACCTGCTCGGCCTTGGCCGCGTAGCCGCTGCCAGCCCCGGCGCCCGCCCCCGTACCCGTACCGGCGCCCGGGCCCGTCCCCGTACCGCCGCCGTTGCCGGAGCCGGAGCCGTTGTCCCCGCCGGACTCCTTCGCGGCCTCCTCGCGGGCCTTCTTCTCCGCCTCCTCGCGCTCCTTCTTCTCGGCGGCCTGGCGGGCGGCCAGCTTCTCCGCCTTCTCCCTGGCCTCGGCCTCCTTCTTGCGCTCCAGCTCCGCCAGCCGCGCCTTCTCCTCGGCGGTCAGCCGCGCGAGCAGGGTCCGGGCCTCGGCGAGCTTGGTCTGCACGTTCTGCTTGCTGGAGCGGAGTGTGGCCTGCGTCTCGGTGAGCGACTCCAGGCTCTTCACGGCCTCCGCGCGCTTCTTCGCCGCCGCGGCCTGCTGCGTACGGAAGTCCTCGACGGCCTTCTGCTGCCGTTCCGTCGACCGGCTCATCAGCCGGCTCTGGTCGAAGTACGCCTGCGGATCGTCCGCCAGGAAGAAGGTCGCGGTGGGCGCGATGCCGCCCGTGCGGTACTGCGCCGCCGCGTAGGACCCCAGCTCCCGGCGCGCCTCGTTGATCTTCTCGGTCCGCTTCGCCACGTCGGAGAGCAGCGTGTCGACCTTGGTGCGCTGGGCCGTGGAGGCGGCCTTGGCGCGGTTGTACTGCTGGGTCGCGCTGCCCGCCTGCCGGTAGAGCTCGTCGACCTTCTTCTGCACGTCCTCGACGGCCGGCTTCGGCTCGGCGGGCGCCGCCGTCGCGTTCTGCGTGGAGAGCAGCGTCACGGAGGCCAGCGCGGCCGTCGTGAACCCGACGGCGGGGGTGGTGGTGCGCACCTTCGTGCGCGGCTTGCGATGCGATGCCAAGACCGGCATCTCCTTCCGTGGACCGCCTACCGGGTTAGCTGTCGGGTTCGGACGGGAACGGAAGGCTGTCCTACGGTCCGTCATGCGCGGGCACGGACCGATTCACCCCGGTTACGCGTGTGGGTCCCCGGTTCCGAACCGCCGGGAGGGCGGCACGGATTCGGCAGAGGTGACCGTGAGACGCGGTTCGCCTCAGGGAGCTACGGATCACCTGACCGAGCACGCTAGCCAACCCGGCCCGCCGCTGGGAAGGAGGATGAGCGATATGCCCGATACATTTTCGTGACCTTTTCCCGTCCCGGGCCCCGCACCCCCTCCGACCGGGCACTCCTTCACGGAACGTCGACGTCCGCTCTCCGTCCGTACGGGCCCGGGGAGCTGCGTGCGGCCTTCGGCCGAACGTTGTCAGTGCGGCCCCCTAGACTCGGAGGGCGATGAGCAGCCTCTTTGACGACAACTTCCTGACCGGCCTCCAGCCCGCGGAGGACGGCCCGCCGCCGCCCCCCGAGGACCACGCACCCGAAGCGGTGCCGGAGGGACTCTTCGAGGGCGTCTTCGACGCGCCCCCGCCGCCCCGCGACGGGTATTACCGGGACGGCCACCCGCGCCCCGTCATCGACTCCGCCGCGCTGCTCGAAGGGCTGAACACCGAGCAGCGCGCCGCCGTCGTGCACGCAGGGTCCCCGCTGCTCATCGTCGCCGGGGCAGGCTCCGGCAAGACCCGGGTGCTGACCCACCGCATCGCCCACCTGCTGGCCGAGCGCGGGGTCCACCCGGGGCAGATCCTCGCGATCACCTTCACCAACAAGGCCGCGGGCGAGATGAAGGAGCGCGTCGAGCAGCTCGTCGGCCCGCGCGCCAACGCCATGTGGGTCATGACCTTCCACAGCGCGTGCGTCCGCATCCTGCGCCGCGAGTCGAAGAAGCTCGGCTTCACCTCGTCGTTCTCGATCTACGACGCCGCCGACTCCAAGCGCCTGATGGCCCTGGTCTGCCGCGATCTGGAGCTGGACCCCAAGCGCTATCCGCCGAAGTCCTTCACCGCCAAGGTCTCCAACCTCAAGAACGAGCTGATCGACGAGGAGACCTTCGCCGGACAGGCCGCCGACGGCTTCGAGAAGACGCTGGCCCAGGCGTACAGCCTCTACCAGGCCCGCCTGCGCGAGGCCAACGCGCTGGACTTCGACGACATCATCATGACGACGGTCCACCTCCTCCAGGCGTTCCCGGATGTCGCCGAGCACTACCGCCGCCGCTTCCGTCATGTCCTGGTCGACGAGTACCAGGACACCAACCACGCCCAGTACACGCTGGTGCGGGAGCTGGTCGGCCCGGCCGGAGAGGCCGCCGACGCCCCCGCCGAGCTGTGTGTCGTCGGTGACGCGGACCAGTCGATCTACGCCTTCCGGGGCGCGACCATCCGCAACATCCTCCAGTTCGAGGAGGACTACCCGGACGCGAAGACGATCCTCCTGGAGCAGAACTACCGCTCCACGCAGACGATCCTCTCCGCCGCCAACGCGGTCATCGAGCGCAACGAGAGCCGCCGCCCCAAGAACCTGTGGACCAACGCCGGCAGCGGTGCCCGCATCACCGGTTATGTGGCCGACACCGAGCACGACGAGGCCCAGTTCGTCGCCGACGAGATCGACCGGCTCACCGACAAGGGCGACGCCAAGGCGGGCGATGTCGCCGTCTTCTACCGCACCAACGCGCAGTCCCGTGTCTTCGAGGAGATCTTCATCCGCGTCGGCCTGCCCTACAAGGTCGTCGGCGGTGTGCGCTTCTACGAGCGCAAGGAGGTCCGGGACGTCCTGGCCTACCTCCGCGTCCTCGCCAACCCCGAAGACACCGTCCCGCTCCGCCGCATCCTCAACGTGCCCAAGCGCGGCATCGGCGACCGTGCCGAAGCCATGATCGACGCCCTGTCGCTGCGCGAGAAGATCTCCTTCCCGCAGGCCCTGCGCCGCGTCGACGAGGCGTACGGGATGGCGGCCCGCTCCTCCAACGCCGTCAAGCGCTTCAACACGCTGATGGAGGAGCTCCGTACGATCGTCGAGTCCGGTGCCGGGCCCGCCGTCGTGCTGGAAGCGGTGCTGGAGCGTACGGGCTATCTCGCCGAGCTCCAGGCGTCCACGGACCCGCAGGACGAGACCCGTATCGAGAACCTCCAGGAACTCGCCGCCGTCGCCCTCGAGTTCGAGCAGGAGCGCGGCGACGAGGAGGGCACCGGCACGCTCGCGGAGTTCCTGGAGAAGGTCGCGCTGGTCGCCGACTCCGACCAGATCCCCGACGAGGACGAGGACGGCTCCGGCGTCATCACGCTGATGACCCTGCACACGGCGAAGGGCCTGGAGTTCCCGGTCGTCTTCCTCACCGGCCTGGAGGACGGCGTCTTCCCGCACATGCGGGCCCTCGGCCAGACCAAGGAGCTGGAGGAGGAGCGGCGCCTCGCGTACGTCGGCATCACCCGCGCCCGCGAGCGGCTCTATCTGACCCGGGCCGCGATGCGCAGCGCCTGGGGTCAGCCCTCGTACAACCCGCCCTCGCGGTTCCTGGAGGAGATCCCGGAAGCGCACCTGGACTGGAAGCGCAAGGGCCCGATGGCCGCCCCGGCCGGACCCACCTCGGGCATCACGTCCTCGCTCTCCTCCTCACGCACCCGCTCCGGCCCCTCGGGCTTCGCGACCCGGCGGGGCACGGAGAAGCCGACGGTCACGCTGGTGGTCGGGGACCGGGTCACGCACGACCAGTTCGGGCTGGGCACGGTGACGGCCGTCGAGGGGGTAGGCGACCAGGCCAAGGCGACGGTGGACTTCGGCGACGAGCGCCCCAAGAAGCTGCTCCTGCGGTACGCGCCGGTCGAGAAGCTGTAGGACCCGGGACGCGTACGGGAAGAGGCGTACGCGAAGGGGGCGGGGCGGCTGTCGAAGCCGCCCCGCCCCCTTCGCCGTATGTACGTTCCCGTCAGGTCGGGTCGACGCCGTGGCTGCGCAGCCACGCCAGAGGGTCGACCGACGCACCGCCGCCGGGCCGGACCTCGAAGTGCAGGTGCGGGCCGGTGGAGTTGCCGGAGCTGCCCGCGTACGCGATGACGTCACCGGCCTTCACCGGGCCCGAGCGGATCTTGGTGCTGCTCAGGTGGCAGTACCAGGTCTCCGTGCCGTCGGCCATGGTCACGATCGCCATGTTGCCGTAGGCGCTGTTGTACTGGGTGCGCACGGTGCCGTCGGTCGCGGCCATCACCGGGGAGCCGTACCCCACGGGGAAGTCGATGCCCGTGTGCACGGACATCCAGTTGACGCCCGCCTGGCCGTAGTAGGCGCTCAGCCCGTGCTGCCGGACCGGCAGGACGAACTTGGGGCGCAGCGCCTCGCGGCGTGCGGCCTCCTCCTCGCGCTTCTTCTTCTCCGCCACCTGGCGCTGCTTCAGGTCGATGCGCTCCTGGGTGCGGCTCGCGCGCTCGCGGAAGTCGTCGCTGCCCTCGGAGAGCTGCTCCAGCTGGCTGTCGAGCCGCTTGTTCGCGGCGGCCACCGCCTTGACCGTGCTCGGGTCGGCGACGGCCAGGGAGGTGGTCTCCTCCGGCTTCTCCTCGCCGCCGATGCCGTTGACGGAGGCGGCGGCGATGCCAGCGACGCTCATCACGCAGGCGGAGGGGACTGCGACGGTCAGGAGGGCGGACCGCTTGGCGGGGGTGCGGCGGCGGCCCCGGCTGCGCGGGGTGGGCGTGCGGACCACCGTACGGTCGACGGAGAGCGGGGCTTCCGGAGCCCTGGCCGCGGTCTCGGCTTCGGCCTCGGAGGGGGCGGGGCCGCCCCGGTTCGGGGAGGGCGCGGTGTCCGGTACGAGGGCGGGGAACTCGGCCGTGCTGGAGACGGCCTCCCGCTCCTCGGCCGTACGGTCCGCTCCGGGCTCCTCGGCCGCTTCGGGGCCGTCCGCCTCGGGCGCCTGCTGTTCGTACAGCTGATGCGACGTCTGTTCGGGCTCGTACGCGGTCTCCCCGGGCGTGGCGCCGGAGTTCCAGGCGGTCGCGTCGTAGGCGCCGGTGTCGTACGTCCCCGTGTCGTACGCGCCCGTCCCCGTGTCGTACGAGCCCGTTCCCGTGTCGTACGTGCCGCTGTCGTACACCCCGGTGGTGAAGGCGGTGGTGGCGTACGCGCCGGTGTCGTCGGCCCCGACCGTCCCGTACGCGCCGGTGTCGTACGCGCCGGCGTCGTGTGCACCGGTCTCGTAGCCGTCCGTCCCGTAGGAGCCGTCGGCCGCGTAGGCGGTGCCCGTCCCGTACGTGGGGGCGTCGTAGGAGCCGGTGTCGTACGCGCCCGTCCCCGTGTCGTACGTGCCCGTCCCGTAGGGGGCTGTGCCGTACGTGGTCGCGGTGAACCCGGCGGTGGGGAACGCGCCCGTGTCGGTGGCCGCCCACTGGCCGGCCGGGTCCGGGTCGGAGGTCTGCTGCCAGGCGGGCGTCGCCCCGGTGTCCCACGGCTGGTGGGCGTCGGCGGTCGGTGCCGGGGAGGCGTACGTGTCGTACGTGACGGTCTGCTGCGCGCCCGTGTCCCAGGCGGAGGAGTCGTACTGCCCGCTGTGGCCCTGGTGAACGTCGTGGCCGCTGTGCGTGGGGTGGCCGCTCACGTCGGTGTAGGAGCCGTCGTATCCGGAAGTCGCTCCGGAAGCCGCGTAGTCCGCGGTGTCGCGGGTATCAGAACCGCCGTGGAGGGAACCGAAGAGCGGGTCGGTGTCGAAGCTACCGGTTGATCGGGTGTCGTACCCGACGGGCCCGGCGTGGGGGTGCTGGTCGTTCACCAACTTCTCTCTCGCCTCGGCAGCAGGACTGTTCTGGGTCCCGGTCAGGGGTGTCCCAGAGGGAAGCAGTGGCCGCGACTGTACCCGGCAGTATGTGAGGACGACAATCTTCGGCAGGTTTTGCGTCCTCAGGAAACGGGCAATCGGCCGTCTTTCGGTGGACGGCAGACAGAGGCTTGGCTCTATGTTCGAAGCGTGTTCTATTTCAAGCGGCGGAAGTCGTTCCGCTTGAGGCCGCTGTGGTCTCCCGCGTCTCCGGTGACTCCAGAGCCTCACGGACGGCGGTGGCGACCGCCGGGTGCACCGGCAGCGCGAGATGCCCGATCCCGGTGACGCGTACGTTCACCGCGTCGAGGTCGGGGTGGTCGACGCAGGCCGTCTCCACCGGGACCATCACCTGGTCCAGCTCGCTCCAGAAGCTGACGAACCGGGTCCGGCAGCCGGGGGCGGGGCGGCGCAGCTCCTCGATCAGCGTGGAGCCGCCGCGCATCTGCCGCACGATGGGGTGAATGCCTGCTCCGGGGGCGACGGCGGTGCCGCCGTGCGGTGTGCCGAGCGTGACGAGGGTGCGCACCCGGTGGTCGCCGCCCAGTCGTTGCACGTAGTAGCGGGCGATCAGTCCGCCGAGGCTGTGCCCGACGATGTCGACCTCGCGCTGCCCGGTGCGGGCGCAGACCTCCTCCACGTGCCGCCCGAGCAGCTCGGCGGCGGTGCGCAGGTCGCGGGTGAGCGGCGAGTAGTTGAGGGACGCCAGATGGCGGCGGCCGTGCCGGGCCAGGGAGCGGCGCAGCAGGACGAAGACGGAACGGTTGTCGATGAACCCGTGCAGCAGGACGACGGGCCGGTCGGCGCCGGGGGAGCGGGGCAGGGGGCCGGTGGGCGCCTCCGGCCGGGGGCGAGGGAGGCGGCGCTCCTGGGTGAGGCCGAAGGGGTAGGCGGCCAGATGGCCGGTGAGGACGACGAGCTCCAGCAGTGTGGCGCCGAGCAGCGCGGTCGACAGCCCGGGCCCCGGCAGGGACGGCAGGCCCGGGAGGCGGGGCGGTAGGGAGAGGAAAGGGAGGACCTTCACGCCGACCTCCTGCTACTGGCGTACGGGGAGGCGGCGACGTGCCGTACCACCGTGCCGTGCGGCTGGCGGCGCGGTGGTACGGCGACCTCGTAGCGGCTCCCCAGGCGGGTGTCCCGCGCGGCCGGACGGCCGCGTCATAAGGGGGACGACGCCTGGCGAACATGTCCCACGTGTGATTTCCCCCTCCCCGCCTGCCGCGAAACGGCGGCTTGCGGGATGCTGTGGATAACGTTCGTTCACATCCCCGGCCCTTCAGGCACGGGAGACCATGTGGAGGCAGTGATGGGTGTGACCGGTCCGATCCGTGTGGTGGTGGCCAAGCCGGGGCTCGACGGCCATGACCGCGGGGCTAAGGTGATCGCGCGGGCGCTGCGGGACGCCGGTATGGAGGTCATCTATACGGGGCTCCACCAGACGCCCGAGCAGATCGTCGACACGGCGATCCAGGAGGACGCCGACGCGATCGGCCTCTCGATCCTCTCCGGGGCGCACAACACGCTGTTCGCGAAGGTGATCGAGCTGCTCAAGGAGCGGGAGGCGGAGGACATCAAGGTCTTCGGCGGCGGGATCATCCCGGAGGACGACATCGCCCCGCTGAAGGAGCTGGGCGTGGCGGAGCTGTTCACCCCGGGTGCGACGACCACCGAGATCGTCTCCTGGGTGAACGCCAACGTCCGCCAGCCCGCACAGACCTGACGCACAGACCTGACGCACAGACCTGACGCACCGACCTGACGCACAGACCTGACGTGCGGGCCGTACGTCCCCGCGTACGGCCCGGGAGCCCGCACGCGTACGCGGTCGGGGCCGGGGCGACCGGCCCGGCGTCGGCCCCGGGGCGTCAGGCGGTCAGCTCGGCCTCCATCGCGGCGCGCAGACGCAGGGTGGAGATCAGGCGCTGGAACGCCTCCGACCAGTAACCGCCCGCCCCCGGTGACGCTCCCTCCTGCTCGTCCGGGGTGGTCGTGAGGACCTCCAGGCGGTCGGCCTCGGCCGGGTCCAGGCAGCGTTCGGCCAGGCCCATCACCCCGCTGAAGCTCCACGGGTAACTCCCGCCGTCCCGCGCGATGTCCAGCGCGTCGACCACGGCCCGGCCCAGCGGCCCGGTCCAGGGCACCGTGCAGACCCCGAGCAGCTGGAACGCCTCGGAGAGCCCGTGCGCGGAGATGAACGCCGCCACCCAGTCGGCGCGTTCGGCCTGGGACAGCACCGCCAGGAGCTTGGACCGCTCGGCGATCGACGCGGGCCCGGGGGAGTCGGCCGGGGGCGCCGACGGCGAACCGAGCAGGGCCCGGGCCCACCGCGGGTCGCGCTGGCGCACCGCCGCCCGGGCCCAGGCGGCGTGCAGCTCGCCCGCCCAGCCGTCGGCGACCGGCAGCGCCACGATCTCCTCGGCCGGGCGCCCGCCGAACCGCTCCCCCCAGACCCCGAGCGGGGTGGCCTCCACCAGCTGCCCGAGCCACCAGGACCGCTCGCCCCGGCCCGTCGGCGGAACGGGCACCACCCCGTCCCGCTGCATTCCGGCGTCGCACTCGTGCGGTGCCTCCACGGCGACGGAGGCACCGGTCCCCGTACGGTCGGGACTGACGCACGAGGCCGCACGGTCCGCCATCCGCCCGGCGAAGGCCGACGAGGGCAGGGCAGAGAGCAGCTCGGCGGCCGTGGCGCGCACATTGCGGCTGCGGTCGGAGAGCGCCTGCTCCAGGAACTCCTCGTCGGCGGCGCCGAGCCCCGTACGCAGGGAGTCCAGGAACATCAGCCGGTCCTCGGCCCGCTCGGTGGACCAGGTGGTGGTCAGCAGGGCGAGCGCGGCGGCGGGGTCCTGCGCCCGTACGGTGTCGAGCAGCGCGATCCGCTCCGCGAACAGCCCCTCCTCCCACAGCCGGCGCACCGCTTCCGGGTCGCCGGTGTCCGGGACGAGCGCACCGCCCGCCGAACCGCGCAGGGCGAACTTCCACTCGGGGTTCAGCGCGGCCAGCCACAGCCCGCGCGGCCCGGCGAAGGCGAGCGCCTGGGGGCGCAGGTCGGTACGGGCCCGTGCGGCGTCCAGCAGCGGCGGCAGCAGGGCGACCGGGGCCCGGAACCCCTGCCGGTTGGCGGTGGCCAGCCACTGCGGGATGAGCTCGGTGAGGTCGGGCGAGGCCCCGCGCCGCCCGGCGGCGTTCGGCGCGGACCGGTCGGCGAGCAGCTGGGCCAGCCGCTGCCGGGCGGCCTCGGGAAGCGGCGGGCGCGGGTCGTGGGGCGCGGGCGCGGGCCTGGCCCCCGGCACGGCGGGCCGCAGCCCGGCCCGCCGCCGCACGGTGTGCAGGGCGGCGGCGTCCAGCAGGGCACCCGGCCCGTCGGCCGGTGCCGGACCCCCGGGAGCCGTCGGCGGACGCCGGTCGGTGCCCAGCAGCGCCGAGGTGACCAGCTCCTCCCAGGGGAGGGAGGCAAGGGGATGGCGGGGCGCCGCGGTGTCCGTCGCGGGCCCGGTCGGCTGAGTGGTGGTGCGAGGCATCGGGTCCCTTTCAGTGGCGTTCAGCGGGAGTCGGTGGCGGTGGCGGGGGTGGGCGGCGGGGCGGGTTGCGGGTGGCTGCGAGGTGAGGGTGGGGTGCCGGGTGCCGGTGGGTGGCCGCCAGGCCGCGTCCTCACGGCCGTCCCCATGGGATGCCGGTGGGCGGGGAGCCCAGGCGCATGCCCATGGCGCCCCCACGGAACGCCCGCAGGGCACCCGCGCAGGTCAGATGAGCCGCACGATCCCGTCCGTGGCGTCCCCGGCGCCGCCCCGGCCCTCCGCCCCCGTGTCCCAGGCCGCGAACGGGTCGAAGCCGCGGTGGCCCACCTCGCCGAAGACCGTGACCGGGCCACCGCCGGAGAGCGCGACGAGCTTCCACAGCCCCGGGCGGGACAGGGCCGCCGGGGCGAGGGGCAGCGCGGACTCGGCCTCCGCGTCGGCCAGTTGCCAGCCGTCCCCGGACGGCACGGGTATGACATCGCGCAGGGTGACCGGCCAGGCGTCCAGCCACGGATCGCCCCGCAGCGCGTCCCCGTACGCGGCGAGGGCGGCGGCGACGGAAGCCCCCGGCGGTGTGCCCAGCGGTGTCCCCGGCACCGAGCGGAGCGCCTCCGGGGTTGGAGCCGGAGGGAGCGCCTCCGCACCACCCGCTTCCGGCCCGGGCACCGCCACCGGCAGCGCGAACTGCCTGCCCAGCTCGGCCCGCAGCCCGCCCCCCGGGTACGGCGTGAGCTCGGCGTCGAGCGTCGCGCCCGTCGGCAGCGCGAGCTCCGGGGCGCGGCCCACCGCACCGAAGGAGAGCAGCAGGGCCGTGCGGCCCGATTCCCTCCCGTACAGCCAGATCCGCCGGGTGACGAGCCGGCCGTCCGGGGTGTCGTACTGCGCGAGGACCAGCCAGTGGTCGCGGACCGGCGGGCCTTCGGCGGACATGGGCAGCCCCACCCTCGTACGCACCGTCGCGGCCAGCGGCTCGGGCAACCGCTCCTGGCCCAGCCAGGCCGTGTCCAGCAGATGGAGCAGTCCGCACTCCTCCAGCAGCCGCACCGGCCAGCCCGGCCCGGAGCCGGGTATGGCCCCCAGCTCCCGGACCCGGCCCGCCAGTCCGGGCGCCTGGGCGTCGACCATACGGGCGGCGGTCTCCTCCCACAGGGCGTAACCCGCGTGGTCGGCGGTGGCGAGTCCGCCCCGCAGCAGATCGGTGAGGCGCTGCTCCAGCTCCTGCGCGCCCCCGGTGACACGCTCCGCCCGGCGCTCCGCCCGCTTCCTGGCGGCGGCGCTGTCGGCGGGGCCGGGCGCCGACTCCCCGCTCGCGGCGGCCTGTTGCCTGGCCTGCTTGGCCTCCGCCCGGCCCCGGCGGGACTCCAGCCACTGCGCGGCCCAGTCGGCCTGCTCACCCGGCTGGAGCGCCCCGTCGCCGGACGCCCGGAGCAGCAGCAGCCCCAGCGCGTGCTTGCAGGGGAACTTGCGGCTCGGGCAACTGCACTTGTACGCGGGGCCAGTGGTATCGACCACCGTCTGATACGGCTTGCTCCCGCTTCCCTTGCACAGCCCCCACACCGCCCCCGATCCGTCGAAACCGGCCCCCGACCAGTGCCCGGCCGAGGCCAGCTTGTTCCCCGCCTTGCGTGATGCGTCGTCAGGAGCCAGGGCCAGCACCTGTTCCACCGTCCAGCGCGCCACCGGTTCCGTGGCGGGCAAGGGTTCTCCCCCGTGAGATAGCAGCATGGGAACGACGGTAGGGGGCACCACTGACAATCCGCCCCGACCTGCGGATTCGACCGTGGGCCGATCCCCCCGGGGGGCCTTCCCGGCCCTCCGTGCCCCCGGCCTCCGCAGGGGCTCCGACCTGCGGTGAGGGCCCGTTGTCAGTGGCATGGTGCACGGTGGGAACCACATCAGGTCGACGGTCTGTCGACGATCTGGAGGGGGATACATGACCGTGCCCGAAACCACCACCGCAGCCGCCGAGGCGCCCGGCACCGAGGCCCTGCGCCCGCACGCCGAGGACGCGTTCGCCGACGAGCTGAAGGCGCTCGCCGCCGCCGACGACCGCCCCAGGCCCGCCCGTTGGCGCCTCTCGCCCTGGGCCGTCGCCACCTATCTCCAGGGCGGGACCCTGCCCGACGGTACGGTGATCACGCCCAAGTACGTGGGCCCGCGCCGACTGATCGAGGTGGCCGTGACCACCCTGGCCACCGACCGCGCGCTGCTCCTGCTCGGCGTCCCCGGGACCGCCAAGACATGGGTGTCCGAACACCTCGCCGCCGCCGTCAGCGGCGATTCCACCCTGCTCGTCCAGGGCACCGCGGGCACCCCGGAGGAAGCCGTCCGCTACGGGTGGAACTACGCCCAGCTGCTCGCCCACGGCCCCAGCCGCGACGCGCTGGTGCCCAGTCCGCTGATGCGGGCGATGTCGGAGGGCATGACCGCCCGGGTCGAGGAGCTGACCCGCATCCCCGCCGATGTGCAGGACTCGCTCATCACGATCCTGTCCGAGAAGACCCTCCCCGTCCCCGAGCTGGGGCAGGAGGTCCAGGCCGTCCGGGGCTTCAACCTCATCGCCACGGCCAACGACCGCGACCGGGGCGTCAACGAGCTCTCCAGCGCCCTGCGCCGCCGGTTCAACACCGTCGTCCTGCCGCTGCCCGCCACCCCCGACGCCGAGGTCGACATCGTCTCCCGGCGCGTCGACCAGATCGGCCGCTCCCTGGACCTGCCCGCCGCACCGGAGGGGCTCTCCGAGATCCGCCGCGTGGTGACGGTCTTCCGGGAACTGCGCGACGGCGTCACCACCGACGGCCGCACCAAGCTCAAGTCGCCCTCGGGCACGCTCTCCACGGCCGAGGCGATCTCCGTCGTCACCAACGGCCTCGCCCTCGCCGCCCACTTCGGCGACGGCATCCTGCGCCCCGGCGATGTCGCGGCGGGCATCCTCGGCGCGGTCGTCCGGGACCCGGCCGCGGACCGCGTGGTCTGGCAGGAGTATCTGGAGACCGTGGTGCGTGAGCGGGACGGCTGGAAGGACTTCTACCGCGCCTGCCGCGAGGTCTCCGTATGAGCGACCGCACCGTATCCGAGGCCCCGGCGGCGGACGGACCCGCCCTCGACGCGCCCCTGCTGCTGGGCGTGCGGCACCACGGGCCCGGCTCGGCCCGGGCGGTCCGTGCCGCGCTCGACGCCGCACGCCCGGCCGCCGTCCTCATCGAGGGGCCGCCCGAGGGCGACGCGCTGCTGCCGCTCGCCGCCGACCCGCGGATGCGCCCGCCCGTCGCGCTGCTCGCCCATGCCGTGGACGACCCGGGGCGGGCGGCCTTCTGGCCGCTGGCGGAGTTCTCGCCGGAGTGGGTGGCGATCCGCTGGGCCCTCGCCCATGACGTCCCGGTGCGGTTCATCGACCTCCCCGCCGCCCACTCCCTCGCCCTGAAGGAGCCCCACGGCGGACCCCAGGGCGAGGAGACCGGCCCGGCAGCCACCGAGGAGGAGGTCACGCCCGTCGTCGACCCGGTCCGGGTGCTCGCCGAGACCGCCGGATACGACGACCCCGAGCGCTGGTGGGAGGACGTCGTCGAGCACCGCTCACCGGAAGCCGACCGCCCACCGGGCACCGGCACCCCGACCGGCACCACTCCAGGCAGCACCCCGGGCACCGCCACCACCGCCACCTCCGGTGACCCGCTCGCGCCGTTCACCGCGCTCGCCGAGGCCATGACCGCCCTGCGCGAGGCGTACGGGGACGGCGGGCACCCCCGGGACGCCGTGCGCGAGGCGTACATGCGCATCCAGCTGCGCACCGCGCGCAAGGAGTTCGGGGACGGGGTCGCCGTCGTCTGCGGCGCCTGGCACGTCCCCGCGCTCGCCACCCGCACCACCCTCGCCGCCGACCGCTCGCTGCTCAAGGGGCTCCCCAAGGTCAAGACCGAGATGACGTGGGTGCCGTGGACCCACCGCCGCCTCGCCCGGCACAGCGGTTACGGTGCCGGGATCGACTCACCCGGCTGGTACGGGCACCTCTTCGCCGCCGCCGACCGGCCCGTCGAACGCTGGATGACGAAGGTCGCCGGACTGCTGCGCGAGGAGGACCGGTTCGTCTCCACCGCCCATGTCATCGAGGCCGTCCGGCTCGCCGAGACGCTCGCCGCGATGCGGGGCCGCCCGCTGGCGGGGCTGACCGAGACCACCGACGCGGTACGGGCCGTGATGTGCGAGGGCTCCGACGTACCGCTCGCGCTCATCCAGGACCGCCTGGTGGTCGGCGAGACCCTCGGTGAGGTGCCCGACAGCGCCCCCGCCGTCCCGCTCCAACGCGATCTGACCCGCACCCAGCGCACCCTCCGTCTCAAGCCGGAAGCGCTGGAGAAGGAGCTCGACCTCGACCTGCGCAAGGAGACCGACGCGGCCAGAAGCCGTCTCCTGCACCGGCTGCGCCTCCTCTCCATCGGCTGGGGCGAACCGGCCGAGGGCCGGGGCAGCACCGGCACGTTCCGGGAGAGCTGGCGGCTGCGCTGGGAGCCCGAGCTGCATGTCCGGGTCGCCGAGGCCGGGGTGTGGGGCACCACCGTGGAGACCGCCGCCACGGCGAAGGCCGAGTCCCAGGCCCTGGCGGCGACCGCGCTCTCCGAGGTCACCGCCCTCGCCGAGCACTGCCTGCTGGCCGGGCTGCCCGAAGCGCTGCCCGTCGTGATGAAGGCCCTCGCCGACCGCGCCGCGCTCGACGCGGACGTCGGCCACCTCGCCGACGCCCTCCCCGCCCTCGCCCGCTCCCTGCGCTACGGGGACGTGCGCTCCACGGACACCGCCGCGCTCGCCGAGGTCGCCGCCGGGCTCGCCGAGCGGATCTGCGTCGGCCTGCCCCCGGCCTGCACCGGCCTCGACGCGGACGGGGCCGAGGCGCTGCGCCGCCAGGTGGACGGGGTGCACGGCGCGATCGGGCTGCTCACCGCGGGCCCGGCGCCCGCCGAGGGGCTGCGGGACCGCTGGAGCACCGTCCTGCGCAAGCTGGCCGACCGCGACACGGTCGCCGGGATCATCCGGGGCCGGGCCGCCCGGCTGCTGCTCGACGAGGGGCGGCTCACCGAGGACGAGGCCGCCCGGCTGATGGGCCTGGCCCTCTCGCCCGGCACCCCGCCCGCCGACGCGGCGGCCTGGATCGAGGGGTTCGTCGGCGGGGCGTCCGGCGGCGGCATGCTGCTGGTCCACGACGAACGGCTGCTCGGCCTGGTCGACGCCTGGCTCACCGGCGTACCCGCCGACACCTTCACCGACGTACTGCCGCTCCTGCGCCGTACGTTCTCCGCCTACGAACCGGGCGTACGCCGCACCCTCGGCGAGCTGGTCCGGCGCGGCCCCGCCCCCGAGAGCGCCGGGGGCGCCGGGTCCGACGGCGCGGACCACCCGTACCCGGGGTTCGGACCGGGCCTCGACACGGACCGGGCCGACGCGGTGGAGCCGGTGCTGCACCTGCTCCTCGGCAGCCCGCCCCAGCCCGCGGAGGCCGCCGTATGACCGGAGCCAGCACCCCAGGACCCACGCACACCACGCACGCCACAGGAGACGACCGCATGGGGGACACGAAGAAGACGGCGGCGATGAAGACGGCGGCGGTGGACACGGTGGATGCGGCGGCACCACCCGCCCGGCCCGCCCCCGCCCCAGCCGCTGCCGACGGAGAGCGGATGCGGCGCTGGCGCATGGTGCTCGGCGCGGACAGCGCGGAGAGCACCGGCCACACCCTCACCGGTCAGGACGCCGCGATGGACGGCGCGCTGAACGCGCTCTACGGCGGCGGGGGCGGCGGGAAGAAGCCCGGCGGCCGGAGCGGCGGGCGTTCGGCGGGCCTCGGCGCGTCGGCCCCCTCCGTCGCCCGCTGGCTCGGCGACATCCGTACGTACTTCCCCAGCTCCGTCGTCCAGGTCATGCAGCGCGACGCGATCGACCGGCTCGGCCTCTCCGCGCTGCTCCTGGAGCCGGAGATGCTGGAGGCCGTCGAGGCGGACGTCCACCTCGTCGGCACCCTGCTCTCCCTCAACAAGGCCATGCCCGAGACGACCAAGGAGACCGCGCGGGCCGTCGTCCGCAAGGTCGTCGACGACCTGGAGAAGCGCCTGGAGAACCGCACCCGGGCCACCCTCACCGGCGCCCTGGACCGCTCCGCGCGGATCAGCAGGCCCCGCCACCGGGACATCGACTGGGACCGCACCATCCGCGCCAACCTGAAGAACTACCTGACCGTCCCCGGGGCGGACGGCGGACCGGACACGGGCACGGTCGTCCCGGAGCGCCTCATCGGCTACGGCCGCGCGTCGCAGTCCGTGAAGAAGGACGTCATCCTCTGCATCGACCAGTCCGGCTCGATGGCCGCCTCCGTCGTCTACGCCTCGGTCTTCGGCGCGGTGCTCGCCTCCATGCGCACCCTCGCGACCCGGCTCGTCGTCTTCGACACGGCGGTCGTCGACCTCACCGACCAGCTCGACGACCCGGTCGACGTCCTCTTCGGCACCCAGCTCGGCGGCGGTACGGACATCAACCGGGCGCTCGCCTACTGCCAGTCGAAGATCACCCGGCCCGCCGACACCGTCGTCGTCCTCATCAGCGACCTCTACGAGGGCGGCATCCGGGACGAGATGCTCAAGCGGGTCGCGGCGATGAAGGCGGCCGGGGTGCAGTTCGTGACCCTGCTCGCCCTCTCCGACGAGGGGGCGCCCGCCTACGACCGCGAGCACGCGGCGGCGCTCGGCGCGCTGGGCGCCCCCGCGTTCGCCTGTACGCCGGACCTCTTCCCGGACATCATGGCCGCCGCGATCGAGAAGCGCCCCCTGCCCATACCGGACAAGGAGACCCAGCCGTAGACCGCCGGGAAAGCAGGAGCGGAGCAGGAGTGGGGCAGGAGCGGAGCAGAGCGGGGGGCAGGCGGGAGCAGGAGCCCGCGCGACCCGCCGACGGTACCTTCTGTGACCGTTATCACCGCTCAGGTGTGATCTGCGATTTAGGGTCACACGGAGCGCGGGGATAACCTGCCGGATGGACATGCCGCGTACTCGGACACCGTGTACGCCTCCCTAGTGACAGCGCAGTCACGTTGCCCTTCGCGGCACGCCCACGCAGAAGAACGAACCGCGATACCACTTAAAAGGGACGGACGCGCGTGGACCTGTTCGAGTACCAGGCGAGGGACCTCTTCGCCAAGCACGGTGTACCGGTGCTGGCCGGTGAAGTCATCGACACGCCTGAGGCAGCCCGCGAGGCGACCGAGAAGCTGGGCGGCAAGTCTGTCGTCAAGGCGCAGGTGAAGGTCGGCGGCCGCGGCAAGGCCGGTGGCGTCAAGCTGGCCGCCGACGCCGACGAGGCGGTCGCCCGGGCGACCGACATCCTCGGCATGGACATCAAGGGCCACACGGTCCACAAGGTGATGATCGCCGAGCTGTCCCCGGAGATCGAGGCGGAGTACTACGTCTCGTACCTCCTCGACCGCACCAACCGCACCTTCCTGGCCATGGCCTCGGTGCAGGGCGGCATGGACATCGAGGAGGTTGCGGAGAAGACCCCCGAGGCCCTCGCGAAGGTCCCGGTCGACTCCAACTCCGGCGTCGACATCGTCAAGGCCCGCGAGATCGTGGCCCAGGCGAAGTTCCCGGCCGAGGTGGCCGAGAAGGTCGCCGAGGTCCTGGTGACGCTGTGGGACACCTTCGTCGCCGAGGACGCCCTCCTCGTCGAGGTCAACCCGCTGGTGAAGACCAAGGACGGCCGCATCCTGGCGCTGGACGGCAAGGTCTCGCTCGACGAGAACGCCGACTTCCGCCAGCCGGACCACGAGGCGCTCGAGGACAAGGCCGCAGCCGACCCGCTCGAGGCTGCCGCCAAGGCCAAGAACCTCAACTACGTCAAGCTCGAGGGCGAGGTCGGCATCATCGGAAACGGTGCCGGTCTGGTCATGTCGACCCTGGACGTCGTCGCGTACGCCGGTGAGAACCACGGCAACGTGAAGCCCGCCAACTTCCTCGACATCGGTGGCGGCGCCTCCGCCGAGGTCATGGCGAACGGCCTGGAGATCATCCTCGGCGACCCGGACGTCAAGTCCGTCTTCGTCAACGTCTTCGGTGGCATCACCGCCTGTGACGAGGTCGCCAACGGCATCGTGCAGGCGCTCGCGCTGCTCGAGTCCAAGGGCGAGAAGGTCGAGAAGCCGCTCGTCGTGCGTCTCGACGGCAACAACGCGGAGCTGGGTCGCAAGATCCTCTCCGACGCCAACCACCCGCTCGTGCAGCGCGTGGACACCATGGACGGCGCGGCCGACAAGGCCGCCGAGCTCGCCGCGGCTGCGAAGTAAAGGACGAGGGACTCCAACACCATGGCTATCTTCCTCACCAAGGACAGCAAGGTCATCGTCCAGGGGATGACCGGCGCGACGGGTATGAAGCACACCAAGCTCATGCTCGGTGACGGCACCAACATCGTCGGCGGAGTGAACCCGCGCAAGGCCGGTACGTCCGTCGACTTCGACGGCACCGAGGTCCCGGTCTTCGGCTCCGTCAAGGAAGCGATGGAGAAGACGGGCGCGAACGTCTCCGTCCTCTTCGTCCCGCCGGCCTTCTCCAAGGCCGCCGTCGTCGAGGCGATCGACGCCGAGATCCCGCTCGCGGTCGTCATCACCGAGGGCATCGCGGTTCACGACTCCGCCGCCTTCTGGGCGTACGCGAACGAGAAGGGCAACAAGACCCGGATCATCGGCCCGAACTGCCCCGGTCTCATCACCCCGGGTCAGTCCAACGCCGGCATCATCCCGGGCGACATCACCAAGCCCGGCCGCATCGGTCTCGTGTCCAAGTCCGGCACGCTGACCTACCAGATGATGTACGAGCTCCGGGACATCGGCTTCTCCTCCGCCGTCGGCATCGGTGGCGACCCGGTCATCGGTACGACGCACATCGACGCCCTCGCGGCGTTCGAGGCCGACCCCGACACCGACCTCATCGTGATGATCGGCGAGATCGGCGGCGACGCCGAGGAGCGTGCCGCCGACTTCATCGCGAAGAACGTCACGAAGCCGGTCGTCGGTTACGTCGCGGGCTTCACCGCCCCCGAGGGCAAGACCATGGGCCACGCGGGCGCCATCGTCTCCGGCTCCTCCGGCACCGCCCAGGCGAAGAAGGAGGCCCTTGAGGCCGCCGGTGTGAAGGTCGGCAAGACGCCGACCGAGACCGCCAAGCTGGCGCGCGAGATCCTCGGCGCCTGAACCGGGCAGCCGACCCACGCGTGAACGGCGCGGGCCCGCACCCCTGAACGGGGGGTGCGGGCCCGCGCCGTTTGCGTTGCGCTCAGGGGATACGCGGCACCAGCCGTTCCGGGCCGTGCGTCAGCTCCTCCCTCAGTGCCTTCTGGAGCTTCAGGTCCTGCGGGGTGAGCTTCTGCGGACCACCGCGCGGCGGTACGCCCCCGACCCGTTCGGCGGGCGGGACGGGCGGCTCGTAGTGCGTGGGCGCCGTGTGCAGGGTCAGCGCGGTCGCGCCGATGAGCAGGGCGGCGAAGGCGATGGCGGCCCTGGTCCAGAGCCGCGCCTTGTTCTCGCTGCCGGTGCGCACCGTACGGGCGGGCGACGGTACGGGGACGTGCTCGGCGCGGGCGAGCGCACCGAGCCGGTCGTGCAGCAGCTCGGACTGCTCGGCGGGCGAGGAGGCGGCGGCCAGTTCGGGGAACCGTTCGGCGACGGCGGCCCGCGCCACCTCCAGCCGCCCCGCCGCCGCCGGGGTGGACGCCTCCGTCTCGGCCGCGGTCTCCGGCAGGTCCAGCCCGACCCCGTCGTACAGGAGCAGGGTGCGCCGGTAGGCCGGGGGCAGTTCGAGGAGCGCCTCGAAGAGAGCCCGCCTGGCCGGTTCGGTGGGCGGGGCGTCGGGGTGCCGGTGGGTGCGGCGCAGCCGGTGCCAGGGGGACATGGCGTACTCGTACGCCGCCGCGCGCACCCAGCCGACCGGGTCCCGGTCCACGGCCACCTCGGGCCAGCGGTGCCAGGCCAGTTGGAAGGCCCGCTCGACGGACTCACGGGCCAGACCGCGACGCCCGGTCAGCAGGTAGGTCTGCCGTACGAGGCCGGGGGCGGCGTGCGCGTACAGCGCGTCGAACGCCTCGGCGGGGGAGAGGCCGGGTTCGGCGGGTTCGGATTCCGGCTCGGGGATCGGTGCCGGGGGCGGGGCCGGGTTCGGCTCCGGTTTCTGGACCGGTTCCGGTTCGGCCGCGGAGGGCGGGGGAGCGGGCGCAGGTTCGGCCCCGGAAGCCGGGGGAGCGGGCGCAGGTTCGGCTGCGGAGGCCGGGGGAGCGAGCGCCGGATCGGGTGCGGGCACCGGGGCGGGGGCCGGTTCCGGATCGGGGGCGATGAGCTTGGCGTACAGCGTGCGCTTGCGTCCGCGCGGGCTCGTGCGCCCCGTCTCCCAGGAGCGCACGGTGGCGCGCGTGACCCCGACGGCCGCCGCCACCTGCTCCTCGCTCAACGACTTCGCCTCACGCAGTCTGCGGCGCTCCTTGGGGGAGGGCAGCGGCGGTGCGGCGGCCTCATCGGTGGTGCTCCGGGTCATGGACGACCCCCGGCAGCGCTGCACTGGGAGAAAAAGTACATAAACGTATATTGGGCGACACGTCGGCTGTTCGCGCGTTACGCGATATAAGCGCGTGTCGTTGGGAGCATGAGCCGCGTGACCCAAATGACCGAACGCGGCCCGATGTTGCCGACCGAACGGACCAGGACCCTCGCCCTGGCCTCCGCCTTCGTGCGGGGCGGAGTGGCCGCCGGGCTCGGTCTCGGGGCGATGGCCGTGCTGGTGACGGTGTTGTGGATCAGCTCGCCCCACCCCGACAGCGGCCCCGGCGGCGCCCTGCGCGCGGCGGCCGGGCTCTGGCTCCTCGCGCACGGCGCCGGACTCGTCCGGCCCGACACCCTCAGCGGGGCCCCGGCTCCGGTCGGCGTGGTGCCGCTGCTCCTCGTGGCGGGCCCCGTCTGGCTCGCGCACCGGGCGGCGCGGGACGCGGCGGAGCCGGAGGAGGGGCGGCCGAGGCCCTCGCAGGCCGGGGCGTTCTGCGCGGTGACGGCGGGATACCTGCTGGTCGCGGCGGGGGCGGCGGCCCATGCGCGGGGCGGGCCGCTGCGCGTGGTCCCGGAGACGCTGGCGTTCCCGGTGGCGCTGGTGGTGGCGGGCGCGGCGGCGGCCGGGGTGTGGACGGCGGCCGGGCGCCCGTTCGGGCCGCTGCCGTCCTGGTCGCCCCTGGTCCTTCAGGAGGCCGTCGCCCGGACCCTCGTACGCGACCGGGCCGAGGCCGCGTGCCGGGCGGCGGCGGTGGGGGTGATGGTGCTGCTCGGGGGCGGTGCGCTGCTGGTCGCGGTGGCCCTGGGCCGGAACGCGGAGGTGGCGCAGGACTCCTTCCTGGCGCTCGCGGGCGACTGGCCGGGGCGGTTCGCCGTGCTCCTCCTCGCGGTGTCGCTCGTGCCGAACGCCGCGCTGTGGGGCGCTGCGTACGGGCTCGGGCCCGGCTTCGCGCTCGGTACGGGGGCCACGGCCACGCCCCTCGGCCTCGCCGGGGACCCCGCCGTGCCCCTTTTCCCGCTGCTGGCGGCGGTACCGGCCGAGGGTCCGGGGACCCCGCTGAACGGGGCGGTGCTCGCGGTGCCGGTCGTGGCCGCGCTGGCCGTCGCCCGGTGCACCGTACGCAGGGCGGCCCCCGCCGACGCCCCTCGCGCGTCCGCCTGGAGCCCGCGCGAGACGGCGCTGGTCACCGCTCTCGCCGCCCTGGGGTGCGGTGCGGTCACCGCCCTGCTCACGGCGGCTGCGGGCGGCCCGCTGGGAACGGGGGCGCTCAGCGCGTTCGGGCCCGTGTGGTGGCTGGCGGGCCCGGCCGCGCTGGCCTGGACGGCCGTCATCGGCGTACCGGCGGCCCTGCTCCTCCGGCTGTGGCGCCTGCGCGAACCGGGGTGGGCCTGGCGCAGGGACGTACCGGAGACAACCGGGGAAGAGGCGGCCCCCGCCGACGGCACGGCACCCGCAGGCCGTGCCGTCCCCGCAGACCGCACGGCACCCGCAGGCCGCACAGCCCCCGCCGAGCGGGCAGTGCCCGCCGGTCGGACAGTCCCCGCCGAGCGGGAGCCGAAGCCCGAGGCGGGCCGTGAGCCGGGTCCCGGGCCGGACGGCGAGGCGACGGCCCCCGCCGGGGTCCGCCGCTGGTGGGCACCGTGGCGCAGGCGCGGACGGACCCCGGGCGACGGGTCGGCGGCGGAGAGCCCGGCCGTGTCGGCGGCGGCCGAGGGGGCGGCGACCGGTGGAACGGCCCCCGAAGGCGGTATGCCCGGCGACGGCGCGGGCCTGGAACCGTACGACTTCCTGCCGACCGACCCCTGGCACGAGAACGACGCGAGGGAGGCCCGGTGGGCCTCCCTCAAGCAGCGCTCCGGCGGGCTGATGGCCGACTTCCCCGCCCGCCTCCCGACCGCCCTGCACGGCGATCGGACCGACGGCACGGACCGTACGGACGACACCGACCGTACCGACCACGCTGACCGTGCCGACCGCGCTGACCGCAGCGGCGGTCCGGGCGCTACTCCTTGACGCCGAAGAGCGGTTGCAGCGGCTTCGGCAGCTGGTCGTTGCAGGCCACCGTGCCGACCTTGGTCAGGGAGTCGTTCACGCAGGTGTAGTAGTCGCGGTAGACGAGCTGCACGGTGAACGTCGTGATCACGATGACCAGGGCGAGCAGGGCGGTCACCAGACCGCTGATCGCCGCCGTGGTCTGGGGTCGGCTGCCGTTCTGCGAGCCGGAGCCGGAGCCGGAGCCCGCGGTCACGGGCGAGGCGCCGCCGGTACCCGCGGCCGGGGCACTCCCGCCGCCGACCGCCGTACGGTCCGCCGCCGACGGGCTCCTGGGCCCGGCCCGCAGAGAGCTGACGGCCCAGTACACGGAGAGCGCGCCCAGAAGCAGGGCGATCTCCGAGAACTCGAAGAGGGCGAAGAAGACGGACCACATACCGCCGAGCAGTGCGTAGCGGGCGCGCCGCTGGGTGGGGTCGGTGGGGTCCCAGCGCGGCCCGGACGCCCCGCCGTCGCCGCCCGGTCCGTTCCCGCTGGAGCGACCGCCGAAGCCGCCGTTGCCCCGGCCCGGCTGCTTGTTGCTCCACTGGCTGCCCCAGGAGGAGCGGCCCCCGGACCCCTCGCCGGAACCGGAACCCGACCCCTCACCGGAGTCCGGGCCGGAGTCCGGGCCCGAGGGGTGGCGCGGCTGCCACGGCTGGTCGGGCCGGTCGGCGGGCGGCGCGGCGAACGGATTGTCGTCGGCCGGCTTCGCGGGGGCGTCGGGCGTGGAAGAGGGCGATACGGAATCGGGGGAGCCGGACGCGGGCGAGGAGCCCGGGGAGGAGTCCGGCGAAGAGGACTGGCGCTCCCGCATCAGCAGAGCGGCCCGCGCGGGCAACGGGAGGCGGAAGGCGGTGCGACGGCGTCGGTCCGGCATGTGGTGAACGTCTTCCCCATCTCGTCATGTCCGTCCGAAGGACGGTTCGTCCGCCCGGCGGACGGCTCGCTGTCCCCTGACGCTACCTGTCGGCCCGGCCCCCGTCCCGTGGGGGCCGCCCGGTGTGCCGGTATCGTTGCTGACGGTCGGCCCGTTCGTAGGGTTCCCCGTATCGGGCGAAGCGATTCTTTCGTACGACCCTACAAAAAGCGTGCCGCACCTGCGTCACCCTGCGGCCATCACGTGAGAAAGGGCCCCGACGTGGCCTCCCCGCCCCCCTCCGCCGTTCCCGCCCGGCTGGTCGTGCTGGTCTCCGGCTCCGGCACGAACCTCCAGGCCCTGCTCGACGCCATCGGCGACGACCCGGCGGCGTACGGGGCCCAGGTCGTCGCCGTCGGCGCGGACCGGGACGGGACCGGCGGGGCGGAGCGGGCCGAGCGGGCCGGAATCCCCACGTTCGTGTGCAAGCTCAAGGACCACGCGACGCGGGCCGGGTGGGACGAGGCGCTCACCGCCGCCGTGGCCGAGCACCGCCCGGACCTCGTCGTCTCCGCCGGTTTCATGAAGATCGTGGGCCCGGCGTTCCTCGCCGCCTTCGGCGGCCGGACCGTCAACACCCACCCCGCCCTGCTGCCCAGCTTCCCCGGCGCCCATGGAGTGCGTGACGCGCTCGCGTACGGCGTCAAGGTCACGGGCTGCACCGTCCACTTCGTCGACGACGGTGTCGACACCGGTCCGATCATCGCGCAGGGCGTGGTCGAGGTGACCGAGGAGGACACCCCGGAGGGCGAAGCCGCCCTCCACGAACGCATCAAGGAAGTCGAGCGCTCGCTGCTCGTCGAGGCCGTGGGGCGGATCGCCCGTGACGGCCATCGCATTGAGGGACGAAAGGTTCATCTCGGTCATGTCGGTGAATAAGCCCATCCGCCGCGCCCTGGTCAGTGTCTACGACAAGACGGGGCTCGAAGACCTCGCCCGCGGTCTCCACGAGGCGGGCGTCGAACTCGTCTCCACCGGCTCCACCGCCGGGAAGATCGCCGCCGCCGGAGTGCCGGTCACCAAGGTCGAGGAGCTCACCGGCTTCCCCGAGTGCCTGGACGGCCGCGTCAAGACGCTGCACCCCCGCGTCCACGCCGGCATCCTCGCCGACCTGCGCCTGGACGCCCACCGCGAGCAGCTGGCCGAGCTGGGCGTCGAGCCCTTCGACCTGGTCGTCGTGAACCTCTACCCGTTCAAGGAGACCGTCGCCTCGGGCGCCTCCGACGACGAGTGCGTGGAGCAGATCGACATCGGCGGCCCCTCCATGGTCCGCGCCGCCGCCAAGAATCACCCCTCCGTCGCCGTGGTGACCAGCCCCGAGCGGTACGCGGACGTCCTCGCCGCCGTCAAGGCGGGCGGCTTCGACCTCACCGCCCGCAAGCGGCTGGCCGCCGAGGCGTTCCAGCACACCGCCGCCTACGACGTGGCCGTGGCCTCCTGGTTCGTGGACGGCTACGCGCCCGCCGACGACTCGGGCCTCCCCGAGTTCCTGGGCGACGCCCTCACCCGTAAGAGCGTCCTGCGCTACGGCGAGAACCCGCACCAGCCCGCCGCCCTGTACACCTCGGGCACCGGCGGTCTGGCCGAGGCGGAGCAGCTGCACGGCAAGGAGATGTCGTACAACAACTACACGGACACCGACGCCGCGCGCCGGGCCGCGTACGACCACACCGAGCCGTGCGTCGCGATCATCAAGCACGCCAACCCGTGCGGCATCGCCATCGGTGACGATGTCGCCGAGGCGCACCGCAAGGCCCACGCCTGCGACCCGCTCTCGGCGTTCGGCGGGGTCATCGCCGTCAACCGCCCGGTGACGGTCGAGCTGGCCGAGCAGGTCGCGGAGATCTTCACCGAGGTCATCGTCGCCCCGGCCTACGAGGACGGCGCGGTCGAGGTGCTCGCCCGCAAGAAGAACATCCGCGTGCTGCGCGCCCCCGGGGTCCCGGCCACCACGGTCGAGGTCAAGAACATCGACGGCGGCGCGCTGCTCCAGGTCACCGACCGTCTCCAGGCCGAGGGCGACGACCCGGCCAACTGGACGCTGGCGACCGGCGAGGCGCTCTCCGAGGCCGAGCTGAAGGAGCTGGCCTTCGCCTGGCGGGCCTCCCGCGCGGTCAAGTCCAACGCGATCCTGCTCGCCAAGGACGGCGCCTCGGTCGGCGTCGGCATGGGCCAGGTCAACCGGGTCGACTCCGCGAAGCTCGCCGTCGAGCGGGCGGGCGCGGAGCGGGCGGCCGGCGCGTACGCCGCCTCCGACGCGTTCTTCCCGTTCCCCGACGGCCTGGAGATCCTCACCGCCGCCGGTATCAAGGCGGTCGCCCAGCCCGGCGGCTCGGTCCGTGATGAGCAGGTGATCGAGGCCGCGAAGAAGGCGGGCGTCACGATGTACTTCACCGGGACGCGCCACTTCTTCCACTGACCGGCACCCGTACGCTCCGAGGCCGCACCCGTTCCGTACGGGTGCGGCCTCGGCCGTGTCCGTGACCTCTGCCGTGTCCGTCGTACGGAATCGTCTCGCCGCTCTGTTCTAATGAACGGCCGTGTCCGATGAGCGGCCGTATCCGAAGAAGAGCAGGAATCCCAGCGGGAGCAGTCACCGTGCTTGAGCTGAACAAGAGTGGAACGGACCGTTCGGAGCCGGGACGGCTGCCCGCCCAGGGAGCCGGGCCGGACGCCCGCCCGGCGGACGGCTCCCCGGGCACGGGCGCCGCCGCCGCTCCCGAACGCGTACCCCTGCGGCCGTATCTGATCGTCGGCGCGATCCTGTGCGGGCTCTACTTCCTCTACTCCTACCTCCAGTACGCCCGCTTCGGCTCGCCCTCCTGGGACCTCGGGATCTTCGAGCAGGAGGTCCGGGCGTACGCGAACTTCCAGGCGCCGATCGTCGACATCAAGGGCCCCGGCTATCTGATCCTGGGCGACCACTTCTCCCCGATCGTCGCGCTGCTGGCCCCGCTCTACTGGATCTGGCCCTCGGCCGAGGCACTCCTCTTCGCCCAGGCCGCGTTCTTCGCGCTGGGCGCGGTCATCGTCGGCCGCACCACGCAGCAGCTCCTCGGCGGCCGCTCCGGGCTCTGCGCCACCGTCGCGTACGGACTCTCCTGGGGCATCCAGGAAGCGGTGAAGTCCGACTTCCACGAGATCGCCTTCGCCGTCCCGCTGCTGGCCCTCGTCTGCCGCGCGCTGCTCCTGAAGCGGTGGACGGCCGCCGTCCTCTGGTCGCTGCCACTGGTCCTGGTCAAGGAGGACCTCGGCGCGACCGTCGCCGTCGTCGGCTTCCTGCTCTTCGTGTACGGGCGCCGCCTCCAGGGCGCGCTGCTCGCCGCGTTCGGGGTGGCCGCCTTCGTGGTCACCCTCGTCGTCCTCATCCCGGCGGCCAGCAGCGCTGGGACGTACGACTACTGGCAGAAGATCGAGAAGAACGGCGAGCAGGACGTCTCGATGCTGGACTCGGTACTCGGCGTCCTGAACTCCTCCGTCAAGATCGAGATGCTGGTCTTCCTGATCGGCATCACCGCGTTCATGGCGCTGCGGTCGCCCCTGACGCTGCTCATCGTCCCCACGCTCGGCTGGCGGCTGCTCTCCCAGGACAGCAACCACTGGGGGATGGTCTGGCACTACAGCGCGATCCTGATGCCGGTCCTCTTCCTGGCGATGGCCGACGGCGTCCGCCGCAGCCGCGACTCGCACCGCCCCTGGCTCGCCTCGTACGCGAAGGCCGCCGTCCCCGTCGCCGTGGCCATCGCCGTCGCGATGACCCAGCACCTGCCGCTGCGCGACCTGCTGCGCCCGGAGACCTACCGCACCGACGACGCCCGCATCCAGGCGGCCCGGGCGGCGCTGGACGCCATCCCGGTCGGCTCACGCGTCGAGACGGACATCACGCTCATGGCGCACCTCACCTCCGACCGGACCGTCTACTGGATCGGCGGCGCCCCGGGCACGGCGCCCGACATCGTCGCCATCAACATGGACTTCGGCTGGGCACGGCCGATCCAGGACCCGGTGGCGTACGCCCAGCAGCTCCACCCCGAGGCGCGCTACCGGCTCAAGCAGCGGAGCGGCAGCTTCGTGGTGATGGAACGGACGACACCGGAGCCCGAAACGGCCGAAGGCCGTGACGCCCGCGGTTGAGCGGGTGCCACGGCCTTCGTGAGCGAGGTGCCTCTTACCGCTGCGGGCGGTTGAACCAGGCTTCGCCGTCGGACTTCGCGACGAAGACGACCACCAGAACGGCCAGGACCGTGTGGACGAGGCCGACCACGACGAAGGGGTAGATACCGAGGATCGCGGTGATCGCGCCGAAGACGATGGTCGTGATGCGCAGGCCGTTGCCGCCCTTGCCGAACTTGGCGGCGAGGACGATGGCGAACACACCCCACGCCAGTGCGAAGAAGGCCATGCCCCACAGCACGCCGCCCGAGTAGTCGGCGAGCTGCTGGAACTGCACGTCGTCCTGGAGCGTGGCGTCGTTCTTGGCCGCGCTCACCGCCGCCGCACCGAGCATGATGAAGATCGCGCCGATGACCTGGAGTCCGGCGATCACGTACAGGAGGACGCGGGAAGCCTTCACACCGCCCGGCATCTCGGTCGGGCCGCCCGGGTAGCCGCCGTAGCCGCCGCCCTGGACGGGGGACGCCTGCGGGTAGCCGTAGCCCTGCTGCGGAACGCCCTGGGGAGCCTGCTGGGGATACCCGTAACCGGGCTGTCCCTGCGGCTGCCCCTGGGGCTGCTGGCCATACGGGTTGTTGGGGTCGCCGAAGCTCATAAAGGGTGTTCCTTCAACAGACGTGTGGGGACGGATGGCCACACGGAGGAAGGACGACATCATGCGGCCCACCCCCCGTACAACCGCGGCTCTCATCGTTATAAGAGGCACCTGTGTTTGTCCAGCCCGGAGCCCCAGACGTTGTGCAAGTGCAATCTCGGCCGGGGAAGAGGCACCGGCAATTGGTATGCGGGCGGGGTCATCCGCGAGGATGGGCCCATGACTGCCCAGATTCTCGATGGCAAGGCCACCGCTGCCGCGATCAAATCCGATCTGACCGTCCGTGTGGCGGCCCTCAAGGCCCAGGGGATCACCCCCGGCCTGGGGACCCTGCTCGTCGGGGACGACCCGGGCAGCCGGTGGTACGTCAACGGCAAGCACCGCGACTGCGCCGAGGTCGGCATCGGCTCCATCCAGCGCGAACTTCCCGACACCGCCACCCAGGAGGAGATCGAGGAGGTCGTACGGGAGCTCAACGCCAACCCCGAGTGCACCGGTTACATCGTGCAGCTGCCGCTTCCCAAGGGCATCGACACCAACCGGGTCCTGGAGCTGATGGACCCGGCCAAGGACGCCGACGGGCTGCACCCGATGAGCCTCGGGCGGCTCGTCCTCAACGAGACCGGCCCGCTGCCCTGCACCCCGCAGGGCGTCGTCCAGCTGCTGCGCGCGCACGGCGTGGAGATCAACGGGGCGCATGTCGTGGTCGTCGGACGCGGTGTCACCATCGGCCGGTCGATCCCGCTGCTGCTCACCCGCAAGTCCGAGAACGCCACGGTGACCCAGTGCCACACCGGCACCAAGGACCTCTCCTCCCACCTGCGCCAGGCCGACATCATCGTCGCCGCCGCCGGGGTACGGCACCTGATCAAGCCCGAGGACGTCAAGCCGGGCGCGGCCGTGCTCGACGTCGGCGTCAGCCGGGACGAGAACGGCAAGATCGCCGGCGATGTCCACCCGGGCGTCCGCGAGGTGGCGGCCTGGGTCGCGCCGAACCCCGGCGGGGTCGGCCCGATGACCCGCGCCCAGCTCCTGGTCAACGTGGTCGAGGCGGCCGAGCGGACCGCCGCCGAGGCCGCCGACGCCGCCGCGGCGGGCTGACGGCCGGATACCGGAAGGAACGCCATGGGCGCTGGTACGAGTCCGGCCGACCCCGCCCCCGACCCCGTTCCGGCGGGCCGGGGGGCCGACGGTCCGGACCCTGTGGAGGAGGAGAGCGGCGCGGCTTCTACGGCGGCCGTAACAGCCGCTACGGGCTCCACAGCCGCTACGACCGCTGAAGGATCTGCGGGCTCTGCGGGCTCGGGCTCCACGGCCTCCGCTCCGGCCGGGCAGGCGCCCGCGCGGCGCAGGTCACGGCGGTTCCCGCTGTTCACACGGGACACCGCCCGTCCCGAGGGCGGCGGCCGGGCCGCCCCGGGCGACGCGCCCGCCCCGGCCCGGCAGTGGCCGCTGCTCACCGTGCTCTGCGCGGCGGGCGCCGGCCTGCTGATCGTGGCCATGGACCCGTTCGACCAGGCGTTCCGGATCGGCACCATCCTGATCGGCGCGGCCCTGATCGCCGGGGCGGTGCTGCGCTGGGTGGTGCCGTCGGTGGGGATGCTCGCCGTACGGTCCCGCTTCACCGACCTGGTCACGTACGGGCTGATGGGCACGTTGATCGTGCTGCTCGCCCTGGTCGCGCAGCCGAAGCCGTGGCTGGACGTCCCGATCCTGGAGGACGCGGTCCGCTTCACGATCCGCTGACGGTTCGCCCGGCCCCCGGGCGGGCCGGGCGAACCGAACCGTCCCGGGCGGGCACCTGTCGTCAGGTGCCCGCCCGGGGGCGCCCGTCCCCACCCCCGAGGAGGGACGGACAGCGCGGTTCGGGGCTTTCGAGGGCAACAGCCCCGGTATACGGCGGAATGAGCGGCCTTGCCCCGTCCCGACTCCAGCGTCCTGGGCAGGAAGGCCCCGGGACAAGGAGCCGGTGTGGCCTGTGGCACGGAAGTGACCATTCCGGCACGGTGTGAACGCCGCGCAACGATGGCAGACTGGCACGGCGCACGGATCAGGCTGAGCATCGACCGGGGCGCGCTAAGGTGCGCGCTGACGATCCGGATGCTCCCGTGCGCCCCCTCGTCAGGAACTGACACCCTGGCACGGCGCATCCTCCTGGGTAGTCCAGCTGAGCGGTCCGCGACGGACGCGACAGCGGGAGCGGTCCGGGGGGACGCACCTGCTGGTGGGACCGGCCGCAGCGGGGCACAGCAAGCACGTCCGGGGGAACACAAGGGGGGAACGCGATGCCTCGTTGGAAGGCACTGCCCGAAGAACTCGACCCGCAGATCAGGGAGTTCGCGAGCCAGCTGCGCAGGCTCGTGGACCGCAGCGGGCTGAACATCAACGCGGTGGCCGACCGCACGGGATACAGCAAGACGTCCTGGGAGCGGTACCTCAACGGCCGGCTGCTCCCCCCGCGCCGGGCCGTCGTGGCCCTCGCCGAGGTGACGGACACACCGCAGCACCACCTCACGACCATGTGGGAGCTGGCCGAGCGGGCCTGGAGCCGGGCCGAGATGCGCCACGACATGACGATGGAGGCCATCCGCATCACCCAGGCGCGGGCGGCCCTCGGCGAGCTCGGCACGACGGGGCCGGCGGACGCGAAGTCCCCGGCGGCGGGCGGCAAGGCCGGTCCCGGCCGGTCCGCGGGCGGGCGCCACAGCGCGGCGGGCTCCGCGGCGCGCGTACCCACCGCGACCGGACCGGACGGTTACGGCCCCGGACCGGGCGTCCAGGAACCGGCGGGCTACGGCTCCGACCCGTACGGCTCCGACCCGTACGGCTCCGACTCGTACGGCGCCTACGGCCCCGGCGGCCACGGCGACGGACGAACGCCCTCCGTGCCCGCCCAGCGCGGTTCCGCCCCGCACGCCCCGTACGCCGAGCAGCCGGGCGCGAGCACCGGGGAGAAGGCGGGCAAGGCGCGCAAGGCCCCCGCCCCTCGCGGTCGCGGCAAGGTCGCCATGCTCGTCGGTGCGGCCGGAGCCCTGATCGTCGTGGTCGGCGCGGTGCTGCTGGCCCCGGGCGGCGACGACCCCGCCAAGGCCACCCCGCCCCCGACCGTGGCCCCCACCACGGCCGCCCCGGAGCTGCCCGTCGGCGTCGAGTGCAACGGCGAGGACTGCACCGGGCAGAACCCGGAGGAGATGGGCTGCGGCGGCGAGTACGCCCGTACGGTGTCGAGCACCGTGGTCGGCGCCAGCAAGGTCGAGGTCCGGTACAGCGAGGTCTGCTCCGCCGCCTGGGCCCGGCTCACCGAGGCGGCCATCGGCGACACCGTCACGATCACGGCGGGCGCGGCGGCGGACGGGCAGGACGGCGAGGTCATGGGCGACACGGACGCGTACACGCCGATGGTCGGGGTGAAGAAGCCGGGCGAGGCGAAGGCATGCGCCACGCTCACCTCCGGCACGAAGGGGTGCACCACGCCGTAGGGCCCGACGGGCAGGAGGGGTCACGCACCGCGCCTGCGGTGGGTGACCGTTTGTGCGCGGTGCCACAGGGGGCCGGGCGGGCGGGCCCGCCCGGGTCCGATAGCCTGACCGCCGGATATCTCTTCACGTCAAGATTTGATCCGGGCGCGAAGGGATCTCCCGCACCAGGGTCCGGCACCAGGGGCCGGGACCCCCACCGCCAGCTGTCTAACGGAGACCGCCATGACCCGCACTCCCGTCAATGTCACCGTGACCGGCGCTGCCGGCCAGATCGGCTACGCGCTGCTCTTCCGCATCGCCTCCGGCCACCTGCTCGGCCCGGACGTGCCGGTCAACCTGCGCCTCCTGGAGATCCCGCAGGGCCTCAAGGCCGCCGAGGGCACCGCGATGGAGCTCGACGACTGCGCCTTCCCGCTGCTGCGGGGCATCGAGATCACCGACGACCCGAACGTCGGCTTCGCCGGTGCGAACGTGGCCCTGCTCGTCGGCGCCCGCCCCCGTACCAAGGGCATGGAGCGCGGTGACCTGCTCGCCGCCAACGGTGGCATCTTCAAGCCGCAGGGCAAGGCCATCAACGACCACGCGGCGGACGACATCAAGGTCCTCGTCGTCGGCAACCCGGCCAACACCAACGCGCTCATCGCGCAGGCCGCCGCCCCGGACGTACCGGCCGAGCGCTTCACCGCGATGACCCGCCTGGACCACAACCGCGCGATCTCGCAGCTGGCCGCCAAGACCGGTGCCGCCGTCTCCGACATCAAGAAGCTGACGATCTGGGGCAACCACTCGGCCACCCAGTACCCGGACATCTTCCACGCGGAGATCGCCGGCAAGAACGCGGCCGAGGTCGTCAACGACGAGGTGTGGCTGGCCGACACCTTCATCCCGACCGTCGCCAAGCGCGGCGCCGCGATCATCGAGGCCCGGGGCGCGTCCTCCGCCGCCTCGGCCGCCAACGCCGCCATCGACCACGTCCACACCTGGGTCAACGGCACCGCCGAGGGCGACTGGACCTCGATGGGCATCCCGTCGGACGGCTCCTACGGCGTCCCCGAGGGCATCATCTCCTCCTTCCCGGTCACCACGAAGGACGGAAAGTACGAGATCGTCCAGGGCCTGGACATCAACGAGTTCTCCCGCGCGCGCATCGACGCGTCGGTCAAGGAGCTCACCGAGGAGCGCGACGCGGTCCGCGAGCTCGGCCTGATCTGACCGATCCGCACGCATGGACCGATCCGTGCGCCTAGCATGACGAGTGCCCCGGCAGTCGGCGCAGGCCGCCGGGGCACTTCGCTGTCCGCGGGGCCACGGGTCCACAGGGCTGGGGGCCTACCGCACCCCCTCCGCCGCCTCCCGCGCCGCCGCCACCGCCAGCCGCTGGAGCGCCGGGCCGAACGTGACCCGGGCCGCGCCCAGTTCGCCCAGCCTGCGCACGGCGGCCGGGGAGTCCGGCGTACCGAGGGCGTTCAGCGGTACGGACACGGCGGCGGCCAGCCGGGGCAGCGCCCCGTGCGGCGCGCCGATCGGGTAGACCCCGTCGGCGCCTGCTGCCGCATAGCACCGGACCCGCTCGAGAGCGTCCGCTTCCAGACCCGTAGGGGCACCCGCCTCCCCACCCGTACCGTCGGGTGTCGCGCGTACGAAGGTGTCGACCCGGGCGTTCAGGAAGAGCTGCCCGCCCGCCGCCGCGCAGAAGCGGGCCAGCCGGTCCGCCTGGCGGGCCGGGTCCAGCAGGACGCCGTCCACCGAGTCCTCCAGGTTGCAGCCGACGGCCCCCGCCGCCAGGAGCCGTTCCACCAGCTCCTCCGGCTCCAGCCCGTACCCGGCCTCGATGTCCGCCGACACGGGTACGGAGACCGCGCGGACGATCCTCGCCACGGCGGCGAACATCTCCTCCGCCGGGGTCCGCCCGTCCTCGTGGCCGAGCGCGGCGGCGACCCCCGCGCTCGGCACCGCCAGCGCCGGGAACCCGGCCTCCTCCAGGGCCCGCGCACTCGCCGCGTCCCACGGCCCGGGCAGCACCAGCGGGTCGCCGGGGGCGCGGCCGTGGTGCAGGGCGCGGAAGACGGAGACCGGGTCGGTCATGGGGCTCTCCTCCAGGGGGGCGGTCAGTGCTTGAAGTCGCCGGGCGTGTAGTGGCCGGGGACCTGCCGGGTGGTGACCCCGAAGCGGTTCCAGGCGTTGATCACCGTGATCGCGGCGATCAGCTGGGCCAGTTCGGCCTTCTCGAAGTGGGCGGCGGCCCGCGCGTACACCTCGTCCGGGACGAACCCGTCGGTCAGGACGGTGATCGCCTCCGTCAGCTCGATCGCCGCGATCTCCTTCTCCGTGTAGAAGTGCCGCGACTCGTCCCAGGCGCTCAGCTGGACGATCCGCTCGGCGCTCTCCCCGGCGGCCAGGGCGTCCTTGGAGTGCATGTCCAGGCAGAACGCACACCGGTTGAGCTGCGAGGCCCGGATCTTCACCAGCTCCAGCAACAGCGGGTCGAGCCCCTTCCGGGAGGCGGCGTCGAGGCGGACCATCGCCTTGAAGACCTCGGGGGCCAGCTCGGCCCAGGGCAGCCGGGCGGGGTGCTCGGGGGCGTACGCGGGAGTGCCGTGCGTGTGCGTGTGTGTCGTCATGAGAACGACGCTACGGGCTCGGTGGCGCAAGGGTGTGGTCCACTGCGGTGACGGATTCCTGGGCCATTTTCGGCGGCGACCGGGGCATCCTCCCGGAGCACGGCCACGGGAGCCTGCGGCGGCGTCGGCCCCGGTCGGGGGAGCCGGACGACCCCTCGGAACGGATCGTCTACTCCCCGCCTTCCTCGGTGAACTCGGGCGACCGGTGCGGACGCTCCTTCGCCAACTCTTGTCTGAGGGCTTCCAGGGTGGGGTCCGTCACGTCCCATGTGTGTGCGGACGGGTGGTCGGCGAACAGCCCGCAAGCGTCCTCCTCGGCAGTGAGCGCGGGGCACCAGGGCAGTGACGCGAGCTTTACGTCCTGTCCGTTCCACCGGGCCCAGACGGCACTGCCGGGCCGTCCGCCCTCGTCCCACACCATGTCGGCGTGGTCGTCGTCATGGTCCTCGCCGAGTTCGCAGAGAACATGCCGGGCCTCCAGGCGGTGCACGGGGGCGAACAGGGAGACGACGTGGTTGGTAGGTGACAGGAAGACCACGGACGTGCACTTGTTCATGGTTCGGGTGACCTCCTGGGCCGTCATGATGCGTCGGTGTCGTCGGTGTCCAGGGCGCCGAGCGGGTCCGTCACCTGGAAGGAGTGGGTACGGGGACGGTGGCCGAAGAAGAGCGGGCACCGCCTGATGGAGCCTCGGTCGAAGTCGTGGAGGGTCGCCAGGCACAGGGGCAGGGTGGCGAACCGGTAGACCCGGTGAGTGCTGCTTCCGGCCCACAGGAACCACAGGTCCCGATCGTCCCGGCCCTCGGCCGCACACAGGTGTGCGGCGTGTTCGGTGGACTCGTCGTGCTCGCCGAGTTCGCACAACAGGAAGTCCCGGGCGAGGGCTTCCTGCGGATGGTCGGGGCCCCCTTCCATGTCGGCAAGGGCAACGAGCGCTTCAACGAACGGTGTTCCGGCGACGGCGGTGCATTGCAGCACGGTGCGTTCGATCTCTTTCGTGGGTGTCGGGACAGCGCGAAGCCCCACCCATGGGTGAAGGGGCAGTGCGGGAGCGGGGCTCGTTGCTGCGGAATCAAGGGACTGCACCACGTTCGGGTGGGGCCGCGTCGAGCCGATCAGGCGCTGAGATCCAGGGCGGGAGCGAAGTACGCACCCGACTGGAACACTCCGGCGAAGCTTCCGGGACCGTGTCGGGCATCGAGCCAGACGCCCAGCCCTCGGGTGTCCCCGCTGACCACTGCGGTGAGCAAGAGGTCGTGCAGGTTGTCTTCCTCACCGGGCGCGAACTCGGACAGGAACACGGTGTAGCGGCGGTTCACTCCTGTTTCGTACCGGCGGAGTGCCCCGGCGTACCGGGCCGCCTCATCAGCGCCCTCCTCCACCGGCCCCGTCATCACGTCGTCGGCCGACAGCGTTCCCGTGGTGTCCCGGAACGCGAGCCGGCCGAACACGTCGTCGGGCTCCAGCAGTCCGGCGCGAGCTGCTGTCTCGCGGGTGACGCGGCGGGCTTCCCTGTCGCAGGCCCCTTCCATCACGACGCCGAGGTTGCGGGTGTGGGGGGTGCCCTGCGGGTCGGCCGAACTGTACGTCTGGCCCGTGATGCGGCGGTAGTTGATGCCGTACTGCGTCCGGGTCGGCTTGCCCGCGACGTCTACGTACCGCCGACGCGATCCGAAGTGAAGGCAGTCGTGGGCGTAGGCCCGAAGCAGGTCGAGCAGCGCGAGTTCCGGGCGTTCCGGGACGGTGTGTTCCATCGGCCCGTACATGGTGATGACCGACAGCATTTGCAGATGCCGGTATCCCTGGTCCGGGTGGTGGAATCCGCCGAAGGCACCGGGCCGGACCGACTCGGCGCCCACCAACATTCTGTGAAGGGGCAGCATGTGTGAGAGCCCGAGTTCGGCGTACCTGCCCCGCGTGGCGTACAGACCTAGGTGGAAAGGGGCCGTGTCGATCCCCGCCGCCTGCCACTGCGCCAAGCGGTCGGGAGCGGGGCGGAAGATGTGGTCCGGGTGTCTCGCCGTGAGGACGGACGAGTCGGCCCGCAGCGCACCGAGCGCGTGCAGCACCTCGGCACCGACGACAGTTTCATTGGGTGCCAGGATGGTCAGGGGGTGTTGCCCCCGAGCACCAGTTGCCGGTGGGATTCCTGCATTCCTTCCGGCAGTGTGTCCAAGCTGAACCACTGTGCCTCCAAGATTTCCAACTCGTCGATTTTCAGGGTTCCCCCGACGTGCAGCGCTTCGTAGGCGACCTCCACGCGGAGTTTGTAGCCGCTCGTGACGTTCACCAGCCGACCGGGCTTCACATCGAGTCCGGTCTCCTCCTTCACCTCCCGGGCGATGGTCAGCGGGAATTCCTCGCTCTTGATGGCGTAGCCGGTGGGGAGCCCCCAAGGGCGCTCCGGGGGCCACATGCGGTGCTTGAGCAGCAGGACCTGCCCCGCGTCGTTCCGGACGACTCCCGTCACACCGACCATGAACTTGGCGTGCGCGAACCACAGGACCCGCCATTGCAGGGGGCCACGGATCAGACGCCACAGACGCGCAACGAGTCGCTTCATGGAGTTACCTTTCGCTGAGTCGGCGGGCACGTGAGCTACGAACCCGCAGTGATTGACGTAACTCTTTCAGTCACAGCGGGACACGCTGAGGCAGAGCCGTCGGCTGAACCCCGTCCGGCTACGGCCGACAGCGGGAGCGCACGGGTACGGCCGCCTCCACCCACCTGCCTCCGGTTCGAAGCGGCCCGGCCGGGCCTATCGGTCGCCCAGGGAACCGCGCCAACCGCCGCGCCACAGGTGCACCACACCATCAGGCGTGATGCGCACCCGCGCCCCGAGCAGCGGCAACGACCCTTCGGTGTTCAGCCGGTTCCGGACGCGCTCCAGCGCTCCCCAGAGCCGTTGCGGTCCGCCCTGGTGCACTTCCGGCGGATCGGTCCACTCCGCAGTCGCCCGGGCCCATGAACCGTCCGGGTGCACCAGGTAGGCGGTGCGGGTCTCGCCGTCGGTCTCGAACGCGGACTCCACGCCCGGGGTCGTGACTTCCAGCATGGAACGGAGTTCCCACGCTTCGGCCACGTCCACCACGGGGTAGCGTCCGATGCCGGTGGTCTCCCCTTCGCTCGTCCGGGCGAGGGCGAACAACCCGGTCAGGGCGGGCGGGTAGTCGTCGCCGGACCGGGTGGGCAGGAAACCGGCGGTGTCCCGCTCGACCACGCCCACCACGTCCCCGTCGTTGTGCTTCCACCCGGTCACGATCAGGGACGTGCGCCCGATGGTCGTCGCGATCCGCCCACCGGGCACCAGAGCGGCGAGCACCGGACGGAGCCCCGGACCGGCGGGCAGCCCGACGGTGGACACGATCCGTTCGTAGGTCCCCGGAACCCGCGTGGTCGCGTCCGCCGTCACGAACGTGGGGTGCAGCCCCATGGCGCCGAGTCGCCTCGCCTCCTTCTCCCAATTCATCATCGGCCTCTCAGTACTTGGGGCTGCACGCGGTGGTCGACGCCGGGTTGCAGTCGCTGGAGTCGTTGGGGGTGCAGGCGTTCCGGACGGGGCGGGGACACACACCTTGAGGTTCGCGCGTGGGCAGTTCCATGAACGTCGTCATGCTGATGTACCTCCCATGGGGCGGGGTGTGGTGGAGACGGTCGACTGCTGTCGGCAGCAGTCGACCGGAGCAGCGCCGCGTGCTTTCTGCCGCAGAGCACGTCACGCGGGAGGCAGCGGAGTTCAGGGCGAGCCGTCAGGCAGGTCGTCACCCACGGCCCGCGCCGAACGGACGGGCCATCCCGCGAGGGTGACGTGCATGCCCACGGCGGGGTCGGTGACGGTGAGCACTGCGGGCAGCCCGCACTCCAGGGCGCGTATCGCGTTGTCCTGGCGTTCGTCGTCACCGGCCCACGACCGCAGCCTTTCCGGTGCGTCGGAGCCGTGGAAGACCACCGGGTCCACGTCTCTGGCCGGGAGGTGCGGCGCGCCGGGTGGTACGTCGCCTCCGTGGCCGTCCGCGAGCCGAAGCGCCTGTCTGCGGAGCCACCGCATGACGAGCCGACGGTTCGGCAACGTGCCACCGCCGAGCGAGGTCACGCGCCGCCCGTCCGTCACGGTCACATCCACGGCGTAACGCGCCGGACCGACCGGGCAACGGAGCGCGCCTCCCGCCGCGTGCGGTTCGTCCGCCGCCTTGTGCTCCGCGGCCTGGTCGGTGATCGCCGTGTCCAACTCGGCGCAGAACAAGGCCCGGTAGGCGGAGACCGACTCGATGCGGACCAGCTCGGCGAACGGTCGGTCCTGCTCGGGCGGACGAGGAGTCAGCGCCCACATGATGCGGGGGAAGCGGAGTCGTAACAGGATCTCCACGGTTCCCACGGCGAGGGCGAGCCGAGCCCGTAAGCGTGTTGGGTTCACAGCGCCTCGCCCCGGCTTCGGGCGTTGGCGCGAGCGGTCCCGGAGCTCAGGCGTTCCGCGGGCGTTGCGGGGCGTACGTTCTCGGGTGCGGCTTCCCACTCCTGCCCGCCGCAGACCGGCCGCAGCGACCAGTACGGACCGGCGACCCCTCGGAACTCACCGACACGGTCTCTGCGGCTGGCGTCCACCATGAGCGTGCCGATCTCCGGTAACGCGGTCACCGTGCGCCCCCGCTCTCGGGCGTCGGCTCGCCCAGGACCCGCGCGGGACGGCGCGCGGCTACCGGGTACGGGTAGGGGGCGATGGGCCACAGACCGGCGGCGGCGTCCAGGAGCACGCGTCGGCGTGCACGATCGGCGGGGCTTCGTCGGGGCATGACATGACGTTAGGACTGCCCTGTGATCGCTTTCTGTGGCACTCTCGCTACCAGCAGTGCGGAAGTGCCCCTTCTACAGAGCCAGTTGCAACGTACTGGCCATGTGGCGCATTTCGGGAGTGAGGGTGCGTCGTCCCTCGACGATGGTTCGCAGAGTGTCCCGGGCGGGCGTTTGGTTCGGGAACCACTGAGGGGAAGCGGCTTGCAATTCGCTCAACTTGCCGAACGATTCTGTGAATCGACCGAGCCGGGCGTACGCGTTGGCCACGTCCAGTCCGTGTCGGCTCCGTACGCTGCTGGAGGGGCGGACAGTGAACAGGGGCATCTGCGCGGCGAGCCGCAACGCTGTGTCCGGCTGATCCTTGACCAATGCGTCCTCCACGGTCAGCATCCGGACTGTTGTGGGGCCGAAGGTCCGAACCGTCTCGTGTGCGACCTTCACCTCCCGGCCGATCGCGGTCGCCGCGCTCCGGGCGAACCTCTTCATGTCCGCGGCGACCTCGGGTTGGTTGTTGCGGACCGCCGCGCCAGAAGCCCGCAGCAACAGCAGTCCCCATGCGGCGAGTTCAGAGGTTGTCGCACGGGTGATCCGGGGTTCCAGGTCGTCCGCCCACTGCGTTGCCAGCGCCAGAGCCTGGTCCAGCTGTCCTTGCCGGATCATGAGCCATGTCAGCGTGTTGATGCTGGCGGATGCTTCCAACCGGTCCTGGGCGTTCGCCAGGGAGCGGCGGACCACCAGCTCCGCGATATCGAACTGCCGGGTGTGTGTCAGTGCTCCCGCCGCCATTTGCAGCACGCGCACTTGGACGCCCCGCCCGTCACCGGACAAGGTGTCCGCATCACGCAGTAGGCCGGGCAGCACGGCGGCGAGTTCGGTGAACTGGTGGTTGCTGTAAAGAAGTTCCGCTGCCCTGAGGACGCCGCTGACTCCGGCAGGAGTCGCCGGGGCGTCGATTGCCGAAGCGGGGGGCCGTGTCAGCTCGGCCCGAACCGGTGCCCACAGTTCGTGGGTCTCCGCCCGGGCCCCCTCCTCCTTGGGCTTGGCAACCAGATCCATGGTTTCCAGGCGTAAGGTCCTGGCGAGCGCGTGCAACGTCTCCATACGCGCGGTGGGACGTTCCCCTTGTTCGAGCTTGCGGATGGTCGAGACCGAAACCCCGGAGTGGTCGGCCAACTCCCTTTGGGTGAGCCCGCGCAGCTTGCGGGCCTGCTTGACTTTCTTCCCCGCATCAGTCATGGAATCCAGAGTACGGCCGCGCTGCCCGTTGCGTACCGGAGCGCGAGAACGGAAGAAGCCCTGTCCCGACCCGGGTCGGGAGCGTGAAGAGGGGGAGGACCCAGCTCGATGGTCGGCCGGTGAGAGCCCTTCACACGACCCCGGTGGCACAGCGATAGGGTTCACCCCCATGACGGATTCCTGGGCCACCTTCGGCGCCGACCTGCACCTGGAGCCGGTCGGTACGGGGCTGCGCAGCGGGCTGATGGAGGCCCTGCGGGAGGCCGTGCGCAGTGGGCGGCTGGCCCCCGGCACCCGGCTGCCGTCCTCCCGGGCGCTCGCCGCCGACCTGGGCATCGCCCGCAACACGGTCGCCGACGCCTACGCCGAACTCGTCGCCGAGGGGTGGCTCACCGCCCGGCAGGGCTCGGGGACCCGGGTCGCCCAGCGGTCGGCGCCGCGCCGGGCCGACCCGGTGGTGGTCCGCAGCAGGCCCGCCCGCCCCCGGACCGGCCACAACCTCAAACCGGGCTCCCCGGACGTGTCCTCCTTCCCCCGCACCGCCTGGCTCCGGGCGGCCCGCAAGGCGCTCACGGCCGCGCCCGACGAGGCGTTCGGCTACGGCGACGCGCGCGGGCGCCCCGAACTGCGCACGGTGCTGGCCGAGTACCTGAGCCGCTCGCGCGGGGTGCACGCCGACCCGGAGCGCATCGTGGTCTGTTCCGGCTTCGTCCACGGGCTGACGCTGCTGGGCAAGGTGCTGCGGCAGCGCCGGGTGCGGGACCTCGCCGTCGAGTCGTACGGCCTCGACCTGCACCGCGACCTCCTCACCGGCACCGGCCTGCGCACCCCCCGGCTGGTGGTGGACCACCTCGGCGCCCGCACCGGGGAGCTGGCCGCGATGCGCGGTACGGGGGCGGTCCTGCTCACCCCGGCCCACCAGTTCCCCACCGGGGTGCCGCTCCACCCGGACCGGCGGGCCGCCGCCGTCGACTGGGCGCGCGCCACCGGGGGCCTGATCCTGGAGGACGACTACGACGGGGAGTTCCGCTACGACCGGCAGCCCGTCGGCGCCCTCCAGGGCCTGGACCCCGAACACGTCGTCCACCTCGGCACCGCCTCCAAGTCCCTTGCCCCCGGCCTGCGCCTGGGCTGGATGGTGCTGCCCCGGAGCCTGGTCGCGGAGGTCGTGGCGGTGAAGGGCGCGGCCGACTGGATGACCGGCACCGTCGAGCAGCTGACGCTCGCGGAGTTCATCGCCTCGGGGGCGTACGACCGGCACGTACGCTCCATGCGGCTGCGCTACCGGCGCCGCCGCGACCAGCTCGTCGCGGCGCTCGCCGAACGCGCGCCGGGCATCGAGGTCAGCGGTATCGCGGCCGGGCTGCACGCGGTCCTCGAACTCCCCCCGGGCACCGAGCGTCCGGTGATCCAGGCGGCGGCCTTCCAGGGCCTGGCGCTGGACGGCCTCGCCCGCTACCGCCACCCCGACGCCCCGGCCGGGCGCGACGCGCTGGTGATCGGCTACGGCTCGCCGTCGGAGAGCGCGTGGACGGGTGCCCTGGACGCGCTGTGCCGGGTGTTGCCGTAAGAAGTCCAGGGCCAGGCCCCTAAGGGTGTGTCCGGCGGATCTTGACCGGGTCCGCGTCCTGATCCGCCGGACACGCCCTAAGGGCGGCCCGGCGCGCCCCCGCCCTCCGCCTCCGGCGCCTCCCCGAACCGGGCCAGGGCCAGCGACCCCGCCACCGCCACCGCGAAACCGGTGACCGCCAGCCAGCCGAGCCCCGCCCGGGTCCCGTCGCCCAGCCACACCACGCCCACCAGCGCCGGGCCCACCGTCTCGCCGAGCACCATCCCGGCCGTTGCCGTGGTCACCGACCCCTTCTGGAGCGCCGAGGTCAGCAGCAGGAACGCCGCCCCGCCGCCCAGCAGCAGCCCGTACGCCGCCGGGTTCCGCACCAGCGCGCCCGGCGACACGTCGTCGACCAGCCGCACCGACACCTCCACCACCCCGAAGCCGAACCCCGCCCCCAGCCCCAGCGCCAGGGAGCGCGGCCGGGTCGGCAGCCGACCGCCCACCGCGCCGAGCAGCAGCACCCCCAGCGCGGCGGCGGGCATCGCCCACGGCAGCCAGTCCGGGCCCGGCCGGTCGCCCTCCACGCCCGAGGCGAGCCCCAGCATCCCGAGCCCGGCGCAGACCGTCGCCACCGCCGTCCACTCCGTCGCGCTGAGCCGGACCGCCAGCAGCCGCGCCGCGACCACCGCCGTCACCGCGAGGGAGGCGGCGAGCGCGGCCCCCACCGCGTAGATGGGCAGCGAGCGCAGGGCGACGATCTGGAGGACGAACCCCAGCCCGTCCAGGGCGAGCCCGGCCACGTAACGCCACTGCCGTACGGCCCGGAGCAGCAGCGCGGGGTCCACGCCCGCCCCGGACTCCGGCCGGGCGGCGGCCCGCGCGGCGATGGCCTGGAGGACGGAGGCCGTCCCGTAGCAGAGCGCGGAGGCGAGCGCACAGATCATCCCCAGAGGCACAAAAGGGAATGTACCGGGCGGAGAGGGGGGAGGGAGGCCGCCGGTCCGCCCGCTCCGGTTCCGAACCCGCGCACCCCGCAACTAGTCTGACAAGAGGTCCGGTGGCGAGACGTGCCGGACGCGCACCACGTACGACGCACGGGGGAGAACTGAAGAGATGGCTAAGCGGAGGCTGAGGTCGAGCACGGTCGTGCTCGGCGGCATGGGGCTGCTCGCCCTGACGATCACGTCCTGCGGATCGGAACCGGACCGGCGGTGCGCCGACCGGACGACCCGCGAGACCCTGCCCAGTTACGAGTGCCGGGGCTCCGGCGGCGGTGGCGGAGCGGGCGGCTCCGGGGGCACCGGAGGCTCCGGCCGGGGCTCGTACTACTACGGCGGCTCCACCAGCAGTTACGACGGCAAGGTCCAGGGCGGCAGCTTCGACAAGTCGGCGGTCGACCGGGGCGGCTTCGGCTGCACCAAGTCCGGTGGGGGCTGAGCCCGGTGGAGCGCCGCACGATCGCACCGCGCCCCGGCTGGCAGGAGACCGTCGAGTCCCAGGGGCTCGTCTATCCGCTCACCCGCCACCCGGACGGGTCGCTGCGCCCCTACTGGGACGAGAGCGCCTACTACGTCTTCTCGCTGCCTGAGGTCGAGGCGCTGGAGGAGACCGTCGAGGAGCTGCACACGATGAGCCTGGCCGCCGCCGCGCACATCGTGGAGCGCGACCGGTTCGCCGACCTCGGGATCACCGATCCGCGCCTGGCCGCCCTGGTCGCCGAGTCCTGGCGCCGCCGCGACGAACTGCCCTCCCTGTACGGGCGGTTCGACCTGCGCTACGACGGGGACGGCCCGGCGAAGATGCTGGAGTACAACGCCGACACCCCCACCTCACTGGTGGAGGCCGCCAGCCCGCAGTGGTTCTGGATGGAGGAACGGTTCCCCGGCGCCGACCAGTGGAACTCGCTCCACGAGCGGCTGGTCGACGCCTGGAAGCGGCAGGCGCGGCTGCTGCCGCCGGGCCCGGTCCACTTCGCCCACTCGGAGGGCGACGAGGCGGGCGAGGACCTGATGACGGTCGCGTACCTCCGCGAGACCGCCCAGCAGGCCGGACTCGACACCGAGGCGCTGTCCGTGGAGGAGATCGGCTGGGACCGGCTGTCCGGGCGGTTCGTCGACGACCGGCTCCGCTTCATCCGCAGCTGCTTCAAGCTCTACCCCTGGGAGTGGCTCACCACGGACCGCTTCGGGCCGCAGGTGCTGGAGACCCTCGACAACGGCGGCGGCTCCGGCACCACCTGCTGGATCGAGCCCGCCTGGAAGATGCTGCTCTCCAACAAGGCGCTGCTGGCGGTCCTCTGGGAGCTGTACCCGGGCCACCCCAATCTGCTGCCCGCCTACCTCGACGGCCCGCGCGAGCTGGCCGGGCCCGCCGGGGCGGGGTACGTCTCCAAACCGCTGCTGGGCCGCGAGGGCGCCGGGGTGGACCTGTACGGGCCCGGCTCCCCGGCCGTCGCGCGCGAGGAGCCGTGCTGCTACCAGGAGCTGGCCCCGCTCCCCGACATCGACGGCAACCGCGTGGTGCTCGGGGCCTGGGTGGTGGAGGACGAGGCGGCCGGGCTCGGCATCCGGGAATCGGCGGGGCCGGTCACGGACGAGTACGCCCGCTTCCTGCCCCACGTCATCCTCTGAGCCTTCGTCCTAAGAGGTGCTGAGCACCGTACGCAGCCGGTCGAGGCCCCAGTCCAGGTCCTCCTTGGAGATCACCAGCGGCGGCGCGATCCGGATCGTCGAGCCGTGGGTGTCCTTCACCAGCACTCGTTCCTCCATCAGCCGTTCCGAGATCTGCCGCCCGGTGCCGAGGGCGGGCGCGATGTCGACGCCCGCCCACAGCCCCCGGCCGCGTACCGCGTCCACCGCGCCGCCGCCCGCCAGCAGCCCCAGTTCCCGGTGCAGATGCTCGCCCAGCTCCGTGGCGCGCTCCTGGAACTCCCCGGTCCGCAGCATCGCGACCACCTCCAGCGCCACCGCGCACGCCAGCGGGTTCCCGCCGAAGGTGGAGCCGTGCTCGCCGGGCCGGAACACCCCGAGGATCTCCGCCGAGGAGACCACCGCCGACACCGGCACCACCCCGCCGCCGAGCGCCTTGCCCAGCACGTACATGTCCGGCACCACACCCTCGTGCTCGCACGCGAACGTCTTCCCGGTACGCCCCAGACCCGACTGGATCTCGTCCGCGATGAACAGCACGTTCCGCTCGCGGGTCAGCTCCCGCACCCCGGGCAGATAACCGGTCGGCGGCACCAGCACCCCGGCCTCGCCCTGGATCGGCTCGATCAGCACCGCCACGGTGTTCTCGGTCATCGCCTCCCGGAGCGCGGTGAGGTCTCCGTACGGCACGATCTCGAACCCCGGGGTGTACGGGCCGAAGTCGGCCCGCGCCTCCGGGTCCGTGGAGAAGCTGACGATCGTCGTCGTACGGCCGTGGAAGTTGTCCGAGGCCACGATGATCTTCGCCATCCCGTCCGGGACGCCCTTGACCCGGTACCCCCACTTCCGGGCGGTCTTCACCGCCGTCTCCACGGCCTCCGCCCCGGTGTTCATCGGGAGGACCATCTCCATGGAACAGAGCTCGGCCAGCCGCGTACAGAAGTCGGCGAACCGGTCGTGGTGGAAGGCCCGGGAGGTCAGGGTCACCCGCTCCAGCTGGGCCTTGGCCGCGTCGATCAGGCGGCGGTTGCCGTGGCCGAAATTGAGCGCCGAGTACCCGGCCAGCAGATCGAGGTAGCGGCGCCCCTCGACATCGGTCATCCAGGCGCCCTCCGCCGAGGCCACGACGACCGGCAACGGGTGGTAGTTGTGTGCGCTGTGCGCCTCGGCGGAGGCGATGGCGGTTTCCGTGGTCGACACGGGATCTCCGTTCGTCGTGCGGCGTGGGCGGGGGTGGTGCCCACTTTGTATCGTCGGTCGCATCCGGCGCGGGGAAACCTTCACTCTCCGGCGCGCCCGCCCGCGCAGCGCCGCACGCCCGCCCGCGCACGCCGCCCGTCCTGCCTCCCGCGCACGCGTCCGTGCTGCGGCGCGTGCTCCCCGTACGCCCACCTCCGCACCGGCCCGCGCGCGCTCCGGCGGCCGGAATGTGCGCTTCGTCTCAGGCGCGCGCTCCCGGGGCGTGAGCGGCCCCGCGCCCGAGCGGGTGCGCCCCCGCTGCGCCCCGCACCGGCTGCCGGAGATCGCCCCCGCACCTGAGACAATGGGCCCATGGCCTCTGATCGCCCCGCGCTCTCCACCGACCAGCCGCAGACGGGCCGCCCCGGCGCGCCCGCCCGCCCCCGTGTGCTCTCCGGTATCCAGCCCACCGCAGGCTCGTTCCACCTCGGCAACTACCTGGGCGCGGTGCGCCAGTGGGTGGCGCTGCAGGAGACCCACGACGCCTTCTACATGGTCGTGGACCTGCACGCGATCACGGTCCCGCAGGACCCCGCCGAGCTGCGGGCCAACACCCGGCTCGCCGTGGCGCAGCTCCTCGCGGCCGGCCTGGACCCGGAGCGGTGCACGCTCTTCGTCCAGAGCCATGTGCCCGAGCACGCCCAGCTCGGCTGGGTGATGAACTGCCTCACCGGCTTCGGCGAGGCGTCCCGGATGACGCAGTTCAAGGACAAGTCCGCCAAGCAGGGCGCCGACCGCGCCACCGTCGGCCTCTTCACCTACCCGGTCCTCCAGGTCGCCGACATCCTGCTCTACCAGGCCGACCAGGTCCCGGTCGGCGGCGACCAGCGCCAGCACATCGAGCTGACCCGCGACCTCGCCGAGCGCTTCAACGGCCGGTACGGGCAGACGTTCACCATCCCGGCGCCGTACATCCTCAAGGAGACGGCGAAGATCCTCGACCTCCAGGACCCGGCGGTCAAGATGAGCAAGTCGGCCTCCACGCCGAAGGGCCTCATCAACCTCCTCGACGACCCGAAGGCCACGGCCAAGAAGGTGAAGAGCGCGGTCACCGACACCGACACGGTGATCCGCTACGACGAGGAGAAGAAGCCGGGCGTCAGCAACCTGCTCACGATCCTCTCCACCCTCTCCGGCAGCTCCGTCGAGGACCTGGAGCGGGCGTACGAGGGCAAGGGCTACGGCGCGCTCAAGACCGACCTGGCCGAGGCCATGGTGGAATTCGTCACCCCCTTCCGGGCCCGCACCCAGGAATATCTGGACGACCCGGAGACGCTGGACTCCATCCTGGCCAAGGGAGCGGAGAAGGCCCGGGCCGTCGCCGCCGAGACCCTGGCGCAGACGTACGACCGGATGGGCTTCCTGCCCGCGAAGCACTGAGTCCAAGGGCCCTGGCGAGATCGGGGCCCGAGGGGCCACACTTGCGGCGGCAGGTCGCGGCGCAAGGCCGGAAATCGACCATCGACGATGGAGGAGAACGACGTGGGGACCGTAACGCTCGGCGTTTCGATCGCGGTCCCGGAGCCCTACGGCAGCCTGCTCCAGGAGCGGCGCGCGAGCTTCGGGGACCCTGCCGCGTACGGCATTCCCACCCACGTCACCCTCATGCCGCCGACCGAGGCGGAGGCGGCCGACCTGCCGGCGATCGAGGCGCACCTCGACACGATCGCCATGGCCGGGCGCCCCTTCCCGATGCGGCTCTCCGGCACCGGCACGTTCCGGCCGCTCTCCCCGGTCGTCTTCGTCCAGGTCGTGGAGGGCGCCTCGGCCTGCTCCTGGCTCCAGAAGCGGGTCCGGGACGCCTCCGGGCCGCTGGTGCGCGAGCTCCAGTTCCCGTACCACCCGCACGTCACCGTGGCGCACGGCATCTCCGAAGAGGCGATGGACCGGGCGTACGCGGAGCTCGCCGACTACGAGGCGGCCTGGACCTGCGGCTCCTTCGCCCTGTACGAACAGGGCGCGGACGCCGTCTGGCGCAAGCTCCGGGACTTCCCGTTCGAGACCGGCGGCTCCGCCCCCGCCGTCCCGGCCCAGGGCGGCTACTCGGTCGACACACCGTCGCTGCGGTCCTGAGCCGCCGGGGCCGCCGGGTCTGTCGGCCCGCCGCCCCGGCCGCCGGGTGATCCGACGGCCGGCCGCCGGGTGGCCCCCCGGCCGGTGGATCTGCGGTCGGCCGGGCCCGTCACACCGGCAGCCGCCGGAACAGCGGGCGCGGCACATGCCGCAGCGCCGACATCACCACCCGGAGCGAACCGGGCACCCACACCGTCTCCGAGCGCCGCCGCAGCCCCGTCACGATCGCCCCGGCGACCTCCTCCGGGGTGGTGGAGAGCGGCTGCTCCGGCTGCCCGGCCGTGCCCCGTGTCCGTACGGAGCCGGGGCGCACGACCATCACCTGTACGCCGGTCCCCTGGAGCGCGTCCCCGAGCCCCTGCGCGAACGTGTCGAGCCCCGCCTTGCTGGAGCCGTAGATGAAGTCCGCCCGCCGGGCGCGCTCCCCGGCCACCGAGGACAGCACCACCAGCGAACCGTGCCCCTGCGCCTGGAGTGCGCCGGCGCACACGAGCCCGGCGGAGACCGCCCCGGTGTAGTTGGTCTGGGCGACCCGGACGGCCGCGAGCGGCTCCTCCTCGTCGCGTGCCTGGTCCCCGGCGATCCCGAACGCCATCAGCACCACATCGATGTCGCCCTCCGCGAAGACCTTTCCGAGCACCTCCTCGTGGGTGCCGGTGTCCAGCGCGTCGAAGTCGACCGTCCGCACGTCGGCGCCCCGGCCGCGCAGTTCGGCGGCGGCCGTGTCCAGGGCGGGGGAGGGCCGCCCCGCCAGCCAGACCCGGCGGGTGCGCAGGGCGATCAGGCGGCGCGCGGTGGCGAGGGCGATCTCGGAGGTGCCGCCGAGGACGAGCAGGGACTGCGGGGCACCGAAGGCGTCCTTCACGGAACACTCCTGTTCAGGGGGTTGGAGGGGGAGGGGGAGCGGGACTTCGAGGGAAGCGGTATCGCGTGTACGTCACAGGGCGAGTCGGCGGGCCAGGTCCGAGCGGAACGCGCCCGTCGGGTCCAGCTCCGCCCGCAGCTCCCGGAACTCCGCGAGCCGGGGGTACATCGCCGCCGCCGTCTCCGGGCGCGTCCGGGAGTCCTGCGCCAGGCAGACCCGGCCCCCGGCCGCCGCCACCTCCTCGTCGAGCCCGTCCAGGAAGCGGCCGAGGCCGGGCAGGGCGGCGGGCAGGTCGAGGGTGAGCGTCCAGCCGGGCACGGGGAACGACAGCCACCCCGGTGAGGGGGCGCCGAACCGCTGGAGCCCGGCCCGGAACGCGGGGCAGCGCCGGGCCGAGATCCGCCGTACCACGCGGTGCAGGGCCTCCTCCTGCCCGTACCCGACCGTGAACCGGTAGCGCACGAGCCCGGCGCGGCCGTGCAGCCGGTTCCCCTCCGGGAGGGCGTCCAGGGCGTGGAAGAAGGCGGCGGTGGTGCGGAGCTCGCCGGTCCGGGAGCGGGGCGCACTCCGGTAGCGGGCCTCGTTGTAGAGGGCGGCGGAGGTCCGGCCCAGCAGCCCGCCGGGGAGGACAGGCCCGGCGGGACGGCCGTCCGGCTGAACCGTGCGCGGGGCGCGCATAGTGCGCCGGGCGTGCGCCGGTAGCACGGAAGGGGGCGCGTGCTCCCCTCTGGTGAGCACCCCGCGCCCGGTCGCCCGGCCCCGCGCCAGCAGATCGACCCAGGCGGAGGCGTACGGCATCGGGGCGCCGTGCCGGTCACCGCCCCGGCCTGCCGTGAAGCGGGCCAGCAGGTCGTCCAGATCGGTGGCCCGCTCGGTGGAGACGGAGACCAGCGGGGAACCCACCCGCTTCAGGCGGAGGGTGGCGCCGAGGATCACCCCGGTCAGCCCCAGGCCGCCGGTGGTCGCGTCGAAGAGGGCGGTGCCGGGGGACACCGTACGCACCTCACCGTCGGCGGTGAGGAGGTCCAGTTCGCTGACGTACCGGGCGAGGGAACCGGCGGCCGGGTGGTCGCGGCCGTGCACGTCGGAGCCGATCGCCCCGCCCACGGTGATCCGGCCCGTCCCCGGTACGACCGGCAGGAACCAGCCACGCGGCAGCAGGACGCGCAGCAGCCGCTCCAGGCTCACCCCTGCGTCGCACCGGACCGTACCGGTGGACTCGTCCAGGGCGCGGACGCGGTCCAGGCCCGTCATGTCGAGCACCGAGCCGCCCGCGTTCTGCGCCGCGTCCCCGGGCGCCCGGCCGAGCCCCCGGGCGATGGCGCCCCGGGGCCCGCGGCCCCGGACCGCGGCGGCCGCTTCCTCGTACGTACGGGGGCGAAACCGTACGGCGGTGCTCGGGGCGGTGCGGCCCCAGCCGGTCAGGGACACCGTGTCGACGGACATGCCCGTGACCGTAGCCCCGGCCGTATCGTCCGGGAAAACCTATTCGTCCCCTTTGTTACACCGCTCACCGGAATGGGTGATGGCGGGTGTGTCACCGGGGCGGGCGGTGGGCCGTCCGGACGCGTCCGAACGCGTCCACGGCGCGGGCCGCAGGTTTTCCGGGCCCGGGAGGGTACGCGTACGTTCATGGACTGGCTCAAGAAACTCCCCGTCGTCGGGCCGCTCGTCTCCCGGCTGATGGAGACGCACGCCTGGCGCTCCTACGAGCGGCTGGACCGGGTCCACTGGGCCAGGCTCGCCGCCGCGATCACCTTCATCAGCTTCCTGGCGCTCTTCCCGCTGATCGCGGTCGGTGCGGCGATCGCCGCCGCGCTGCTCAGCGACAAGCAGCTCGACACGATCAAGGAGAAGCTCGCCGACCAGGTGCCGGGCATCTCCGACCAGCTCGGCATCGACGGCCTGGTGGCCAACGCGGGCACGGTCGGTCTGGTGGCCGGTGCGCTGCTGCTCTTCACGGGTGTCGGCTGGATCGGCTCGATGCGGGAGTGCCTGCGCGCGGTCTGGGAGCTGGACGAGGTCCAGGAGGCCAACCCGGTCGTCGCCAAGGTCAAGGACGCCGTGCTCCTGGTCGGCCTGGGCGGCGCGGCGCTCGCCACCCTCGCGGTCTCCACCGTCGGGACGACGGCCGTCGGCTGGACCGCCGACCAGCTCGGCATCTCCCACGGCGGCGCGGGCGGCGTCCTGCTCCGGGTGGCGGCCCTGGTGGTGGCGGTCCTCGCCGACTTCCTGCTGATGCTCTATCTGCTGTCGCTGCTGCCCGGGGTGGAGCCGCCCCGGCGCCGGCTCGTGGTCGCGGCCCTGATCGGCGCGGTCGGCTTCGAACTGCTCAAGCTGCTGCTCGGCAGCTATATGAAGGGCGTCGCGGGCAAGAGCATGTACGGGGCGTTCGGCGTGCCGATCGCGCTGCTCCTGTGGATCAACTTCTCCGCGAAGCTGCTGCTGTTCTGCGCCGCCTGGACCGCGACCGGGTCCAAGGAGGAGGAGATCGGGGACAGGAAGGACGAGGAGAAGGACAGCGAGAAGGGCGACGGGAAGGACGGGGAAGCCGTCGGAGACGGGGCCCGGCCCGGGGAAGCCGCCGGGAAAACCCGGGGCGGCTCCACCCGGGCCTCCTGACCCGGGCGCGTATCAGGCACGTACCAGCGCGCGTCAGGCACCGGTCAGCACGTACCGGTCGCGCATCAGCGCACCGGTCAGCGCGCGTCAGGCACGGATCGCGCGCGTCACTCGCTCGGGTTGCGGCGGGCCAGACCGGGCACCGGCCAGCGCCGGTTGACCAGGAACACCCCGGCCGCCAGCGCCACCAGCAGGCCGCCGACGATCGCCAGGGCGACCCCGACCCCGCTGGAGCCCTGACCGGCCGCCGCCGCGTGCGCGGCCTTCGCCTGGCCCCCGGAGCCCTGGTCCGCCCCGGCGGCCGGCTGCGCGCCCTTGCCGCCGGAGACCGTGCCGGTCCCGGTGTCCACGGACTTCGGCGGCACCAGCTCACCGACCGGCCGCACCTTGCCACTGGCGGCGAAGCCCCAGTCGAGCAGGTGGGCGGCCTCCTTGTAGACGACGTGGCTCTCGTCCGCCGACGGGTTCATGACGGTGACCAGCAGCACCCGGCCGTTGCGCTCGGCGACTCCGGTGAAGGTGTTGCCCGCGTGGGTGGTGTAACCGTTCTTGACGCCCGCGATGCCCTTGTACGGCTCGATGCCGTTGTCCCCGGTGATCAGCCGGTTGGTGTTCTGGATCTCGAAGGACTCGCGCTTCTTCCCCTTCTTCTTCTCGCCGGGGAAGTCGGCGGAGGCCGTCGCCGCGTACTCGCGGAAGTCCTTCTTCTGCATGCCGCTGCGGGCGATCAGCGTCAGGTCGTAGGCGCTGGAGACCTGGCCCGGCGCGTCGTACCCGTCCGGCGAGACCACCGTCGTGTCCAGCGCCTGGAGCTCCTCGGCGTGCTTCTGCATGGCCGCCACGGTCCGGGGGATACCCCCGTACATCTCCGAGAGCACGTGCACCGCGTCGTTGCCGGACCGCAGGAAGACCCCGAGCCACAGGTCGTGGACCGTGTACGTGTGGTCCTCCTTGACGCCCACCAGGCTGCTGCCCTCGCCGACCCCCGTGAGATCGCTCTCCTTGACCTTGTACGTCAGGGAGGTCGGCTGGAGCGCGGGCAGGACCGTGTCCGCGAAGAGCATCTTCAGGGTGGAGGCGGGCGGCAGCCGCCAGTGGGAGTTGTGCGCCGCCAGCACCTCGCCGCTCTCCGCGTCCGCGACGATCCACGAGCGGGCGGTCAGATCCTTCGGCAGCACGGGTGCTCCCGGGCCGAGGTTGACCTGCGTGCCGTTCATGGAGAGCTGCTCGCCCCCGACGCTCGACATGATGTGGTTCGGCACGGGCTGCTTGTCCTTCTCCTTGTCCTTCTCGGCTGCCGAGGCGGGGGAGAGGACAAGACTGGACAACACGGCGGCGGAGGTGACCGTCAGAGCGATCTTTTTCAGAGCAGGCACGGTCGAAAACGTACAGGGCGAAGATGTGGATGAGGACCCGGACCGGCTGACCCGCCGGAAGGGCGGCCGGGACTGCTCCTTTCGGACGCCACCCCGGCCGAGGGGCCCGGGGGGCGGCGGCGATACTGGACCCATGAAGCTCAGCCGCTCCGCCTCCTGGTTCCTGCTCGTGTTCGGGGTGTGGAGCTGGTTCATCTGGATCTCTTTCGTCAAGAACCTGTGGCAGGACGGCAGCGGACTCGCGTTCGACGACGCGGGGGAGCCGACCGGGTACTTCTGGGTGCACCTGCTGCTCGCCATCACGTCCTTTCTTCTGGGGACGGTGGTCGGCGCGATCGGGTTGCGTGGCGTCCGGGCTTTGCGCGACGAGCGCTCATGACGACAGGAACGTAGGGAAGCGCGGATGACCGCAGTGATCTTCGCCCTGGTGGCGCTCGTGGTGCTCGCACTGCTCGCGAGCGTGCACCGCTATGTGTGGCGCCGGTTCGTCGGTGACACGACGGCACCCGGCAGCACGATGCGCAAGGTGGGCACGGTGGCCGCCTTCGTGCTGCCCCTGCTGAGCGTCGGCGCCCTGACCTCCGGCCGGATCGGCGCGCCCTTCTGGCTCCAGCAGGTGCTGGCCTGGCCGGGCTTCCTGTGGCTGGCCTGTCTGATGTACCTGACGCTGGCCCTGCTGGTCGGCGAGGTCGTCCGCCCGCTCCTGACCCGGGTGCTCGCCCGGCGGGACGCGAAGGCCGCCCCGGAAGCGGCCGGAAGCGGAACCTCCGTAACGACGGTGAACGGAACCGTCCCCGCGACGACGGGCGGAACCCGTCCCCGTACGGAAGAACTCGTCCCGGCAGGTCAGCCCGGCACCTCTACGGCCTCGGCGGTCCCGTCGACCGCCGAAACGGAACCGGAGACGGTACGGGAAACGGAACCGTTCCCGAAGCAGGGGGCGGACGCCACGGCACCGCAGCCGACGGCCCCCGCCCCCACTCAGCCCCCCGCCTCCGCCACCGCACTCCCCGCCCCCGCCACCCCGCTCTCCGCCCCCTCCCGGCGCCTCTTCGTCTCCCGGGTCGTCGGCGGGGCCGCTGCCGCCGCCGGGCTCGCCACCGTCGGGTACGGGACCGCCAACGTGCTGCGCGGGCCGAGCGTCAAGCGCGTCACCGTGCCGCTCGCCAAACTGCCCCGGGCCGCCCACGGTTTCCGGATCGCCGTGGTCAGCGACGTCCACATCGGCCCGATCCTCGGCCGTGCCCACACCCGGCGCATCGTCGACACGATCAACTCCACCTCGCCCGACCTGGTCGCCGTCGTCGGCGACCTCGTCGACGGGTCCGTGGCCGACCTCGGCTCCGCCGCCGAACCGCTGGCCGGGCTGCGGGCCCGGCACGGCAGCTTCTTCGTCACCGGCAACCACGAGTACTTCTCCGGCGCGGAGCAGTGGGTGAACCACGTACGGGAGCTGGGGCTCATCCCGCTGGAGAACGCCCGGGTGGAGATGGACGGGTTCGACCTCGCCGGGGTCAACGACGTGGCGGGGGAGACCGAGGGCCAGGGCCCCGACTTCGTCCGCGCGCTCGGCGACCGGGACCGGGCCAGGGCCGCCGTCCTCCTCGCCCACCAGCCCGTCGTCATCCACGACGCCGTTGAGCACGGCGTCGACCTCCAGCTCTCCGGCCACACCCACGGCGGCCAGCTCTGGCCCGGGAACTACCTCGCCGAGCTGGCCAACCCGACCGTCGCCGGGCTCGAACGCTACGGTGACACCCAGCTGTTCGTCTCGCGCGGGGCGGGCGCCTGGGGGCCGCCGGTACGGGTCGGGGCGCCGGCGGACATCACCGTCGTCGAACTGGCCTCGCGCCAGGCGTAGGAGAGGTGCGGGCGTTGCGGTTGCGATCATGCACCCTTCAACAAGACTGCACCGTAACGTCACCCTGAGCTACGGAAAACCGCAGGTGGGGACCGGGAAACGGCCTTTTCGGACACGCTGCGTCGATCGTGTCCAACAAAAGGCCGTGAGCACCCCATTTACTCTTCCAGATGTGAAAATCGTGTGATTGGGTAAGCGCGAACATGCGGCGACGTGCGTGTCTGAGCGCAGCGTTCGTGGTGGGGCAGGTAAGGGAGAGCACGGCAATGCGGTCGGTCCGGGTACGGATTCTCGCGATTCTCGCGGTTTTGGTCATCGCAGGCGTCGGCGCCTGGCAACTCCTCCCGTCGGGGGAGGCGAAGACCGACGCGGTCACCGTCGGGACATCGGACGAGGTGACCTCTCTCGACCCGGCCGGTGCGTACGACGCGGGTTCCTGGGCGATCTACAGCAACCTCTACCAGTCGCTGATGACCTTCAAGTCCGGCGCCATCGTGCCGGAACCGGACGCCGCCGAGAGCTGCGCGTTCATCGGGCAGAAGCTCCAGACGTACCAGTGCAAGCTCCGCGACGACCTGAACTTCTCCAACGGCCGGAAGATCACCGCCGAGGACGTCAAGCACTCCTTCGACCGGATGCTGAAGATCAACGCCGACGTCGGTCCGGCGGCGCTCTTCCCGACCCTCGACTCCGTGGTCACCGAGGGCCGCACGATCACGTTCAACCTGTCCGGCAAGGACGCGACCTTCCCGCACAAGCTCGCCACCGGTGCCGGCGCGATCGTCGACTCGACGAAGTACCCGGCGGACAAGCTCCGTACGGGCAACCAGGTCGACGGCTCCGGCCCGTACGTCCTCAAGGCGTACGAGGCGGGCAGCCGCGCCGAGCTGGTGCCGAACCTGCGGTACAAGGGCGCGCTGAAGAAGCTCGGCAAGCCGGTCACCATCCGCTACTTCAAGGGCTCCGAGGAGCTCCTGAGGGCCTGGGACGGCGGAGAGGTGGACGTCAGCCACCGTCAGCTGCCGCCCTCCCGGCTCGCCGAGCTGGACTCCGGCGACCCCGACCTGCGGGTGACCGAGGCGGACAGTGCGGAGATCCGCAACATCATCTTCAACGTCCGTGAGGACTCGCCGTTCGGCAACAAGAAGGTCCGCCAGGCCGTCGCCTCGATCGTCGACCGCGGACCGCTGGTCAGCAAGGTCTACGCGAGCACGGTCGAGCCGCTGTACTCGCTGATCCCCACCGGGTTCATCGGCCACAGCACCCCCTTCTTCGACGCCTACCCCTCGTCCGACCCGAAGCGCGCCGAGAAGCTCCTCCAGGAGGCGGGTGTCGAGACACCGGTCTCCATCAAGTTCGGTTACCGCGCCGACGGCGCGTACACCAAGGAGACCGAGGAGCTGCGGCGCCAGCTGGAGAAGGACGGGCTGTTCAAGGTCTCGGTCAAGGCGGCCGAGTGGAAGGACTACCAGAAGGCGTACGCAGCCGGTGAGTACGACATGTACACCGTCGGCTGGCTCCCCGACTTCCCGGACCCCGACACCTTCAGCCAGCCGCTCGTCGGCACGGACAACGTCCTGCACAGCGGCTACTCCAGCAAGCGCGTCGACAAGCTGATCTCCGCCACCCAGCAGCTCAGCGACCGGGGCCGCACCTCCAACGACTTCAAGGAGATGCAGCGCCTGGTGGGCGAGGACGTCCCGCTGCTGCCGCTGTGGCAGAAGAAGGAGTACGTCGTGGCCAAGTCGGAGGTCGCCGGGTCCCAGTACCTCTCCGACGGCACCGGCCTGTGGCGCCTGTGGGAGCTGGGCCGCATCTGACGGCCCCCGCCCCGCCCCGGCCGGGCCCAGAGGCACGCCGGGGCGGCCGGCCCGGACCTGGCGGCTCAGCCCTTCGGCCGGGACTCCGTCCCGGCCGTCGCGGTCGCGGTCGCCGTCGCACCCGGCATGAACTCCACCAGCAGCGCGTGGACCTGCCGTACGAGCGGTCGCAGCACCCGGAACCGGGAGAGCGCGATCGCGCGTGCGGCGATCGGTGCGGTGCGCTCGACCAGCCGTCGGCTGCGCTCCGCGCCCTCGGAGCGGTCGTACACCCAGAACAGCACCAGCCCCATCTGCATCAGCCAGAGCAACTCGGGCAGCAGCGGGGCCAGTTCGGGATCGCTCTTGGTGGCCGAACCGGCGAGGCTCTCCCGGTGGATGGCGATCGCCGCCTCCCGGGCCGCCACCGACTCCTCGGAGAACGGCGAGAGCGGACTCTCCGGGTCCGCCGCGTTCTTGAAGAACTGGGACGCGAACCGGTGGTACGGCTCCGCCACGTCCAGCCAGACCAGCAGGACGCCCCGGATGCGGCCGGCCAGCTCCGCCTCGCCCGCGAACACGGGCCGGACGGCCGCCGCGTGCTCATCGGCGATGCGGTCGTAGAAGCCCTGGACCAGGTGCTCCTTGGACGAGAAGTAGTAGTAGGCGTTCCCGACGGAGACGCCCGCCTCCTGTGCGATGGCCCGCATCGTCGTCCTGTCGTACCCGCGCTCGGCGAAGAGCCGCAGAGCCGTTTCGAGAATCAGCGTGCGGGTCTGCTCGCTCTTCGCGGCCTTGCCGGACGGGGCGACCTTGCCGGACGGGACGGCCCTGACGGCCTTGGCGGGCTTCTCGGCCCCGTTCTCCTGCACGTTCTTCTCTTCCTTCACCACGGGCCCAAGGTTAACGGGGAACCCACCGCGCCCCGTGCGCCCCTGCTCACCGCCCCGGCGCGGGTGCGGCCCAGGGCCCCGGGGTTCCCGGCGGCGGCGTCCAGCCCTGCGGCGGTACGGGCGGCCGGTTCCGCTCCAGGGCGCTGCGGCGGCGGATGCGGCTGAGGACGTACACATTGCCCAGGTGCATGACGCCGAGCACCAGCAGGACCACGCCCACCTTCACCGAGAGCGCCTCGAACAGCTCCCGGGCGCTCGCGACCCCGTCGGCGCTCTTGAGGTAGAGCGTCACGAACCCGAGGTTGACCAGGTAGAAGCCCACCACCAGCAGGTGGTTGACGGCTTCGGCGAGCTTCTCGTTCCCGTGCAGCACATCGGCGAGGAAGACCCGCCCGTTACGGCTGAGGGTACGGGCGACCCAGACGGTGAGCGCCACGCTGACCAGCAGGTAGACGACGTACGCGACAACAGTGAGGTCCATGCCCCATCCTCCTTTGAACGCGTTCAAAACTACTTGTGGGCATGACTGTAGCCCCCTTCTTGAACATGTTCAAGAAGGGGGCTGCGGGGGGTGCGTTCTACGGGACGTGTTCTACAGGGACTTGGGCGCGGGCTCCGAAGGCTCCGGCCCCTCCACCGGCTCGGCCGATTCCACGGGCTCCGGCGGTTCGGTCAGCGCGTCCGCGATCTCCGCGCGCAGTGCCTCACCGCGCAGCGTCGGTATCTCAGCCAGCATCTCGGCCCACTCCTCGACCGTGCTCTCCACTCCTTCCCGGAAGCCGCGCTCGATCGGCCGCCGGGCGAAGAACAGCCCCACCGCCGCCACCGGCCGCAGCAGCCACCGCCCGCGCACGCTCAGCACGACGGAGACCCGCCAGGAGCCGTCCTCGGCCGGGCGCGGGGTGACCGTGAGGCGGCCCTTGCCCAGCCGGTGCGTCATCCTGCCGCTGACCGGGGGCCGGGCGGCCGGGGGCGCCGAGGGGGGCCGGTCCAGCGCCGCCCACCAGGCGTGCAGGTCGGCCCTGGCGCGCCCCGAGAAGCGGTACAGCGAACCGCCCTTCGGGTTGTGGCCGTCGAGGGAGACCTCCAGCGCCTTCGGGGTGCGGGGCTCGTCCAGCCGTACCCTCACCCGCATGGACATGCCCTCCTCCGTCGCGTGGCTCTCCACCTCGATGGCGCGGGAGGGCCGCCACTCACGCAGGACGCCGGTCTCCAGGGCGGGCTCCCGGCCGGGCTCAGCGGCCTCCGGGGCGCGCTCCCGGCCCGGCTCGGGTATCTCCCCGTACTGCGCCCCCGGTTGCAGATGACGCCCCTTCAGCAGCCGGAAGCCGTAGACGGGGCGCCCGTCGGGGAGCAGGATCGCGCCGTCCCGCTCCCGGGAGGCGTCGATGAGGTCCACCGCATGCCCGACGGCCTCCTCGAACCAGGAGCGGTCCAGGGCGGCGACGGTGACCGTGTGCTCGAAACGTGCCATGACGCGGGCCCGGGGCTCAGGCGCTCATCGAGCGGGCCTGGTTGAGCTGGCCCATCACGGCGGGGAAGGTGTACGGGCCCGCCGCCGGGATCATGGTCGCGTGGTGCCGTCCGCCGCTGGTCACCGTCACCTGGATGAACCCGACGGTCCGCTTCTCCTTCATCAGCAGGAACAGCAGGCCGATCAGGCAGAAGATGGCGAAGACGATCGCCAGCACGACCGCGTGCGTCGGGATCTTCTCCTCGGTGTGCGACATGTCCGTCGCCGTCCAGACGGCACCCTTGAGGGGCAGGGTTCCGGACGGGGTGACGATCGTGTCGCTCATGACGGTGATGTCGCCGATCGACAGCATCGGGACACCGCCCTGAGGGCCACCGCCCTGACCGGGCACGCCCTGCGGTACGGCGAGGTGGTGGCCGGGCATCGTCGGCTGCGCCGGGTTCGGGTAGCCGTAGCCCGGCCCTGGCTGGGTCGCCGACTCGGGCAGCGGCTGCGGATAGCCGTACGCGGGCGTGGCGCCCGCCGCCGGGTACCCGTAACCCGGGCCGTCGGCCATCGTCGGCGGGTGGCCGGGCTGCTGCTGGGGAGGACCCCACTTGTACGCGTCGCCCGCGGACGGATTCGGCTCGCTCATGGGGAACCCCGTTCTCTGCTTCTCAGCACATCGCTTCCGAGCACATCTTCAGCACGTCTTCTTCGGCTCGCACGACCGTACCGCCCGCACCGCGCGGACGCAGCAACAGGCCCCGCCCGCCGCAGCCGTGAGGCTGCGGCGGGCGGGGCCGGGAGACCGCCAGGGGCGGGAGGGTCAGAAGCGACGCGTGATGAGCGCGCGCTTCACCTCCTGGATCGCCTTGGTGACCTCGATGCCACGCGGGCAGGCGTCCGTGCAGTTGAACGTCGTACGGCAACGCCACACGCCGTCACGGTCGTTGAGGATCTCCAGCCGCTGCTCGCCGGCCTCGTCGCGCGAGTCGAAGATGAAGCGGTGCGCGTTGACGATCGCCGCCGGGCCGAAGTACTGGCCGTCGTTCCAGAACACCGGGCACGAGGACGTGCACGCGGCGCACAGGATGCACTTGGTGGTGTCGTCGAACCGCTCGCGGTCCTCGGGAGACTGAAGACGCTCGCGGGTCGGCTCGTTCCCCTTGGTGATGAGGAAGGGCATGACATCGTGGTACGCCTGGAAGAACGGGTCCATGTCGACCACGAGGTCCTTGAGGACCGTGAGGCCCTTGATGGCCTCCACCATGATCGGCTTCTCCGGGTTGATGTCCTTGATCAGCGTCTTGCAGGCGAGCCTGTTCTTGCCGTTGATCCGCATCGCGTCGGAACCGCAGATGCCGTGCGCGCAGGAACGGCGGAACGTCAGGGTTCCGTCGAGCTCCCACTTGATCTTGTGAAGGGCGTCGAGGACACGCTCCTTCGGGTCGATCTCGATCTGGAAGTCCTGCCAGTGGACCTCGTCCGACACCTCGGGGTTGAAGCGGCGGATGCGGAACGTGGCCGTGATGAACGGCGAGTCGGCGAAGCCGGCCTCGGCGTTGCCGGTCTTGTCCAGGGTGGGGGTAGCCATCAGTACTTACGCTCCATCGGCTGGTAGCGGGTCGTGACGACCGGCTTGTAGTCGAGCCGGATCGACTCGGAGCCGTCATCCGCGACCTCGCGGTACGCCATGGTGTGGCGCATGAAGTTGACGTCGTCGCGGTTGGGGTAGTCCTCGCGGTAGTGACCGCCGCGGGACTCCTTGCGGGCGAGCGCGGAGACCGCCATGACCTCGGCCAGGTCGAGCAGGTTGCCCAGCTCGATGGCCTCCAGCAGGTCGGTGTTGAACCGCTTGCCCTTGTCCTGGACCGACACGTTGAGGTACCGCTCGCGCAGCTCGGCGATCTTGCCGACCGCCGTCTTGATGGTCTGCTCGGTGCGGAACACCATCACGTTGGCGTCCATGCACTCCTGCAGCTCCGTGCGCAGGTCGGCGACCCGCTCGGTGCCCGTCGAGTTGCGCAGCCGCTCGACCTGGTCCTGGACCAGCTGGGCCGGGTTCTCGGGAAGCTCGACGAAGTCGCTCTTCGCCGCGTACTCGGCGGCGGCGATGCCCGAACGCCGTCCGAAGACGTTGATGTCGAGCAGCGAGTTGGTGCCCAGACGGTTGGCGCCGTGCACCGAGACACAGGCGACCTCGCCGGCGGCGTACAGGCCCGGGACGACGGTGGTGTTGTCGGCCAGCACCTCGCCCTCGACGTTGGTCGGGATGCCGCCCATGGCGTAGTGCGCGGTCGGCTGGATCGGGATCGGGTCCGTGTAGGGCTCGATGCCGAGGTACGTACGCGCGAACTCCGTGATGTCCGGGAGCTTGGCGTCCAGCTGCTCCGGCGGCAGGTGCGTCAGGTCCAGGTACACGTGGTCACCGGCCGGACCGCAGCCGCGGCCCTCACGGATCTCCGTGTAGATGGAGCGCGAGACGACGTCACGGGACGCGAGGTCCTTCATGACCGGCGCGTACTTCTCCATGAAGCGCTCGCCGTCCTTGTTGCGGAGGATGCCGCCCTCACCGCGGGCGCCCTCCGTCAGCAGGATGCCCATGCGCCAGATGCCCGTCGGGTGGAACTGGAAGAACTCCATGTCCTCCAGCGGCAGACCGCGCCGGTAGCAGGCGGCCTGGCCGTCACCGGTCAGGGTGTGGGCGTTGGACGTCACCTTGAAGAACTTGCCGGTGCCGCCGGAGGCGTAGACGACCGACTTCGCCTGGAAGACGTGGATCTCGCCGGTCGCCAGCTCGTACGCGACGACGCCTGCGGACTTCTTGACCCCGTCGACCTCGGTGATCAGCTGGTCCAGGACGTAGAACTCGTTGAAGAACTCCACACCCTCCTTGACGCAGTTCTGGTACAGCGTCTGGAGGATCATGTGGCCGGTGCGGTCGCCCGAGTAGCAGGCGCGGCGGACCGGGGCCTCACCGTGGCTGCGGGTGTGACCACCGAAGCGGCGCTGGTCGATCTTGCCCTCGGGGGTGCGGCCGAACGGCAGGCCCATCTTCTCCAGGTCGAGGACGGCGTCGATGGCCTCCTTCGCCAGGATCTCGGCGGCGTCCTGGTCGACCAGGTAGTCGCCGCCCTTGATCGTGTCGAAGGTGTGCCACTCCCAGTTGTCCTCCTCCACGTTGGCGAGCGCGGCGGCCATGCCGCCCTGCGCGGCGCCCGTGTGGGAGCGGGTGGGGTAGAGCTTCGTCAGCACGGCGGTACGGCTGCGCTTGGTGGCCTCGATGGCCGCGCGCATGCCGGCGCCGCCTGCGCCGACGATGACGGTGTCGTACTTGTGGATCTGCATGGTTTTCCTCTGGTCCCTCTGTCCCGGCGCCTAGCGGATGTTCGGGTCGAAGGTGAAGATCACCAGCGTGCCCAGCAGGATGGTGAACACCGTGGCGGTGTACAGGAGCATCTTCAGCCAGAAGCGGGTGTTGTCCCGTTCGGCGTAGTCGTTGATGACCGTACGGAGGCCGTTGGCGCCGTGGAGCATGGCGAGCCACAGCATCAGCAGGTCCCAGATCTGCCAGAACGGCGAGGCCCAGCGGCCCGCCACGAAGGCGAAGCCGATCTTGGAGACGCCGCCGTCGAGCACCAGCTGGATCAGCAGGTGGCCGATGACGAGGACGGTCAGGAGGATGCCCGACAGGCGCATGAAGAGCCAGGCGTACATCTCGAAGTTGGTGCGCGATGCCTTGGGCGTCTTGGCCGTCCGCTTGCGCGGGGGCTCGATCACCGGGGCCGGGTTGTCGGCGTCGTAGAGGCTCACGCCCTCGACATCGCCGATCGCGGCTGCGGAAGAAGTCTCGCTGGACATGGGCCTCAGCTCCCGAAGACGTCGCGTACGGCGTGACCGAGGACGGGGTACAGGGCCCCGACCATCAGCACGATCCAGATACCCAGCACGGTCCAGAGCATCTGCTTCTGGAAGCGCGGGCCCTTGGCCCAGAAGTCCACGGCGATGATCCGGAGACCGTTCAGCGCGTGGAAGAGAATGGCGGCCACGAGGCCGTATTCGAGGAGCGCGACGATCGGCGTCTTGTACGTGGCCACGACGTCGTCGTAAGCCTCCGGGGAGACGCGGACGAGAGCGGTGTCCAGGACATGTACGAACAGGAAGAAGAAAATGAGGACACCGGTGACTCGATGAGCCACCCAGGACCACATGCCTTCCCGGCCGCGGTACAGCGTTCCAGCCGGCACGGAAGAACCCTCCGGGAGCGGGGATTGGGGTCGGCCGGCTTGACTGTCGGTCTGACCCGGCCGGGTACGGTCCACCGGCCCCGGCCATCGTAGCGACGCATTGTCGGTTCGTTCGCGCGGGGGCCTCTGGTGTGATCAAAGTGGCAATCAAACAGGCACGTACGGGCTAGAGCGGACGCTTGTTCCGGGGCGCGGGCCGGGGTGCGGGCCTACGGGTCCCCCGCCCCTGGGTCCCCCGCCTCCGGGTCACCAGCCCTCGATCACGAGCTCGACGAGCCGGCTCCGGGCGAGTCGGCGCAGTTCGTCGGCGGTCACGGCCCGCTCCTCGTCCACCTCGTGCGTCAGCCGGACCCGGATGCCGGCCAGGACCTGGTCCACGGCCTGCGAGGGCGGGCACGCGTCCAGGCAGATCACGAAGGAATGGCCGAATCTGCTCTCGTACGCCGCGTGCGCGGCCCGCAGCGCCAGATGGGCGGCGCGGGGCGCGTCGTGGTGCAGACAGGGGGCGGGCTCGGCGGCGAGCGCCTCCGCGATGTCCCCGGGCGCCAGGTCGTACCCCGCCTCGTCGGAGGCGGCCAGCAGGGACGCCAGGTCCGGGAAGGGGCGGTGGGCGGCCATCCGGTGGGCCCAGCGGCGGCTGCCGCAGCACTCCAGGAGGGCGGCCTCGGCGGTGGCGAAGGGGGCGCTGTTGAAGCGGGCGAGCCCGGCGACCAGGGCGGCGGACGGTACCCCGGGAGCCCCGCTCACCTGCGGTGGACGGCGGTGCTGTACGGGTATGGCGGAGCGCCCGGCCGGGGGCGTGGTCTGCTTCGGCAGGCCGGCGGGGGACTCGCTGGACCTGGACAGCGTGGACTCCTCGAATCAACGACATCTGTGACCCTGAAGAGGGGCAGGAGGGCGACAAGGTTGCCCGACGGGGGCGTACGCGGGGGTGAACATCGCCCGCGTGCGGGATGCGCGTGCGACGGGCGTGCGGCGGGGGCGGGGCGGAAAGGAGCGGAAGAGAAAGGAGAGACGAATGTGCCGCAACGCTAGCGAGATCGGTCGGCGGCCGTCCGGCAGATTGGCGAGAAATCACCCGAACGGGAGAGTTTCGGAACGTTTGACGACCGTCGGCGACCGCTTGACCTGCGACGTCCGAGGTTTCGTCCGTTCCTCAATCGTTCTCGGTGGGCGGATCGTCGGCAAAAATGTCAATCTTTCAGCCTATTCAATCACCCCTGCCCCCTACCTTCCCCCTGGCCCCTATTCCGGAGGAATCTGACCGATGTCGCCCACGCGTGGTGCCCTCGTCACCGGCGCGGCTGTCACCGCCGCGGCCGCCGTCGTCCTCACCGTCGTCGTCTGGCCGGAAGGCTCCGGCAGCCACCCCTCCCGCGACACGGCGTCACCGTCCGGGACCTCCGCCACGGCGGCCGCCCCCTCACCCTCCCGCAGCTATCCGATGTCCAGCGCGCCCAGCAGCATCCCGGCGGTCCGCGAGCACACCGCCGCGCGCGGGCCCGGCTGGCAGCCGGGCAAGGACAGCGCGGTCGTCATAGCCGAGGGCAGCCAGGTGCTCGCCGACGAGGCCCAGCTGCTCGCCAAGGAGCTGAAGCTCGCCTACCGGGGGGCCGAGGCGCCCCGCGAGGGGGACGTCGAGCTGGCGCTCGGCGCGAAGGACTCGGGGCCCGCCGAGTCGTACACGCTCACCGTCCGCGACCGGAAGGTGAAGATCACCGGCCCCGACGAGTCGGGCGTCTTCTACGGCACCCGGACCCTCAAGCAGTCGCTCAAGGCCGACCGGACCTTCCCCGAGGGCGTGGTCAACGACCGCCCCGACCGGCCGCAGCGCGGGCTGAACCTCGACATCGCCCGTAAGCACTACAGCGCGGAGTGGATCGAGGACCGCGTACGGGAGATGGCCGACCTCAAGCTCAACCAGCTCGGCCTGCACTTCTCCGACGACCAGGCGTTCCGGATCGAGTCGAAGACCCACCCCGAGGTGGTCTCGGACGAGGCCCTCACCCAGGACGAGGTCCGCCGCATCGTCGGCCTCGCCAACAGCCTGCACATCGAGGTCGTCCCCGAGATCGACTCGCCCGGACACCTGGGCGCGGTGCTGCGCGCCCACCCCGACCTCCAGCTCCGCAACACCCAGGGCCGGGAGTCCCGGGGCTCCATCGACATCTCCAAGCCGGGCGCGGCGAAGCTGATCGACGAGCTGCTGGACGAGTACACCGAGCTGTTCCCCGGGAAGTACTGGCACCTGGGCGCCGACGAGTACCAGGCGCTGATGGTCCGCGACCCGGCCGCCTCCTACCCGCAGCTCCAGCGGGCCGCCGAGCAGAAGCACGGCTCCGGCGCCACGATCGAGGACCTCGCCACCGGCTGGCTGAACGACCGGGCGGCGGTGGTCGAGCCCAAGGGCCGTACGGCCAAGGCATGGAACGACGGCCTCTTCCGCGACTCGCGGATCAAGGCCGACAAGAACATCGAGATCGAGTACTGGACCGGCAAGGAGATCGGCGCCCGGCCCCCGCAGGAGTACCTCGCCGAGGGCTACAAGCTGCTGAACCTCAACGACGAGTTCCTGTACTACGTGCTCGGCGAGCCCAACGAGTTCGTCTACCCGACCGGCGAACGGATCTACGAGCAGTGGACCCCGATGGTCCTGCGCGGCACCGAGCCGGTCGCGGAGCGCTACTCGCCGCAGATCCTCGGCGGCCGGTTCGCGGTCTGGGGCGACCTGCCGAACGCCCAGACGACACAGCAGGTGGCGGACGGCATCAGGATGCCGCTGGTGGCGACCGCCCAGAAGGTCTGGGACCCGCGGAAGCCGGAGCTGAGCTGGGCGCAGTTCCGGGAGCTGGCGGAGCGGACGGGCAGCGCGGGCTGAGGGGGAGGGGGCCGGGCGGGTCCGGCGGCCTCTTCCTGGGCCGGCGCGGGCTGAGGGCCCGGGTGTACGAGGGCGGGGCCCGGATGGGTCTGGGGGCCGGGGCGGGGCCCGGGTGGACGGGGTTCCCGTCGGCTCCGGGCGGCCTCACGGAACGTAAGTCCGTGGACATCGGAGCCGTACACGGGCTACGGTCCGCCGACCGAACACTCCTGGGGAGAGACGTGAGAGGTCGCCGATCACGTTCACCCTGGGGGGACCGCCTCATGCTCTGTACCCGCTGCCGTATCCGAACCGCTGTCACCGACGACGGTCTCTGTGCCCTCTGCTCGGGCACCCGGCCGCTGCTGCCCGGCCGTCCGGTCGTCCCGGTCATCGGCCCCGGCGGCTGGGGCGTCGGGACCTGGCCGCGCTCGCCCGTCGGCCTCTCCCGGGCGGTGGTCGCCCTGCTCGGCACGGTCATCGCGACCGACCTGGCCGCCCTCGCCTCCGGGCTCCACCTGCGCGGCCTGTGGACGGGATACGCGGACGACGGCGACCCGGCCGTCCTCGGCAGCCGGGGCCAGGGGGCCGAAGTGCTCTACGTCGTTGTCGGGGGCGCCCAGCTCGCCGCCTTCCTCGCCACCGCCGTCGTCTTCGTCATCTGGTTCCACCGCACTCGCCGGAACGCCGAGGTCTTCGACCTGAGCGCCCATACGATGGGCCCGGGCTGGGCGGTGGGCGGCTGGTTCGTCCCCGTGGCCAACTTCTGGTTCCCCTACCGGGTCGCCGCCGGGAGCTGGCGGGCCAGCTCCCCCGTGGACCCGGAGGGCGTCCGGCTCCCGGTCTCGCGGGCGCCGCTGAACCTCTGGTGGGCCGCATGGGCCGTGTCCCTGATCCTCGACCGGGTCGCCGCACGGATGTGGGACCGGGCCGAGGAGCCGGGGGAGATCGTGGACAGCCTCGCCCTGGTGATGGCCGCCGACGCGCTGGACATCGTCGCCGCCGTGCTGGCCGTTCTCTTCGTCCGCGCCCTGACCCGGATGCAGGTGGCACGCGCCGGACTCCACGCGCAGCGGCCCGCCGCCGCTGTCTAGCCGGTGCCGGGCTGCTCTCCCCTCGCACGGATAGTGACGCTTTCCAGCCATTCGGCGCAGTACGCGGTAGACCGAGGGAGACGTCGATGAGTCTGCTGGAACTGATCGAACGCGCCGACGAGCGAGCGCTCGCCGCCAGTGCCGTGGCCTGCCTGGACCGCTGCCTGCCGCTGCTGGCGGGCCCGGACGGGCCCGAGCCGCTGCGCCCGCTCTGGGCGAGCTGCGAGGACGGACGGGAATGGGCCACCCGCCTCGCGGCCGTCCGTACGGCGATGGACCACGAGCCCGTCACCGACGGACCGGCCGCACGGGTGCGCGCGCTGCTGGGAGCCGCCCCCTCCGACTTCGCCCCCGCCCCGCTGCGGGAGTGGGCGGACGCCTGCTCGCTGGTCGCGCTGGAGATCCACGGCCGGTTCGACGCCCCGGACGGCGACACCTCACCGGACGTGGCCGCCCTCCTGAAGGCCGCCCGCGACGGACAGCCGACCGAGGCGGGCCCGCTGGTGGCGGGTGAGTTGGAGCGCCAGGTCCGCATCCTGGAGATCCTCGCGGAGACCACCGGCTCGCCGGGCAGCGGAGCCGGGGTGCGCAAGGCGCTGGACCTGTCCACGGAGGGGCGCCGGGTGCTCCGCGCGGTGATGTCGCGGCGGGCCCGCATCAGGGGCTGACGGCGGAGGGTTCCCGGGCGCGGGCTCGATGACGTGACCGAGGCGGGCCGTCGTGCGCGGCGACCTGACCGAGGCGGGCCGTCCGTGCGCGGCCGCGCACCGGAGGCGGGCCGCGGCTGAGCCCTCGCGGGGAGCCGGGCCCGAGCTTAGTGTGATGCGGAAACGGATTTCCGATCACTTTCCGGGCACCGGCGTCCTCTCCGTACGGAGGCGGTACGGAGCCCGCATGGTGCCGGTCGGGCCGCGCGTCACCCACGTCGAGGATCAGGAGCGCATCCAGTGAACACCCCCACCCCCGGAGCCGGTGACGGTGTCCCCGGCGCGGTCCGCCGGTTCGCCGGGCGCGTCAACTCCCTGCTCAGCAAGCCTGCGGCGGCCGTCCAGCTCGGGGCCGACAGCCTGATCGTGCAGGCTCCCCTCGAAGGCGAGGTGTGGGAGACGGGGAAGGAGTACCCGGTTCGCTGGCACCTCACCGGCCCCGTCGACCCGGTCGACATCCACCTCGTACAGCGGGAGGGCGTCTCCACCGTCACCCGCGCCGTCCTCGCGACCGGTCTGCCCGCTCAGGAGACATCGGTACGCGTCACCGTGCCCGTCGGCACACCGGCAGGCGACTACCTCGTCCTGGTCACCAGCCAGGGCCTGCTCGACGCCTACAGCCGCCCGTTCCGCGTCACCGCCGCCTGAGCCACCGACGGCCCGAGGCCCGTCGCCCTCAAGGCCCGGCCTGTGCCCCGCCCCCCTGGCTGATGCGGTCGAGGAGGGAGCGGTGCAGGGCCTCCAGTCCGGTGGGAGGGAGCGGGACGGGGCTGCCGGTGAGGACGTACCACTCCTCCGCGCCGGTGTACTGGACGGCGACCTCGGCGCGCCCGTCGGGGCGCAGCGTGGTGGAGACCGTCAGCTCGCCGGTGACGACGCCGACTTCGTCGGTCATCGCCCCGCCGGGCCCCGCCTTCACGTCGTCCACGAACTGCTGTGGCTGTGCCGGGTCAGGTCCGTTCATGAGGGTGCTTCCGTTCGCGAGTCACAGGTTCATGAGCTACGGGTCATGAGCTATAGGTTCACGAGGCGCAGGTGTCCAGCATCTCCGTCAGCATGTCCTTTTCCGCCTCCGTCACCGAGAGCTCGTACGACGCCTTCACCGACACCCAAGCACGGGAGTAGGTGCACCAGTACGCCTTGGACGGCGGCTGCCACTCGTCCGGCCCCTGGTCGCCCTTGGAGCGGTTCGAGGACGCCGACACGGCCAGCAGCTGAGGGCGGGTCAGGTCGTTGGCGAATTCCTTGCGCTTGTCCTGTGTCCAGGTCCTGGCCCCGGAGCGCCAGGCGTTGGCGAGCGGCACCATGTGGTCGATGTCCAGGTCGCGGGCCTCGGTGAAGGGCTTGTCGTCGTAGACGCTGGTCCACTTCCCGGAGACCGCCCGGCACTGCGCGTCCCGTTCGACATCGGTGCCGTCCCGCTCCAGCACGGTTTCCCGGGTGTCGCAGGACTCGCCCTGCGACGACCAGTGGGGGAACTTCGCCCGGCTGTAGCCGGACATCGAACCGTGCCGGGCCACCTCCAGTCCGGCCAGCTGCTCCTTCGCCTGCCCCGCGGTGGGTATGCCCGGCAGGGTGCCGTCGGCCGCCGTGCCGCCACCGCCACCGGCCCCGGTGGAGGCCGATCCCGATGCCGAGGCGGACGGCTTCCCGTCTGCAGGCTCGGGCGTCGTCGCGTCCTCGATCGCCGCGCATCCGGCCAGTGCGAGGACGGCCCCGGCCGCCAGCCCCCGTCGCCACCAGTTCTGTCGCCTCGTCATGACCTGGTCCACCCCACCCCGTTCGCCGCTGAATTCCTGATTCCGGGCAGCTTATCGGCTCCCGGCCGCCCGCCCGGTGCCCTCTTGTGCGCCGGGTCCGCCGTGGAACAATGCTCACCGCCAGGCAGTTTCTAGTGGAGGAGACGAATCCCGGATGTTCGATGCTCTGAAGGGTCTGAAGGAAAAGGCCGAGACCCTTGCCGAGGCCCACGGGGACAAGATCTCCGACGGGCTGGAGAAGGCGGGCGACTTCATCGACAGCAAGACCGACGGCAAGCACAGCGACAAGATCGACACCGCCGTCGACAAGGCCCAGGAGTACGTCCAGGGTCTGGGAGAGAAGAAGGACTGACCCCGAAGGACTCGCGGGCTCGCAGCGTTACCGGGACGCCGCGGACAGGATCACGTCCACGAGCCTTTCCGCCGCGTCCGGGCGGCCGTGCGCCCCGGCCGCCGCGGCCATCGTGGCCCGGCGCTCCGGATCGTCGAGGAGCGGGCCCACCGCCTCGCGCAGCTGACCGCCGGAGACCTCGCCGAGGAGGGCGACCGCCGCTCCGGACTCCTCCAGGTGGCGGGCGTTGTGGGCCTGTTCGTTCCCGGCCGCCGTCGCGAGCGGGACGAACACGGCGGGCTTGCCCAGGGCGGTCAGCTCGGCCAGGGTGCCCGCCCCGCTACGGGAGACCACCAGATCGGCCAGGGCCAGCACGTCCGGCAGCTCCGGCCCGACGAACGGGGTCAGGTGGTACCGGGCGGCCAGGGAGGCCGGAAGTCCCGCCGCGCGGGCGGACAGCGCCTCGACATGGGCCGGGCCGCACTGGTGCACCACGTTGGCGCGCTCCAGCAGCCACGGCAGCTCGCCGCCGACCACGTCGTTGATCTGCTGCGAGCCCTGCGCGCCCCCGGTGACGTACACCGTCGGAAGACGCCGGTCGAAGCTGTGCAGGCCGAGGGCGGTCACGGCCTTGTCCGGGTGGCCGGTCAGGACCTCCGGCCGTACGGGGTTGCCGGTGACCACCGCCGCCGCCCGGACGCTCTCCGGCAGGAGCGGCAGCGTCGATTCCGAGGAGACGGCGATCCGCGCGGCCGAACCGGCGAGCTTGCGGTTGGCGAGGCCGAGACGGACGGTCTGCTCGTGCAGGACCAGCGGAACCCGGCACATCCTGGCGGCCAGCCCGGTCGGTACGGCGACATAGCCGCCCGTGGCGAGGACGACGTCCGGGCGGAAGCCGGAGACCGCCCTGCGCGCCTGGGCCACGCCGATCGGCACGCGGGCCATGTCCCGGACGTTGGCGGGCGACACCATCTTCAGCGGGTTCGCGTGACGCCGGATCTTCCCCGTGGCGACGGTGGTGAACGGGATGCCCTCCGCGCCGGTGACCCGGGCCTCCAGGCCCTCGGCCGTACCGATCCACAGGACGTCGAGCGTGCGGCCGGAAGCGGCCAGCCGCGCCTGCAAGGTGCGGATCGCGGTGAGGGCGGGGTAGGTGTGCCCGCCGGTGCCGCCGCCCGTGACGATCAGGCGGAAGGGGGCGGAGGGGGAGGGGGCTGCGATGTTCACCCGGAGCAGATTAGTGGCAGGCCGCCCCCGTGATCATCGCGGCTGCGGGGGTACGGGACACCCACCGACCTGCACGCGGAGAAGAGGAGCGACGACCGGGGCCGCCACCCCCCACAGGAGAGGCCCCGGCCGTCTTCCACGGGGTCGCAGCACGACCCCGTACTCATCTCAGCGCCGCGACTGCGTTTTCTGTCACACCCCACTCGGGAGCTGCGAATTGTTGCGAGTTGTACAAGTCATGGACGTGGCCCCTGCCGAGCACGTAGCGTGCTGAGTCGCGCAGAGAGGCGCAGCAGCGATGACCAGCTGCGATTGAGTACAGCAGGGCGGGTTGAGGGAGTGCTGGGGGACGACGCGGAGCTGACTGCCGCGGTGCTCGCGGCACAGGACGGGGACGAGGACGCCTTCCGTGCTGTGTACCGCGCCGTACAGCCGCGGCTGTTGGGCTACATACGGACGCTGGTGGGGGAGCCGGACGCCGAGGACGTGGCGTCCGAGGCATGGCTCCAGATAGCGCGCGACCTCGACCGGTTCAGCGGGGACGCCGACCGGTTCCGGGGCTGGGCGGCCCGGATCGCCCGCAACCGGTCGCTCGACCATCTCCGGATGCGCAGCCGCCGCCCCGCGATCGGCGGCGACGAGACCGAGCTGACCGGCCGGGCCGCCGAGTCCGACACCGCCGGTGACGCCATGGAGGCGCTCGACACCGACCGGACCATGTCCCTCATCGCCCAGCTCCCGCAGGACCAGGCCGAGGCCGTCGTGCTGCGCGTGGTCGTCGGGCTGGACGCCAAGAGCGCCGCCCAGACCCTCGGCAAGCGGCCCGGCGCCGTACGGACCGCCGCCCACCGCGGCCTCAAGCGCCTCGCCGAACTCCTCGGCGCCGACCACCCCGACCCGCCCCGCTCCGGCGGTGCGCCCGTCCCGGGCGGCGGGCAGGACGGGCCGGTTCCGGCTCCGGGCCAGGGGGCCGGGAGCGAGGCGGGGCAGGACGCGGGCGGCGGTGCCGAGCTCGATGCCGTACCCTCTCAGCGCCCCGGTAGGGGCGGTCCGGCAGCGCCCGCCGGGGTCACTCCCGGTGTGACGCATTCGCGACCGTGGACGCAGAGGGACATGTGATGGCCGACGAGCAGTACGAGTGGCTCGACAAGGACGCGGCGGAGAAACTGCTCCGCGGCGAGCCGGTCGTCCCCCTCGGCGACCAGGCACGCAGCGATGCCTTCCGGCTCGCCGAAGCACTCGGCGCGGCGCGCTCCACCCGCCGTACCCCGCCCGGCGCGCTCCCCGGCGAGGACGCCGTGCTCACCGCGTTCCGGCAGGCCAACCGCGCCGCCACCACCGATCGGCTCGCCGGGCGCGGTGCGGGTGCCGCGCTCCCCGGGCAGCCCGGCACGCTGCACTCCGTCCACCTCGGCGCCGTCCCCGCGACCCCGCCCCGCCGCCCGCGCTGGAGCCGCCCGGTCCGCTTCGGCCTGGCCGTCTCGCTGGCGGGCTGCGCGCTCGGCGGGGTGGCGGTCGCCGCCGGTACGGGCATGCTCCCGGGCCCCTTCGGCGGCCACGCCTCGCCCGCGCCCGCCGCCTCCGTATCGGCGGCGGCCCCCGAACCGCTGGTGTCCCGGACGCCCGCCGAGGACCCGTCCACCCCGGCCGAACCCTCCCCGCCCGACGATCCCGAACCGCTCGCCTCCCCCGAGAGCCGACAGCCCGGGGCGTCCGAGGAGCCCGCGCGACCGGAGCCGGACGGCACCGGCCGGGAGAACGGCCGAAACGGTACGGGCGACCGCGACCGGCCGGGCGGCTCCGGCCGTGAGGGCGCCTCCACCGACCCCACCGGCCGCGAGGAGCGGCCCGGCGGCTCCGGCGACGGCCGGGGCCAGGGCGACAACTGGCACGAGAAGGCCGTCAAGGCGTGCAAGGCATTCCGCGACGGCACCCTCGACGAGCGGAGCCGACGTCATCTGATCCAGCTGGCCAAGGGCGAGGAGAACCTGGAGCGCTTCTGCGACCGGCTCCTCGGCGGTGGCGACGGCGGCGGAGGGACCGGAGGAGGGGTCGGCGGGCCCGGTGGCTCCGTCGGCGGTGGCGGAGGCGGCGGTGACGACGACCGGCCGGGCGACGGCGGCTCCCTGCCCCCGGTCTCCTTCGAGCCCGCCCCCGAGGCTGACAGCGAGCGACGGGCCGACGTCGGGGTACGGGCCGAAGCGGAGGCCGGTGGGCCGCTGACCCGGGCGACTCCCGGCCCGATGGTCCTGCCCGCCCGCTGATCCGGGTGGGTTCCCCGTCCGATGGCCTTGCCCGCCCGACGGCCTGGGTGGTTCCCGGCCCGACGGTCCTGCTCACCCGCTGATCCGGGTGGTTCCCGGCCCGATGGCCCTGCCTGCCTGCCTGCCTGCCTGCCTGCCCGCCGGCCTGGGCGGCTTCCCGCCCGACGGCTTTGCCTGCCCCCTGACCTGCGCTTTTCGCCTGTCGCAGCGGACCGGTTCCGGGTCCTCCATGTACACGTGTGACGTTTTTCGAGGTCCGGGCGCAGTACAGAGTGAGCCGACTGGTCATCGGCAGCGCGACGAGCCGGGGTTCCCCCCGTACCTTCGGCTCAGCGCATCGGCGCGGGCGGGACACGTTCCCCCGGTTCCGCCCGCGCCCTCCCTTCCCCGCCCCGGCCTCACCAGTAGACGACGACCTTGTCGTTGTTCCTCACCTGGTCGAAGAGGGCCACGGCCTTCTCCTTGTCCCGTACGTTCACACAGCCGTGCGAGGCGCCGCCGTAGCCGTTGGCCGCGAAGTCGGCGGAGTAGTGCACGGCCTGGCCGCCGCTGAAGAACAGGGCGTACGGCATCGGGGTGTCGTACAGCGTCGAGACATGGTCCCGGGACTTCCAGAACACCGTGAACTCGCCCTCCCGCGTGGGCGTGTACTCCGAGCCGAAGCGCACGTCCATCGCGGAGACGACCCGGCCGTCGATCATCCACGCCAGGGTCCGGCTCTTCTTGCTGATGCAGAGCACCCGGCCGGTCAGACAGCGCTGGTCCGGCTTGGCCACCGGCCGCTCGGTCGGCGGGTCCAGCTCGTCTGCCGTCGGCGTACGGGTCATGGCCAGCAGCTTCTGCCAGGTGGCCGCGTCGGTGGAGCCGGTCGCCCCCGTACCCCGCTTCACCTGGAAGGACCGGACGGCCTCGGCGGTGACCGTGCCGTAGTAGCCGGTGGGGGTGCGTCCGAAGTGCCCGATCTGCCGCAACCGGGCCTGCAACTCCCGTACCTGCGCCCCCTCGGACCCGGTCCGCATCAGAACCTGCGGCGGCGGGGCGGTGCTCGGCTGCGGGGCGGGGGGAGGAGGGGGACGCGGGGGCGGGGGTCGGGGAGGGCGGTGGCGCGGGGGTCGGCTCGATGGCGTCGGCGTCGGCGTCGGTGGCCGTTGCGGGGGGAGGGGGAAGGGGAGAGCGCGGGAGGCGTCGGTGCCGGGGTGGGTACGGCGGCGGGAGCTGCCTGGGGCGGGGGCTGTTGCCGCGCGTCGGCTGCGGAGTCCTGCGGCCCGCATCCCGCCGCCAGGGCGGCTATCGCGAGCGTTCCGGCGACGGTCACGGTCAGCGGCCGTCTGCCGCGCGGGTGCTGCCTGCTCCTGTTCGCCTGTGCGTACGGGACGCCCCCGGTTCCGTACGGGCCCCTCTCCGCGCCCATGTCGTTCCTGCCCGCCATCCCCGCTGTCCCCGCCATCCGTGCTGTCCCCCTGCGACTCTTCTGCGCCTCTGCGCCTCTGCCCGGTGGTCGCATCCTGTGCATACGGAGAGCGGTGCGTCCAGACCGCCCGTCGCCGACCGGCCACCATGAGGCGGGCGCCCGCGCACGACGGTAGTGCCGCCAGGTCACGGCCGGAGCGCCGCCAGGTCACGAGGGGGACGGGCTTCCGCCCGGCCGGTGAAACGGCTGGACGGCGCGCCGTACGGACGTGCGAGACTCCGTCCATGCTGGGTGTCACCGATCTTCCGACCTATCTCGCCGGCCTGCTGCTGATCGTTCTGCTGCCGGGGCCGAACTCGCTGTACGTGCTCTCCGTCGCGGCGCGACGCGGCGTCCGTACCGGCTACCGGGCCGCCGCCGGAGTGTGGACCGGGGACACCGTCCTGATGACGCTGGCCGCGCTCGGTGCGGCCTCGCTGCTCCAGACCACGCCGCTGCTCTTCGCGATCGTCAAGTACGCGGGCGCCGGTTATCTGACCTGGCTGGCGATCGGCATGCTGCGGGCGGCGGTCTCCCTGTGGCGGGAACGGCACCGCCGCACCGCCGAACTGGTGGAGACGGCCGAAGCGCCCGGGGCGGGGGCTCCTGCGGAGAACCCCTACCGGCGGGCGCTGGTGGTCAGCCTGATCAACCCGAAGGCGATCCTGTTCCTGATCTCGTTCTTCGTACAGTTCGTCGACCCGGGCTACGCCTATCCGGCCCTGTCGTTCCTGCTGCTGGGGACGCTGCTCCAGCTCGCCAGCTTCCTGTACCTCTCGGTGCTGATCTTCGGAGGCACCCGGCTGGCCGCCGCCTTCCGCCGCCGCAAGCGGCTCTCGGCGGGGGCGACTTCGGCGGCGGGCGTGCTGTTCCTCGGGTTCGCGGCCAAGCTCTCGCTCAGCAGCGTCTGAGTCTCGGCGGTGCCCGTGCTCGGCAGCGTCCCGGCTCAGCAGCCGCTGCCGACGCGGAGGGAGGTCATCTTGTCGTTGAAGTGCGAGGCGACCGCCGCCTCCGATCCGCCCGGCGCGATCGAGAACATACAGCCGACGTAGTTGGAGTGCTCGTAGACGCTGACCGTCCTGCCGGTGCGGTTCCAGTACGAGGTCATGCGGTCGTTCATGTAGTTCCCGACGTTCGGGGTCGACGCGGTGTAGTGCCGGAAGTCGCCCCGGTAGCTGGACTGTTCCCAGACGCAGAACGAGCCGTTGGGGCACTGGTTGGGGTCGGCCGCCGCCGGGGGCGCGGTCAGTACGGCGGTTCCCGCGGTGACCGCCAGGACGGTGGCGGCGGTCCACAGGCGCGGGGCGAGGCGACGGGAGCGGGGCATGGGTTCTCCTTGGATGCGGCCCGCGGTCGGTTCCGCGGGTCTGACGGCAGGTTATGGAGCTTTTGTCCGCCCGGTGTCGGCCCGCGGGGGTCGCTCTCCCCGCGCCTCATGCCCTTTTTGCTGGAATACGGGGAGTTTTGGTGGTGGAAACGAGAAGGCTGACATATGCCTGAAAGGGTGATGCTCCTGGCATGTGCCAGATATCGGGGGCCGTGGGACCGCCGCGTTCACCGTGAGGTGACGGGTCCGCCGCGCTCGTCGTGGCGCGTCAGTGGTGCCACGCCTTGCCGCCCACGTTGTGGATCATCCGCTGGAGCACCTTCAGCGCGGCGACGAACTCCTCGTCGGGGATGCCCGCGTGGATCTCGGCACTCGCCCGCGCGACCCGTTCGTACGCCCTGCCGCGCAGCTCCCGCCCCTCCGGGGTGATCCGCAGCCGGGACCCGTCGTCCTGGGTGATCAGCCCCCGCTCCAGCAGTTCGTCGACGGCTGTCTCCATGCCGTCGGTCCCGGTGTCGAGGTAGCCGCTGAGCATCGTGGTCAGCCCGGACCGGTCCCGCCCCTCCGCGCCGCCCGGTCCGTCCAGCTGGTTGAGCACCCACCAAGGGGGCTGGGTGAGTCCGTGTTCCGCCAGTGCCGCCCGGATGTGCGTGACCGTCGCCTCGTGCGCGGCCCAGCTCCAGTAGCCGATCGGCTGGCGGGCCAGGCCCGCGTCGTCGTGTGTGTAGTCCATGGCCCGAACGTAGGACCTCAAGTCAACTTGAGGTCAAGCGGTCTGTCTCCGGCCCGTCGTCCGTCTCCGTCAGCGGCCCGCCGTCAGGGCCTTCCGCAGCAGCGGGGTGAAGCGGCGTTCCACGAACCGGTGCAGCAGCCACGCCAGCCCCAGCATCGCCGCCAGGGTCAGCGCGAACGTCGCCCACGACGGCACGCCCAGGCCCCGGTGCAGCGCCCCCACCACCACCCAGCCCAGGTGCTCGTGGACCAGGTAGAACGGGTAGGTGAGCGCCCCCGCGACCGTGAGCCACGGCCAGTCGATCCGGTTCAGGGCGCCCAGCGCGACGGCCGCGACGGCGGCGAAACCGGCCGTCACGATCAGGATGATGACCGCCGACGAACGGTGCGAGAACGCGTCCGGGCCGCCCGGGTGCCACAGCTCCGCCACCGCGTAGTGCTGGCCCAGCAGCCAGCTCACGCCGACGATGCCCCAGGCCAGCGCGTCGCGCCGGTCCCGGTGCAGCAGGTAGAGGCCGATGCCGCCGATGAAGTACGGGGCGTACTGCGGCATCAGCAGCACCTCCAGGAACGGTTCGCCCGAGGCCCGCGCGAGCGCCGCCGCCAGCGTCCACCCGGCGCAGAACAGCACCACCCGGCGCCGGTTCACCCCCGGCAGCACCACGCACAGGGCGAACAGCGCGTAGAACCGCACCTCGGCCCAGAGCGTCCAGCACACCCCCAGCACCCGGTCCGCGCCCAGCGGCTGCTGCAACAGCGTCAGGTTGAGCAGGGCGTCGCTGGGGGAGACGGCCTCGTACGCGACCATCGGCAGCGCGAACACCGCCGTCACCAGCACGACCGCCGCCCAGTACGCGGGCAGCAGCCGCGAGGCGCGCGAGGCGAAGAACGCGAGCGGCGTGCGCCCCCAGCCGCTGAGGCAGATCACGAAGCCGCTGATCACGAAGAAGACCTGCACCCCGAGACAGCCGTACGCCAGCCAGGTGTGGGCCGTCGGAAACTGTACGGCGGCCGAGCTGCCCCAGGCTCCGGTGATCTCGCCGCCCCGGCCCCCGTAGTGGTACCCGGCCACCATCAGCGCGGCGAGCAGCCGCAGCCCGTCCAGGGCGCGCAGCCGTGCCTTCGGACGGGGGGCCGCCGCCGTTCCCCGTGGTGGTTCCCCAGCGGCCGGGGCGCCCCGGCCGCTCCGGTCGTGATCGGGCGGGGCGGTCCGGGATGCCGCCCTGGTGTCCTGCGGTGCGGTGGTCAAAGCCGCTCCCTTCTCCGACGCCGTGCCGCGTCAGCGTAGGGCTGCGACAGCGCGCGGAACGTCCGGGCAGCACGCCGTTTCCCGGTCCGACAGGGGGAGTTCATCCTTCGGTCTTTCAGGTTTCCTACGGTGACGCGGAACCGACAAACGCTGCGCGGAACCTCACTCCGGGTCACCGTCGAGGAGACCCCGGACCCCGCGCGAGACCGAAGCCCCCTCCCCCCACGGGCACCAGACGCTTGGAGCGCCATGACGAAAGCCCGCACCCGCTGGCCACGGCAACGTGACGCGGAGGTCCCGATAACCTCCGGGACCTCCGGAGAGACGGTGGCCGCCGCCCGGGTGAACGCCATGGACCTGGAGACCTGCCTGAGCGCCTGTGCCGCGCACAGCGCCAAGCTCGTCGCGAGCCTGGACAGCCGGCGCAACGCGCTCGCCGAGGCCCTCCGCCATCTCCTCGCCACCCACGCGGCGACGGTCCCGGCGGCCCCGGCCACCAGCCCGCTGCCGCTCCTGCGCCGCCCGGCCAAGGCCGGTTCCGGCTCCGCGCTGCTGCTCGGCGACGCGCTCATGGACCCGCTGCTCGCCGTCGGCAACAAGGCGTTGGCCTGCGGTTACGAGGACGAGACCAAGCTCGCCCTGATGGTCGCCGACACCGTGCTCACCCAGCGCAAGCGCTCCCGGGCAGGCTGGCGGCTGCGGGCCCGCGTACTGGAGGCCATGGGCGCCGAGAGCGCCGCGGTCATCGCGTACGAGCGCTACCTCGAACTCACCGACGACGACGGCTTCGGCGTGGCCGTCAAGGTGGCCGGGCTGCGGGAGGGCGCCCGGCTCCGGGCGGAGCTGGTGCAGCGGCTCGCCACCGGCTGCCCCGAGGCCCGGGAGTTCGCCGACCGGCCCGTCGTCGAGTCCTGGGCGAAGGGCCTGGAGCTGCACGCCCGGGGCGCCTGGGACGAGGCCCGGCCCCGGCTGATCGGCGCGCTGCTCGCCCAGATCGCGGCCGACGCCCCGGTGGGCGAGGTCCAGCAGACGCTCTCCCGCTACCTCACCCTGGCCCGCGAGCAGGCCGGTGTCGCGGGCGGCGGAAGCGCACCCGCGAGCACCGGCACGCGGGTTCCCGCCGAGCTCGCCGCTCCCGCCGAACTCACCGGCCTCACCACGCTCTACGCGGAACAGCGCAGGGCCCGGATGCGCGGACCGGTCGAGGACCCCACCTTCGGGGGCGTCCAGTGGCTCACGCTCGGCGAGTTCCGCAACCGGATCGCCGGGAAGTCCATCTGCCTGATCGCCAACTCCCAACGGGTGGGCAACAGTTCGCTCGGCGCGGAGATCGACGACTACGACCTGGTGGTCCGCTTCAACTCGTACCGGATCGACCCGGCGGCCACCGGCCGGCGCACCGACATCCACGTCAGCATCCACAAGCACGGCTTCAACTGGGACCAGCACGTGGACACCCGGCTGATCTTCGGCGGGATCTCCGGCGACTGGAAGTACTCGCTGCGCAACCGGCTGGTCCCGGGCGCGCAGACCTACCTGGGGGACGAGTCCCTGCGCTGGCCGGTGCGCGACATCGGCCGCCTGGGCCGGGACGTCTGGTCCTCGATCCCCACCAGCGGCTTCAACATGCTCTGGCTGCTGGACTTCCTGGACGTGAACCCGCGCATCGACCTGATCGGCTTCGACTTCTACGAGAGCGGCGCCTACCGGCTGCCCGCCGCGATGCGGATGCCCATCACGTCCGTGCACGAGTACACCAGCGAGAAGGCGTGGGTCATGGAACGGGCCCAGAGCGTCACCGACATGAGGATCTGCCTGCGATGACCCCGCCCACCGCGTCCACCCCCACCGCGCCGCCCGCGAACGCGCTCACCGGGAAGCGTCGCATCGCCTTCGCCAGCTTCGTGGACGAGAACTACCTGCCCGGCTTCCTCACCCTGCTGCGCAGCCTCGCCCTGTCCAACCCCAACGTCTGCGAGGACTTCCTCGTCCTGCACGACGGGCTGCGCCCCGAGTCCGTCGGGAAGATCCGCGCCCTGCACCCGCGCGTCGACTTCCGGCAGGTGAACGCCGCGCACTACGACACGTACGCCAAGGGCGACCAGGACAACTACCTGGTGCGCAAGGCGTACTTCATCCTCGACGTGTTCCGGGTCCGCGACTACGACACCGTGATCACCCTGGACACCGACATGGTCGTCCTCGACGACCTGGGGGAGCTGCTGCGGCTGCGCGAGGGCCTGGCCGCCGTCCCGCAGTTCTTCTACGGACAGCACAAGCTGAACAGCGGGCTGCTGGTCATCCAGCGCGAGTATCTGACCGACGCCTTCTGCGCCGAGCTGGACGAGGTCGGCCGGGCGGGTACGTACGAGCTGGACAAGCACGACCAGGGCATCCTGAACGCCGTGCTGGACGGCGGCTTCGTCCAGCTGGACGCCCGCTTCAACTTCGTGAAGCGGCGGCTGTCGGGCGACCTCCCGGTCCCCGACGGCACGGCGATCCTGCACTTCACCGGGCGGCACAAGCCCTGGCAGGGCGGTGAGTCGGGGTACGGCGAGGCCGAGGCCCGCTGGCACGCGTACCACCTGTCCGACGCCGAGTTCCACGCCGCCTACCTCGCGACCGGCGGCACCAAGCACCACGACCTGCTGGTCCACTACGGCACCCCGCACGTGCGGCGCACCGCCGACGTGGAGAGCGCCCGCAAGGTGGCCGCCGCCCACATCCTGGCGGGGGAGTACCAGGAAGCCGTCGACCTGCTCGCCCCGCTGCGCATCCCGGTCGACGAGTCCTGGCCCAACGAGGTGCTCGGGCACGCCCTGATGAGCGTCTCCCGGTACGAGGAGGCCCGCGCCCAGCTCCTGCTGGCCGCCTCCGCGCCCAACCGGGCCGCGACCGCGTACGGGCGGCTCGCCCAGATCGCCTGGATTCACGGTGACGACGAGGAGGCATCGCGCCTCGCGCTCCAGGGGCTCGGCGTCGACCCGACGCACCGGGCGAACCGGCTGATGCACCTGCGTACCACCGGCCTCACCCCGCCCGCCGAGGGCCCCGCCTCCGGCCAGCTCGCCCATGTCGCCTTCTACATGGAGCGCCAGGGCAACGCGGGCGACAAGCTGCTGCCCGAGAGCGTACGGCTGGCCTTCGGCCAGGACACCGGCCCCGACCGCTGGCACTCGGTCCACGCCCACCGGCTCTTCGACGAAGCGGCCCTGGAACGGGTCAACGCCCGCCGGGGGCTGGTCATCGGCGGCGGCGGACTCTTCATCCCCGACACCGCGCCGAACGGCAACAGCGGCTGGCAGTGGAACGTCCCCGACGAACTGCTGGAGCGGATCGACGTCCCCGTCGTCGTGTACGCGGTCGGCTTCAACGCCTTCGACGGGCAGGCGTACGGACACGGCCGCAAGCGGTTCCTGTCCAGCCTGCGCAAGCTGGTGGAGAGCTCCGCCTTCTTCGGGCTGCGCAACCACGGCTCGATCGAGAAGGTCCGGGACCTGCTCCCGCCGGAGCTCCACCACAAGGTCCGCTTCCAGCCCTGCCCGACCACGGTCACCCGGCAGCTGGTCGACGGCTGGCGCGACCCGGCCGGGCGCGAGGACACCATCCTGGTCAACGCCGCCTACGACCGGGCCGGTCTGCGCTTCGGCCACGACTACGGGCACTTCCTCCGCGAGATGGCCACCGCGGTCACCGCGCTCGGCGAGCAGGCCGAGGTGAAGTGCGTGGCGCACTCGCTGGACGACGAGCGGATCGCGTTCGACCTGCGGCGCGAGCACGGCATCTCGCTGCCGGTCATCCCGATGTACGACTTCGACAACGACGCGATACGGGACGTCTACGCCCGGACGAAGCTGGTCATCGGCATGCGCGGACACGCGGGCATGATCCCGTTCGGCTGCGGCACGCCGATCATCAGCCTGATCTCGCACCCCAAGATGGCGTACTTCCTGGCCGACATCGAGCGGCCCGAGTGGGGCATCTCCGTCCACGACCGCCACCTCGGCGCCCGCCTCACCGAGCGGGCGACCGCGCTGCTGGCCGACCACGCGGCGTCCGTGGCGGATGTGCACGGCCGTCAGCAGGAGCTGTGGAAGGTCACCGAGGCCAACGCGGCGGACCTCCGGGTGATCCTGGCCGGCAGGTAGGACGTACGAAAGGCCGGTGGGGCGGGTCCGTTTCCGGACCCGCCCCACCGCCGTGTCCTGCGCGAAGGGCTACCGCCCCACCGCCCTACCGCCCCACCGCCCGCCGCAGCGACCGGGCCCGCCGGACCGCCCTGCGCACCGCCGCACTCCGCGGCAGGAACGAGAACTGCGCGGGCACCCCGCCCGGCAGCCCCAGCGAGGTCAGTCGGCGCCGCTTGAAGTACCGCCAGGTCACCGGGGTCAGCCGGGTCGAGAGATACCGCTCCGCCGCCGCCCGCAGCCCCGGGTGGAGCCTCGGCTGCATCGCGAACCCGACCGCCGCCACCAGCGCGGACACCTCCCGCTCGGCGTCGTCGCCGGGCCGCCGCTCCGCCACCGCGACCCGGTCGCCCAGCTCCGGCAGCAGCGCGTCCACCAGGGTGACCGGCATCCGGTTGCTGTTCTCGTACGGGGAGAGCCGGTCCAGCAGCAGTTCCGTACCGACCCGGGCCACCGGCAGCCCGTAGAACGCCGAGGCGGTGAGCAGCGCCGTGGAGAAGCAGCCGACCACCAGGGCCGGGCGCATCCGCTCGTAGAGCACCTCGGCGAGCACCGGAGCCCGCAGTATCCCGGTGTCCAGCACGGTCAGCTCCGCGCCGAGCCGCGCCGCCTCCGCCTCCATCGACCGCGACCACTGGGCCGGGGCCGTCGGGTGCGGCTTGAACACCAGCCGGGTGTGGCCGAGGGCGACCGCACCCCGCATCATCCGCAGATGCAGCTCCTCCTCCTCGGCGGCGGAGATCAGCCCCAGCGCCGACAGATACTGCCCGAGCAGCAGGGCCGGGGCCTCGACGGACGGCAGCTCGGCGGGGGCGGCGGCCAGCTCGCCGAGCACCTTGAGGAAACCCTCGGTCTCCACGAGGACCGGCTCCACCCCGAACTCGGTCAGCAGCAGCGGCTTCAGACCCGGCACCAGATCGAGGTGCAGCAGCCGCCGCACCCGCGTCCCGACCAGCGGATCGAGCTTGTTGCGGGTGGGCCCGTAACTCATCAGCCCGTCGGCGTACACATCGATGGGGGCGCCGGTGAAGATCTCCGTGATCGCCATCGCCGGGTTGACCTGGATCGACTCGACGGCCAGCTCGATGTCGTCGTCCCCCAGCTCCCAGGCCAGCCGCAGATGGCGCTCCCACAGGGGGATGTCGTCGGGGCGCGGGGACCAGCGGCTCGGGTGGAAGGGGGCGATGGTCCCGTTCCAGGAGACCACGTCGTCGAACCGGCCGCGCAGCCGCTCGAAGCCCGGCATCGCGTCGAGCGCCGGGGTGGTCTCGGGGACGGCGGCGTTGTTGCAGACGACCAGGACCCGGCGGTCGGCCGGGCCGAAGCGGCCGGTGTCCAGGGCGGCGGCGAGGGTGGCGGCGCCGTAGAGGGTGGAGGCGGCGAAGAGCTGGGTGGTGCTCATGCGGACGTCACCTCCTTCGCTCCCTTCGCGGTGGTGGGCCGACGTCGCAACCGGCGCAGCAGCGTGGCGCGTTGGACGTCCATGGAGTCGAGCGCCTCGTCCAGCACGGCCTGCGGCATCCGGCCGAGCGCCTGCGCGCTCCGCGACTTCAGCATGCGGGCCACCGCCGGTTCGAACCTCCCGATCGAGTTCATGTGGTGGAAGATGATGGCGCAGTACGTACGGACCGCCTTCGGCAGCAGCGCCTCGGCCTCCGGGTCCTCGGCGGTCTCCCGGACGACCTGGTCGAACGAGCGGATGAAGTCGAGCTGGCGGGCGTCACCGATCTGCGTCAGCGAGGAGGCCACGCCCCGCCGGTAGAAGACGCCCAGCAGACCGAGCACGGCGAAGGACTCCGCGCGGCGGTGCAGCCGCCAGATCCACGGCCGGTCCTCCGCCGTGCGCAGCCCGTCGGTGAAGTGCAGCAGCCCCGCGTCGAGCAGCCTGCGGTGGTAGAGACCGGCCCAGGCGTACGGGTAGTCCACCGAGGTGGTCCGGTCGGCGGGCAGGATCGCGGTGCGCGGGTCGGTCACGGTGTCGCGCCGGCCGTGCGGGACGCGGTGCACCGTACGGTGGGTGCGCTCGACCTGGACATGGTCGGTACGGACGAAGTCGCAGCCCAGCGCCTCGGTACGGGCGAGGAGCTCGGCGAAGTGGCCGGGGGCCACCCAGTCGTCGCCGTCCAGGAAGGCGATGTACTGCCCGCGTGCCGCGTCCAGCCCGGTGTTGCGGGCCGTGGCCAGCCCCCCGTTCTGTTCGTGTCTGTGCACGACCGCCCCCGGGATCTCGTCCCGGGCGCGGAGCAGGATGTCCGCCGTCCCGTCGGTCGAGCAGTCGTCGACAAGGATGAACTCGAAGTCCTCGCGGATATTGGCCCGAAGACTCCTGAGGGTGTCTGGCGCATATGTCTGCACGTTGAAGAACGGCACGATGACGGAGAGCTTAACCACGTGCATGACGTTAGAACGGGCCGCGGCACAGGCACTGTCCCCGGCGAGGACGTCGGGTGAACGGCGGCCGTCGATGCGGTGAACCCATGCGGTGAACCGGCATGACGGCCGCCGTACCGCCCCTCTCCTGTGCGGGAAGGCCGATCACCGGTGGGAAATGCGCGGCATTTTCGACGGGCGCGAACCATGGTGAACGGTGCGTGGAATAGAGGTGAATTACCGTCTCTGCCAAGAGATTTGATGTTCCGGGAGACCGATTCCCCAAGAGGCGGCTCGCTGTTAACCATTTGTTGCCGTCACGTTGGGCCGCGCATCGAAATGCCTTCCTAACTTCTAGGACGTGCCCCCACGTACCAGCAATGCGGCCGATCCGGCCCGAACCCCCGCCGAGCCCCGCCCGGCGCTCCGGGTCGCCGTCCTCGCCGACTCCGACACCCGGTGGAAATGGGGCGCGCTCACCGCGCGCCGCCTGACCGCCGAGGTTGCCGGGACGGACGGGCGGGGCGCGCGCCCCGTCGAGGTCAGCGGGCTGCTGCTGCGCGGCCGGGCCACCCCGACGCCCCGCCAGCTCGCGGAGGTCGGCGAGGTCGGGATCGAGGCGGAGAAGGTCCGCGAGGTCACCGCCGTCGAGTTCCTGCACACCGTGCGCGACGAGGGGTACGACGTCGTCGTCCTCGCCCTCGTCGGCGGCGGGGTCCAGGCGATGCTGCACGGACTGGCCGCGCTGCACCTCACCCGCCGCCCCGTCATCGTCACCGGATACGTCGGCGTGGTCTACGAGAAGCTCGCCGACGGCCTCCTCCTCCGCCACGGCGCCGACATCGTCCTCGCCAACTCGGCCCACGACGCCGGGCGTTTCCGCGCGGTGTACGAGGGAGTGGACGCCGACGCATCGGCCGTGACGGAAGCCGCGCTGCCGTTCCTCGGCGGAGCCCCGTACCGCCCCGAAGAAGGCCGCGACACCGTGGTGTTCGCCGCCCAGCCCTCCGTACCGGCCTCCCGCGCCGACCGTACGTACCTGCTCCGCCGACTCGTCGAGCACGCCCGGCTGCACCCCCGCCGCGAGGTGCTGCTCAAGCTGCGCTCCAAGCCCGGTGAGCACACCACGCACATCGAGGAACTCCCGTACCAGAAGCTCGCGCAGAAGCTGCCCGGCGGGCTGCCGCCCAACTTCCGCCTGGTGTACGGGCACATGGGCGAGGTCCTGGACCGCACCGACCTCCTGGTCACCGTCTCCTCGACCGCCGCGCTGGAGTCCCTGCACCGCCGCATCCCGACCGCGGTCCTCACCGACCTCGGCGTACGCGAACCCCTCGGCAACCACCACTTCGTCGGCTCCGGGCTCCTCACCTCCTGGGACAAGCTCGACGGCGGGTTCCGCCCGCGCCCCGACAGCGGGTGGCTGGCCGGTCAGGGCGTGGCCGCCGACGGTTCGTACGGCACCGCCTACGACACCGCCCGCGCCAGGGTGGCCGAACTGCTGGCGGAGGGCCAACTCCCGCCCCTGGCCCCCTACTACACGCCCGCCACCGCCCCCGGCTACCTCCCCGGCATCCTCGCCCGCCACCACCTGGCCCCCGACGGCACGCCCCTGCCCGGCGCCGCCGCACCGCAGGAGCCCGGCCGGGTCCGGGGCGCGGTGCGGGAGACCGTACGCAACGCGGCGCGCGGCGCCTACCGGCACGGCGTCCAGCGCGTCGCCCCGGTGATCCGCCGGATGGGGGAGCTGTGACCACTACTTCAGGAGCTTCGATGACCCCGACCGTGACTTCAGGGGCCTCGACGACCCCCACCGTCCTCGCCGTGATCCCCGCCCGCGGCGGATCGAAGGGCGTGCCCGCCAAGAACCTCGCCGAGGTCGGCGGCATCCCGCTGGTGGCCCGCGCGGTGCGCGCCGCGCTCGGCGCCCCCGAGGTCACTGACGTCGTCGTCACCACCGACGACGCGACCATCGCGGAGGCCGCCCGCACCGCCGCCGCCCACCTCGGCGCCGCCCACCGGCTGCACTGCGTGGAGCGCCCCGCCGCCATCGCGGGCGACACCGCGACCAGCGAGGCGGCGGTGCTGCACGCCCTGGACGTCTACGAGGCCGAGCGCGCCCGCACCGTCGACGTGGTCCTCCTCGTCCAGTGCACGAGCCCCTTCGTCTCCCGCGAGGACATCGACGGGGTGGCCCGCGCGGTGGCCCGGGAGGGCGCCGACACGGCCGTCACCGTCGCCACGTTCCACGGCTTCGTCTGGCGCGACGGACACGCGGTGGAGGAGGGCACGTACGGCGTCAACCACGACAAGTCCGTACGCCCCCGCCGCCAGGACCGCCCCCAGGACTACCTGGAGACCGGCGCCGCCTACGCGATGGACGCGGCGGGCTTCCGTACCCACCGCCACCGCTTCTTCGGCCACACCGCGCTCGTGCCCACCGACCCGGCCCGGGTGCTGGAGATCGACGACCCGCACGACCTGGCCCGTGCCCGCGCGCTCGCCCCGCTCCTGGACCCCTCGCCGCTGCCCTCCCTCGCGGACGTGGACGCGGTCGTCCTGGACTTCGACGGCACCCAGACCGACGACCGGGTCCTGGTCGACTCCGACGGCCGCGAGACCGTCGCCGTCCACCGGGGCGACGGCCTGGGCATCGCGGCCCTGCGCAAGGCGGGCGTCCCCCTCCTGATCCTCTCCACCGAACAGAACCCGGTCGTCGCCGCCCGCGCCCGCAAGCTCCAGGTCCCCGTCCTGCACGGCATCGACCGCAAGGACGAGGCGCTCAAGCAGTGGTGCGACGAGCAGGACATCGCCCCCGACCGGGTCCTCTACGTCGGCAACGACGTCAACGACCTGGGCTGCTTCGCCCTCGCGGGCTGGCCCGTCGCGGTCGGCAGCGCCCATGACTCGGTACGCGCCGCGGCGCGCGCCGTCACGACCACCCCCGGCGGCTACGGCGCCATCCGCGAGATCGCGGCCTGGCTGCTGGGCCCCACCCTCACCGCTGACATCTCAGCCCCCACTGTCCCCACCAAGTAAGGAAGCACCACCATGACCAGCACCTCCCGCCTGCGCACCTTCGGCACCCGTACCGCCGGACCCGGCCGGCCCGTCTACATCACCGGCGAGATCGGCATCAACCACAACGGCGACCTCGGCAACGCCCTCGCCCTGATCGACGCGGCCGCCGAAGCAGGCTGCGACGCGGTCAAGTTCCAGAAGCGCACCCCGGAGATCTGCACCCCGCGCGACCAGTGGGACATCGAGCGCGACACCCCCTGGGGCCGGATGACGTACATCGACTACCGCCACCGCGTCGAGTTCCGCGAGGAGGAGTACCGCGCCATCTCCGAGCACTGCGCCGAGCGCGGCATCGACTGGTTCGCCTCCCCGTGGGACACCGAGGCCGTCGCCTTCCTGGAGAAGTTCGACGTCCCCGCCCACAAGGTGGCCTCCGCATCCCTCACCGACGACGAGCTGCTCCGCGCCCTGCGCGCCACCGGCCGCACGGTCATCCTCTCCACGGGCATGTCCACCCCGAAGCAGATCCGCCACGCGGTCGAGGTGCTGGGCAGCGACAACATCCTGCTCTGCCACGCCACTTCGACGTACCCGGCGAAGGCCGAGGAGCTGAACCTGCGGGTCATCAACACCCTCCAGCAGGAGTACCCGAACGTCCCGATCGGCTACTCCGGCCACGAGACCGGCCTCCAGACCACCCTGGCCGCCGTCGCCCTCGGCGCCACCTTCGTCGAGCGCCACATCACCCTGGACCGCGCCATGTGGGGCTCCGACCAGGCCGCCTCCGTCGAGCCGCAGGGCCTGACCCGCCTGGTCCGCGACATCCGCACCATCGAGGCGTCCCTCGGTGACGGCGTCAAGAAGGTGTACGAGTCCGAGCTCGGCCCGATGAAGAAGCTCCGCCGGGTCGCGGGCGTCGTCGCCGAGGCCGAGAACACCCCGGCCCCCGAGCCGGTCGCGGTCTGAGCGCCGACCGGTGAACCTCGCCTTCGTCGAGAGCCCGGTCCAGCTCCTGAACGTCCTGGAGTGGGTGCACACCGAGGGGGGAGACGATCCGGCCGCCACCACGGTCGTCGTTCTCCCCCCGGTCGACCCGATGTCGCGCGGTCAGCTGCGCCGGATGGCGGAGCTGGCCCGCGACGAGGGCATCACCGTCCGCTGGCAGGAGGCGCGCGGGGACTCCGGCGCGCCTCTCAAGGCCCTGCGCGCCCTGGCCGGACTGGTCAGGCGCGCGGACCACATCGTGATCGGCGACCCGTTCTCCCGTTACGTCCAGCTCCTGCTGACCCTGGTCCGCGCCGAGCGCCTCACGGTGGTCGACGACGGCACGGCGACCATGGAGTTCGTCGCCCAGCTGGCCCGGGGCGAGCGGCTGACCCGCTGGCACCGCAAGGGCCGGGGCGGCCCGCGCGAACTGCTCCTCACCCCGGTCACGGCCACCGCCCGCCGCCGCTTCACCCCGACCCCCCGGCACCGGGTGGAGGTCTTCACCGCGATGCCGGTCGAGCCCCCGCCGGGCATCACGGTCACGGCCAACACCTTCACCTGGACCCGCGCCCGCTTCGGCCCCCCGAGCATCGGCAAGGGCGCGGACCTGGTCGGCACCTCCCTGGTGGAGACGGGCGTGGTCGACCCCGTCCCGTACCAGGAGGCGGTCGCCTCCCTGGCCCGCACCCACGGCGCCACCCGCTACTTCGCCCACCGCCGCGAGTCCGCCGAGAAGCTCCACGCCCTGGAAGCCGCCACGGGCCTGGAGATCGTCCGCCCGGACCTCCCCCTGGAACTCATCGCCCGCCGCGGCCCCATCGGCCACACGGTGGTGAGCTTCCCCTCGACGGTGGTCCACACCCTCCCCCTGGCCCTGGCCGGCACCGGTGTGAACGTCGCGGTCTGCGACATCGCCCCGGAGTGGCTCCGCACGACGGCCTCCCCGCGCGCGCAGGGGTTCCTGAGCGGGGTCACGGAGACGGCGCGGGGGGTGCAGCGGCTGACGTCGACGGCGCACGCGTAGGAGGTCTCCAGCTCCACCGAAACCCTCCGTTATACCCACTGTCACAAGCCGTCACACACCCCCACCCCGCCTTTTGTTCCCCTGCACGGCTGAAATTTCCTAGATCCATGGCCAGTTGAGGGGTGAAGGGGCCTACCCTTCACAAGGTGAACCAGTTGAAGTCCCGCGCCTCCCGCCCCGAAGACCTGGTCGACCAGCCGGGGGGAGGTGGGCTGCCCGGCAGGCTCGGTGACGAGCTGCGGGCCGAGCTGATCGCCTTCCGCCGGGATCTGCACATGCACCCGGAGCTGGGCAACCAGGAGTTCCGGACCACCGCCGCCATCAAGGACCGGCTGGAGAAGGCCGGGCTGAAGCCGCGGGTGCTGGACGTCGGGACCGGGCTCGTCTGCGACGTGGGGGAGTGGGACGGGGTGACGCCCATGCTGGCGTTGCGGGCGGACATCGACGCGCTGCCGATCCCGGACACCAAGGTGGACGTCCCCTACCGGTCCACCGTGCCCGACCGGGCCCACGCCTGCGGCCACGACGTGCACACCACCACCGTGCTCGGCGCCGGCCTCGTGCTCGCCGCGCTCGACCGGCAGGGGCTCCTCCCCAACGCCGTACGCCTGGTCTTCCAGCCGGCCGAGGAGGTCATGCCGGGCGGCGCGCTCAGCGCGATCGAGTCCGGGGTGCTGGAGGGCGTCGGGCGGATCATCGCGGTCCACTGCGACCCGAAGGTGGACGTCGGGAACATCGGGCTGCGCGTCGGGCCCATCACCTCCGCCTGCGACCGGCTGGAGATCTCCCTCGACGGGCCCGGCGGCCACACCGCCCGCCCGCACCTCACCACCGACCTGGTCACCGCCGCCGCCCGGGTCGCCGTCGACGTGCCCGCGCTGCTCGCCCGCCGGGTCGACGCCCGCTCGGGGCTCGTCCTCACCTGGGGCCGCCTCCAGACGGGCCACGCCCCCAACGTCGTCCCGCAGCACGCCGAGCTCTCCGGCACGGTCCGCTGCCTGGACCTGAGCGCCTGGCGGGACGCAGCCGACCTGGTGCACGCCGCCGTGGACGAGGTGGCCGGAATGCACCGGGCCAAGACCGTGATCAATTACGTACGGGGCGTGCCGCCCGTGGTGAACGACGCCGAGTCCGTCGGCCTGCTGGACGCGGCGATGACCGAGCGCCGCGGATCGTATGCGATCGAGGACACCGAGCAGAGCCTCGGCGGCGAGGACTTCTCCTGGTACCTGGAGCGCGTACCGGGCGCCATGGCCCGCCTGGGGGTGCGCCCGCCCGGCGACACGCGCGGTCTGGACCTTCACCGGGGCAACTTCGACGTGGACGAGGAAGCCATCACCGTGGGAGTCGAGCTGTTCACGGCCGCCGCCCTGCTGGCCGGACGCTCTTAGAACAGCCTTAACGAACTGTTCGCAGTACATCTGTCGACCGACGCGACACCTTCTGTTCGCGACGATCCGATAACGGCTTCCGTACGTGCTCTTATCTGACATCTACGCGCGTTACGATCGCCGCGAAACCAGCGCCGGAAGAGGCGCTTCGGTCAGGTTTGAAGGAGCCTTCCCTTGCGCCGGATCACCAGGATTGCCACCGTGGGTGTCGCGTCAGCGGCCCTCGCGCTCAGCGCCACCGCGTGTGGCGGGAAAACGTCGTCGGACGCCGGTTCCGACGGTGACAAGGCCGCCATCGCGTACGACATCGGCGGCCGCGGCGACCAGTCGTTCAACGACGCCGCCTACGCCGGTCTCGCCAAGGCCGAGAAGGACCTCGACGTCGACGGCAGCGAGGCCGAGCCCTCCGACGGTGAGGGTGACGCCGACAAGGTGCAGCGCCTCACCGAGCTGGCCCGCGCCGGCAACAACCCGGTGATCGGCGTCGGCTTCGCCTACGCGCCCGCCATCAAGAAGGTCGCCCCGAAGTTCCCGAAGACCACCTTCGGGATCATCGACGACGCCTCGGTGACCGGCGACAACATCGCCAACATCGTCTTCAACGAGGAGCAGGGCTCCTACCTCGCCGGTGTCGCCGCCGCCAAGGTCACCAAGACGAAGGTCGTCGGCTTCATCGGTGGTGTCGAGACCCCGCTGATCAAGAAGTTCGAGGCCGGTTACGTCCAGGGCGTCAAGGACACCGACCCGTCGGTGAACGTGCTCCCGCAGTACCTGACGCAGCCGCCGGACTTCGGTGGCTTCTCCAAGCCCGACCTCGGCAAGGCCGCTGCCCAGGGCCAGCTCGACAAGAAGGCCGACGTGATCTACTCGGCCGCCGGTCTGGCCGGTTCCGGTGCCATCGAGGCCGCCTCCAAGGCGGGCAAGTGGAACATCGGCGTCGACTCCGACCAGTACAACCAGGCGGGCCTCGCCAACTACAAGGACTCCATCCTGACCTCGGTCACGAAGGACATCGAGGACGCGGTCTTCAACCTGATCAAGTCGGTCCAGGACGGCAAGCCGCAGTCCGGTGAGGTCCGCTACGGCCTGGACAAGAACGGCGTCGCCCTGTCGCAGTCCAACCCGGCCTTCGTCAAGATGAAGGACGTCATCGCCGCGGTCGACAAGGCGAAGCAGGACATCATCGACGGCAAGGTCACCGTCAAGACCGCCCCGTAACGGACCGGTCCGCCCGGCCGGTCCTCCGGCCGGTGACCTCCCCGGCCCCGTCCGCCCGCCCCGCCGCACACCGGCGCGGCGGGCGGACGAGGCCGCCGGGTCCCCGTCGCCCGCACCAGGGCGACGGCGCCCGGTCCCGGAGCCGTACCGAAGCGCCATCCTCAGCAGCACCCGCAGCACCGCAGTCCCGAAAGAAGACCCGAAGAAGATCCGCCTCTCGCAGCGCTCTCCCACCCGGTCCGGACCCCGCGTCCGGACTGTGACGTGCGCCTGTGTTTCACGATTCGGCAGCTCTACGCGTGTAGACGGCCCTCCGGCGCGATAACTTCACCCCGCTCACCAGAGCCCCTCCAGCCCCTCCGCCCCCGCTCCTGTCCGGCCAAGGAGAGTGCGTCATCAACGCGTCCAGCAGCCCCCCCGCCGTGGAACTGCACGGCATCACCAAGCGTTTCCCCGGCGTCGTCGCCAACCACGACATCGACATCACGATCGGCAAGGGCACCGTGCACGCCCTCGTCGGTGAGAACGGTGCAGGCAAGTCCACCCTGATGAAGATCCTCTACGGCATGCAGAAGCCGGACGAGGGCACCATCGCCGTCAACGGTGAGCAGGTCTCGTTCTCCAACCCGGGCGAAGCCATCGAGCGCGGCATCGGCATGGTGCACCAGCACTTCATGCTCGCCGACAACTTCACCGTCCTGGAGAACGTGGTCCTCGGCGGCGAGAAGCTGTACGGCATCGGCGCCGGAGCCCGTAAGAAGATCAAGGAGATCTCCGACGCGTACGGGCTCGGCATCCGGCCCGACGCGCTCGTCGAGGACCTCGGGGTCGCCGACCGGCAGCGCGTGGAGATCCTCAAGGTCCTCTACCGGGGCGCCCGCATCCTCATCCTGGACGAGCCGACCGCGGTCCTCGTGCCGCAGGAGGTCGACGCGCTCTTCGCCAACCTGCGCGAGCTCAAGGCCGAGGGCCTGACCGTCATCTTCATCTCGCACAAGCTGGGCGAGGTGCTCTCCGTCGCCGACGAGATCACGGTGATCCGCCGCGGTACGACGGTGGGCACCGCCGACCCGGCCACCACCACGACCAAGCAGCTCGCCGAGCTGATGGTCGGCAGCGAGCTGCCCTCCCCGGAGACCCGCGAGTCCACCGTCACCGACGTGCCCATGCTGCGCGTACGGGACCTCGCGCTCACCGTCACCGACCCCGACGGCACCGTCCGCGACGTCCTCGCCGGGATCGACTTCACCATCCACAAGGGCGAGGTCCTCGGGATCGCCGGTGTCGAGGGCAACGGGCAGACCGAGCTGATCGAGGCCCTGATCGGGATGCGCGACCCGGACGGCGGGGTGATCACCCTCGACACCGACGACATCTCCCACGCCCCCACCCGCAAGCGGCGCGAGTCCGGCATCGGCTACATCCCCGAGGACCGGCACCGCCACGGCGTCCTGCTGGAGGCCCCGCTCTGGGAGAACCGCATCCTCGGCCACGTCACCGAGAAGCCCAACAGCCGGGGCTGGCTGCTGGACAACAAGGCGGCCCGCACCGACACCGAGCGGATCGTGCGCGAGTACGACGTCCGCACCCCCGGTATCGAGGTCACCGCGGCCTCCCTCTCCGGCGGCAACCAGCAGAAGCTGATCGTCGGCCGCGAGATGAGCCACGCCCCCAAGTTCCTGATCGCCGCCCACCCCACCCGAGGGGTGGACGTCGGCGCCCAGGCGCAGATCTGGGACCAGATCCGCGAGGCCCGCCGCGAAGGACTGGCCGTCCTGCTGATCTCGGCCGACCTGGACGAGCTGATCGGGCTCTCCGACACCCTGCGCGTCATGTACCGCGGCCGACTGGTCGCCGACGCCGACCCGGCCACCATCACCCCGGAGGAACTGGGCACGGCCATGACCGGCGCCGCCACCGGTCACCTCGAAAGCCCGGAGGACGAGGCCCGATGAAGAAATTCGACAAGGACCGGCTGATCCTGGGCCTCGCCGGCCCGGCGCTCGCCCTGGTCGTCGCCCTCGCGCTGACGACCGTGGTGCTGCTGGCCTCCGGCCGCAACCCCTTCGAGCCGTACCGGATCATGTTCGAGTCGGCCAGCTACGTCGACGTACAGGTCCTGATCTTCAACCAGGCCGGTACGTACTACCTCGCCGCGCTCGCCGTCGCCGTCGGCTTCCGGATGAACCTCTTCAACATCGGCGTCGACGGGCAGTACCGCCTCGCCGCCATGATGGCCGCGCTGGTCGGCGCCAGCGTCAACCTGCCGGGCCCGCTGCACATCGCGCTGATCGTGATCGTCGCGATGCTCGTCGGTGCCTTCTGGGCCGGGATCGCGGGCTTCCTCAAGACCACGCGCGGGGTGAGCGAGGTCGTCTCCACGATCATGCTCAACTCGATCGCCACGGCCCTGGTCGCCTGGCTGATCCTGCCGAAGAACTTCGGCGAGCAGCCCCCGGGCTCCAACAACCTGACCACCGGGGAGATCCCGGAGTCCGGCTGGTTCCCGGGTCTGCCGATGGGTGACGGCGGCGAGATCTACGGCTTCACCTTCGTCGCGGCGGGCTGCGGCCTGCTGTACTGGTTCGTCCTCAACCGCACCCGGTTCGGCTTCGACCTGCGCGCCACGGGCGCCAGCCAGAGCGCCGCCCAGGCATCCGGTGTGGACGCCAAGAAGATGATCCTCACCTCGATGCTGATCTCCGGCGCGGTCGCGGGCCTCGCGGGTCTGCCGACGCTGCTCGGCGACACCCACACCTACAGCCTCGACTTCCCCACGGGCATCGGCTTCACCGGCATCACCATCGCGCTGCTGGGCCGCAACAACCCGCTCGGAATCGCGTTCGCCGCGCTGCTCGTCGCCTTCCTGGACAAGTCCTCGGCCTCGCTCGACCAGTACGGGTACGAGAAGGAGATCGCCACGATCATGCAGGGCCTGATCGTGATCTCGGTCGTCGTCTCCTACGAGCTGGTCCGCCGGTACGGCATCCGCCGCCAGCAGCAGAAGGTCGGCGAGGAGCTCGCCGCCGGACACGCCATCAAGACCGAGAAGGAGGCGGCCCTGTGAGCACCAGCAAAGCCATCGCCGCACGCCCCGCCCCCCAGAAGGGCGGCCGCCGCAAGCTCACCCTGCCCGTCGTCCTGCTCATCATCGCGGGCGGTCTCGCGCTCGTCTCCCTGGTCCGCCTCATCAGCGGCGCCGAGGACATCACCTCGGTCGGCCAGGTCGCCGGTGCCCTGGAGCTCGCCGTCCCGATCGGCCTCGCCGGACTCGGCGGCCTGTGGGCCGAGCGCGCGGGCGTCGTCAACATCGGCCTCGAAGGCATGATGATCCTCGGCACCTGGTTCGGTGCCTGGGCCGGGTTCCAGTGGGGCCCGTGGATGGGCGTCCTCTTCGGCATCCTCGGCGGCTGCCTCGGCGGCCTGCTCCACGCGGTCATCACCGTCACCTTCGGCGTCAACCACATCGTCTCCGGTGTGGCCGTCAACATCCTCGCCGTCGGTGTCACCCGCTACCTCTCCAACTTCGCCTTCGACGGCGTCCAGGGCGGCTCCTCCAAGCAGTCCCCGCGCCTCGAACCGATCGACAAGATCACCGTTCCGGGGCTCTCGGACTGGATGCAGGACCTCCAGCAGCAGCACTGGTTCCTGATCTCCGACATCGCGGGCATCATCGGCGGCCTGGTCACCGGCCTCTCCCTGCTGACCCTGCTCGCCCTGCTGCTGATCCCCGCCACCTGGTGGATTCTGTGGCGCACCTCGTTCGGGCTGCGGCTGCGCTCCTGCGGCGAGTCCCCGGTGGCCGCCGAGACGCTCGGCGTCAACGTGTACAAGTACAAGTACATCGCCGTCACGATCTCCGGCGGGCTCGCGGGCCTCGGCGGCGCGTTCCTCGCGATCGTGGCCACCGGCATCTACCAGGAGGGCCAGACCGGCGGGCGCGGCTACATCGGCCTCGCCGCCATGATCTTCGGCAACTGGATGCCGGGCGGGATGGCGCTGGGCGCCGGACTCTTCGGCTTCACCGACAGCCTCAAGCTGCGCGGCGGCGCGGAGAACGTCCACGCGATGCTGCTCCTGCTGGCGATCCTGCTGGTCATCGCGGTGTTCTGGCAGCTGTACAAGAAGAAGTACGTCGCCGCGGTGATCTCGGCGGCCGTCTCGGCGCTGCTGTTCACCTGGTACCTGCTGACCGACCAGGTCCCGAGCCAGTTCGTCGACGCCGCCCCGTACGTCACCACGCTGCTGGTCCTCTCGCTCTCCGCGCAACGGCTACGGATGCCCAAGGCGAACGGAATCCCCTATAGGAAGGGCGAGGGCAAGTGACCTCGCCCGCCCCGGAGCCCGCCGTCCTCTTCGGCGAGGCCGACTGGGAGGCCCTGCGGGTCGCGGCCCGGGACGCCATGTCCCGGGCGTACGCCCCCTACTCGGGCTTCCCGGTCGGTGTCGCCGCCCGGGTGGACGACGGCCGCACGATCACCGGCTGCAACGTCGAGAACGCCTCCTACGGCCTCTCGCTCTGCGCCGAGTGCGGCCTGGTCTCCACCCTCCAGGCGACCGGCGGCGGCCGCTTGACCCACTTCACCTGCGTGGACGGCACCGGGTCGGTCCTGGTGCCGTGCGGCCGGTGCCGGCAGCTCCTGTACGAGTTCGGCGGCCCCGGACTCGTCCTGGAGACGCCCGACGGGCGCCGCACGCTGGACGAGATGCTGCCGCAGTCGTTCGGCCCGCAGCACCTCGGCTGAACCCGCATTCTCCGGCGGTGGCCCTTCCCTCCGAGGAAGGGCCACCGTCCTTTCCCCTCTCTATGCGCGTAGAGTCAACGAGGACTCTTGCGTACGCACCGGCCGGAAGGACTCCCATGGACGCCATCTCCGTCATCCGCACCAAGCGGGACCGAGGCGAGCTGACCCCCGAGCAGATCGACTGGGTCATCGACGCGTACACCCGCGGCGAGGTCGCCGACGAGCAGATGTCCGCCCTCGCCATGGCGATCCTGCTCAACGGCATGAACCGCACTGAGATCGCCCGCTGGACCGCCGCGATGATCGCCTCCGGCGAGCGCATGAACTTCGACGCGCTCTCCCGCCCCACCACCGACAAGCACTCCACGGGCGGCGTCGGCGACAAGATCACCCTGCCGCTCGCCCCGCTGGTCGCCGCCTGCGGCGCCGCCGTACCGCAGCTCAGCGGCCGGGGCCTCGGCCACACGGGCGGCACCCTGGACAAGCTGGAGTCCATCCCCGGCTGGCGGGCCCACCTCTCCAACGAGGAGATGCTGAACGTCCTGGACACCACCGGAGCGGTCATCTGCGCCGCCGGTGACGGCCTCGCCCCCGCCGACAAGAAGCTGTACGCGCTGCGCGATGTCACCGGCACCGTCGAGGCCATCCCGCTGATCGCCAGCTCGATCATGTCCAAGAAGATCGCCGAGGGCACCGGGGCGCTCGTCCTGGACGTCAAGGTCGGCTCCGGCGCCTTCATGAAGACCATCGAGGACGCCCGCGAACTGGCCTCCACCATGGTCGCCCTCGGCACCGACAGCGGCGTCCGCACGGTCGCCCTGCTCACCGACATGTCGACCCCGCTCGGCCTCACCGCGGGCAACGCCCTGGAGGTACGGGAGTCGGTCGAGGTCCTGGCGGGCGGCGGCCCCCAGGACGTCATCGACCTGACCCTCGCCCTGGCCCGCGAAATGCTGGACGCGGCCGGGCTGAAGGACGCCGACCCCGAGAAGGCCCTGGCCGACGGCTCCGCGATGGACGTCTGGCGCCGCATGATCTCCGCCCAGGGCGGCGACCCGGACGCCACCCTCCCGGTCGCCCGCGAGCAGCACATCGTCACCGCCCGCTCCTCCGGCGTCCTGACCCGCCTGGACGCCTACGACGTCGGCGTCGCCGCCTGGCGCCTGGGCGCGGGCCGGGCCCGCAAGGAGGACCCGGTCCAGGCGGGCGCGGGCGTCGAACTCCACGCCAAGCCCGGCGACACCGTCACCGAGGGCCAGCCCCTGATGACGCTGCACACGGACACCCCGGAGAAGTTCGACTACGCCCTGAAGGCCCTCCCGGACGCGTACGACATCGCCCCGGCCTGCACGTCGTTCGCCCCGCTGCCGGTGGTGCGGGAACGTATCGCCTGACCTGCGGTTTCCTCGTACGGGTGAACGGGACCGGTGGACTGCCACCGGTCCCGTTCGGCATCCTGGAGTCGGTGACGTACCGATAGAGGAGACCGCCATGAGCGCACTCACCGTCGACCCCGTGCCGGGCCCCGGCCAGGACTGGGACGACCTCGTCCGGATCTGGGAGGAGACGGACGCACCCGAGGGCTGCAAGGTGGAGATCATCGAGGAGATCGTCACCGTGTCGCCGCCGCCCTCCACGGACCACAACGTCACTGCGGAGCTGCTTCAGCGCAGCCTCTACACCGTCATTCCGCCGGAGTGGGGGATCTATCAGACCCTCGGTGTCTCACTGCCCGGCCGGGGTGGGCTCTACATTCCTGACCTTGTCGTCGTGCCCCGCTCGGTGCTCTCCGCGCCGGGGCACCACGTGCCCGCCGCCGAGGCCCGCCTCGTCGTCGAGATCACCTCCCGGGCCAACGCCAACCACGACCGCATCAGCAAAGCCGACGGCTACGCCAAGGCCGGGGTGGAGCTGTTCCTGCTCCTCGACCCCTGGCACTCCGGTCGGCCGACCGCGACGCTCTACGGAGAGCCGCAGGGCGGTACGTACCGGGTGCTGCAAGCCGTCGAGTACGGCGGGAGGATCAGCCTTCCCGAACCGTTCGCGCTGGACCTGGACACCGGCGTCTTCCCGACCGGCTGACGCTCGGCTCCGGCGGCTGCCGGGTACACGCGAGCGGCCCGCCGCACGGAGTCGATCCGTGCGGCGGGCCGCCGTCGTGCGGGGTGAACTACCGCTCGTAGCCGGTCACTTGCCCAGGTACGCGTTGTAGATCTTCACCGAGGACTTGTTGCCCTTCTTGTCGGTGACGTTGGCCGAGAAGGAGATGCCCTTGCCCTTCGCCGGGTTCTTCACCGTGATCTTGCCCTTCTTCACGGTGACCTTCTTCCAGGTCTTCCCCTTGTTGTAACTGACGTACGTCGTCAGCGACTTCAGGTTCTTACCGGCAGCCGCACCGGTCACCTTCACCGGAACGGAGACGGTCTTGCCCGCCTTGGCCCGGCCGTCGACGCCGACCGCCGGAGAGAAGCGGACCGTGGAGACCGGCAGCACGGCCAGGCCGGTCTTCTTGGAGCGGAAGGTCCAGGCCACGTCCACCTGCGTGGAGAGCGGGCTGATCTTCGCGCTGCGCTTCACCGAGCTCGTCAGCTTGTAGTTCGCCGCGCCCGACGGGACCTGGAAGGGGTTTCCGGTCAGCGGGTCGTCGTTCTGGCCGATCTTCTTGCCGTTGCGGTACAGGACGGTCTTGACCGACGAGTAGTTCTGGAAGAGGTCGGCGTTGCCCTTGCTGTCCGCCAGCAGCGGCACGTAGGCCGAGATCCAGTTGTCCTCACGCACGACGCCGTGGTCGTTGTTCACCAGCGGTCCGAAGACCGGGGTGTTCACGGACTTCGTGTACGACTTGCCCGCCTTGTAGGTGGCTTCGTCCCCGAGGCTGTACGCGGAATCGTAGGTCGGGAAGCCGTTCTGGACGGGGCCCAGCTGGGCGAACTCCAAGCCCCACTTCACCTTGTCGGCGGTGGAGAGGTACAGCGTGCGGGTGCCGGGCAGGTTCTGCCCCGACGCGAAGGACCAGGCGCTGTCGTTCGTGGGCAGGAAGCCCCACGGGGTGACCGTGCCCTTCTTCTTCGGCGCGCCCGCACCCATGCCGACCTTCACCTTGGCCAACTGCTTCGCGGTGAACTTCCGGCTGTAGCCGGTCGCGAGCTTCTTGACCTTGCCGCCCGTGGCGATGGAGTACTGGGTCTTCGACCCCGCCGTCCAGGAGGCCGACCAGTGCTGGGCGACCGAAACGCCGGTGGGCTGCGGACCGACGTGCAGGGTGCGGAAGTTCTTCGCCTCGTCCAGCAGCCAGCCGGAGCCGAAGCCGTTGGCCTTCGTGCTGACGGAGTACTCCGCCACGAACATCTTGGGCTTGGCCTTCTTGTCCGGCACCGTGATGTTCACCAGCTTCGCCTTGCGGGCGTCGAAGGTCAGCGAGGTGTTCTTGGTGACGGCGACCTTCGGCTGGGCGATCGTGTTGACGCCCTGCGAGAACTTGGAGCCGTTGAAGATGGCCGAGTCGACGGTGTACGTGCCCTTCGGCAGCCGTATCTTCGTCGTACCGTTCACGACGCGCGCGTTCACGAAGGAACCGCCCGCCCCGCCGCTCAGGTCGTAGATCGTGATGGCGGCGTTGGAAGCGGCCTTGCCGGCGCGGTCGATGTGCTTGACCGTCAGGTCGTACGACTCCACCTCGCGGTCGACCGCGGCGGCCGTGCGCACGGTCTGACCGCCGCCCGTGGCCACCAGGTACGCGGAGTACGCGCCGTCGAGGGTGCCGCCGAGGCGGGTGTCGGTCGTCAGCGTCACATCGGCCGTGCCGCCCGCCGGGACGGTCACCTGGTTGGCGCCGAGGGTGAAGAAGCCGGCCGGTGCGGGCTTGCCCTTGGGACCGGTGCTCGTGAGGCTCAGGTCGAGCGTGATGTCACTCGTACCGAGGTTGCGGTAGGTGACGTTCCTGGTGACGGGCTTGTCGTCGGTGTGCGGCCACTGCTGTGTACCGAAGCTCACCGACGAGGGCTCGGCGACGACGCTCTGCTTGAGCGCGCGGTCCACCGAGATCCGGCCGGAGCCCTGCTGGAACGGGCTGTACGCCCCGGCCTTCGTGGACGCGGTGAGCACGCCCTTCAGCTCGGTGGCCTTCCAGCCCGGGTTCTGCTGCTTCAGCAGGGCGGCGGCGCCCGCGACATGCGGGGTGGCCATCGACGTACCTGAGATGGTGGAGTAACCGGCGGGCTTCTGGCCCACCTCCTGGGCGATCAGCGACTTGCCCGGGATCGCCGCCGTGATGTCCACACCGGGGGCGGTGACATCCGGCTTGACGGCCCCGTCACCGACGCGCGGACCACGGCTGGAGAACTCCGCCAGCTTGTCCTTGACATCGACCGCGCCCACGGTCAGCGCGGCGTCCGCACTGCCCGGGGAGCCGACCGTACCGGCGCCGTCGCCCTCGTTGCCCGCCGCGATGGCGAACAGGACGCCCTTCTCGGCCGTCAGCTTGTTGACCGCTGCCTCCAGCGGGTCCACATCGGGGGTGTCCTCGCCGCCGAGGCTCAGGTTGACGATGTCGGCGCCCTGCGCGACCGCCCACTCCATCCCGGCCAGGATGCCGGAGTCCTCGCCGTAGCCTTCGTCGTCCAGCACCTTGCCGGAGAGCAGCTTGGCGTCCGGGGCCACACCCTTGAACTTGCCCTTCGACGCGGCACCGGTGCCCGCCGCGATCGAGGCGACGTGCGTGCCGTGGCCGACCCGGTCCTTCGTGTCCTTGGAGGCACTGAAGTTCTTCGAGGCCAGGATCTGGCCCTTGAGGTCGGCGTGGGTGCTGTCGGTCCCGGTGTCCAGGACCGCGATCTTGACGCCCTTCCCGGTGAAGCCGGCCTTCCAGGCCGCCGGGGTGCCGATCTGCGGGACGCTCCGGTCCAGGCTCGCCTGACGGACGCCGTCCAGCCAGACGCGGTCGATGCCCGCCGCGGTGGTGGCCCGGCTGTCGTCGCTGTCGGTGAGCGCTTCCCAGATCTCCGGCGCGTCCTCGGTCGGCGTGACCACCGACTCGGCGTTCAGCGACCGCAGGCTCCGGCCGACCTCGGTGCCGCCCGCGTCGCGGACCTGCGCCTTGGCGGCCTTGGCCGCGCCCCGGTAGCCGACGATCAGCTTCAGGCCGCCCCGCTGGGACCGGAGACTCTCCGGCTTGCTCAGCTCGGTGACGTCGAACAGCCGCTGGTCGAGCTTGCCCGAGCTGATGAGCTGACGGGCGTCGGCCGGAATGACGAGCGTGTGTCCCTTGCTGCTCATCCGCTGGACCGGTATGTGCTCGCGCCCCTTGGCGGGCTCGAACTTCACCGGCCGGCCCTCGTCGTCCACGGTGACCCGGTCACCGGTGATGAGGGTCAGGTGGTGCTGGGCTCCGGTCAGCGCCCGGGTGTCGGACGCCCCCTTCTGACCAGGCTGGGCCATGGCCGGACTGACCATGCCCGCGGCCAGCGCCACGGCGACCGCGGTGGCGACCGCCGGTATGCACGCGTTTCTCACGTGTCTGCGCAACTCTCCCCCAGGAGAACTCGGTGGTTCTTCAACCCCCCTCGGTCCGCAGACACGTACGAGTGTGACGGCTGCGGCCGACGGTTCAACGAACTAGAGGGTAAGCCGGGCAGGTTGGTTCACAGAATCAGCACAGGAATGGGGAACTGGCGGAAAATAGTCGCACCGGGGGGCCCGGTGTCCGGCGCGCCGATGGTTGCGCCGATGATTTTCGTCCGCCGGAGAGGTCTGCCCGGTGTGGAAGCCGAAACCGAAGCCGAGATCCAACCCGAGACCGCGAACGTGAACGAGGACGAGAACGGGGACGGGGACGAGGAAGCCGGGAGTCCGGTCGTCCTGACCGTGACCGTAACCGTGACCCTGACCGGCCGGGTCGGCCGCGCAGCCGTACCCGGTCTCTGTGCCGAACTGGAGCGCCGCCTCGCCGACCGTCCGGGTGCCGCCCCGGTCGAGTGCGATGTGGGCGGTGTGGACCGTGCCGATCTGGCCCTGGTCGAGGCGGTGGCCCGGCTGGCCCTCGTCGCCCGCCGGGCCGGGCGCCGACTGCGGCTGCGCGGGGTGGCGCCCGAACTCCGGGCGCTGCTGGACCTGGTGGGGCTGGAGGACGTGGTCGGTCTGGCGGGGGAGGTGCCCGAGGTGGCCGAGGAGGTGGAGAGCCCGGAGGGTCCGGAGCGGCGGGTGCCGGGGCCGTACTGACCTGGGTGCTGGGGCCGTACGGGCCGGGACTGTACGGGCCAGGGGCCTGGGATCGTACGAGCCAGGGGCCTGCGACCGTACGGGCCGGGGGCGGATGCATCTCCGGCCCGTACGTGCCCCCGGCCAGTACACGCGCTCAGTGCGCTCTCAGTACGGGATCACTCCCCGGCCGTCGCCGCCGGAAGCCGGTCGGGGAGGCCGAACAGCGGGAACCAGCGCTCCACGTCCAGGAAGCAGTGCATCCCCGAGACCGCCCCGTCCTGGATGTCGATGACCTGCACCGCCCACGGCACGAAACCGGACCCCTCCGGATCGGGCTTGTAGTGCGCGAAGCCGGGGGACCCGTTGGCCGGTACCGGCACCAGCCGGGAGCCCGCGCAGGCCGCGCCGATGGTCGTCATGAAGCCCGTGATGTCGGAGGTGCCCCGGAGCCACAGGTCGAACGGCGGCATCGTCATCACCGCGTCCTCGTGGAGCAGCGCGGTCAGGGCGGCCATGTCGTACCCCTCGAACGCCTTCACATAGCGCTCCAGCAGCTTCCGCTGCTCCTCGTCGAGCGGGTCCGCCGCGTCCGGGACCCGGCCCGCCCGCTCGGTCAGGGTGGCGCGGGCCCGCTGGAGGGCGCTGTTGACCGAGGCGACGGAGGTCTCCAGCAGCTCGGCGACCTCCGCGGCCTTCCAGGCGAGCACCTCGCGCAGGATCAGCACGGCCCGCTGCTTGGGCGGCAGGTGCTGGAGGGCGGCGATGAACGCCAGGCGCACCGACTCCCGCGCCACGGCGGCCTCCGCCGGGTCCTGGACGGTGGGCAGGACGCGGCCGTCCGGCATCGGCTCCAGCCAGACGTTCTCCGGGCGGGGGGTGAGCGCGGCCTGGGCGAGCGGGGTCGGGTCGGTCAGATCGACCGGGCGGGCCCGCTTGTTGCCCGCGTTCAGCATGTCCAGGCAGACGTTGGTGGCGATGCGGTAGAGCCAGGAGCGCAGGGAGGAGCGGCCCTCGAACTTGTCGAAGTTGCGCCAGGCCCGCACCAGGGTGTCCTGCACCGCGTCCTCGGCCTCGAACGCCGAGCCGAGCATCCGGTAGCAGTACCCCGTCAGCTCGGTCCGGTGGCCTTCGAGGCGGGCGTCGACGCCGGTGTCACCGGAGGCCCCGGTCTCACCGGCCCCAGCACCCGCCCCCGCACCCGTGGCCGTCGTCGTGGTCAGATCGCTCATCGCTCCACCCCTGTCGCGCCCTGTGGCGCAGCCGCTGTGGCATCCGTCACCCAGTACGTCGGAAGCTACCGCAGGCCACTGACAACGAGAGGGGAAAGAGCCCGACGGGCCCCGACGGGCGAGCGTCGACCGGGCGGGATCAGGTGCCGGGCTTGCGCCCGTAGACGTACACGTCGTCACCGTTCTTCAGCAGTTTCCAGTATGCCTTCGCGTCGGCGGGGCGCATGTTGACGCAGCCGCCGGAGCCCGGCGGGTTGTACATGGACTTGGTGACCGAGTGGAACGCCTGGCCGCCGTCGAAGAACTGGGCGTGCGGCATCCACACCTTGTAGATCGTCGACCAGTGCTTGATGTTGCGCCAGTAGATCTTCTTCGCGCCCGTCCGGGTCTCCGCGCCGTCCCGCCCGGTCCGCACCGGCACCGGCCCGTACTTCAGCTTCTTGCCGTCCTGTATCCAGCTCAGCTGGCGGGTCAGGTCGACGCAGGCGATGCGGCCCTTGTTGGTGGGACACTTCCCGGCCTTGTTGGGGTTCTTCCCGGCCGCCTTCTGGGCGAGCATCGTGTTCATGGTGCGCCAGGTCAGCGGCCCGGCGTAGCCGATGGTGGGGGTGATCCCGTGGGCCTTCTGGAACTTCTGGATCGCCTTGCAGTCGGCGGCCGACTGCTTGCCGTCGACCGGCCGCTTCAGGAACTTCTCCACCTGCTTCTGGTGCGGCCCGGCGGAGGTGGTGCAGGAGGGCGCCGCCTGGGCCGTGGTGCCGGTGCCCAGGACCAGGGCGGGTGCCGCCACCAGCCCGGCCACGGAGAGCGCCGCCCCGCGGCGCAGCCGTACGCCGGTTACTTTCGCCATCACTCCCATGTCCCCCAACTCCCCTTCGCCCACAGTGGTTTTGTGGTTACGCCTGGTAGACGCGCGAAGGGGAGGCGGGGTTGCACGGGGCAGGTCTCGGTTGCGTCGCGTTCCGGCATAGCCGGAATTACGGCTTCCGGAACGAGTCCCCGGACGGCTTCCGGAGCGTGCCCCCCGGAGGGTCAGCGGGCAGCCGGGACCAGCGCCCGCCGCTCGGCCCGCGCCACCCGGGTCCCGTACAGCGTGATCGAGACGACACCGAGGACCGCGAACAGACCGAGGGCCACCGTCGCCGCCCAGCCGCCCGTGTGGAAGGCGACCGCGCCGAGCGTGCCGCCCGCGCTGGAGCCCAGGTAGTACGCCGACTGGTACAGCGCCGACGCCTGCGCCCGGCCCTCCGTCGCGGTCCGGCTCACCGAGGACGAGGCGACCGCGTGCCCGGCGAAGAAGCCGGCCGTGATCAGCACCAGGCCCGCCAGCACGGCGAGCAGCGACTCCGACAGCGAGAGCAGCAGCCCGGCCGCCGTCGTCGAGACCGCCAGATAGAGCGCGCCCCGGCGGCCGAGCCGGGCCACCAGCCGTCCGGCGGCGGCCGAGGAGACCGTACCGACCAGGTAGATGAGGAAGACCGAGCCGATGATGCCCTGCGGCAGGCCGAACGGCTCCTCCGCCAGCCGGTAGCCGATCACCGTGTAGACCGCGCCGAACACCGTCATGAACAGCGCGCCGATCGCGTACAGCCGTACCAGCAGCGGGTTGCCCAGGTGGGCGGCGACGGTCTTCGCGAGCGCCTTCGGGTTCAGCGAGCCGGGGGTGAAGTTACGGGCCCTGGGGATCAGGAAGTGGAAGGCGACGGCGCACGCCAGCGCGAGCAGGCCGACCGCCGCGAGCGCCGCGCGCCAGCCCCACAGCTGGGCGACCCAGCCGGTGAGGACGCGGCCGCTCATACCGCCGATGCTGTTGCCCGCGACGAACAGCCCGATCGCCGCGATCAGCGCCTTGGGCCGCACCTCCTCCGCCAGATACGCCATCGCGGAGGCCGGAAGCCCGGCGAGCGCCGCGCCCTGGATCGCCCGCAGCGCGATCAGCCAGCCGATGGAGGGCGCGAACGGCACCAGCATCCCGACCACGACCGCGACCGTCAGCGAGGCCGTCATCATCTGCCGCCGCCCGAACCGCTCCGAGAGCGCGCTCAGCGGCAGTACGCAGAGCGCCAGCGCGCCGGTCGCCGCGGAGACCGTCCAGCTCGCCTGCCCGGCGCTCACGCCGTACGCGGTGGAGATCGCGGGCAGCAGGGCCTGGGTGGAGTAGAGGAGGGCGAAGGCCGCGACCCCGGCGGCGAAGAGCGCGAAGCTCATCTTCCGGTAGCCGGGGCGGCCGGGCTCCAGCCGCTCGACAGAGGTCGGCGCGGCGGCGCGGGAGGTGATGACGGGGGACGACGGGGCAGAGGCATCCACGACGACGGTGGATGCCCCGGTATCGGCGGGAGGCATACGTCGAACGTAGAGCTGCACGTTTCATGCGTCCAATGCACGAAACCGCCATAATCAATCCCATGGCGCATCAACGCAGCTCACAGCCTCGGCTGTCACCGAGCAGTTACGAAGAAGACATCCGGGCCGTCCTCGCGCCACGCCTCGCGTACTTCGAGGCGGTCGCCCGGCACGAGCATGTGACCCGCGCCGCACACGAGCTCGGCGTCCCGCAGTCCACGCTCTCGCGGGCCATGGTCCGGCTCGAAGAGGACCTGGGCGTCGCCCTGTTCGCCCGCAAGGGCCGTACGGTCTCGCTCACCCCGGCCGGCCGCACCTTCCTCGCCTCCGCCGAACGGGCCCTGGCCGAGGTGGAGAAGGCCGCCGACTCGGTCCGGGCCGACGCCGACCCCACGGCGGGCCGGGTCTCCTTCGGCTTTCTGCACACCATGGGCTCGGAGACCGTACCCGCCCTGATCCGCGCCTTCCGCGCCGACCACCCGAAGGTCCGCTTCCAGCTCGTCCAGAACTACGGCGAGGCCATGATCGAACGGCTCCGCGCGGGCGGCCTCGACCTCTGCCTCACCTCACCCGTGCCCGACGCCCCCGACCTGGTCACCCGCCGCCTGGACGAACAGCGCCTGCGCCTGGTGGTCCCCGACGACCACCGCCTCGCCACCCGCCGCCGCATCCGCCTCGCGGAGGCCGCCGACGAGACGTTCGTGACCCTCGAACCGGGTTACGGCCTCCGCCGCATCACCGACGACCTCTGCGCGGAGGCGGGATTCACCCCGCGCGTCGCCTTCGAGGGCGAGGAGGCCGAGACCCTGCGCGGCCTGGTCGCCGCCGGTCTGGGGGTGGCCCTGCTGCCGCCGCCCGCGGTCGCCCGGCCGGGCGTGGTCGAGCTGACGGTGACGGCGCCCCGCGCGGTCCGCGAGATCGGGGTCGCCTGGCTGGACGGCCACCCCGACACCCCGCCGGTCGCCGCCTTCAAACGGTTCCTGCTCTCCCGGCGGGGGAACCTGCTGCCGGAATGAGAGGGCCCGGAAGCCGTGCTGAACGGTGGCGACGACCCCTCCCGCCGTCGACCCGTGCGAGACGGGCAGAATGTCCAGGTGACCCACGCTTCGCCCGCCACCCCGGACACCTCACCCGCGTCTGTGCGGTGGGAGGCGAGGGACGCCCTCCTTCCCGGCGCCACCGGAATCGTCCTGGTGGTGATCGCGCTGTTCCTCGCCGCCGGGCTGCCCGGGAAGTTCGCCGAGGTACGGGAGTTCCGGGCAGCCCTCCCGTGCGCAGGTGCTGTCGGCCCGGCGGCCGGCCACGGGGACTGCCTCTCCGAACGCCCGGCCACGGTCCTGGCCAAGGAACGTCGGAAACAGTCCAAGTCCGAGATCTGGCTGGTGAAGGTCGACCCCGGTGCGGGCGCTTCACCGGTCCAGGTGAGGATGCAGGGCCCCGGGCCCGTCTTCGACGAGGTGGAGCGCGGGGACCGGGTGGTGCTGCACTCCTGGCGTTCCACGGTGTGGGCGCTGGGCCTGGGGGATCTGCGCCAGGACGCGCACGGCAAGCCCGGTGACATCGCGTTCGCTCAGCTGGGGGTGACTCTCGCGCTGGCGATCCTCGGTGCGGCCCTCCTGCTGGCGGCGCTCCGACGGGCCCTGCGCCGTCCCCGCGACCCCGTGGTCCGGGCGTGGCGCGCCGCCGTGCCGTGCGTGGCGGCCCTGGTGGCAGCCGGAGTCGCGATCACCGCCTCCGCCGTCGCCGACGACGCTCCGCTCGTCCTCCTGGTCTCCGCCGCCGGTTGCGCGGTCTCGGGAGCGGCAGCGGCGCTGCTGACCTGGCTGCTCGGGCGGCGCGCCACGGACGACGTCGTCCTCGAACCCACGGCCCTCACCGGGAGACAGGTCGTACGGGCCACCGTGGTCGGCGACGTGCCCTACAGCGTGGAGGGGTACGACCACCTCGTCCTCGATCCGCCGCTGGAGCCCGGCGGCCGCGCACGTCTCGCGCCGGCCCCGGACGCGTACGGGAAGGTCGTTCTCGATCCGCTGCCGGACACCCTCGTCCCGCTGCGGTTGCGGCGCAAGCACGTGGCCGACCCACGCCCGGGGCGGTGGTGGTCGGACGTGGTGCTGAGGTGGTACTCGGAAGTGGTGCTGGAGTGCCGGGACGGGGAGGCCCCGGTGCTCGTCGTGGCGGAACGGCACGACATGCGCCGCATCCTGGGCGCGCTGCCGCCACCGGCCGGCTGACAGCCCCCTCGACCCCCGTCGCCTCTCTGTTCGAAGAGGAGGGGAGAATGGCCCGGTGAACCCTGCTTCCTCCTCCTTTTCGCCGCCGCCCGCCCGCCCGGGCCTGATGGGCATCACCCTTGCCGCCGTGATCGGATCGGTGATGGTCCTGGCCGCATTCGTCCTGTTCGCGCTGCTGCCCGGGTCCCTCTCCGAGGCCCGCGACTTCCGGGCCGCGCGGTCGTGCGAGGAGATCGGGGGCTCGGCGGTGGAGAACGGCGACTGCCTCGGCGCGTGGCCCGCCACGGTCGTCTCCACCGACGTCGGCCGGAAGAACAAGGCCGTCACCAACTGGGTCACCGTCGACTTCGGCCCCGGGCAGGAGCGGTCGCTCCGGATACGGATGCAGGGTTCCGGGCCGGTGTGGGAGACGCTCGCGCCCGGGGACCGGGTCACCGCGCTGACCTGGCGCGACCGGCTCTGGGGGCTGGAGAAGGGGGAGCTGCGCCAGGACACGACCGAGAAACCGGGCCGCGCCTCCACCGTCCAGCTCGCCCTGGGGCTCGCGCTGCTGATCACCGGCGCCGTCTTCCTGCGGGGATCGGGGTGGCTGCACCGCCGCCGCGCCGTCGGCGCCCCGCCCGCCCGCGCCTCGCAGATCGTCGTGCCGATGGTGGCGACCTTCCTGGCGGTCGCCACCGCCGTCACCGTCGCCGCCACCACGGACACCCTCTGGCTCGTCCTGCTGGTCACCGCCGCCGGGTGCGCGCTGGCGTGGACCGCCTCGGTGCTGCTGGTCCGGCGGCTGGGAGGCGGACGTACGGGCTGAGCCCCTGGCGTACGTACGGCTTGGGCAACGGGCCGCGATGTGCGACCCGCCGTACGGGCTCTGCCCCCGTACCGCCCCGGCTCAGTGCCGCAGCGACCGTCCGAACCCCGCCGCCAGCGGCATCCGCAGCCCCAGCGGCGGCGGAGCGGCCAGCGCGTCCTTGACCGGGCGGGCGTAGGACCGGGCGAAGAGCGATCCGCGGATGAAGTCGGCGGCCAGCGCGACCACTTCGGAGCGGTGCTGGCGCAGCGCGTTCCCGTCCGAGTGGACCTCGAAGCGGCAGGTGTCCCGGTTGGACTTCTTCGCCCGCTCGGCCAGCCGGTACGACAGCTCCGGGTCGGTGCGCTCGTCGTTGGTGCCGTGCACGATCAGCACCCGCCGCCCCACGAGCTGTTTCACCGGCTCCGGTTCGGCGGTGGTGTGCTCCGGCAGCCAGGGGGCCATCGCCAGCACCGAGTTCACCGCCCCGTGCCCGGCGGCCCGCAGCGCCGCCCGCCCGCCCATCCCGTGGCCCACCAGGCAGACGGGCACGTCCCCGTACCGCCGCTGGACCTCGTCCGCCGCCCAGGCGGCGTCCTCGGCGGGGTGCGCGTCGGTGTCGTTCCAGCCCCGGTGGCGGTAGCGCAGAACGTGCACCGCAAGCCCGTCCCCCTCCCCGGCGCGCGCCAGCGCACGGGCGAACGGCAGCTGTATCGCGTACGAAAGGGGGGAGGGACGGCGCCGTGAGTCGGGTTCGCCGTCCGGGAGCAGCAGGACCACGCCGCTGACCTCGTATGGTGCTCCGGCCGTCGAGACGGCCCGTCCCAGCCTGGCGGCAGGCAGGGGGAGTGCGCGCTGTGCCATGACAGAACAGTCTCAGAAGAGCAGGTGTACTCCACCCGACTTTCCGGTCACTGTTACGCATCGACGGAAGGCGTCGGCAGGCGCTCTACGCGCGTAGGCGCTACAGTGCCCAGATGACGAGCCAGACCCTGAATGTCCCCGATTCCGACCAGATCCGGCGCGCCCCCAAGGTGCTGCTCCACGACCACCTCGACGGCGGCCTCCGCCCGGGCACGATCATCGAGCTGGCCCGCGCGCAGGGGTACGACTCCCTGCCCGAGACCGAGGCCGACAAGCTCGGCATCTGGTTCCGCGAGGCCGCCGACTCCGGTTCGCTGCCCCGGTATCTGGAGACCTTCGCCCACACCTGCGCCGTCATGCAGACCCGTGACGCGCTCTTCCGGGTGGCCGCCGAGTGCGCCGAGGACCTCGCCGAGGACGGTGTCGTCTACGCGGAGATCCGGTACGCCCCCGAGCAGCACCTGGAGGGCGGGCTGACCCTCGAAGAGGTCGTCGAGGCGGTCAACGCGGGCTTCCGCGAGGGCGAGCGCATCGCCCGCGCCAACGGCCACCGCATCCGCGTCGGCGCCCTGCTCACCGCGATGCGGCACGCGGCCCGCGCGCTGGAGATCGCCGAACTCGCCAACAGCTACCGGGACCAGGGCGTCGTCGGCTTCGACATCGCGGGCGCCGAGGCGGGCTTCCCTCCCACCCGCCACCTCGACGCGTTCGAGTACCTCAAGCGGGAGAACAACCACTTCACCATCCACGCGGGCGAGGCGTTCGGCCTGCCGTCGATCTGGCAGGCCCTCCAGTGGTGCGGCGCCGACCGGCTCGGCCACGGGGTGCGGATCATCGACGACATCGAGATCGCCGAGGACGGCTCGGTCACCCTCGGCCGCCTCGCCTCCTACGTACGGGACAAGCGCATCCCGCTGGAGATGTGCCCGACGTCCAACCTCCAGACCGGCGCCGCCACCTCGTACGCGGAGCACCCGATCGGGCTGCTGCGGAAGCTGCATTTCCGCGTCACCGTGAACACGGACAACCGCCTCATGAGCGGGACGAGCATGAGCCGGGAATTCGAGCTGCTGACCGAGGCATTCGGATACACGCTCGACGACATGCAGTGGTTCACCGTCAATGCGATGAAATCAGCTTTCATTCCTTTCGATGAACGTCTCGCGATGATCAACGAGGTCGTCAAGCCCGGTTATGCCGAGCTGAAGTCCGAGTGGCTTTTCCGGCAGACCGCTGTGACCAGCGGTTCTGCTGCTTCCGCGAGCTGACGTTCGAGCCGCGGAAGAGACATGGAAGATGGCCGGGAGGCGAAATCCCGGCCATTTTTCGCGTGTCGGGATGTTTGCGGTGGGGGCGGCGGGATGGCTAACTTGCAGAGCCGCTCACATCCCCTTCCCCAAGGATGAATTCTCCATGAAGAAGTCTGCTGCCAAGACTCTCGGTGTCGCCGCCCTCGGTGCCGCTTTCGCCGCCGCCGCCGCGGGCAGCGCCTCCGCCGCCCCGGCCCTGCCGCTGGACTCCGCCGCCGGTGTGCTCCCCGTCTCCACCACGGCGCTGGAGACCCTCGCCGCCTCCGCCCAGTCCGCGCCGGTCCAGGACACCGTCGGCAAGGTCCTCGGCGGCGACGCCACCGACGCCGCCGCGCCGGTCACCGCGCTGCTCGGCGGACTGCCCACGCAGGGCCTCTCCGCCAACGGCATTCCGCTCGGCGGCTGACCCGCGGCACCCGCACCACCCCGACGCGCCGCCCCGCGGCGCGCACCCGCACATGACAGTGGGGCGCACACCCGGACCCGGGTGTGCGCCCCACTGCGTTCCCCGTGGGCCCCCGCGTCACCAGGCCGTCGCGGACGAGGAGGACTTCTCCGAGGGCAGCAGCGCCCACAGGGCCAGGTAGATGAGGAACTGCGGGCCGGGCAGCAGGCAGGAGACGACGAAGATGATGCGCATCGTGCCGGCCGAGGTGCCGAAGCGCCGTGCCAGCCCCGCGCACACGCCGCCGATCATGCGGCCTTCGGTGGGGCGGACCAGTGCGGCCATGGTGGGCTCCTTCGCGAGACGTGGACCGTAGCGGGGGGAGCGGGTTCCTTTCCGCTCCCGATGTACCCATGGTGCCTCCGCGAAGAGGGACAAAGCATCGCTCTACGGGGCGATGCCGACCCTGGTAATCGTCGGGGTCGACCCCCCAGGGGCCTCGTCCCTGAGGCGGGTCTCCTGCCGGTACCGGGGGAGGTCCCGCACCCCCGGCAGCCCCCGGCGGCGCAGCCGCGCCCGCCAGACCGGGACCACCAGCAGATGCGCCACGGCCACGCCCGCGGTGTTCAGCAGCACCGAGTCGACGTCCACGACCTGGCCCGGCACCCCGGTCTGGCCCAGTTCGATGGCGAGCGAGATCAGCGCCCCGGCCGTCACCGTGCGCAGCAGCGAGACCCAGGAGGAGACGAAGACCCGGCCCCCGGCCATCGGCAGCAGCACCCCGAGCGGGGCCAGCAGGAGCAGCGCCCCGCCGATCCGGCGCGTGGCCTCGACCGGTCCCAGCGCGAGGTCGGCTCTGATGCCGGCGAGCAGCTCGAAGTTGGCCGCCGTGATCCAGGGCACGTCCAGCGGGCGCAGCGTCAGCCACCCGACGAGCAGCAGGTGCGCGAGGAGGAGAGTGACCCCCACCGCGCGGAAGTGGATGACGGTCTGACCGTCCGAACCTTGACGCACGCCCACCAAGACGCCCCGGGCGGCGGGATCGGTTCCGCGACATGGCCGATGTCCGCCGTCCGCCCGGTCCCGCACCGGTCGGACCCGTACTGCTCTATCCCGTACGGCTCGATTCCGTACCGCCCAGTCCCTACCGCTCGGTCCCGTACCGCCCAGTGTCCCTACCGCTCAGTCCCGTACCAGCGCGTCCGGTGTCGTCACGTCCTGCGGCCGGGCCTTCGTCTGCGAGGTGCACACATAGCCGCGCGGCGGATACGCCCCGGGCCCGCCCAGGACCACCGAGCCCTCCGTCACGAGCGCCTCGTTCTCCGCGTACGTGCACACCAGCTGCGCCAGCGCCTCCTCCGACAGGTCCTCCGGCTGGCTGCTCAGCCGTACGGAGCCCGCCGGGTCGCCGTCGCGGGAGGGCTCGACCCGCAGCCCCGCCGGGACCGCCGTGGAGAACCCGGCCCGGCGCTCGCTCTCGGGCGGCACCTGCTGGACCTGCTCCAGCAGCGCGCGGGCGGCCGCCGGGCGGTCGGAGCCGGACGCGCCCGCCGCCACCGGCCGGTCCACGGCCACCAGCTCCGAGGCGCAGAGCAGGTACACCGGTGCCGTCACGCTGTCCGGGGACCGGGTCGCGACGCTCGCCGAGGACGGCTTGCACGGCACCCGGGAGGGCGCGGCCCCCGCGTCCACGGGCACCGACGTCGTACGGATTCCGCACCCCGAGGCCAGTACGGCGGCCATCAGTACGGCACCGAGCACGGCACCGGCACTCCGTACCCGGGAAGCGCCGCCCGTCACCGGCAGGGGAGGCGGGGAACCACCCGACGCACACGTACCCGTCCGGGAACCACCCCTCATGACGCCTCACCGTCCCCGTCCCGGTCCCCGCCCCGGGACCCGTCACCGTCCTCGCGCCCGTTCGGGTCCTCCACCCCGCCGCCGCCCGTCAGCTTCGAGGCGTCGCGCGGGAGCCGCAGGACGAAGACCGCCCCGCCCTCGGGGGAGTTGGCGGCCGTGATGTCACCGCCGTGGATGTGCGCGTTCTCCACGGCGATGGAGAGGCCGAGCCCGCTGCCCTCCGAACGCGGCCGGGAGGCGCTCGCCTTGTAGAAGCGGTCGAAGACGTGCGGCAGCACCTCCTCGGGGATGCCCGGACCGTGGTCCCGTACCTCGATGACCAGCTCCTCGCCCTCGGTCCGCACCTTCACGTTCACCGGCGAACCGCCGTGCTTGAGGGCGTTGCCGATCAGATTGGCCAGGATCACGTCCAGGCGGCGTGGGTCGAGCCGGACCATCATGCCGCGCTCCGCGTCCAGGTCCACCGCGTCCAGCCAGGCCCGGGCGTCGATGCACGCGGTGACCTGGTCGGCCACGTCCACGTCGTCCAGGACCAGGCGGGCCGTGCCCGCGTCGAAGCGGGTCACCTCCATCAGGTTCTCCACCAGGTCGTTCAGCCGCCGGGTCTCGCTGACCACGAGGTGCACGGCGGGCGCGATCATCGGGTCGAGACTGTCCGCCTCGTCCTCCAGCACCTCCGCCACCGCCGTGATCGCGGTCAGCGGGGTGCGCAGCTCGTGGGACATGTCGGCGACGAACCGCCGGCTCGACTCCTCCCGTGCGCTCATGTCCGCGACCTTCTTCTCCAGCGAGCTCGCGGTCCGGTTGAACGTACGGGAGAGATCGGCGAGTTCGTCCGTACCGGAGACCGTGAGCCGGGTGTCGAGCTTGCCCTCGCCCAGCTTGCGGGCCGCGTCACCGAGCCGCTGCACCGGGCGCAGCACGGTCGTCGCGGCGGCCTGCGCCAGCAGCGCCGAGCCGATCAGGGCGAGGGTGGTGGCGATCCCCAGCGACCAGGCCAGCGAGTTGAGGTCCTGCCGCTCCTGGTCCAGGGACTTGAGCATGTACCCGGTCGGGCCGCCGCCGATGATCCGCGTACCGGCGACGAGGTACGGGGTGCCTGCGATGCTCGTACGCTGCCAGAACAGGTGGTACTCGTGCTCGTTGTTCGAGGTCAGCGGCTGCTTGCGGGCCACCTGCTTCCGCAGCGGGTCCGGTACGTCCTCCAGGGTGAAGGTGTCCAGGTCGGAGAAGCCGACCATCGGCCTGCCGCGCTCGCGCTCGTCCACCAGCAGCACGTCGTAACCGGGGCCGCCGGACGCCATCTGCCCGGCGGCCCGCTGGAGGTCCTCCTCGAGGGGCCGGGCAGGCAGCGCCGCCGCCGTGTCCTGCATCTGCCGCCGGAAGTCGTCGAGCGCGGTGCCCTGCGTACGGGTCAGCACGGCCTCGCGGTTGAGCCAGTACGCGATCCCCGACGCGGAGACCGCGGCGGTCAGCGCCACCAGCGCGAACACCACGACGAGCCGCAGCCGCAGGCTGGTCCAGCGCAGACCGGCCCGGATCGACCGCTTGGTTCGCTCCGTCACTGAGGCGAGTCCAGCCGGTAGCCCACGCCCCGCACCGTACGGATCAGGGTCGGCGAGGACGGCACGTCCTCCACCTTGGCGCGCAGCCGCTGCACACAGGCGTCCACCAGCCGGGAGTCGCCCAGGTAGTCGTGCTCCCACACCAGGCGCAGCAACTGCTGCCGGGACAGGGCCTGTCCGGGCCGACGGCTCAGCTCCAGCAGGAGCCGCAGCTCGGTCGGCGTGAGCTGGAGGTCCTCACCGCCCTTGGTGACGGTCATGGCGGAGCGGTCGATGACCACGTTGCCGAAGGTCGCCGAGTCGGTCGACTCGCGCTCACCGCGGCGCAGCACCGCCCGGATGCGGGCGTCCAGCACCCGCCCCTGGACGGGTTTGACCACATAGTCGTCCGCGCCGGACTCCAGTCCCACCACGACGTCGATGTCGTCGCTGCGCGCGGTCAGCAGAATGATCGGCAGCTGGTCGGTGCGCCGGATACGCCGGCACACCTCGAAACCGTCGATCCCGGGCAGCATCACGTCCAGCACGACCAGGTCGGGGCGCTGCTCGCGCAGCAGCTCCAGGCCGTCCTCTCCCGTCGCCGCGGTGGCCACACGGTGGCCCTGGCGTGACAGCGAGAGTTCGAGGGCCGTGCGGATGGCGTCGTCGTCCTCGATCAGCAACAGGAAAGGCACGAGCGTCATTCTGGCCCATGGTGGCGCTTCAGTTCGACCTGTGGCCCGGTCCCGTTCTCCCGGCACGGCCGTCTCCGCTGCCGGGCACGGCCGCAACTGCCCCTGTGACAGGGCTGTGACAGTCGGGGGACAGCGCCATGAAACTGCCCCGGCAAGCTCTTGGTCAGCAGGGAAAGCACGAAGAGCGGGACCGAACGGACTCCACCGATCTCCACCGATAGGGGGCGCGAGATGAACGCACTGCACAGCACCGGTTCAAGCGCAGTCGTGACGCGTCTCCACGATGTCGGCCGGAGCGGTGAGAAGTCCGGCGTGACGAATGTGCGGGGGTGCGTTCGGAGCGTCGGGCGTCAGCACCTGCCGTCGCAGTCGGCTGCGGAGCAGACGCGCAAGCCGTACATGACGGTGGTCGACGCGCCCATGGGGGACAACGGGGGAAGCGCGTACGGGGAGGTCACGGGGGACCGCACCACCCGGGCGGGGACCGAGGGCGCCGAAGCGGCGTTCACGGCCTACGTCCAGGAGCGGCGGGCCTCCCTGTACGCCACCGCCTACCACCTGACCGGCGACCGGTTCGAGGCCGAGGACCTGCTCCAGAGCGCCCTGTTCTCGACGTACCGGGCGTGGGACAGGATCAGCGACAAGGCGGCGGTCGGCGGCTATCTGCGCCGCACCATGACCAACCTGCACATCAGCGCCTGGCGCAGGCGCAAGCTGAACGAATACCCGACCGAGGAGCTGCCGGAGACGGTGGGCGACACGGACGCGATGCGCGGTACGGAGCTGCGCGCGGTGCTCTGGCAGGCGCTCGCCCGGCTGCCCGAACTCCAGCGCACGATGCTGGTCCTGCGGTACTACGAGGGCCGCACCGACCCGGAGATCGCGTCGATCCTCGACATCAGTGTCGGCACGGTGAAGTCGAGCATCTGGCGGTCCCTCCGCCGGCTGCGCGAGGACGAGGTCCTCAGCTTCGGACGTGACGAGCAGGAGTCCTTCGGCGAGCTGGTGGCCTGAGGCAAATGGGGGAACGGCCACTGCTTCGGGGGAGGCAGGGGCCACGGGGGGAGAAACGGGGAACCCACGGGGGAGTGGGGGAACCACGGGGGAGCGCAAGAAAAACGGGGACCGAGGGGGACCCTGGGGAAACACGGGGGAACGGCCGGCGCTTCGGGGGAGGCGCGGGCACGGGGGAACGCAGCGGGGTCGTACGGGCCGGGGGGTCCTGTACGGCCCCGCTCTTTTCAGCCTCTCCGGCGTTCGAGGAGCGGGGTCCGGGGCGGAGCCCCGGTTACGGGAAGGGGCGGGGCGGGGAGAAGGCCCGCCGCAGGCGCCCACCCGCCCCCCGGGCTGCACCCGCTTTGCCCGCTCCCGCGCCACACCGCCCCGCGCTACACCGTCCGACCCGCCGGTGCCCCACGGTGGCACCGCCCGGCCGCCGCCGCGGCGAACCGCCCCAGCGCCTCCTCCTTGCCGCAGGGGTACGCCCCCAGAGCCGTCTGGCGGGCCACGATGCGGCGTTCGGCCCGCATCAGGCGCCAGCCGCGCCGCAGCAGGAACGGCACCGACTTGCGGCCCTCGCGCAGGTCCCGGACCAGGCGGCGGCGGAACGTCGTGGAGGGGCGGCCGCGCAGGCAGAGCGCGTCCGCCAGCAGGCCCAGCTCCTGGCAGCGCCCGACGATGTCCGCCGCGAAGATGCCCTCGGCCACGAAGAGCGGCGAGCGCTCGATGCGGAAGTTCTCGGTGCCCGTACGGGAGCTGGTGGCGATGTCGTACACCGGGACGTCCGTGTGGCCGGACCGGCACAGCTCCGCGATGGAGGCCACCGCCGCGTCCGCGTCCCAGGACAGGGCCGAGTCCCAGTCGATGTCCGTGGAGCCGGGGACCCGGGGCAGCGTCGGGTCGTCGTGCTCCTTGTAGAAGTCGTCCAGGCGCAGCACCGGAAGGCCGGTGCGGGCGGCGAGGGACGACTTGCCGGAGCCGGAGGGGCCCGCGAGCAGTACGACGCGGGTCGGAATCGGTTGGGAACGGGAACTCACAGAACAGAAGTGTGAGGCATTGACCCGCGCAGGGGACCACTCGGGCCTCTTGTTGGTATCCAGCGTCACACCTCAACTACTCTGCGCGTACGGACGATTACCCGACCAGGCTCGATCAGGTGGAAAACATGGCACTTCACGCACGCAAGCCCGAACGTCGCGTCCTGCTGCGCGCCGGTCTGACCGTCACCGCGCTGGGGGCGGCCCTGGGAGCCGGTGCGGGCTCCGCGCAGGCCGCCCCGCAGCTGCCCCCGGTGGCCGAGATCCCCGAGCAGGGCGTCGCGGCCGTCCAGGCGGTCACCGAGAGCGCCGGGCCCGCGGTGACCAGCGCGCTCGGAACCTCGCTGACCAACAGCATCCGGCCCGTCACCGAGCTTCAGCTGCACCCGCTGGCCAAGACCGGGGTGGACCCGCTGGACAACGCGGTGGGCACCCAGGTCGCCGACTTCCAGCCGGTGTCGACGGCGATTCTCACCGACCCCCTCACCAGCGGCGGGGCGATCGCCGATCTGCCGGTGGTGGGGCAGGTGGCCCGGCTGGTCACGGGCTGACGCCGGTCGCGTACGGCATGACGAGCGGGGCCGCCCCACGTCCTGGGGGCGGCCCCGCTCGTTCGCGTACGGAAGCGCTGGGTCCTAGGGCGTGTCCGGCGGATCAGGACCGGACAGGCCCTAGTACGACGAGCCCGCGGCTCCCAGCGCACCCGTCGGGTGCCAGACCGTCTTGGTCTCCAGGAAGGCCGTCAGCCGGTGCGTGCCGGGCGCGGCCAGCCAGTCGGTGGACGCGTCCGAGCCGTCCGCCTCGGCGGGGAGCGGGCGCAGGACCCGCTTCAGGTTGTCCGCCGCCGCGATCTCCAGCTCCTTGGCCAGCTCGGCACCGGCGCCGGTGAGGTCGATCGCGTTGACGTCCTGGTGGGCGGCGAGCGGGGCCGCGAGCTCCGCCGTGGCGCCGGACAGGATGTTGACCACGCCGCCGGGGACGTCGGAGGTGGCCAGCACCTCACCCAGCGAGAGCGCGGGCAGCGGGGCGTCGGCCGAGGCGATGACGACCGCCGTGTTGCCGGTCGCGATGACCGGGGCGATCACCGAGACCAGGCCGAGGAACGAGGACTTCTGCGGCGCCAGGACGGCGACGACACCCGTCGGCTCGGGGGTGGAGAGGTTGAAGAACGGGCCCGCGACCGGGTTGGCCCCGCCGGAGATCTGGCCGATCTTGTCGGTCCAGCCCGCGTACCAGACCCAGCGGTCGACCGCCGCGTCCACGACGGCCGCCGCCTTGGACTTCGACAGCCCCTCCGCAGCGGCCACCTCGCGGACGAACTGCTCCTTGCGGCCCTCCAGCATCTCCGCGACGCGGTAGAGGACCTGGCCGCGGTTGTACGCGGTCGCGCCCGACCAGCCGCCGAACGCCTTCCGCGCGGCGACGACCGCGTCGCGGGCGTCCTTGCGGGAGGACTGCGGCGCGTTGGCCAGCCATGCGCCTTTGGAGTCGGTCACCTCGTACACCCGGCCGCTCTCGGAGCGGGGGAACTTGCCCCCGACGTACAGCTTGTAGGTCTTGAAGACGCCAAGTCGGTTCTGCTCAGACATCGAGGTACGCCTCCAGGCCGTGGCGGCCGCCCTCGCGGCCGTAGCCCGACTCCTTGTAGCCGCCGAACGGCGACGTCGGGTCGAACTTGTTGAACGTGTTGGCCCAGACGACGCCCGCGCGGAGCTTGTTGGCCACCGCGAGGATGCGGGAGCCCTTCTCCGTCCAGATGCCCGCCGAGAGGCCGTACTGGCTGTTGTTGGCCTTGGCGACCGCCTCGTCCGGGGTGCGGAACGAGAGCACGGAGAGGACCGGGCCGAAGATCTCGTCACGGGCGACCGTGTGGGCCTGGGTGACGTTGGTGAAGAGCGTCGGGGCGAACCAGTAACCCGACGACGGCAGTTCGCAGGGGGCGCTCCAGCGCTCCGCGCCCTCCGCCTCGCCGGTCTCCACCAGGGCGGTGATCCGGGCGAGCTGCTCGGCGGAGTTGATCGCGCCGATGTCGGTGTTCTTGTCCAGCGGGTCACCGAGGCGGAGCGTGGAGAGGCGGCGCTTCAGCGCGTCCAGCACCTCGTCCTGCACCGACTCCTGGACCAGCAGCCGGGAGCCCGCGCAGCAGACCTGGCCCTGGTTGAAGAAGATGCCGGTGACGATGCCCTCGACGGCCTGGTCGATCGGGGCGTCGTCGAAGACGATGTTGGCGCCCTTGCCGCCCAGCTCCAGCGTGACCTTCTTCTCCGTGCCCGCGACCGAGCGCGCGATGGCCTTGCCGACGGCGGTCGAACCGGTGAAGGCGACCTTGTTGACGTCCGGGTGCGTGACGAGGGCCTCGCCCGCGTCCCCGTAACCGGTGAGGATGTTGACGACACCCTTGGGCAGCCCGGCCTGACGGCAGATGTCCGCGAAGAACAGGGCGGAGAGCGGGGTCGTCTCGGCGGGCTTCAGCACCACCGTGTTGCCCGTGGCGAGCGCCGGAGCGATCTTCCACGCGAGCATCAGCAGCGGGAAGTTCCACGGGATGACCTGGCCCGCCACACCCAGCGGGCGCGGGTTCGCCCCGTACCCCGCGTGGTCCAGCTTGTCGGCCCAGCCCGCGTAGTAGAAGAAGTGCGCAGCGACCAGCGGGAGGTCCGCGTCGCGGGTCTCCTTGATCGGCTTGCCGTTGTCGAGGGTCTCCAGGACGGCCAGCTCACGGCTGCGCTCCTGGATGATCCGCGCGATCCGGAACAGGTACTTCGCGCGCTCGGAGCCGGGCAGCGCCGACCACTTCTCGAACGCCTTCCGGGCCGCCTTCACGGCCCGGTCCACGTCCGCCGCGCCCGCCTGCGCGACCTCGGAGAGCACCTCCTCGGTGCTCGGCGAGACGGTCTTGAAGACCTTGCCGTCGGCGGCCTCGGTGAACTCACCGTCGATGAACAGCCCGTAGGACGGGGCGATGTCGACGACGGAGCGGGACTCCGGCGCCGGTGCGTACTCGAATGCGGATGCCATGGCGTATCAGTCCACCGTCACGTAATCGGGGCCGGAGTAACGGCCGGTGCTGAGCTTCTGGCGCTGCATCAGCAGGTCGTTGAGGAGGCTGGAGGCGCCGAACCGGAACCAGTGGCTGTCCAGCCAGTCCTCGCCCGCCGTCTCGTTCACCAGGACGAGGAACTTGACCGCGTCCTTGGTGGTGCGGATGCCGCCGGCCGGCTTCACACCGATCTGTACGCCGGTCTGCGCCCGGAAGTCGCGGACGGCCTCCAGCATGAGCAGCGTGTTGGCGGGGGTGGCGTTGGTGGCCACCTTGCCGGTCGAGGTCTTGATGAAGTCCGCGCCCGCCAGCATCCCGAGCCAGGAGGCACGGCGGATGTTGTCGTACGTGGACAGCTCGCCGGTCTCGAAGATCACCTTGAGGCGGGCGGTCCCGCACTCGGCCTTGACGGCCACGATCTCCTCGTAGACCTTCAGGAACCGGCCGGAGAGGAAGGCCCCCCGGTCGATCACCATGTCGATCTCGTCGGCCCCGGCCGCCACGGCGTCACGGACGTCGGCCAGCTTGACGTCCAGTGCGGCCCGGCCCGCCGGGAAGGCGGTCGCCACGGACGCCACCTTCACACCGGAACCTGCGAGCGCGGCGGTGGCGGTGGCGACCATGTCGGGGTAGACGCAGACCGCGGCGGTGCGCGGGGTGGTGCGGTCGAGCGGGTCGGGGTGGACGGCCTTGGCGGCGAGAGCCCGGACCTTGCCCGGGGTGTCCGCGCCTTCCAGCGTCGTCAGGTCGATCATCGAGATGGCGAGATCGATGGCGTACGCCTTGGCCGTCGTCTTGATCGAACGGGTTCCGAGGGCGGCGGCGCGCGCTTCGAGACCGACGGCGTCGACGCCGGGCAACCCGAACAGGAAGCGGCGCAGCGCACTGTCGGACGCGGTCGCGTCGGCGAATGCGGGAGCAGTGGTGGGCATGGTCACCAGAGGAGCATATCTACGCGCGTAGCGACCTGTACAGGGGGACGGGGCATCCGTGCGTCCTGCGCCCCGCTCTCCGTTCCCGCCGCGCAGCCGCCGGGAACGGAGAGCGGGGCGCGGTGGCCGGAGGCTCCTGGCCCGCGCCCGTCAGGCAGAATCGGCCCCATGACGAGCCCCACACCTCCCGCAGAGCCGCAGTTCGCCGACCGGACCTACCGCTCGACAGCCGCACTGGTCGGCGGAACGCTGCTGCTTCTGCTGATCGCCTGGATGGGCGGGGACGCCATCATCCGGGGCGAGGGCGGGATGCCGTGGCTGGCGCTCGCCGCGCTGCTGTTCGTGGTGCCGCTGGTCGTGGCGTTCACCCTGCGGCCCGCCGTCTTCGTGAACGACGAGCGCATCCGCGTCCGCAACCCGTACCGGACGATCCAGCTGCCCTGGAGCGAGGTCGCCGACGTGCGGGCCTCCTTCTCCTCGGAGATGTTCGGCCAGGACGGTACGAAGTACCAGCTGTGGGCCATCCCCGTCTCCCTGCGCAGCCGCAAGCGCGCGGCGCGGGCGGCGGCCCGGGCGGCACACGACGACCCCTACGGCCGCACCTCGGTCAGCGCCGACGTCAGCGACTCCGCCGCGCGCACGGCCCCCGCCGACCAGACCGTCCGCGAGCTGCGGGCGCTGGCCGAGAAGGCGGGCGGGACGACGCCCGAGGGGGCGGCCCAGGTCTCCGTGCGGTGGGCGTACGAGGTGATCGCCCCGGCTGTGGTGGGCGGGGTGCTGCTCGCGGTGCTGTGGGCTACGGGGTGAGGCAGCCGGGCCCTGTGACCTGTCCGGGCAGGAGGCAGGTCCGGTGGTTTCCTGCCGTCGCCCCGGTACGTGGAGTCGCGCCCTTTCCGACGGTTCACCCGTTCCGGGGGCGGGGACGGGCCTGAGGCCCGACCGTCGGCTCAGATCCCCGGGTCCACCAGCTTCGGCTCCCCCTCCACCAGCCACTTCCGGTGGTCCCCCTCGCCGAACAGCTCACCGATCACCATGCCGGGAAACTCGATCGGCTCCGAGCGGCCGTCCAGCGCCACCCGCACCCGCCACGCGTCTCCCCGGTGCTCCACCAGCACCTCCGCCCATTCCGGCGACGGCACACGCACGCCGCGCAGCTCCGGACCTCCCTCCGGCCCGTACTCCCTGAACGCATGGAGAAGCGGCAGTTCCCGGACCAGCCACGCCAGGTGCGCCCAGGCCGGTGAAGGCGGCTCCGGCATCCACAGCAGTGCGGAGCGCTCGGCATCATCCGCCGGCACCGCACCGGCCACGCTGACCAGGGGCCGCGGATCGGCTTTCGGCACCTGGCGGAAGGTGAAGGTGCGGCCGACGACGTCCAGGTGGGTCAACTCGATCCCGAGCGGACCCCCTTTGAACACCATGTCCGAGACGTTCTGGAGGAACCCGGCCACCGCCTGGTCCTCCGCGTTCCGCGCCCCGGGACCCGCCTCTTCTTCTCCCAGCGGCTCGTACGAGAACACGTAGCGGTCTTTCCTCCTGGCCATGCGCACCCTTCCGTCCTCACCGCGCGCCGCCGCTCCTGGCACGATGCCCGAAGCGGCGGCGCGCCGGACCAGCCGACCGACCGGTTACTTCTTCGGCTTGTACGTGAATGCGTACTGCCATCCGCCGTTCACGGTCGCACCCGACGCGGCACTCTTCGGCCGGAACTTGGTGTTCACCCAGCTCGGGCATTTCGTGCTGCCGATGCAGTAAGCCGTGACCGCACCGAAGTACTTGAACGACGGCCCGTCACCGGTGGCGGTCATCGTGTGGTCGACCACCAGCAGCATCTTGCGCTGCTCCACCACCTTGCACGTGCCGCGGTTGCACTTGATCCTGTGTGCGTACCCGGTGAGGTTGTACCGCTTCGGGATCTTGCTCGCCTCGCGGTTGGGCGACTGGGACAGCCACTCGATGATGCTGTACTTCTTGATGTTGTGCTTCTTTTTGATCTTGGTCCAGCCCCACCCGACCATCTTTTTCTTCTTGTTCCGCTTGTACTCGCCCAGCCGCAGCGGCATATCGCCCGGCCCGGAGTACTTCATCGTCTTCAGGACCTTCCACTTGGACGGCTTCGCAGCCGCGGTGGTGGTGGTGTCCTGGGCCGCCTGTGCGGACGCCTGCGCAGACGCCCCAGACGCCTGCGCAGGCGTTGCGCCGGCCAGCATCGCGGCCACCGCCAGGCAGGCGGCGGCTGTTTTGATGTTCCTCATGAAGACCCTCCCCGTGATCGTCCCCCGTGCACTCCCGGGTGGGGCCGGAGGCAGGACGATCACTTTATGGAGGGTTTGACATGGCATCAATTGGCTTTTCGGGCATGGTCCTTCGGGTCACCCTTCGCCCATGAGGACAACACCCGATCAACCGCCGCACCGGGCTCCCGGGCCTCAGATCCCGGCAGCCGCCGCCAGGTCCCGCTTGATCCCGGCGAGCAGCTCGGCGCCCCGCGCGCGGGCCGCGGGCAGCCCGGCGGCGTCCGCGACCGGGACGACCACCTCCAGGTAGCACTTCAGCTTCGGCTCGGTGCCGCTCGGGCGGACGATCACCCGGGCGCCCTCCAGCTGGTAGCGCAGCCCGTCCGTGGGCGGCAGCGCGGCCGTGCCCTGGGACAGGTCCTCGGCCGAGGTGACCGCGAGACCGGCGAGGGCGGTGGGCGGCTGCTCCCGGAGGCGGGCCATGGCGTCCGCGATGACCGTCAGGTCCTCCACCCGCACCGAGAGCTGGTCGGTGGCGTGCAGGCCATGGGCCAGGGCCAGGTCGTCCAGCAGGTCCAGCAGCGTACGCCCCTGCTCCTTGAGTACGGAGGCGAGCTCGGCGACGAGCAGGGCCGCGGTGATGCCGTCCTTGTCGCGTACGCCCTCGGGGTCGACGCAGTAGCCGAGCGCCTCCTCGTACCCGTACCGCAGGCCGTCCACCCGGGCGATCCACTTGAAGCCCGTCAGCGTCTCCTCGTAACCGAGGCCCGCCTTCTCCGCGATCCGGCCGAGCAGCGACGACGACACGATCGACTCCGCGAACACGCCGGAGGCGCCCCGCTCCACCAGATGCGCGGCGAGCAGCGCGCCGACCTCGTCGCCGCGCAGCATCCGCCAGCCGCCCTCGACGGAGGTGTCGGGTACGGCGACGGCGCAGCGGTCCGCGTCCGGGTCGTTGGCGATGATCAGGTCCGGGGCCGCCCGGCGCGCGGTGGCGAAGGCGAGATCCATCGCGCCGGGCTCTTCCGGGTTCGGGAAGGCGACGGTGGGGAACGCGGGGTCCGGCTCGGCCTGCTCGGTGACGAGCACGGGGGCGGGGAACCCGGCGCGCTCGAAGGCGGCGGTCAGCACGGAGGTGCCGACGCCGTGCATCGCGGTGTAGACGGTGCGTGCGGTACGGGGGCTGTCGGCGGCCAGGACCGCGTCCGTACGGGCGAGATAGGCGTCCAGGACCTCTTCGCCGAGGGTCTCCCAGCCGTCCTCGGGGCGTACGACGCCCGCCAGCGGGCCGACCGCTGCGATGGCGGCCGCGATCTCGCCGTCGGCCGGGGGCACGATCTGCGAGCCGTCGCCGAGGTAGACCTTGTAGCCGTTGTCGCGGGGCGGGTTGTGGCTGGCGGTGACCTCGACCCCGGCGACGGCGCCCAGGTGCCTTATGGCGTACGCCAGTACGGGGGTGGGGAGCGGGCGGGGGAGCACGGCGGCGCGGAGTCCGGCGCCGGTCATCACGGCGGCGGTGTCGCGGGCGAAGTCCTCGGACTTGTAGCGGGCGTCGTAGCCGATGACGACGAGGCCGCCGGCCTGGCCCTGGGCCTTCAGATACGCGGCGAGGCCCGCCGCCGCCCGGATCACCACGGACCGGTTCATCCGCATCGGACCCGCCCCCAGCTCGCCGCGCAGCCCGGCGGTGCCGAACTGGAGCGTGCCCGCGAAACGGGCGGCGAGCTCCTGGGTGTCGCCCGCCTCGATGAGGGCGCCCAGTTCGTCGCGCGTCTCGGGGTCGGGGTCCTCGGCCAGCCAGGTCCTGGCCTGCGCGATGAGGTCGTGCTGCACGGGGGCCGCCTTTCGGGGTGCGGTGGTCTTTGGGGGCGTACGGGGTGGTGGTGCGGGCGTCCGTCGGGGGCGGGGCGGGAGGTGGGCGCCGCGGGGTGGGCGCTGCGCGGGCTGTTCCCCTCCCCGCCCCTTCCCGAAACCGGGGCTCCGCCCCGGACCCCGGTCCTCAAGCGCCGGACGGGCTGGAAAGGAAGCCGGGGCGGCTGGAAGGAGCCGGTCGGGGTGGAGGGAGGCCGGACGGGTGGGGAAGGCAGCCGGTCCGGCTCTGGGAAGGCAGCCGGTCTGGCTCCGGGATGGAAACCGGTCTGGCTCCGGGAAGGCAGCCGGTCCGACTCCGGGATGGAAACCGGTCCGGCTCCGGAAAGGCAGCCGGTCCGGCTCCGGAAAGGCAGCCGGTCCGGCTCCGGGAAGGCAGCCGGTCTGGCTCCGGGATGGAAACCGGTCCGACTCCGGGATGGAAACCGGTCCGGCTCCGGAAAGGCAGCCGGACGGGCTCCGGGAAGATCGGCCAGAAGCGCTGGCAAGGCAGCCGAAGGGCCATGGAAGGCCCCGCCGGACACGCCCTAGATGCGCTCCAGCACCCGGGCCAGCAGCGCGCCCATCCGGGTGGCCGAGTCGCGGCCCGCCTGGAGGACTTCCTCGTGGTTCAGGGGCTCGCCGGAGAGGCCCGCCGCCAGGTTGGTGACCAGGGAGAGGCCCAGCACCTCCGCGCCCGCCTCGCGGGCCGCGATGGCCTCCAGGACGGTGGACATGCCGACCAGGTCGCCGCCGAGGACCCGGACCATGTTGATCTCGGCCGGGGTCTCGTAGTGCGGGCCGGGGAACTGCACGTACACACCCTCTTCGAGGGTGTCGTCGATCTCCTTGCACAGCGCGCGCAGGCGCGGCGAGTACAGGTCGGTCAGGTCGACGAAGTTGGCGCCGACGATCGGGGAGGTCGCCGTGAGGTTGATGTGGTCGCTGATCAGGACCGGCTGTCCGGGGCGCATGCCCTCGCGCAGACCGCCGCAGCCGTTGGTCAGCACGACGGTCTTGCAGCCCGCCGCCACCGCCGTACGGACTCCGTGGGCGACGGCGGCGACGCCGCGGCCCTCGTAGTAGTGCGTGCGGCCGAGGAAGACCAGCGCGCGCTTGTCGCCGATCTTGTACGAGCGGATCGTGCCGCCGTGGCCCTCGACCGCCGGGGCCGGGAAGCCGGGCAGCGCGGTGACGGGGAACTCGGCCTCCGGGGCGCCGAGTGCTTCGCCCGCGGGCGCCCAGCCGGAGCCCATGACCAGGGCGACGTCGTGGGTCTCGGCGCCGGTCAGCTCGCGCAGGCGGGCGGCGGCCCCGGCAGCGGCTGCGTACGGGTCGCCCTGGATGTTGTCCGGAATAACTGATGCGTTCACGCGGAAGAGCGTAACCGCTGAATGCCTACGCGCGTAGATGTCCTGGTGCAAAGACTCGCCGCATGTCTTTGTGGCTTCGCACGAAGAGCGCCCGGGAGCCCTGGTCAGCAGGGGCGCTTGCGCAGGTTCATCACATAGTCGTGGGGCGCGCCCGCCGATTCGGCCGCGTCCGCGATCTCGCCCAGGTAGCGGGCGGAGGGCAGGCCGCCCTCGTACCCGTTCAGCACGTACATCCAGGCCGGCTCCTCGCCGTCCAGGGTGTGCACCCGTACGCGCATCCGCCGGTAGATGTCGAGCCCGACGCCCTCCCAGCGGTCCATGGAGTCCTCGTCCATCGGCGCCAGGTCGTACAGCGCGACGAAGACCTGGGAGCGCGGGGCCTCCACCACGGTGGCCAGCGCCCCCTCCCAGCCCATCTGCTCCCCGCCGAAGGTCAGCCGCCAGCCGTTGAGCCAGCCGGTGCTGCGCATCGGGGAATGCGGGGCGCGGCGGGTCATGAGCCGCGCGTCGAGGTTGCCGGCGTACGCGGCGTAGAGCGACATGGGACCGAGGGTACGGGAGGGGGGCGCGGGTGTGCCGGTTCCTGTGACGAAGGCCCCGGTCGGGGGAGGACCGGCCGGGGTTCGAAGAGGTGTGCGGGCGGGGTCGTTCCCGTACGTCCGGAGCCCCGGCTCCCGTATGGAGGGCCCCGGGGCGAATCTGTTTGGCGCGTGCGGGACAATGGAGTACGTACTGCATTCCCCCGGGGCGATCCCCCGGACCCCCGGCCGGGGCGGCAGGGCGGCCGTGGGGATGACACCCACGCGAGGCGGACTTTTCGTGACCCGGATCGTGATCATCGGCGGCGGCCCCGGCGGCTACGAGGCGGCTCTGGTGGGCGCCCAGCTCGGCGCGGAGGTGACCGTCGTCGACTGCGACGGCCTCGGCGGAGCCTCGGTACTCACCGACTGCGTGCCATCGAAGACCCTGATCGCCACGGCCGAGGTGATGACGACCTTCGACTCCTCCTACGAGGAGCTGGGGATCATCGTCGCCGACGACACCCCGCACATAGAGCAGGCGGCGCGGGTGGTCGGCGTCGACCTGGGCAAGGTCAACCGACGGGTCAAGCGCCTGGCGCTCGCCCAGTCCCACGACATCACCGCCTCCGTCACCCGGGCCGGTGCCCGGGTGATGCGCGGGCGGGGGCGGCTCGACGGGCTCCAGGCGGCCGACGGCTCTCGTGAGGTCGTCGTCACCGCCGCCGACGGCACTGAGGAGCGGCTCAGCGCCGACGCGGTGCTGATCGCGACCGGCGGCCACCCGCGCGAGATCCCCGACGCACAGCCCGACGGCGAACGCATCCTCAACTGGACCCAGGTCTACGACCTCGACGAGCTCCCCGAGGAGCTCATCGTCGTCGGCTCGGGTGTCACGGGCGCGGAGTTCGCCGGGGCCTACCAGGCGCTCGGCTCCCGCGTCACCCTCGTCTCCTCCCGCGACCGGGTGCTCCCGGGCGAGGACCCGGACGCCGCCGCCGTACTGGAGGACGTGTTCCGGCGGCGCGGCATGAACGTCATGGCCCGCTCCCGCGCCCAGTCCGCCAAGCGGGTCGGCGACCGGGTCGAGGTGACCCTCGCCGACGGCCGGGTCATCACCGGCTCGCACTGTCTGATGGCGGTCGGCGCGATCCCCAACACCGCGGGCATGGGCCTGGAGGAGGCCGGTGTACGGCTGAAGGACTCCGGCCACATCCTGACCGACCGGGTCTCGCGCACCAGCGCCCCCGGCGTCTACGCGGCCGGTGACGTCACCGGGATCTTCGCGCTCGCCTCTGTCGCCGCGATGCAGGGCCGGATCGCGATGTACCACTTCCTCGGCGACGCGGTCGCCCCGCTCAACCTCAAGACGGTCTCCGCCAACGTCTTCACCGACCCGGAGATCGCCACCGTCGGCTACAGCCAGGCCGACGTGGACGCGGGGAAGATCGACGCCCGGGTGGTGAAGCTGCCGCTGCTGCGCAACCCGCGCGCCAAGATGCAGGGCATCCGCGACGGCTTCGTCAAGATCTTCTGCCGTCCCGGTACGGGGATCGTGGTCGGCGGCTGCGTCGTCGCGCCGCGCGCCAGCGAACTGATCCACCCGATCTCGCTCGCGGTCGACAACAACCTGACCGTGGAACAGATCGCAAAGGCGTTCACCGTGTACCCGTCCCTGTCCGGATCGATCGCGGAAGTGGCCCGGCAGCTGCACACCCGCAAGCTCACGGACGAGGGCTGACGGCGGGGTAAGTCCTGGCGGGGGCCGGGGAATCGCGACATTCCCCGGCAACCCCCGTCACTCCGGGCGGCGGTGATGACCACTCGGCGATCACACCCGGACAACAGCGAAAGCCCCTATACCACTTCGGGCCCTGCCGGATGTACAACTTCCGTTATTCGGCGCAAACTGCTGAAAACCCATCGGCGGTCAGGTTACTGTCAGTTTCGTGTTCGCTGCAGAACGTCGTCAGTTGATCCTCGAAATGGTGCGCGCCAACGGGGCGGTATCGCTCCGTGAGCTCGCCCGCGTCGTCCAGACCTCCGAAGTGACCGTACGGCGGGACGTGCGGGCACTGGAGGCAGAAGGACTCCTCGACCGCCGGCACGGCGGTGCGGTCTTGCCGGGCGGTTTTACGCGGGAGTCCGGCTTTCCGCAGAAATCCCATCTCTCCACCGCGGAGAAGACGGCCATCGCCGACCTGGCCGCCTCACTGGTCGGTGAGGGCGAGGCCATCGTGGTCGGCGCCGGTACGACCACGCAGGAGCTGGCCCGCCGGCTCGCGCGGGTCCCCGGCCTGACCGTGGTCACCAACTCGCTGCTGGTCGCCCAGGCGTTGGCCCATGCCAACCGGGTGGAGGTCGTCATGACCGGCGGCACCCTGCGCGGCAGCAACTACGCGCTGGTGGGCAGCGGGGCCGAGCAGTCCCTCCAGGGGCTGCGGGTCTCCCGCGCCTTCCTCTCCGGGAGCGGCCTCACGGCGGAGCGCGGCCTGTCCACCTCCAACATGCTCTCGGCCAGCGTGGACCGGGCCCTGGTGCAGGCCGCCGCGGAGGTGGTCGTCCTGGCGGACCACACGAAGCTGGGCGCCGACACCATGTTCCAGACGGTGCCCACGGAGCTGATCACCCGCCTGGTCACGGACGAACCCCCGCACCACGACGAGCGCGCGGCGGCGGAGCTCCAGGCGCTGGCGGACCAGGGCGTGGAGGTCACGGTGGCCGGTCCCGAGGCGGACGCGGACGGCGAGGCCCCGCCCGCCGGGCGCCGACCGCGCCGCGACATGCCGTTGCCGGGGCAGCGACGGACGACGACCACCCGGACCGGGGGGCTGGGGCCGCAACTGCGGAGCGCGTCGCCCCTGTCCGACCAGGCGTCGCCGGGCGAGCGGGCCCGGGTGGCGGACCTGCGGCGGCGGTAGAGCTCTTCGTCGCCGCAGGCCCTTCACCGACGCAGACCCTTCGTCGGCGCCGTACCGGGCGCGCGGTGGCATCGTCGCGGGCGGGGACATCAGAGCCGACTGACCCCGCCCCCGGCCCCTGCTGCGTCCCCTACTTCAACCCCCGCAACGTCAACCGCAGCAGCCGCTCCGCCAACTCCGGATCGTCCGGTGACTGTTCGGCGGCCAGGGCGATCGCATTGGTCAGCTGCAACAGATCATCGATGGACACATCCCCTCGCACCGACCCGCTCTCCTGCGCCCGCCGCAGCAGCCCCGCCCCCGCCTCCCGCAACGGCAGATGGCACTGGGTGAGCGCCGAAGTCTCGTCCTGCGAGGCCGACATGAGGGCGCGGGCGAGGCCCCGGTACTCACCCGCATGAGTGACGATCGCCCCCAGCCAGTCCACCAGCGCCCGGCACGGAGCCTCCGCGCCCGCCAGTTCGCGGGAGCGGTCCAGGAGTGAGCACAGCGCGTCCTGGAAGACCGCGTTCATCAGGGCGTGGCGGTTGGGGAAGTGGCGGTAGAGGGTGCCGATGCCCAGGCCCGCCCGGCGGGCGATGTCCTCCAGCGAGGCGTCCGTACCGTGCTCGGCGAAGGCCGTACGTGCCACGCCGACCAGCCGTTCGTGGTTCCGGCGGGCGTCCGCGCGCATCGGCCGCTCCGGCGGCCGTGCCGTGCCCGTCTCCATCGAGATCGGCCCTGCCATGGCTCCCGCCCTCCCTCGGTCCGAGCACCTCTCGTGGGGTCCAGGATGCCACTGCACGCACCGTGGCCCGGCCCACCGCATGCGACCGCACGACGGAGGGGCCCGGACCGCGTCCACCAGGACGCGGTCCGGGCCCCTCCGCCCGAACTGAGCTGTCAGTCCTTGATCTCGCAGATCAGCGCGCCGGAGGAGACCGAGCCGCCCACCTCGGCGGTCAGGCCCTTCACCGTGCCGGAGCGGTGCGCGTTCAGCGGCTGCTCCATCTTCATGGCCTCCAGGACGACGACGAGGTCGCCCTCCTTGACCTCCTGGCCCTCCTCGACCGCGACCTTGACGATCGTGCCCTGCATCGGGGAGGCGAGGGAGTCGCCGGAGGCGGCCGAACCGGCCTTCTTCGCCGCGCGGCGCTTCGGCTTGGCGCCGGCCGCCAGGCCCGTACGGGCCAGGGACATGCCCAGCGAGGAGGGCAGCGAGACCTCCAGGCGCTTGCCGCCGACCTCGACGACGACGGTCTCGCGACCGGCCTCGTCCTCCGTGTCCGCGTCGGCGGGCGCGGCGAACGGCTTGATCTCGTTGACGAACTCCGTCTCGATCCAGCGGGTGTGGACGGTGAACGGGTCCGCGGTGAAGGCGGGGTCGGTGACCACGGCGCGGTGGAAGGGGATGGCGGTGGCCATGCCCTCGACCTGGAACTCCGCCAGCGCACGCGCCGCGCGCTGGAGCGCCTGCTCGCGGGTCGCGCCGGTCACGATCAGCTTGGCGAGGAGGGAGTCCCACGCCGGGCCGATGACCGAGCCGGACTCGACGCCCGCGTCCAGGCGGACACCGGGGCCGGTCGGCGGGGTGAACAGCGTCACCGTGCCCGGGGCGGGGAGGAAGTTGCGGCCCGGGTCCTCGCCGTTGATGCGGAACTCGAAGGAGTGCCCGCGCACGGCCGGGTCACCGTAGCCGAGCTCCTCGCCGTCGGCGATGCGGAACATCTCGCGTACGAGGTCGATGCCGGTGACCTCTTCGGTGACGGGGTGCTCGACCTGAAGGCGGGTGTTGACCTCCAGGAAGGAGATCGTGCCGTCGAGCCCGACCAGGAACTCGACCGTGCCCGCGCCGACGTAACCGGCTTCCTTGAGGATCGCCTTGGACGCCGCGTACAGCTCGTCGTTCTGCGCCTGGGTGAGGAAGGGGGCCGGGGCCTCCTCCACCAGCTTCTGGTGGCGGCGCTGGAGGGAGCAGTCACGGGTCGAGACGACGACCACGTTGCCGTGCTGGTCGGCCAGGCACTGGGTCTCCACGTGGCGGGGCTTGTCGAGGTAGCGCTCCACGAAGCACTCGCCCCGCCCGAACGCGGCGACGGCCTCGCGGACGGCGGAGTCGTACAGCTCCGGGATCTCCTCCAGCGTGCGGGCCACCTTCAGACCGCGCCCGCCGCCACCGAAGGCGGCCTTGATCGCGATGGGGAGGCCGTTGGCCTCGGCGAACGCCACGACCTCCGCGGAACCGGAGACCGGGTCCGGGGTACCGGCGACCAGGGGCGCGCCCGCGCGCTGCGCGATGTGGCGGGCGGCGACCTTGTCACCCAGGTCCCGGATGGCCTGCGGGGGCGGGCCGATCCACGTCAGACCGGCATCCAGCACGGCCTGCGCGAACTCGGCGTTCTCCGACAGGAACCCGTACCCCGGGTGGATCGCGTCCGCCCCGGAGTCCGCGGCGGCCTGGAGCACCTTGGCCATGTCCAGGTAGCTGGCGGCCGGGGTGTCACCGCCCAGAGCGAACGCCTCGTCGGCGGCCCGGACGTGCAACGCGTCCCGGTCCGGATCGGCGTAGACCGCCACGCTCGCGATCCCCGCGTCCCGGCACGCCCGAGCAACGCGGACAGCGATTTCGCCACGGTTGGCGATGAGCACCTTGCGCACGATGACTCCCTCCTGGAAACAAGCTGAGTTTAGGGACTACCGACACGGCGCTACGACCCGTCCCCAATGGTGAGCTTGCCCACACGGAGTGTGATCCGAGGCTTGCCCCAGTAGTGAAATCCCTTGTGGCACCACGGTACGCCGGGTTCTACCACCGCACAGTAACCAGCCGGTGTGGTGCAGGTCTCTGTCTTGAAGGTCAACGCCTCACGGCGTTTCTTTGTGGACTCCCTACGAACGGCCCAGGGATTCTTTGCCCGCGTTCCGGGCGGTCCGACCCCTTGTCCGAAGGAATACCGGTGAGTAAGGTCCGCGCTACGCCCGTACCGCAGGTAACAGGGCGGGGGCGGAGCCAGCCGACAGGGGCAGAGCAGTCAACAGGGGAGGCGCCGTGCTGCGCAGGCCGGTGGCGGTCGTGACCGCGCTCGTGCTGGCCGGGGAGGCGGTGGGCGTCTTCGCCCTCAACGCCGTCCTCGCCACGGTCGTCGAGAACCAGAACATGTCCCTGGCCGGGATGGACCCGCGGGCCATGGCCACCGGGACCTGGGTGCTGGGCGGGGTCTCCGCCCTGCTCCTGACCGGCTGCGGGCTGATCGCGCTGCTCGCCGGGGTCCGGGACCGCTCGCCGGGGCGGTTCGGCCGGATCGCGCTGATCGGCTGCGCGGTGGTGCACGGGGTGCTCGGCGCGGTGACCGTCGGGCTGGTGGGCTGGTCCGCGTTCACGTCCCTGATGGTGGTGCTGGGACTGCTGGTGTTCACCCTGCTGGCGTACGGCCCCGAGGACCGCGAGGACCGTGACGGGGGCCGCGACGAGGGGCGTGACGGGGGCCGGGTCAGCGACGAGGCGGCCCCGGCTGCCTTCTGAGCCGGGGCCGGGAGCCCCCGGAGGCCCCAGAGCCCCAGGGAAGCCCCTCTCAGACCCACAAATCCGTTACGGAGACGTCCAGTTCGCCCAGCAGTCGGCGCAGCAGCGGCAGCGAGAGGCCGATCACATTGCCGTGGTCGCCCTCGATGGAGTCGACGAACGGGGCCGAGCGGCCGTCCAGTGTGAAGGCCCCCGCCACGTGCAGCGGTTCGCCGGACGCCACGTACGCGGCGATCTCGGCGTCGCTCGGCTCCCCGAACCGTACGACGGTGGACGCCGTCGCCGAGGCCGTACGGCCCGTGGCGGTGTCGATCACGCTGTGGCCGGTCTGGAGGATGCCGGACCGGCCGCGCATCGCCTTCCAGCGGGCGGTGGCCTCCTCGGCGTCGGCCGGTTTGCCGAGCGCCTCGCCGTCCAGTTCGAGGACGGAGTCGCAGCCGATGACCAGGGCCCCGGCCGCCTCGGGGCGCTCCGCGACGGCCGCCGCCTTGGCCCGGGCCAGGACGAGGGCCAGCTCGGCGGGGGTCGCGGCGCTCAGCGCGTCCTCGTCCACCCCGCTGACGATCACCTCGGGGGCGAAACCCGCCTGGCGCAGCAGGCCGAGGCGGGCGGGGGAGGCGGAGGCGAGCACGAGGCGGCGCTGATCAGTCATACCGGCCATCGTAGAAGGGGCCGCGCTCTCGAAATATCCCGCACTCTCGAAAGGCCCGCGCTCTCGAAAGACCCTGCGGGTTCAGCGGGTGCCGAGCACGAACATCGCCACCAGCATCGCCAGCGCGAGCAGGAAGCCCGCGCGGCGCATCATGTCCTGGGCGTCGCGCAGTTCCTTCGGCGGCTTGTTCTCGGGGTCGGACCACAGCATGGTTCCGATCCTGCTGCGTGGGGCGCCGAAACGCCTGAGTACGGGTACTCAAGCGCCCCGGCGCCCCCGGTTCCGGCTCAGGCCGGCCAGTACGTCCGGGCCCAGGCCCGCGGGCCCGGCCGCGGGCGGCCGGTGCGGGCGATGCGGCCCGGGTCGGACCACTGCTCGGGCGGGTTCGGCGCGCCGGACGACACGGCGGCGCTCGCCGCGGCGCGGGCCTGGACCACCGCGAGGGCGGCGGCCAGCTCCTCCGGGGTCGGGTTGCCCCGTACGACCCTGATCATGGGCGGACCTCTCTGTGGACGGGCGGCTACAGCGGGATGTTGCCGTGCTTCTTCGGAGGCAGGGATTCCCGCTTCGTACGGAGCTGACGCAGCCCCTTCACGATGTGGGCCCGGGTCTCGGACGGCATGATCACCGCGTCGACGTAGCCGCGCTCGGCCGCCACGTACGGGTTGAGCAGCGTGTCCTCGTACGCCGTCATCAGCTCGGCGCGCGTCGCGTCCGGGTCCTCGGCGGCGGCGATGGTCCGGCGGTGCAGGATGTTCACCGCGCCCTGGGCGCCCATGACGGCGATCTGGGCGGTCGGCCAGGCCACGTTGAGGTCGGCGCCCAGGTGCTTGGAGCCCATCACGTCGTACGCCCCGCCGAACGCCTTGCGGGTGATCACGGTGATCAGCGGGACCGTGGCTTCCGCGTAGGCGTAGATCAGCTTGGCGCCGCGCCGGATGATGCCGCCGTACTCCTGGTCCACGCCCGGCAGGAAGCCCGGTACGTCGACGAAGGTGATGACCGGCACGTTGAACGCGTCGCAGGTCCGGACGAAGCGGGCCGCCTTCTCGCTCGCGTCGATGTCCAGGCAACCGGCGAACTGCATCGGCTGGTTGGCGACGATCCCGACCGGGTGGCCCTCCACCCGCCCGAAGCCGGTGATGATGTTCGGCGCGAACAGGGCCTGGGTCTCCAGGAATTCGGCGTCGTCCAGCACATGCTCGATCGCGGTGTGCATGTCGTACGGCTGGTTCGCCGAGTCCGGGATGAGCGTGTCCAGCTCCCGGTCCTCGTCGGTGACCGAGAGGTCCGCCTCCTCCGGGAAGGCCGGGGCCTCGGAGAGGTTGTTCGAAGGGAGGTAGGAGAGCAGGGACTTGACGTACTCGATGGCGTCCTTCTCGTCGCCCGCCATGTGGTGCGCCACCCCGGAGGTGGTGTTGTGCGTACGGGCTCCGCCCAGCTCCTCGAAGCCGACGTCCTCGCCGGTCACCGTCTTGATGACGTCGGGGCCGGTGATGAACATGTGCGAGGTCTGGTCGACCATCACCGTGAAGTCGGTGATCGCGGGGGAGTAGACCGCACCGCCCGCGCACGGGCCGACGATCAGCGAGATCTGCGGGATCACCCCGGAGGCGTGCACATTGCGGCGGAAGATCTCCGCGAAGAGACCGAGCGCGACGACACCCTCCTGGATGCGCGCGCCGCCGCCGTCGTTGATGCCGATGATCGGACAGCCGGTCTTCAGCGCGAAGTCCATGACCTTGACGATCTTCTCGCCGTAGACCTCGCCCAGCGACCCGCCGAAGATGGTGAAGTCCTGCGAGTACACGCAGACCGGGCGGCCGTCGACCGTGCCGTACCCGGTGACGACACCGTCGCCGTACGGGCGGTTCTTCTCGATGCCGAAGTTGGTGGAGCGGTGCCGGGCGAACTCGTCGAGCTCCACGAAGGAGCCCTCGTCGAGCAGCAGCTCGACCCGCTCACGGGCCGTCAGCTTGCCCTTGGCGTGCTGCTTCTCGACCGCGCGGGCCGAACCCGCGTGCGTCGCTTCGTCAATGCGGCGCCTCAGGTCCGCGAGCTTGCCCGCGGTGGTGTGGATGTCGCTCTGCGGCTCGGACATCGGGGGGCGGCTCCCTGCCTGGTCACGGGGACGACGACCGGTGATGGTCACGGGGGGACGGGCGGTCGTCTGTCCGGCTCTTCGGCTACTGGCTCGTAACCCGGGGTCACGCGGCTCTCGTACGTAACTCTCCGACTACTGACTCGTAGGGTATCGGCGTGTCTCCGGAAAGGCAGTGCGTCCTTTGCCACACCTAGGGTGGCTTGCATGACACCACCGGATGCGCCACACAACCGCTGGTCGGACCTGGACCGGCCGCCCCTGAACGTGACCGCCCTGCGCCGCGGGCTGCTGCGGCCGGACAGTCTCTGGAGCGAGCTGGAGGTCGTGGAGACCACCGGTTCGACCAACTCCGACCTCGCGGACCGGGCCCGCTCCGGCGATCTGCCCGAGGGCACGGTCCTGGTCGCCGAGGAGCAGACCGCCGGGCGCGGCAGGCTGGAGCGGAGCTGGACCGCGCCGCCCCGCTCCGGGCTGTTCCTCTCGGTCTACCTGGAGCCCGGCGACGCCGTGCCCGTGGAGCGGTGGGGGTGGGTGCCGCTGCTCGCCGGGGTGGCCGCCGCGACCGGCCTCGCCAAGGCGGCGGGCGTCGACACGGCACTCAAGTGGCCCAACGACCTGCTGGTCACCGTGGCGGGGGAGGAGCGCAAGGCGGGCGGCATCCTCGGCGAGTTCGCCGGGGACGGCATCGTGGTCGGCCTCGGCATCAACGTCTCGCTGCGCGCGGACGAGCTCCCCGCCCCCACCGCCGGTTCGCTGGCCCTCGCCGGGGCCGTCTCCACCGACCGGGAGACCCTGCTGCGGGCCGTCCTGCGGTCGCTGGAGCACTGGTACGGGGAGTGGAAGGCGGCGGACGGGGACGCGGCGGCGAGCGGGCTCCAGGCGGCGTACGCGGCCGGGTGCGCGACGCTCGACCGGACCGTACGGGCCGAGCTGCCGGGCGGGAACTCCCTGGTCGGGGAGGCCGTCGCGATCGATGGTGACGGGCGGCTTGTGCTCTCCGCCGAGGACGGGCTCCAGCAGCCGGTCTCGGCGGGCGACATCGTGCACCTGCGGGGCGCGGAGGGCGGGCTGACCTGAGGGGCGGCCGACCTGAGGGACCGGGCCCGGGCCGGGACGCGCGTGCGGGAGGCCCCGGCGGGCCCCTCTGACGGCCCCCGACGGACCCCTGGCGTACGCCGTATCCACCCGATGGCCGTACCGGTCGATACCGCGTATCCGGTAAATGTCACGTGCGACGCACCCGTACCGGGCAACCGACGACGTGAGCTAGGGCACACCTGCCGTATTGTTGAGGCGATCCAGCGACAGATCATTTGTCCGGGCGATCAGCGACAGATCGGCAGGCAGTGCGCAGGGAACGGGCAGGAGGCGGCTGGTGACCGTCGGCGACACGACGTCCGGCGCGGGCGAGGAGCAGCCCCCGTCGGACTCCTCGGTCCATGCCACCCCGCATCACGAGGTCGACCACACGGCCGAACCGACCGACGACCCCCTCGCGATCCGCCTCGAAGCGCTGATCCTCGGGGCGGACCGCCGCTACACGCCCTTCCAGGCCGCCCGTACCGCCGGGGTCTCGATGGATCTGGCCTCCCGGTTCTGGCGGGCCATGGGCTTCGCCGACATCGGCCAGGCCAAGGCGCTCACCGAGGCCGATGTGCTGGCCCTGCGCCGGCTCGCCGGTCTGGTGGAGGCGGGGCTGCTCAGCGAGCCGATGGCGATCCAGGTGGCCCGCTCCACCGGGCAGACCACCGCACGGCTGGCGGAGTGGCAGATCGACTCGTTCCTGGAGGGGCTCACCGAGCCGCCCGAGCCGGGGATGACCCGTACGGAAGTCACGTATCCGCTGGTCGAGCTGTTGCTGCCGGAGCTCCAGGAGTTCCTCGTCTACGTGTGGCGGCGCCAGCTGGCCGCCGCGACCGGGCGGGTCGTGCAGGCGGCGGACGACGACGAGATGGTCGACCGGCGCCTGGCCGTCGGCTTCGCGGATCTCGTCGGCTTCACCCGGCTGACCCGTCGCCTTGAGGAGGAGGAGCTCGGCGAGCTGGTCGAGTCCTTCGAGACGACCGCCGCCGACCTGGTCGCCGCGCACGGCGGACGGCTCATCAAGACCCTCGGTGACGAGGTCCTCTTCGCCGCCGACGACGCGGGCACGGCGTCCGAGATAGCGCTCCGCCTGATCGAGGCGATGTCCCAGGACGAGGCGATGCCCTCCCTGCGCGTCGGGATCGCCTTCGGCACGGTCACCACGCGCATGGGCGATGTCTTCGGCACCACGGTGAACCTGGCCAGCCGCCTCACCTCGATAGCCCCGAAGGACGCCGTCCTGGTGGACGGGGCGTTCGCCAAGGAGCTGGTCCGGCACGGGGACGCCCCGGAGTCCGAGGCCCAGGCCGCCGAGGAGGTCGCGGCCGCCGCCGAGCGGGCGCGGCTGGCGGAGAAGGAGGGCCGCGAGGTGGTCGAGGAGCCGCCGCTGCCCACGTACCGCTTCGGTCTCCAGCCGATGTGGCAGCGGCCGGTGCGCGGGCTCGGGGTCGTGGAGCCGTGGCTGCTGGCGCGGCGGGGGAAGACGGGGTCCTGAGCTTGGTCGACCCCGCTTTTTCTTCTCTGCCGTCCCTGCCGTCCCTGCCGTCCCTGCTGTCCCTGCCGTCTTGTACGTCCCCGATTCCGGTCCCGCGTCCTCGATTCCTGCTGTCCCTGTCGGTCTCCCGGGTGGCCTGTCTAGGATTCCTGCCGGGTAACGCTCGTTAACCGGCAGTCGACCGACAGGGGTGCAGCCATGACCGTCACGTCCGAGCAGCGGTTCGGGGAGTTCGTCGCCGTACGGCGGCACGAGGGCCGGGAGCACGTGGCCGAGCTGGTGCTCGACCGGCCCAAGGCCATGAACGCCGTCTCCACCGAGATGGCCCGCTCCATCGCCGCCGCCTGCGAGGCGCTCGGTGCCGACCGGGACGTGCGGGTCACCGTGCTCACCTCCAGCCATGAGCGGGCCTTCTGTGTGGGCGCCGACCTCAAGGAGCGGAACTCCTTCACGGACGCCGAGCTGGTACGCCAGCGGCCCACTGCCCGGGCCGCCTACACCGGGGTCCTGGAGCTGCCGATGCCGACGATCGCCGCCGTGCACGGCTTCGCCCTCGGCGGCGGCTTCGAACTGGCCCTCGCCTGCGATGTGATCGTGGCCGACGCCACCGCCGTGGTCGGGCTGCCCGAGGTGTCGGTGGGCGTCATCCCCGGCGGCGGCGGTACGCAGCTGCTGCCGCGCCGGGTGGGTGCGGCCCGCGCCGCCGAGCTGGTGTTCACCGCCCGGCGGGTGGAGGCGGCCGAGGCGCGGGAGCTGGGGCTCGTCGACGAGCTGGTGGCGGCGGGGCAGGACCGGGAGGAGGCCCTCGCGCTCGGCGCCCGGATGGCCGCAAACTCGCCGGTCGGGCTGCGTGCGGCCAAGAAGGCGCTCCGGCTGGGGCACGGGCTGGACCTGCGGGCGGGCCTGGAGGTGGAGGACGCTGCCTGGCGGTCGGTGGCCTTCTCCGGGGACCGGGCGGAGGGCGTGGCCGCGTTCAACGAGAAGCGGAGCCCGCGGTGGCCGGGTGAGTGACCCCTGCTGGGTGCCCCGGGCCGCCCGTCGCGTGACGCCGAAAATTAGTTGCGCATCAAACTGATCAAAAGGGAACAAATCTACATAAGCTGGACGAATGGCTGAAGAGGATGCCCGGCTGCGGGCCGTGGTTGCGCTGGCGCAGACGATGGCCGCGGCCTACACACCGCGTGAGTCGTGGCGGGCGGCCGCGCTCGGGGCCTGCGAGGCGCTGGGCGGCAGCTTCGCCGCGCTCTCCGTGTGGGAGCGGGACCGGGGCAGGCTGCGGGTCCTGGTGAACGCGGGGCAGCGGGCGGAGGGGGAGGAGGAGTTCCCCGAGGAGGAGGCGTACCCCGTACACGAGTTCCCGGAGATCACCGAGTTCCTGCACGAGCGCTGGGCGGGCGGCGGTGAGCCCGACGCCTGGGTGGAGACCGCCGACGGCCTGCCCGGCGCGGGCGGCCCGGCGCGCGGCGCCCGTCCGTACTGCCACCAGCGGGTGGTGGCCCTGCGGCGGCGCGGGCGGGGCTGCTGTGTGGTGGCCCCGATCGTGCTGCACGGGCGGGCCTGGGGCGAGCTGTACGTGGCGCGGCAGGCGGGGAAGCCGGTCTTCGACCGGGACGACGCCAACTTCGCGACCGTGCTGGCCGCTGTCGTGGCCTCCGGGATCGCCCAGACCGAGCGGCTGGAGGAGGTCCGGAAGCTCGCCTTCACCGACCCGCTGACCGGCCTCGCCAACCGCCGGGCCGTCGATATCCGCCTGGACGAGGCGATCGAGGCGCACCGCACCGCCGGGGTCGTCGTCAGCCTCGTCGTCTGCGATCTGAACGGCCTCAAGACGGTGAACGACACCCATGGCCACGCGGTCGGCGACCGACTGCTGGAACGTTTCGGCTCGGTGCTCTCCCTCTGCGGGGCGATGCTCCCGGACGCGCTGGCCGCCCGGCTCGGCGGCGACGAGTTCTGCCTGCTCGCGGACGGGCCCCCGGCCGACGACGTGGTGGGGGTGGCCACCGAGCTGTGCGACCGGGCGGCGGTGATCGAGCTCGGCAACGGGGTGGCCTGCGGGGTCGCGTCGACCGGCGACCCGATCGGGCCGGTGCGCTCGGCCCGCCGGCTGTTCCGGCTGGCGGACGCGGCGCAGTACCGGGCCAAGGCCGCCCGTTCGCCGCGCCCGGTGGTGGCCGGGCGGGACGGCGAGGTGATCCGGCTGGCCGACTCCCCGCCGAAGTCCGCGCACGACCGGCGCAGACTGCGCGGCAACCGGCCGTGAGCGGGAGTGTGCGGTGCGGTCGGAGTGTGCGGTGCGGCCGGGATGTGCGGTGCGGAGTCGGCTCAGTGCGGTGGGGCCAACGGCTCCAGGGCGTTGCCGATGCTGCACCCGCCCTCCCCGGGCATCCGCTGGACACGGGACGGCACCCACACCTCGGTGACGCCGGGGCGCACATGGGCGACCAGGCAGTCCTGCGGGTCGTGGCCGTTGCTCTTCAGGGACATGAGGATGCCGACCCGGCCGTTGTCCGCCTTCACCTCGGTACGTATCGCCCGGTCCAGATCCAGGGCGGCGAGCGTACGGCGTATCCCGGCCTCGTCCACCCGCCCGCCCTCCGGTACCCGGGGAAGTTTCGCGCGAAGCTCCTCGTAGGGCAGAGGGGGCGGTTCGGGCGGCGGGGCGAAGGTCAGCGGAGGGCCGTCCGGGCAGTCCACGGCAGGGGGGTCCTCACCCCACTCCGATGCGGGGGAGACTCGCACCGAGAAGCAGCGCAGCACGGTGACCGGCTCGCGGTCGCGCCTCTGCCCGTACGCCGTACCGGAGGTGCGGACGACCAGGCCGATGCCGTCCCCCTCGTGGGTCGAGGTACCCGTCACCCGCAACACCTCCACCCCGTCGATACCGGAGGCCGAGTGTCCGACCTCCTCCGCCGTGCGCGGACGTGGGCCGTCAAGGCGTTCACCGGCCTTCCTGGCCACATCGCGTGCGGCGTCCGACGCCTTGCCCTCGGCGGACGGTAACCCTCCGCAGCCGGCGGTGAACAGGAGTAACGGGGCGATCAACAGCGGTACGGGCAGCAGGAGTCGTCGCATACGTGCAGCTTTCCGGTAGGGCGCGCGGCGGGCAATCCGCTCACCTACTCAGACCGGCCCGGATGGCCGTCCGTTCACTGCGAGCGGACTGCGGGCGGACCACGGGCCGGGCCGTGAGCGCCGAGGGGCGGTAAGGGTCCCTCTCCTCGACGACTAGTGACATAGCGGTTTTCAATCCGTACGCTGCTGAATATGGATATGCACACTGTCGTGGTGGGGACGTCCGGAACCACCGCCGAGGACGTCGTCGCCGTGGCCCGCCACGGTGCCCGGGTCGAGCTCTCCGCCGTCGCCGTGGACGCGCTGGCCGCCTCCCGCCTCATCGTGGACGCGCTCGCCGCAAAGCCGGAGCCGGTCTACGGCGTCTCCACCGGCTTCGGCGCCCTCGCCAGCCGCCACATCAGCACCGAGCTCCGTGCCCAGCTCCAGCGCAACATCGTCCGCTCGCACGCGGCGGGCATGGGCCCCCGCGTCGAGCGCGAGGTCGTGCGCGCGCTGATGTTCCTCCGGCTCAAGACGGTCGCCTCCGGCCACACCGGCGTACGCCCCGAGGTCGCGCAGACCATGGCGGACGTGCTCAATGCGGGGATCACGCCCGTCGTCCACGAGTACGGCTCGCTCGGCTGCTCCGGCGACCTCGCGCCCCTCTCGCACTGTGCGCTCACCCTGATGGGCGAGGGCGAGGCGGAGGGCCCCGACGGCACGGTCCGCCCGGCGGGCGAGCTGCTCGCCGCGCACGGGATCACCCCGGTGGAGCTGCGCGAGAAGGAGGGCCTCGCCCTCCTCAACGGCACCGACGGGATGCTCGGCATGCTCGTCATGGCCCTCGCCGACCTCCGTAACCTCTACACCTCCGCCGACATCACCGCCGCCCTCACCCTGGAGGCGCTGCTCGGCACGGACAAGGTGCTGGCCCCCGAGCTGCACGCCATCCGCCCGCACCCGGGCCAGGGCGTCAGCGCGGACAACATGCTGCGGGTGCTGGCCGGTTCGGGGCTGACGGGCCATCACCAGGACGACGCGCCCCGGGTCCAGGACGCCTACTCCGTACGCTGCGCCCCCCAGGTCAACGGCGCGGGCCGCGACACCCTGGACTACGCGGCCGTGGTCGCGGGCCGCGAGCTGGCCTCGTCCGTGGACAACCCGGTGGTGCTGCCCGACGGCCGGGTCGAGTCCAACGGCAACTTCCACGGCGCGCCCGTCGCGTACGTCCTGGACTTCCTCGCCATCGTCGCCGCCGACCTCGGCTCGATCTGCGAGCGCCGCACCGACCGTCTCCTCGACAAGCACCGCTCGCACGGGCTGCCGCCGTTCCTCGCGGACGACGCCGGGGTCGACTCGGGGCTGATGATCGCCCAGTACACGCAGGCCGCCCTGGTCAGCGAGATGAAGCGGCTCGCGGTGCCCGCCTCCGCCGACTCCATCCCGTCCTCCGCGATGCAGGAGGATCACGTCTCCATGGGCTGGTCGGCCGCGCGCAAGCTCCGTACTGCCGTGGACAACCTCACCCGGATCGTCGCCGTCGAGCTGTACGCGGCCACCCGCGCCGTGGAGATCCGGGCCGCCGAGGGCCTCACGCCCGCCCCCGCCTCGCAGGCCGCCGTGGCCGCGCTGCGGGAGGCCGGGGCGGAGGGACCGGGCCCGGACCGCTTCCTGGCGCCGGACCTGGCCGCCGCCGACACGTTCGTACGCGAAGGGCGTCTGGTGGCGGCGGTGGAGCCGGTCACGGGGCCGCTGGCCTGAGCCGGTCCCGTACGTACGGAAAGGGCTGCCGCATCGGGGGGTGCGACAGCCCTTTCCCGTGTCCTCAGGCCGCCGGGCGGGGCCCGGAACGGCGTACCGAGTAGGTGACGAAGCCCGCGCCCAGGCCCAGCAGCGCCGTGCCGCCGATCAGATACGGGGTGGTGTCGACGCCCGGCCCGGTCTCGGCGAGCTGCGGGCCGGAGGTGTCGTCCTGGGCGGTGGCGACGGCAGCCTGCCGCGCTGCGTTCGGGGCGGTCTCGACAGTGGCGTTGGCCGACGGGACGAACCAGAGAGCGGCCAGCAGCGTCCCTGCGGCGGAGGCGGTCAGGAGTGTGCGACGAGTGACGGACACAGTTTCGATCCCCTTGCAACAACCGTGAGTTAGCCCCGTGGATCGATGCTAAGCAAAGCAGCGGGTCGGAGGAAAGTCGCGGCCTCCCCGAGCCCTACGCTCCGGAGCATGAGCACAGAAGAGACATCCAGGTTTGTTCGACTTCGCGTGGAGATGGTGCTGGAGGTCACCGACCTCGACGCCCTCACCGGTACCGCCCTCGAATCCATCGCCGCCGAGTACGGGGAACCCGTATCGGGTATCACCGAGAGCGACACGGCCGAGGAGCGGATGCATGCCGAGGCCACCGTCCGGGCAGACGGAGCTGAGGCCCTCGCCTCGCTGGTCGACCCCTTCGACCTGGTCAGCGAGGTGCCCGGGGTCGAGCTCGCGCAGGCTTCCTGGAGCAGCGAGAGCATCGACTACGACCCCGACGCGGAGGGCTGGGACGACGATGAGGAGGACGACGAGGACGGCCCGTACCTGGACGGGGCCGGGGGCGACGAGGAGGGGTACGGCGACGGCGTCGCGCACAATGGGAAGAACGACGGCGAGGACGGTGACCTCGCGCAGCGGGTCTGACGTGTGAGAACACCGGCCCCGGCCCCGCTTCACCGCGGACCGGGGCCGCGCTGTGCGGCGGTTCCGCATCCGCCCCCGGCGGCGGGAACCACCGCCGTCCCGACCGCGTCGATGAGTGGTGTTCCCCACATCCCCGGCGGATGTGGAACGGAGCGCCCGCTCCGGGTGTTCTTGGAACATTGACGGGGAATCGCCGCCTGGCAGCCCCGTCCGGGGATTTTTGGGGAATCGGCAACGATGGAGAAGCGTGTGATGACGGACAGCAAGCGGCGCAGGGGCCTCGCGGCCGTGTCCGCACTGCTCGGCGGCGTGCTGGTGCTTTCGGCCTGTAGCGACGACGGGGACAAGGGCGCGGCGGCGAAGCCGAGCGCCGGGAGTTCGGAGGCGTCACAGGCCCAGGAGGTGGACAAGGCCGCGGCCGAGGACGCGTCCGAGGCCCAGATAGCGATCGAGCCGAAGAACGGCTCGACCAACGCCAGCATCAACAACGCCGCCCAGATCTCCGTCAAGGAGGGCAAGCTGACCGAGGTCACCATGACCTCGGCGGACGGCAAGGCGGTCGAGGGCACGCTGGCGGCCGACGGCTCCAGCTGGAAGCCGTCGGGGCAGCTCCAGCGCTCCACCACGTACAAGATCGTCGCGACGGCCGAGGACGCGAAGGGCCGCCAGGCCCACGAGAACAGCTCCTTCACCACCGTCTCGCCCGACAACAGCTTCATCGGGAACTTCACCCCCGAGGACGGCTCCACCGTCGGCGTCGGGATGCCCGTCTCGATCAACTTCAACAAGCCGATCACGGACAAGAAGGCCGTCCAGGCCGGTATCACCGTGACCTCCAGCAGCGGCCAGGAGGTCGTCGGCCACTGGTTCAACAGCCAGCGCCTGGACCTGCGCCCGGAGAGCTACTGGCAGGGCGGCTCCACCATCACCCTGAAGCTCGCGCTGGACGGCGTCGAGGGCGCCGACGGCGTGTACGGCGTGCAGCAGAAGACGGTCACGTTCAAGGTCGGCCGTAACCAGGTCTCCACCGTCGACGCGAAGACCAAGATGATGACGGTCACGCGGGACGGCAAGACGATCAAGACCATCCCGATCTCCGCCGGCTCCCCCGAGACCCCCACGTACAACGGTCAGATGGTGATCTCCGAGAAGTACAAGGAGACCCGGATGAACGGCGCCACCGTCGGCTTCACCGACGACGACGGCAAGGGCGAGTACGACATCAAGGACGTGCCGCACGCGATGCGCCTGTCCACCTCGGGCACCTTCATCCACGGCAACTACTGGGGCAAGGGCATCTTCGGCACCGCCAACACCAGCCACGGCTGCGTGGGCCTCGCCGACGTGAAGGGCGCGAACGACCCCAACGCGCCGGGCGCCTGGTTCTACAACAACTCGCTCATCGGCGACGTGGTCATCGTCAAGAACTCCCCGGACAAGACCATCAAGCCGGACAACGGCCTCAACGGCTGGAACATGGACTGGGCCCAGTGGAAGGCCGGCTCCGCCGCCTGATCCCGGCCCCTCTTCTCCGTTTCCCCGCCTCTCTCCCCGCTCCACCCCCGTCCCCATCCGAAGGCGGCGGCTCCCCGGAATTCCTGGGGGGCCGCCGCCTTCGGCGTGTGCGGGGCCTCTCATAACGCCGAGTCCAGCCCCAGCAGCACCCGCCGGAGGAATGCGACATCGGGCCTGACCACCGGCCTCGCCACCGACCGCTCGGACGCCTGGCGCCGCGGGAGCGGCGGCCGGGCCGCCAGCTCGGCCCACACCACCTTCGCGCCCGCCGTGCGGTAGGAACCCCAGCGCGACGCCAGCCGCTGTACGAGGAAGAGACCGCGCCCGCCCTCGGCGTCATCGTCGGCGTGCTTGAGCACGGGCGGCTCGTCCGACACGTCCCACACTTCGACGACGACGCTGTCCCGCAGGCCGACCAGCCGGACGTGAACGAGGCCGAGCCCCTCCAGCTCCGCCCACGTCGGGCTCTCCGCCAGTTCCCCGGTGACGGTGACGGCATTGGTCACCAGCTCCGAGGCGATCAGAAGGACATCGTCCTCGACTGCCGCCGCCTGCCATTTGGCCAGAGCCAGCCGCAGGAAGTGACGCGACGCCGATACGGAGGAACGCGCGGCGGTCAGCGAGAGCTGGTCGACGAAGCGCACACTCTGCGGCCGGTACGGCGGCTCCCGGCCGGTCACGAGCCGTCCTCCAGGCTGACGACCACCGCGCCGCCCGTGGCGTAGAAGAGGTGCGTGAGCATGGCGTCCTGGAGCGACCGGTTGAGCGCCAGCTCCCGGTAGGACGGCACGACCACCTGCTTCGCCTCGGCGCGCCTGACCGCTTCGACTAACTCCGTGAACGCCGACTGCGCCCCCGGCACGTACTCGTAGAACACGATCGCCAGGTGGAAGCCGTTGCCTTCGGCGTAGGTGCTGAGGTCGTCCTGTTTCTGCTTGGCCTCCTCGTCGCTCATGCCGTCGGGCACGCGCATGTAGCCAAAGATCAACGGGTTCATCGAACGGGGGTCCCCTCGCCATGCCTGCGATCACATGGAGTGCTCGCAAGAGCTCTGTGGGTCACCGAGTGAAGCACTGGATTATTCGAATGTGCAACACTCCAGATTGGAAATCTGGAATTCGATTTCTCGAACAAACATCCCCTATTTCAAATCAGGGATACTCGGGGTTCCATTCCGGATGTAGGTTGGGTTGCAGATCGGAGGCGCATCAAGTGGTGGAAGCAGCAAGTGGTTCGACCGTGCCCCGCCGTCAACTGGGGCGACATTTACGTGAGCTGCGCAACCGCGCGCGGCTGACCGTGCGTGCGGCGTCGACGGCCCTGGAGTGGTCGGACCAGAAGATCTGGCGCATCGAGACGGGCCAAACGTCCATGCGCAGCCTGGATGTTGAGGCCATGTGCCGTGCGTACGGCGCTGACGCCGAGTTGACCAAGGGCCTGATGGGGCTCGCCAAGGAGACCAAGAACCGGGGGTGGTGGCACGCTTACGGTGACGTGATCCCGGAGGGCTTCGACCTCTTCATCGGACTGGAAGGGGCGGCAGCCAGCCTGCGTCAGTACATCAAGGACCTGGTGCCGGGGCTGGTACAGACGGAGGACTACGCGCGAGCGCTGATCCGGGAAGGCACCCATGGAGTGGACCGCGACGAGATCGAGCGACGGGTACATGTCCGCATGGCGCGCCAGGAGTTGCTGACCAGGGTGACCAGCCCGCCCACCTTGGAGTTGGTGCTTGGTGAAGCGGTGCTCCGTCAGCCGGTCGGCGGAGGCGAGGTAATGGCTCGCCAGCTGCACCGCCTGGCGGAGACGATGGACCTGCCGAACGTCTCACTGCGGGTCGTACCGTTCTCGGCGGGCCTGCACTATGGCCTCGTGTCGGGGCCGTTCACCCTCTTGCGCTTCCCTGTCAACGGTGACGGGCAACCGATGGAGCCGCCCACCGTCTACATGGAGGGCTTCACCGGTGATCTGTACCTCGACAAGCCGCAGGAGATCGAGCGGTACGACGGGGCGTTCACTTCCCTCTGGGGTGCCGCCCTGGATCACCAGGGCACCCAGAACATTCTTCGGCAAGCGGCAAAGGAGTTTTCCCGATGATGAGCGCAGATCTGACGGGCGCGGTATGGCGTAAGTCCAGCCGCTCGCAGAACAACGCCACCTGCGTCGAGGTCGCGTTCCTCGGCGACGGCCGCGTGGCCATGCGCGACAGCAAGGACCGGGGCGACGGCCCGGCTCTCGTCTTCACCTCCGGCGAGTGGGCCGCGTTCGAGGGCGGCGTCGTGGACGGCGAGTTCAAGCGGGCGTAGGACGAGCCCCCGCACACCACCGCACGAGCGCCCGGCCGGCATTCTTCTGGCCGGGCGCAGCCGCACGTGGGGTCGACGTGATCGGAGAGCCCGACACGGTTGCACGGACCTGATCGCCGGGCAGCCTCTTTGCGGGGCGACGAGAGGCCGGGCTTGATGGCACGTCTGCGATGACGTGATTTCCGAGGGTTCGAGCGCTGCTCGGGCTGAGGGAAGCCGCCGCGCGTCTGCTCTCGTACAGACATGCCTGATCCACGAGCAGTGAGGGAGCTGACCAAGTGAACAGTGCCGACCTGACAGGCGCGGTCTGGCGCAAGAGCAGCCGCAGCAACGGGGACCGCAACTGCGTCGAGGTCGCCTTCCTCGGCGACGGCCGCGTGGCCACGCGCGACAGCAAGGACCAGGGCAGCGGCCCGGCTCTCGTCTTCACCTCCGGTGAGTGGGCCGCGTTCGAGCGCGGCGTCGTGGACGGCGGGTTCCAGCGGGCGTAGTACGTACGCGTCTTCGCACGCGGTCACGGAAGTGCCCGGCCAGTCGTCCTGGCCGGGCGCTTCGGTGCTGTTGGGCCCCGCGCGGAAGGGGGGCGCCGGACTCGGAGAGGACGCGTCGTTCAGGGGGCCGGGGCCGGAGGACGGACCCCCGTCAGATTCTCCGCGCGACGCCGCAGGAGCGGGGCCAGTTCCGCGTACCAACCGCGACCGACGGCCTGAAGTATCTCGGCGAGGGCGATCTGTTCGCCGATCCGGCCTGCGGGAGTGTCGAGGACATGGGCGAACTCGACACGGATGCGGTCGGCGACCGTGGGGACGCGGAGGCTGTTCACGTAGAGCATGGCCGGGTCGTAGCCGACGGGAACGGCGCCCCAGCGCTCCCAGTCCAGGATGACGAGGGGGTCGTGGGTGAGGTTGGCCCACTGAAGGTCGGCATGCCCGGTAACGCGTTCGGTGATGGCCGGGGCGGGGATACCCAGGAACTCGGGGAAGACCCGGTCGGCCCAGGACTGCCGGATGGTCTCGCGGGGTGGCTCGGCGCCGCTCAGCGCGTCCAGGCTCTTCCGCAGGGCCGTCCACCAGGAGTCCGGTAGACCGGGGTCCTCAGCGAGGTCGGGGGTTTCCGGGGAGATGACCGGCTGGGCGATGTAGTCGATCAGCTCCGCCTCGAAGACGTACTCCCCGCTGTCCCAGCGGTACAGGTCGTGGAGGTGTGGGCGGGAGACCTTGTCGGACACGCGTTTCTCGGCGAGCGCGATGCCCTCGTTCCGGATCTTGGGGGTCTTGGACGTCTCGCCGCAGTGGACGCGGAGCCAGTGGCCGCCTTCGGTGCGACTGCCGATGGTGCGTCCCAACCAGCCCCACGCGGGCGCCCCTGTAGGCGTGGTGGAGAAGAGGGCGGCAGCGTGTGTCAGGGCTTCCTCCATACGGGCCCTGGTGGTCTCATCCTTGGGCGAGTACATCGGTGACCTTTCTGAGGTGGCCCGGAGCAAGCGGGTGCGCGATGACGCCCTGTGCCGCGCTCCAGTGTGATGGGCTGCTGGCGGACAGCAGTACCACGTCCAGGCTCGGGCAGGAGGCCGCAGCGAGGAGGCAGGCGGCGGCCGGCGAGGCACCGGGCCGGACGAACTCGCATGCACTCGTGGAGTGGGTCACCACGCTGATCGTCACCCGTGAGGGCGCCCGCCGCTGCGAGCCAGGTCTGAGTTTTCCCGGCTCGCTTCCGCAGGCTTCGCAGTGCTTCCTCTAGGTCTGACCTAAAGGCTGTCCCGCAAGCCGTGAAGCTCATCCCTTGATGAACTCGATGATCTGCGGAGCGATCTTCTTTGGAGCCATGACGACGGCGCCATGGTTGAGTCCGGGCAGAGTGCGGTGGTCGGCCTGCGGCAGGATCTCGGTGACGGCGAGGGCGGCGCGCTGGAACGCCGCTGGACTCTTGCCACCGGTCAGCACGCGGGTGGGTAGGGTCACCCCTTTCCACTCCTCGGCATCGAGAGGCTTGCCTTGCTGGGTATCGCCCATGACCGCGATGTCATAGGGGAGAGTGCTGGCCAACTTGGTGAGGTTTGCCCACATCTTCGGCATGAGCTTCATGAAGAACACGGCGATGCCGGGCATGCCCTGCACCCTGGTCATGAAGTACTTGACCGCGTCGCTGTGCCGGCCCTCCGCAAGCAACGCGGTGATCTGCTGCGCGAGGTCCTTAGGCGGTCCGTCGTCGCCTTCGCCGACTACGAACGGCGGCTCGTACAGAGCCAGGCGGTCGATGTTGACTCCGGCCGCGGCCGCGCGCAGGGCGAGGACCGCTCCGGAGGACGAGCCGAACAGCGACGCCGAACCGCCGGCGTGATCGACCAACGCGGCGATGTCTTCAATCTCGCGGTCGGGGGCGTAAGTAGCGGCGTCCCCGCTGGCACCGCGTCCGCGCCGGTCGTAGTTGATCACAGTGAAGTGGTGGGCGAGGAGAGTCGCGAGTTTGGCTGTGTCCGAGCGGTCTGCCAGCGCCGAGGCAACCAGGACGATGGCCGCCCCGCGGCCCGACTGCTCGAATGCGATCTCGGTGCCGTCGGCGGAGGTGACTCGGGCCTCGGCTCCGGCCGACTGCTCTCGCGCTGTTGCCATGTTTGTCTCTCCGGTTCACGTAGGGGTCGTACTGCTGTGGTGTGCGTTGCTGCCAATAGGACCCCCGCAGTGCGGGAAACTCATCGGTGCGTCAGGCTTTCGGTGCCGAAGTCCTCGCATCTCGGAGAGGACGAACCTCCTCACGCAGAATCGAGGGCATGGGCGGCAGCGGCAACTGGGATGATCCCGTTGTGACTGGTGTGATTACGGCATCGCAGCCGTCCCGGATAGCCCCGTTCACCGGGCTGAGCCAGCGTTCCTTCGGCAAGCTGGTGACGGTTCTGCGGCGTGAGGGTGCGGACACCGTTGGTAGAGGGCGGCCGTGGAGCCTGCCTCTGGAGGACCGGACGCTGCTGGTCGCGGCTTACTGGCGAACAAACTTGACGATGCGGCAACTCGCACTGCTCTTCAGTGTGTCGAAGTCCGCAGCTGACCGGATCATCGACCATCTCGGGCCGATGATCGCGCTCCGGCCACGCAGGTCTTTCGACAAGGGCACCGTACTGATCGTGGACGGGACGCTCGTGCCCACCCGAGACCACACCATCGCCGAGCAGTCCAAGAACTATCGGTACTCCACCAACCACCAAGTCGTCATCGACGCCGACACCCGCCACGTCGTCCTGGTGGGACGCTTGCTACCCGGCAACCGCAATGACTGCAGGGCATGGGAGGAGTCAGGGGGCAAGGCTGCCGTTGGCGCGACCCTCACCATCGCCGACGGCGGCTATCCGGGCACCGGACTCGTGATGCCTCATCGGTGCCGCAAGGCCGAGGAGCTGCCCGATTGGAAGGAGGCCCACAACAAATCCCACAAGCAGGTCCGCGCCCGGGTCGAGCACGTCTTCGCCCGCATGAAGAACTGGAAGATCCTCCGTGACTGCCGCCTCAAAGGCGATGGTGTTAACCACGCCATGCTCGGCATCGCCCGGCGGCACAACCTCAACCTCTCCGGCTAGATAAGCGGCCGGATGAATCGCCTCCCGCGTTCTCGTGCGTCAGAGATCATTTACGGGACAGCTCTTAGCCGTTCAGGCTCAAAGGTCAAGGCCCTTCACGTACTCCTCGAAAGGAACGGACTCGGCTACTGCGATTCGCTGGTATTCGATAAAAGGGGCCACGTCACCCTCGAATACCTCACGGTTGATCTGCTTGCCGTCAGGCTCATAGTTCATGAGAACGACTTCCGATTGATCGAACATCCAGAAGTCTTGAGCCCCTACAATAGGGTTGGTTCTGTCGGTTACGTCGAGAATGCGGATCTGCTCCCCGGCCAGGCGGTGCGGCCGGTAGTACTGAGAGAACTCGAACCGTAGATACTCGGACAGAGGCCGATTGACGACGTGGACGCGGCCTTGAACGCGCCCCTCCGCAGCCTGTCGGCGTAGCCTGTCCGTGTACTCGTTGCGGACCGTGGTGGGGTCGATACGTGCGCCGTCGCGGAACGCCTGAAGCTCCTCTGCTTCCTGCGGCATGAGGTACTGCGGCAGGGTCTCAAGTCGCCACGCTTCCCGCTGGAAGCCCTCGAAGCGCGCGGCCCACTCTTCACCAGCCAAGAGCACGGACGGCCTCCCTCAGAACGTCCTCGGGGATCTCGACGAGCCCCTCCCCCTCCGGGGGCTGGAATGCCTTGGACACGTCGCCCTGGACGACGATGGAGCCGGACGCGGTGCGGTAGACGTTCGGGCAGTCGTCCTTGCCACACGGTCCCCCGTTGCCGTTTCCGGTGAGCCGGGTCAGATCCTCACGAGCCATGGTGGAACCCCCTGTCCCGCACCCCTCGTGGGGCGGCTCCACGACCGTACGGAGAGGGCGCCACCGCCGTCCATGCGACAACGCCAATATTGGCGTTGTCGCATAAACCGTCTCTGTTGCGCAGCCTGCTCTTGATGCCACGCCCAGGTGCAACCTGACCGTGACCGCCCCCGGCCTCGACGAGCCCGGCCTGTACCTGTCCGTGGTCGAATCGCTGGAAAGCCCCGGCGGCACCGTGCAGGACTTCGCGTACGGGGGAGCCGACCTGCGCGCAGTCCCTGAACAGGCGATCCACATCACGTACCCGGAGGTGGAGCGGCCGTTTCCGGTGCACACTGGGCACCAAGAGGCGTCGAGTCCTGTTGGAGGCGCGAAGGTGAACGCCGGCAGTGGTGGACGGCGCCTGCCCGGCCGGGGCTCCGCCGGGCTGCGTTCGGCCGGCGCGAACGTGCGGTTCCGCCGGGCCAGAGGCGTCCTGCCGCCGGACCGGTTCACCACCCGCAGCCGTCTTGCCTGGCTGAATTCCGCCAGCTCCCGCATCGGCACGACCCTGGACCTGGAGCGCACCGCGCAGGAACTCGCCGAGTTCACCGTGCCCCGCTTCGCCGACGGGGCGGCCGTGGACATCCTCGAAAGTGTCCTGCGGGGTGACGAGGGCTCCCAGAAGACCGCAACCGGCATCCCGCAGATGCGGGCCACGGCGCTGTGCGCGATCGAGGAGCTCTCCAGCCTGGAGCCGACCCCGGTGGGGGAGGTCTTCGTGCACGCCAGCGAGCCGCACGAGACGCTGCTCCACCGGTACGTCCTCCGGCAGGGCAAGCCGGTGCTGCTGAGCAGGGTGCGCGACGACGACTTCATCCGCGTCGCGCCGACCGCGAGCGCCGCCGCGCAGTTGCGCGCCGCCGGTGTGCACAGCTACCTGGCCGTGCCCTTGATCGCCCGTGGGCTGCTGCTCGGCAGCGCCGACTTCGTACGCGGCCGTGGAACCCCGCCGTTCTCCACCACCGACCTGGCGCTGGCGGAGCAGCTCGCCTCCAAAGCGGCGGTCTTCATCGACAACGCGCGCCTGTACGGGCGGGAGCGCGAGCACGTCGTCTCGTTGCAGCGCTCATTGCTGCCGCGCGTCACCCCGGCGACGCCGGGCCTCGTGGTGCACTCCGAGTACGCGCCCGCGGCGGCCTACCACGGCGTGGGCGGGGACTGGTACGACGTGATGGCCCTGCCCGGCGGGCGGACGGCCCTGATGGTGGGCGACGTGATGGGGCACGGGCTGCCCGCCGCCGCCACCATGGGGCGCCTGCGGACGGTGGCCCGCACCCTGATGACCCTGGACATGGCTCCCGAGCGCATCCTCGCGCGGCTCGACCTGGCCACCCGCGACCTGGAGGACGAGCAGGTCGCCACCTGCCTGTGCGCGGTCTACGACCCCGCCGACTCCACCTACACGCTGGCGAGCGCCGGGCACCTGCCGCCGCTGCTCCTGGACGGGCGGGGCGCCGCCGACCTCGTCCCGGTGCCCACCGGCGCGCCGCTGGGGGCGGGCGTGATCCCGTACGACCCCCTGCGGCTGCGCGTCCCGGACGGCGCCCACCTGATCATGTACACGGACGGCTTGATCAAGTCCCGGGACGCGGACGTGGACGCCCAGCTGGACCGGCTGCGTACGGTGGTGCTGAGCCTCCCGCCCGGATCGCTGGAGAAGGGCGGTCTGGTGGAGCGTGCCCCGGCCGCCGCCGCCCGGTTCGACGAGGCGGTACTCCTCGTCACCGCGAGCGCCGCGCTCCCGGCGGGGGACCTGCGGGTGTGGGAGCTGCCGCAGGACGGCCGGGCCGCCTCGGCCGCCCGTGATCTCGTCACCGGCCAGCTCGCCGCATGGGGCCTGGAGGAACTCGCCGACGTCTCCGAGCTCGTCGTCTCCGAACTGGTCGGCAACGCACTGCGCTACGGGAACGGCCCCGGCACGCTGCGGCTGCTGCGCGGGGAACGCCTCGTCGTGGAGGTGTCGGACACCGGCCCCGACCTGCCCCAGATCCAGCACGCGGGCCTCAGCGACGAGGGCGGACGGGGCCTTCAGCTCATCAACATGCTGTGCCGCCGCTGGGGTTCGTCCCGCACGGTCACCGGCAAGGTGGTCTGGGCAGAACAGAACATGCCGTCCTCGGCCCCGGACCGCGGCTCACGGCCGTGAGCCGGTGGGCCGCCCGCCATGACCTCCGAGGTAATCGACGCCCTCCGTCCCGCGCGGCAGCATCGGAGGCGTACCGAACGATCACGCCACGCCCACCCCGGAGGACCGGACCATGACCGCGTACGCCATCGCCCACCTGCGCCCTGCCGACGGCCCCGTCCACGACGAGGTGCTGAGCTACATCGAGCGCATCCAGGCCACGATGGAGCCCTACGGAGGCCGCTTCCTGGTGCACGGGGCCGAGGTGGAGGTGCTGGAGGGGGAGTGGCCGGGGGCGGTGGTCGTCGTCGGGTTTCCCGGGGGCGGGGAGGCCCGCGCCTGGTACGCGTCCCCCGCCTACCAGGAGCTCCTGCCCCTGCGCACCCGGCACCTCGACGGTGACACGGTGATCGTCCCGGGCGTCGGCCCCGAGTACGACGCGTCGGCCACGGCGGCGGCCATGAGGGCGGCGCGGGACCGGGGAGCGCGGGACCGGGTGGCCGGGTAGGGCGCGGGGGCGCCTCAGCCCCTCCAGGTGACCTGATGCCCCCTGCGGGCCGCCTCAGCCCCTCCGGCCCCCCGCCACCGCCGCCCGGTAGTACCGCAGGTCGCTGCGGCGTACGTGGCGCACCCCCGCCAGGTCCGTGGGCGAGGCGGCGGCCCGGGGGCAGCCGCCCAGGCGGTTCCGGGGCGGGGGCTCGGCGGTCGCCCGGCGGAGGTGGTGCCAGGGCTGGAGCGGGAGCCAGAGCAGGCCGTACAGCCAGCGCAGCACCAGGCGGCGGAACTCCGGCCGGCCCGCGTCGGGCAGCCGGATCACCCGTACGCCCATGATCAGCTTCCCGGCGCTCGCCCGTACGGCCATCGTGAGCAGCACCTGGTTGGCGAAGGACAGCACCGTCAGCTGGCCGACGAGCACCGCCGCCGTCCGCCCCGCGCCCGCGTCCGTGGCCCCCAGGCAGGAGTGCAGCAGCAGGCCGACGACCAGCAGGCACAGGTAGCAGTCCAGCCCGGTCGCCAGGTAGCGGCGGGTTTCGCCCGTTCCCCGGGGGACGCGGGGCTGCCGCGCGGGGGTGCCGTACGGGTCCGGGTACGGCCGTACGGGAGGTGCGGCGGTGCGGCCGGTTCCGTACAACAACCTTGGCTCATAAGGAGATTGCGCTCTCCGGCGCCCCCGCCGCTTCGTCATGGGGAGCATCATGACTGATCGTCAGGCGGGGTGTCGCGGTTCCTGACGGGTAACCCCTTCGCTCTTACCGATTTCACCGATCCCTTACGTTGGCGGGAACAGACACACGAGTGGTACGGGGGCGGCGATGGGATTCAACGGCACCATATGGAGGCTGCGGCGCGGCGCGGAACTCGTCGGGGAGATCGCCGTCGACGGCGCGGACTTCCCCTGGCTGCACGGCCGGTTCCTCCCCGGCCCGGCCTTCGACCCCGCCGTGCGTCAGCTCTTCGACCGCGAGCTGGCCCTCCTGGAACGGCTGGAGGAGGACGAGAGCGACGAGAGCGCGGAGGCGTGGGAGCGGGCCTACGACGAGGTGAACCGTACGCTCGCGCTGGCCGGCCCGGAGGGGGCGGCGGTCGCCGAGTTCCTGCTGCACATCCGGGGGGACCGGGCCTGGTTCCGGTGGAGCGACACCCCGTTCTCGGAGGAGGGGCTGTAAGGGGCGGGGCCTTGCCGCAAAGATGAAAAGATGAGTGGAAGGGCCACTATGTGGATGGCCGTTCAAGATCATCGGGTGACGCGGGACAATCGGGGCGTACGACGGTCCCACCCACCGCCCGCCAGGGCCGCCGGGCGGACCGGAGGCGCCCCTCCGGGACGAGGGCGCTCCTCCGGGACGGGGGTGCCGACGCGCACGAGCCGACCACGGAAGGTCTTGATCAGATGCCGGTCATCCCCGACGCCACCGACCCCGCCCGCTCGCACGATGCCGCGGACCGTGTCATCGAGCCCCTCTACGCCGAGATCCTGCGGCGCAACCAGGGCGAGAAGGAGTTCCACCAGGCGGTCCGCGAGGTCCTGGAGACGCTCGGACCCGTGCTGACCCAGCGCCCCGAGTTCGTGGACGCCCGCATCATCGAGCGCATATGCGAGCCCGAGCGCCAGCTGATCTTCCGGGTGCCGTGGGCCGACGACTCCGGCGACATCCACGTCAACCGCGGTTTCCGGGTCGAGTTCTCCAGCTCGCTCGGCCCCTACAAGGGCGGCCTGCGCTTCCACCCCTCCGTCAACCTCGGCATCGTGAAGTTCCTCGGCTTCGAGCAGATCTTCAAGAACGCCCTCACCGGCATGCCCATCGGCGGCGGCAAGGGCGGCGCGGACTTCGACCCCAAGGGCCGCTCCGACGCCGAGATCATGCGGTTCTGCCAGTCCTTCATGACCGAGCTCCACCGCCACCTGGGCGAGTACACCGACGTCCCGGCCGGTGACATCGGCGTGGGCGGCCGGGAGATCGGTTACCTCTTCGGCCAGTACAAGCGGATCACCAACCGTTACGAGTCCGGCGTCCTCACCGGCAAGGGCCTCGGCTGGGGCGGCGCCCAGGCCCGGACGGAGGCCACCGGCTACGGCACGGTCCTGTTCACCGCCGAGATGCTGCGCAGCCGGGGCGAGTCCCTGGAGGGCCAGACCGTCGCCGTCTCCGGCTCCGGCAACGTGGCCATCTACGCCGTCGAGAAGGCCCAGCAGCTCGGCGCGACCGTCATCACCTGCTCGGACTCCAGCGGTTACGTCGTCGACGAGAAGGGCATCGACCTCGCCCTCCTCAAGGAGATCAAGGAGGCGGGCCGGGGCCGGGTCTCCGAGTACGCCGAGCGGCGCGGCGCCCACGCCCGGTTCGTTCCCGGTACGGGGGTGTGGTCGGTCCCTGTGGACGTGGCCCTGCCCTGCGCCACCCAGAACGAGCTCCACGAGGCCGACGCGCTCGAACTCGTACGCAACGGGGTCAAGGCGGTGGCCGAAGGTGCCAACATGCCCACCACGCCGGACGCGGTCCAGGTCTTCCAGCAGGCGGGCGTCGCCTTCGCCCCGGGCAAGGCGGCCAACGCGGGCGGGGTCGCCACGAGCGCCCTGGAGATGCAGCAGAACGCCTCCCGGGACTCCTGGACCTTCGCCCACACGGAGGAGCGCCTCGCCGAGATCATGCGCCACATCCACGACTCCTGCTACACGACCGCCGAGCGGTACGGCAGCCCGGGCAACTACGTGGTGGGCGCGAACATCGCGGGCTTCGAGCTGGTGGCGGACGCGATGCTGGCGCAGGGGCTGATCTGACCGTACGCCGAGGGCGGCCACCGGCCCGCGCGGGAACGCCCGCCGGGCCGGTGGCCCCGGCCTCGTCGTCACGCCGCTTCGCCGCCCGTCCGCTCGGTCACGTCACTTCGCCGCCTGACCGTCCGGTCACGCCGCCTCGCCGTCCGTTCGTTCTGTCACGCCGCTTCGCCGTCAGCAGATCCGCCCGGAGCGCAACGCCCGGCCCGTGCCTGCCGGGCGCCCGGCTCCTAGGCTGGAGCGGTGACCATCCGAGCGACGAACCAGCCCCGCGTCCGCGTTGTCCCCCTGCGCCCGCTCCCCGCCCCGGCCGGACCCGCCCCCGCCAGGGAGCCGCTCTGGCGCGACCTCGCCGGGGGCGTACTGCGGAGCGAACGGCAGGCCCAGGGGCGGACGTTGAAGGACGTGGCCGATGCGGCACGGATCTCGATGCCCTACCTCTCCGAGGTGGAGCGCGGCCGGAAGGAGGCGTCCTCGGAGGTGCTGGCGGCTGCCGCCCAGGCGCTCGGGCTGAGCCTCGCCGAGGTCCTTGCGCTGGCCCAGGGGGAGTTGATCAGGCTGTCGGGGGCGCGGTCCCGGAGCCTCGGGGCCAGCCGCCCGGCGGGCCCGGGGGCCGGGGCGGGGGCGATGGACACCGTACGGCTGGCGGCTTGAGCGGGTGTCACGGCCGATCCGGAGGTACCGTCCTCGGCATGGACTCTCGCACCACAGTCGAGCGCGCTGAGCGCTTCAGGCACCTGCACGCCGACCACCGGCCGCTCGTGCTCCCGACCGTCTGGGACGCCTGGTCGGCCCGGACCGCAGCCGCCGCCGGGTTTCCCGCCCTGACGGTCGGCAGCCACCCGCTCGCCGACTCCCGGGGAGCGGAGGACCAGGAGGGGCAGACCTTCGAGGAGGTGCTCGCCGCCGTCAGGCCGATCATCGCGGCGGTCGACATCCCGGTCTCCGTGGACCTGGAGGCCGGGTACGGGCAGAAGCCCGCGGATCTCGTCGCCGGACTGGTCGAGATCGGTGGCGTCGGCCTCAACATCGAGGACACCGTCCACTCGGAGGGCGGACGGGTGCGCACCACGCAGGAGCACGCGAGCTACATCGCGGGCCTGCGCGCGGCGGCCGACGCCTCGGGCGTTCCGGTCTGGATCAACGGACGCACGGACCTTTTCGCGCACGCGGAGGACGCCGCAGGCGTGCTCGACGAGGCGATCGAGCGGCTGCGGGCCATGGAGCAGGCAGGCGCGGACAGTGTCTACCCGGTGCGCATCCAGGACGACGACGAACTGCTCAGGGCGGTGACGGCCGCGGTCTCCGTTCCCGTCAACTCCACGGCCCACCCCGTCAAGCACGACCTCGAACGCTTCCGCCGTCTCGGCGTCGGCCGGGTCACCTACGGTCCGCTGCTGCAACTCGCCCTGACGGACGCGATGAAGGACATGCTCGGCCCCTGGGCGCCGTGAACCCCGTACAGGGTTTGACCGCAGCGGTCGTGAGGTGAGGCAGAGCGCGGGCAGACCGTTCGCCACCGCGGAACGGGAGCGGTCTCCCCGCGGCGCATCCCCACATATGTGGAGCTGATTCCGTCGAAGCCGACGAAGTCCTGGTCCGTTGCCTCCCCACGAATGGTGCGGGGGCCGGCGGGCGCCCGGGTGACCTTCATGCCACCCCGTCCGACTCGTCGGAGCCTGCGGCCTGATGGGCGGCATGTCGCTGCGGACGGGCCCGACGCCAGGGGACTGCCGGATTCCGGTCGCAGGCTCCGCCCTGTTTTTCCGGGGGGCTGTAAGGAAACGCGGTCCTCATGACATGTACGGGGTGTGGAGACCATTCAGACCGGAAGCGACCGTGAACGCGCCGCGCGGTTCACGGCTTTGTATGTGCGGGATCACCCACGTGTGCTGGCCTTCGTGTACCGGCGTGTGGGTGATCGCGCCGCCGCGGAGGAGTTGACCGCCGAGGTGTTCCGGATCGCCTGGGAGCGCGTCCTCAAGGGCGGCGGGGGAGTCACGAGCGGCTGGCTGTTCGTGACCGCGCGGAATCTGCTGGGCAATCACTACCGCGCCATGGCCCGCCTCACGGAACTTCACCGGCGCATCACCGACGAGCTGGACCGCACGCCTGCGTCCGGTGAGGACTCCGCAGTTCTCGACACGCTCGACCGTCTTCCCGTACGTCACCGGGAGGTTCTGCTCCTGAGCTACTGGGACGGGCTGAGCGCCGTCGAGGCCGGTGAGGTCCTCGGCTGTAGCGGGGCGGCGGTCTGGGTCCGGCTGCACCGTGCCCGTAAGGCGTTCCGGGACCTCTACGGAGAGCCCGAGCAGCCGCAGCCCGTTCAGCCCGAGCAGTCCGTTCAGCCCAAACAGCCCGTTCAGCCCGTTCAGTCCAAGCGGCCCGAGCAGTCCGTTCAGTCCGAGGAGTCCGAGGAGTCGGCATGATGCGTGTGAAGTCTCTGGTCCGAGCCGCCAACCCCCTCCCGGCCCTGGAGGCGGGACAGAAGGGGGACGCGCTGTCGGACCGTGCCCGCGCCGAGCTGGCGGCCCTGACCGGAACCCCGACGCTGCCCTCGGCCTCGCGCCGGGTTCCCCGGCGCGGTCTGCTGGTCGCCGCCGGTGCCTGTACGGCCGCCGCCGTGATCGTGGGTGTCGTCGCCGTGCTGAACGGCCCGTACGAGCCGGGCGGAGGCGTCCTGGCGGACGAGCCGTTCTACGCCTCCACGGCCGAGCTGGAGGAAGCGGCGGATCTGATCGTCCTGGCGCGGCTCGGAGCCGGGCGGGAGGAGACGGTCGACGGCATCGACAGGACGACCGTCACGGCGGCGGTCGCCGCGACCGCGAAGGGCGCGGCCCCGGGCCGTACGGTCGAGGTGTCCTACACGACACCCGGGTCCGGCCCGGAGACCGCCGACCTGGCCGAGGGCAAGGAGTACGTCCTTCTGCTCGACGCCCAGGACGACGGCCGCTTCACCCTGGTGAACACCACGCAGGGGGCGTACGGGGTGGACGGCGGCCGGGCGGTCGCGGGCGCGGACAACGACGTGGTGCTGAGCGCGGGGGTACTCAAGGCGCTCAGCCTGACCCTCTAGTGCTGTGACCGGAAAGGTTCGCCGGGTTTCCTGATCGGCGACGAGGACAGGTCTGCGATGCGGCCTCCATGCCAGGATGTCGCCATGCAGGCGTCGGATGCTCTCGTGGCTCTTCAGATATCGGTCTACCAGGAGCGGAGCGCGCTGGCCGACTTCGTCAGGTCCAGTGGCCCTGTCAAGGAGTGGAATGCTCTCGTTCGAGAGGAAGCCGGCAGGCGTCAGAGATCCCTCGAAGAGTCGGACCGCACGCTGGACCGCGCCGTGCCGGACGAGGCACCCACGGAGGACCAGGTGCGAGAGTTGCGGCGCGCTTTGAGCCGGCGGGCAGGGATCAGCCTTGCGAAGCAGGGGTCGGACCCGGGTGCTTGATCAGGCGGCGAGGGCTGGTCTGCTGCCCCAGCGGATGCCCTTCTCGCTGGTGACGCCGCGTCGGGCGAGCAGGCAGCGCAGAGTCTCCCGGCCGATGCGGATCGCGTGGCCGTGGACCCGGCGGATGCAGGCGAGCAGTTTGCGGATGGACCAGCGGGTGAAGGGCTGCCCGAGCTTGGCGGGGCGGGTGGTGGCCGTCTGGACGACGAAGTCCTCGTCGTCAGGGCTGAGCCGGCGGGGACGGCCTCCCGCCCACCGAGGGTTCAGGCAGGCCAGGCCGATCCCGTTGAACCGGTGGATGACATCGCGCACCGTGTCCTCGTCGGCCTGCACGAGCTGGGCGATCACCGGGCCCCGGTTGCCGCCCGCCGAGGCCGGCAGCATCATCGCCCGTCAGTAGCGCACCGTGTTCGTGCTGCCCCGACGCACGATCCGCTGTAACTGCTGGCCCTCCTGGCCGGTCAGTCTCCGAACCTTGACCGGCTCCGCCCCCGCGCCCCCAACCTCTTGGATGTTCGCCTCATCCAACTGGGTCCGGCCCACCACTGCCAACCCGGTGAACGTTCCCGGTCACAGCGCCAGCCGGGGCCCCTGTCATGCGCGTCCGCCGGTCTCGCCCGGCCGCGCCCGGTCCGCGAGTGCCCGTACCTCCGCCGCCACCGCCGCGTGGCGCTCGCGCGGGATGTCGTGGCCGACGCCGGGCTGGAGTACGAGGCGGGCGCCGGGGATCGCGGCGGCGGTGGCCCGGCCCGCGGAGGGCTTGAGCAGCGGGTCGTCCGTACCGTGCAACACCAGTGCGGGCAGCCGGAGTTCGGCCAGGGCCGGGCCGCTCCACCGCGCGCCGATCTGGCGGGACTGGGCGCCCGGGTCCGCGATGCCGCTCTCCACGTCGGCGGTGATCCGCTCCAGGGCCTCCGCCTCGTCGAACGGATACCCCGGCGACGCGCAGAGCCGCGCCACGGCCAGCGCCGCCGCGATCCGCCCCTCCCGGTCCTCGGCGGGCCTGATCCGGGCGAACCGGGCCAGGGTGCGCAGGCGCAGATGGCGGAAGGCGCCGAGCCCGCCGGTGTCGCTCGGCAGCGCGGCGGACGAGGTGAGCGTGCGCACCCGGTCCGGGTGGCGCAGGGCGACGCGCTGGGCGACGACCCCGCCCAGCGAGTGCCCGAAGAGGTGCGCCGACTCCCAGCCGAGCGCGTCCATGACGGCGACGGCGTCGTCGGCCATGTCCTCGGCGGTGTACGCGGCGGAGCGCCGGGCGGCCAGGGCGGTGAACGGGTTGGTGCCGGAGGTGCTTCTCGGCAGCCGGGTGGACTCGCCCGCGTCCCGCTGGTCGTAGCGGGCCACGGCGAACCCGGCCCCGGCGAAGGCGTCGCACAGCCCCTGCGGCCACCAGTGCCGGGAGACCGCCAGCCCCATCACCAGCAGCAGCGGTTCACCGTCCGAGCCCTCCCGCAGCCGGTCGTGGGCCAGCTCGACCGGGCCGTTGCGGGCGAAGCGGCGTTCGGTCCAGGTCATGGCTTGGCTCCTTCGCTGAGCAAGATACTGCGATCGATGTTCGCGGTATTAGACTACAGGCCGACGGAGAAGCCCGGACGGAACGGAACGGGATGGGATGGGACGGGGACGGGGAGGAGGGGCGGAACATGGTTGATCGTGTGAACCGGCCGACGACCGTGTGGTCACGCCCCGAGCGGGGTGCGCGCGGGCCCGCGCCCGAGCGAAGCCGGTATGAGATCACCGGGGCCGCCCTCGCCCTGGCCGACGCCGAAGGGCTGGCGGCCGTGTCGATGCGCGCGCTCGCGCAGCGGCTGGGCACCGGGCCCGCCTCGCTCTACCGTTATGTGGGGAGCCGCGACGAACTGCTGGACCTCATGGCGGACGCGGTCGCGGGCGAGCTGGACCTCTCCGCCGCCCCCACCGGCGACTGGCTCGGCGACCTCGTCGCCCTGGCCCTCCAGTCCAAGGCCGCCCACGCCCGCCACCCCTGGCTCGCCGACCTGAACGACCGGCGGGGCGAGGTGCTGGGCCCGCACGCGATCGACTACCTGGACCACGCCCTGGCGATCCTGGAGCCCGCACCCGGTACGAGCCGCCAGAAACTGGAGGCCATCGGGCTCCTGGGGGGCCTGGCCACGCTCTTCGCCCGCCGCGAGACCTCCGCGGCGGCGGACGGCACCCCCGGGCCCGGACCGGGCGCCGACGGCCCGCCCGCCCAGGCGGCCCACCTGGCCGCCGTCGCCGCCGAGGGCCGCCACCCGCACCTGCTGGCCGCCCTCACGACGGCGGGCCCGCCACCCCCGGCGGGCCCGGCCGAACGGGACGCCCTGTTCGAACGGCTGCTGCGCCGACTGCTTCCGGCGATGCTGGTGGGCTAGCGGCGCCGCTCGTCGCCGTACGACACGGGCCTCGGCCTCGCCGTACGTACGGCACATGCCTCAGTCGAGGCAGAACTCGTTGCCCTCGATGTCCTGCATCCCGATGCACGACTCGTTCTCCTCGTCGGCGACCAGCACGCGCTCGCACACCGCACCCAGCGCCACCAGCCGGTCGCGCTCGGCCTCCAGCGCGGCGAGGCGCTCCGCACCCACGAGCCCGGTACCGGCTCGCACATCGAGGTGGACCCGGTTCTTCGCGGTCTTGCCTTCCGGTACGCGCTGGAAATAGAGACGCGGGCCGAGTCCCGAGGGATCGGAGCATGCGAACCACGCGTCCCGCTTCTCCGGAGGCAGCGAGCCGTTGTAGTCGTCCCAGGACGCGAAACCTTCCGGTACCGGCGGGACTTCGTATCCCAGCACCTCGCACCAGAAACGGGCGAGGCGCTCCGGTTCCGCGCAGTCGAAGGTGACCTGTACCTGCCTGATCGTTGCCATGTGGGCACCCTAGTGGGGTGTTCCGTCCTCCGGCGCAGGGTTTTTGTGCCGTGCGCACCGAGGCGTGGAGCCCGAGGCCCCGACCCGTCAGCTCTCGGCCGGTGCCACGCCGACCGGTTCCCTCTGTGGCAGAGCCTCGGCAGGGCCGGCGTCTTGTCCATGTGGGTTCGGCGGGCTAGAACTTCTTGTGACCACTTTTGCGTGTGCCGCCTGCGCCCGCCCTCTGACCAGGTCTGTGCAGCTGTCCGAGACCCTGGTCAGGCCGGAGTTCGACGGGCGAATCGGACCTGACGGGCGTCGCCGGGCTCCGGCCACGATGCGTGTGGGGCTCTATGCCCTGGAGCCCGATCCATGGGGAGCCCCGTTTCTGCCGACCGGCGAACCCGTCGCGGTGTTTCCCGCCGGGCCTTGTGTCGGCAATCCGGACGGAGACGGATTCCTGACTTCCGCAGGTCCCCGCAACACGATCGTCCTCCATCCCGACGACGCACCTGACGTGCTGCCCGATCTCGAGGGAGACCACACAGGCTGCTGCGGCTGGCACGGACAGAGCGGCCCGAACCGGCTGTGCCCGTGTGGCGCTGCGGTAGGAACAGAGATCAGCGAGTGTTACACCGCGTACGAACTCCACCTCGACCCAGCACAGGTCCATGCGCTGGACGTCGGCATCGTCGGAGCACCGTCGGAGTTCGGTCAGGCAGAGCAGGAGGCGTGGAGCTGAGGCTCGACCTCCCCCATCATCGAACGCCACGACGACTCTCCGCGACGGCTCCCCAAGAGCTGTGCCAGAAACGGGTTCTGAAGGCAGTAGCCGGTTGCCGTGTCTGCCGGGCGTCCGACCGTTGTCCGTGTCTGCTGGCAGGATCGCCGGCATGACACCGTTGCTTCTCGCCGACATCGAACGAGCCGTTCGCAGCAGTTGGAGTGCCGAGACGTGCACGCCTGAGTTCCGATCACGCTGGACCGAGGAGAACCCGGCCCGGGATCAGTGCGGAGTGACCGCCATGGTGCTCAATGACCTGATGGGAGGCGAGTTGATCCGAGGGGAGGTCCATGTCAACGGGGAACGTGTGGACTACCACTGGTGGAACCGCCTCGGCATGGGCATCGAGATCGACCTCACTCGCGAGCAGTTCGGGCCGGAGGAGATCGTCACCGGAGGCACGGTGATTCCTCGCCCTCCTGTGACTGAGTGGCGCAGGCTCCGTGAGGAGTACGAGCTTCTCCGTGACCGCGTCGTGGAGCAGCTCGATCGGCAGCAGGGAACGGTCTCGGCGGCCGTGTCTCGTCAGTCGGCTTGAACCTGTTCGGCTCGTGCGCGGGTGGTCCCGACGGATCGGCGCGCACAGCTCGACCTTCGACATCGTCGGCATGACCAGGACCACCGCCGTCACAGCTCCGCTCGCGGGGCACTACTCGGACAGGGATGCCCGGAAGAACGCGGTCGTGATGCCCCGGAAGCCCGTGTGCCCGGTCCGGCCCGCGTGCCGCAGACACCACATCTCCGGGGCGTCCTTGTCCTCCGCCGCCCCCGAGCAGTCGCCGCATGTGGTGCACTCCGACTCGAAGACCGGTCCGCTTCCCGTGTGATCGACGTTCAGCGTCCAGTCCGCGAACCGTATGACCCGGGACATCAGAACGCCCCCTGCGGCTGCACGTGGCCGGAGTCTTCCCTAGGTGTGCCAGCGACCGTCAGAACAGCCCACACTGCCTTGCCGGGGCCCTCGCGGTCGCTCACGTCCCACCGGTCCGCCAAGGCAGCCACGAGGTTCAGCCCCCGCCCGCTGACGGAGTCTTCGTCCGGGGACCGCGGAACGGGCCGATCGTCCGACGCGTCGTGGACTTCGATCCGTACGCCCGCCTCGACGGGGCGATAGCGCGTCTCGATCTCTCGCCCGGGGGGTGCGCGGGCGTGGCGTACCGCGTTCGTCAGAAGCTCGGAGAGCACGAGAAGTGCCGCATCCTCGATCTGGAGGAGCCCCCAGTCGGCCAGCGCTTCACGTAAGACTCCGCGCGCCAGCGGGACGCACCGAGGGTTCCGAGTCCAACGCCGAGTCACCTCATGGTGGTTTGCTTCCTTGTTGCTGCCCACGTTGTCTACCCCGGGTCCGTCGTCGGTTGATTAGCCCGGTATCCATGCTGGCGACGAGGGGGGACCGCAACTTTCACACATGGGTGAAAGCCGGAGACGTGACGGGTGAAAGACCTACAGCCCCACCCAGGCCGCAAGGTGATCGAGAGTGTCAGGCGTGCGTCGGGACATGTGGACGAGCCCTCGGACCGTCTCACGCGCCCCCGGGTGATAGCGGGTCTGTTGGGGAGCCAATCACCTTGCCCTGATGATGGACTTCAAGGCCGCCTCACCACGCCCTGCCTCCATCTGTGCCCGCGCCTGATCGACGTAGAAATGAGCCGCGCGTGACACCGCCCAGTCGTCGGGGAGGGCCACGTCCGCCGCGTGCCGCAGCGCCGCACCGTACTGCCGCATCTCGATGTTCGCGGAGACGGCGTGCACTGCGACGTTGGTCGAGCCGAAGGAGAGCCAGTGCACGTTCTGCGCGTCACCGATCTGATCGGCGTAGTCAGCTGCCTCCGACAGGTGAGCCGCGACGGCCTCTCCGTCCCGGGCTCGCGCAGCGATGATCGAGGCACCCAGGTGAAGCTGCCCGGTCACGGCATGGCGTTCCCGTGTCCTCGGAGCCTGTCCCAGAATGTCCTGGCCCGACGAGATCAGGCGTTGGCCGATCACGTACTCGCCCTCACGGAAGTACACCAGGGCCCGCATGTACTGGCGTACCGCCGACAGCAGGGGGTCGGAAGCACGTTCAGCCGCCCAAGCCATCCTGTCCAGAGCCACCGTCGACAGGTCGTAGTACCCGAGCTTGACTGACACGTCGTGCGCGGTTCGGTACGTGCTTGTCAGGGCGGCCCACAGGTCGGTGGAAGGCGTGCGATGCGCAGCCGTGGTGATCTCCGCGACCAGGCCAGGGAGCGCGCGAGCGGCGTCATGGAGTTTCGCGGCCCGAATCTGGGCACAGAGATGGTCTGCGGCGGCCTGAAGCCGGTCCGTGGAGCGGGGGGTGATCTCTGGATCTGCGCCGAGGTCGTACAGGTCGAGCGCTTCCCGGATCGGCCGGATCAGCTCAGCCAGTCGGTCCTGCTGGAGTTCGGTCACGTAGGGCTGGCCCGTCAACGCCGTGACGTCGATGTGCAGTGCGCGGGCCACGGCCGCCACCAGGTCAGGGCTGGCCGACTTGTGCCCGGACTCCACCTGCGTCAGAAGGCTGTACGAGTACGGGATCTTCTGGGACAGGCCGCACTGGGTGAGTCCGGCCCGCTTGCGATGGTGCGCGATTCGCGTCCCTGTGTGATCTTCGTCGGGGAGGGGCATGAGGGCTCCGTTCCAGGACTGGCTCACTCGGAACGTTACGCGTCCGGCCCACGCGGGGAAGGCCGAACAGGAACCTGCCATCCCCACAGGTCAGTTGCGACCCACAGCAGCCCTGGGGTCAACTACGCCCATGACAGCGACCCGGGTTCTCTATCTGCTGGCCAGCGCGGCCCCGCCTGTGCTCGGCATCGGCGGCGTGATCGAGCAGGCGAAGGCGCGGGGCTGGGACGTTTGCCTTGGCTTGACTCCGACGGCCGCGCACTGGCTCGATGATCAGTTGCCTGCCCTGGAAGCGCTCACCGGTCACCCGGTGCGGAGCCGGTACAAGCTGCCTGGGGAGCCCGACGTCTGGCCCCGCGCCGATGTCGGTGTGGTCTCTCCCGCCACCTTCAACACGATCAACCAATGGGCGCTCGGGATCACCGACAAATTCGTGGTCGGATTCGCCGCAGAGGCCATCGGCAAGGGCATCCCCTTGATCACGATGCCGTGTGTGAACGCGGCCTACGTGCAGCATGCCCAGTTCCCGCACAGCATCGCAGCACTGCGCGGGATGGGTGTCACGGTGCTGTACGGCGAAGGCGGATTCGTGCCCAACGAGCCGGGCCAGGGGCGCCCGGACGCATACCCCTGGCACCTGGCCCTGGACGCGGCTGCATCAGCGGCTGCGTCAGTCGGCGGCGGGGGCGATCCCGGTCGGGCACGAACGCCCCCAGTTGGTGGCTGAGGGGGCGCTCAGCTCGACCCCCGTACCGCCGATCCCGCAGTAACCGCCCGGGTTCTTGTCCAGGTACTGCTGGTGGTACGCCTCCGCAGGCCAGAACGGGCGGCCCTCCGCCGGGAGGATCTCCGTGGTGATCTCCCGGTGGCCGGAGGCCGTCAGGACCTTCTGGTACGCCTCGCGGGAGGCGTCCGCCGCCGCTGCCTGGGCGGGGGAGTGGGTGTAGATGGCGGAGCGGTACTGGGTGCCCACGTCGTTGCCCTGGCGGAAGCCCTGGGTCGGGTTGTGGGACTCCCAGAACAGCTTCAGCAGCTCCCCGTACGTGACCACCGCCGGGTCGAAGACGACGCGGACCGCCTCCGTGTGGCCGGTCAGGCCCGAGCACGCCTCCTCGTACGTGGGGTTCTCCGTGTACCCGCCCTGGTAGCCGACCAGCGTCGTCCAGACGCCCTCCGTCTGCCAGAACTTCCGCTCCGCGCCCCAGAAGCAGCCGAGCGCGAAGTCCGCCACCTCCAGGCCCTCCGGGTACGGGCCCACCAGCGGGTTGCCGAGGACCGTGTGGCGGGAGGGGACGGTGAATTCGGGGACGGGGCGGCCGCGCAGGGCCTGCTCCGGGGTGGGGAGCTCGGGGGTGCGGCGGTTCAGGAACATGCGGGGGCTCCTCCGGGGTTCGGGGTCGTCCCTCTACAACAAGGGAGCGGCTGCCAGGATTCCGGGGAGGGGGAGGGGCGCCCCCGCCCTCCCCGCCCCCGGGGCACCTCAGGCGCTCACACCCGCCGCGCGCACCGACTGGTCGCGCAGGAAGCAGTACTGCTCGGCGGGCTCGGCCCGGTAGCGCCACGGCAGGGCGTCCACATAACCGTCCACCAGCCGGAACTGCTCCACCGCCGCCTCGTCGCGGTCCTGGAGCGACAGGTAGTACGCCAGCAGATGGCGCACCTCCGCCAGGCGCGGGTGGGCCGGGTCGGCGGCGGCCACGTCCGCGAGGGCGGCGTCGACCAGGGCGATCATCTCCGGCGTCCGGTCGGCCTCCTGGTCCGTGGTCTCGTCGTGCTCGAAGTGCACGATCAGCGGGAACGCGGTCAGCAGGCTGCCCAGCGGCGCCTTCGCGGCGGCCTCGGCGGCGAACGCCCGGGCCAGCTCGTGCGAGCCGCGCCACTTCTTGCACCAGTACTGGACCGCGGCGAAGTGCGCCTCGTAGTGGTACGGGGCACGCTCGGTGATCGCGGCCCAGATCCGCTCCATCTCCGCATGCGGGTAACCGAGGCCGAGCGCGGCCCAGACCTCCGTGATGTACGGGGTCGGGTCCTCCGGGTTCAGCTCGGCGGCCCGCTCCGTCTCGGCGCGCGAGCGCTGGAGCATCGCGTGGAAGCCCCGGAACTGCTCTCCCGTCGTGTACTCGGCCCGCTTCCCGCCCCGGATCGCCCCGGCCAGGCAGACCGTGCTGCGGGCCCGCACCACCGCCGCGTCCGGGTCCTCGGGGCGGGCCGTCTCCCAGGCCAGCAGCCAGGTGTCGTCGTGCGCGGCCTTCTCGCCCAGCTCGTACGAGTACGCCGACCGCTTCTCCCAGTCCCGCGCGGTGGCCGTACGCCCCATGAGCTCGGCGGCCGGTTCCCACTCCCCGCGCCCCACCGCGTCGAGCGCCGCGGTCAGTTCGGCGGGCGCCGGGCTCGCGCGGTCCGCGTTCTGCCGGTCGGGGGGAAGCAGGCCGAGCGCCGCGGACTCCTCCGGCAGCGCGTACGGGCCGTCGGGCTCGTCCGGGCTGTCGCCCCGCCAGCCCTCCAGGGCGCCCTGCACGATGGCTTTCAGGAACCAGAGGCCGATGGCCAGGACGATGAGGGCGATGAGGGCCAGAACGACCCAGAGCACGGTGATCACTTCGCGTCTCTCTGTGAGGGGGTGACGGGTCCGTGGATTTCCACGGGAGCGGGGTGGAGCGCGCGGGGAAGCGCCGGGAGGGGTGGGTGGTCGGCGGTTACGCGGTGGAGCTCGGGGCCGGGGTCGGGGCCGTTGCTGGTGTCGGTGTCGGGGCCGGTGCTGATCCGGGGGGCTGGGTCTCTACGGGCCCGGGGGCCTCGGGCGCATACACCGGTGCCAGCAGTGCCCGCAGCGGTTCCGTGTCCGGGCGGTCCGCCACCGCCGCCTCCAGCGCGTCCGGGAGTTCGTCCGCGTGACCGTACGGGAGCTCCAGCGCGGCGGACTCCGTCCAGGACAGCTGCCAGCGGGCCCGGCCCTGGCGCAGGTACTCCGCGCTGACCAGCTGCGACAGTCCCGCACGCAGCTGGGGACGGGCGAACTCGCGGGCCGCCCGGCCGGTCGCGGCGGCCGCCACCTCGGAGCGCGGGAGCCGTTCGGCCATCCGCCACAGCGCACCGGCGTCGATCGCGTCGAGCACCGCCCCCAGCGGTCCGCCGCCGCCGCCGCTGCCTTCCAGCTCGGATCGTGGCGTGCCGTGGCCCCCGTGCTCCGGCGTGCCGTTCTCGGCCCCGTGCCCCGGCGTGCCGTTCTCGGCCCCGTGCCCCGGCCTTCCGGCGCCGTCGTCCACCCCGGGCCGAGGAGCGCCATCGCCGCCCTCCGCCGGAGCCCCGGCCCCGCCCTCCACCGGAGTTCCGGCCCCGCCCTCCGCCGGAGCCCCGGCCCCGCCCTCCACCGGAGCCCCGGCCCCGCCCTCCACCGGAGTTCCGGCCCCGCCCTCCGCCGAAGCGTCGCCCCCGCCCTCCGCCCCCAGCATCAGCGCGCCGAAGCACTGGGCGGACTCCTCGGTGTGGACGCTCATCGCGGCGTGGACCAGCTCCGGCCAGTCCAGCCGCCGCAGGCCCAGGGCGGCCGGGGTGAGCACGGCCTCCTCGACGGTGGCGAGGGTCCGCTCGGTGTCGGCCAGCAGCGACAGCGACGGCCGGGCCGGGTCCGAGGCGCGGCCGTCGTCCGGGAGCGCCTCGATCCGGGCGACGCGCTCGGCGATCGGCGGGTGGGAGTCGTACGGGGAGACGGGCTCGGTGGGCAGCGGGCCGCCGCGCATCGCGTCCACCTCCTCGTGGCGGGCGGCCAGCAGGTGGCGGAAGCCGCCCAGGAACTCGCCGGGCGGCGGCAGCAGGCCCGCGTCGGCGCCGAGCGTCGCGTAGCGGTTCAGGTAGAAGTCGTGCGCCGCGTCGATGACCGGGATCTCGCGCAGCGCCGAGGCGGTCGCGTCGCGGCCCGCGATCCGGGCCGCCGCGATGTCCGCGGCGAACTCCGCGCGGCGGGAGCCGGAGAGGGTGGCGCGCAGGTAGAACTTCCCGTACGCCGTGTACAGCCGCGCCATCGCCCGGTAGGTGATGCCCGTGCCGGTGGTGTCGACCTCCCTCGCCTTCCTGCCCTTGGCGAGGGCGGCGGCGGCCTTCTTCTCCTGCCGGGCCCGCTCCTTGGAGACCTTGGCCCCGGCGCGTGCCTCGAAGTGGACGATGGTGCGCAGCACGTGGACACGGCCGCGTTCGGAGATGGCCGAGAGGCGGGTGTCGGCGTTGCCGTAGTGGCCCATCTCGTGGGCGAGCACGGCCCGCAGCTGAGTCTCGGACAGGCCCGTCATCAGCGGCAGCCCGATGTGGAGCCGCCGGGTGCCGCCCACGAGCCCCAGGAAGCGGGCGTCCTCGCTGACCGTCGCGTTGACGTCGCCGGTGAGCAGGATCTCGTCGGGGGCGCGGGTCCCGACCTGCTGGGCGATGTCCCGTACGGTCTGCCACAGCCGCGGCTCGTGGCTGTCGTCCACCCGTACGCCGGGCATGTCCTCGTCCGCGGGCGTCCGGAGCATGAACATGCCCCGGACGATCGGGACGGCGAGCACGGCGCTGACGAGGAAGACCTTCAGCGCGAAGGGGCCGGGGGTGTGGACGGCCGCCGCCCAGTCGACGGCGGCCAGGGCGGCGAGCAGGACGAGGCCGAGCAGGTAGAAGCCCGCAAGCAGGACAAGAGCGCGCGTGGCACGCAGTGTTGGGCCCATCGGGCGGTTCCCCCCACGGGAAAGGAAGACGTTCCGCCCAGGGGCGCGCGGGGCGCCGGGCCGGTCGGCACGCGAAGTGAACGAACGAAGTGAACGAACGAAATGGACGAACAAGGAGCGCGTCGACCGTGGGTGGTGAAACGTGCGAGTCGAACGTGCGTGTGGGGGAACCGGAGTATCTCGCACCGGACGGAGCGGCGGCAACGCGGATTCGCCCTGGTCGCCCGCTGTTACCGCACCGTTCTCAGCGCGACGGCAGCCCGCCCTCAGCGCCGTGCTGAGGGCAGGCTGCCGCCGTTGCCCGCACCGTCCTCAGTGCGGCAGCGTCGCCGGGGAGCCGCCGTTCGCCTCGTACCCCGCGACCGCCAGCGCCCGGTAGACCGTGTACTGCGCGGCCGGGTCCGGTCCCGCCGTCCACGGCAGCGCGCCCACGTGGCCGTCGATGAGGACGAGTTGGTGCATCGCCTCCGACCAGCGCTCCATGTGCACCAGGAACAGCACCAGGAGGTGGCGGACGTGGGCGAGCATCGGGTCGTCGGGACGGGCCGCGTGGACCGCGAACATCGCGCCCTCCACCGCCCTGGTCACCACCTGGCTCTGGTAGAACCCCTGCACCAGGTTGACCTCCGGCAGGTGCTCGTACACCGCGAACAGCGGCAGCGCGGCGAGCAGCGAGCCCTGCGGGGCGCGGGCGGCGGCGGCCGTGGCGAAGGCGTCGGCGTCCTTGCGGGAGCCGTGCCACTTTTCGCAGTGGTAGTGCAGCGCCGCGAGGTGCGCGCCCATGTGCGCCGGGGCCCGGTCGATGATCTTCGCCCAGAGCTGGTCGAACTGCTCGGGGGTGTAGTGCAGGCCCCGGGCCACAGCCAGCTCCACGATGTACGGCACCGGGTCGCCGGGCGCCAGCAGGGCCGCCTCGCCGCAGACCGTACGGGCCTCCTCCAGGATGATCCGGAAGTCGTCGCTCCCCGCCGACGAGGAGCGCCACGCCTGCTGTACCAGGAACTCCGCGTGCACCGCCGCCCCGCCCGCGTCCTTCGGGGCCTCCGCCCGCCAGGCGCGCAGCCACGCGCCGCCCTTCCCCGGCTGCTGCGCCAGCTCCAGCGAGGCCGCGCCCGCGAACGCCTGCACCCGCTGCCAGCGGACCTCGCCCTCCTTCGGCGTACCGGCCAGCAGCTGCGAGGCGGCCCGCCACTCCTGGGTGGCCTGGACGACGTCGAGGACGTCCAGGAGATCCTGGTCCGGGCCCGGCATCCGGACGTCCAGCTCCTCCTGGCGCGCGAAGCCGTACGTGTCGGGGTCGGCCGCGTCGGGCGAGCCCGGTTCGACCTGGCGGATACCGCCCCGCCGGCGCATGACCCACGGGCCGACGATCGCGGCGAGCATGCACATCGCGAGCAGGAACAACAGAATCTCCATGGCTCCATTGTCCCCGGAGCGGCGAGTGGCCGGTATGGGCCCTCTTGACGAACAGGGTCCCTGTGACGAACTACGCTCGGGGCCATGAGCGACCAGCACAGCTTCGAGACTCTCGCGATCCACGCGGGGAACACCGCCGACCCCCTCACCGGCGCGGTTGTTCCGCCCATCTACCAGGTGTCCACGTACAAGCAGGACGGCGTGGGCGGACTGCGCGGCGGCTACGAGTACAGCCGCAGCGCCAACCCGACCCGTACCGCCCTGGAGGAGAACCTGGCGGCCCTGGAAGGCGGCCGTCGCGGGCTCGCCTTCGCCTCCGGCCTCGCCGCCGAGGACTGCCTCCTGCGTACGCTGCTGACCCCCGGCGACCACGTGGTCATCCCGAACGATGCCTACGGCGGCACCTTCCGCCTGTTCGCGAAGGTCGCCGCGCGCTGGGGCGTGGAGTTCTCGGTCGCCGACACCTCGGACGTGGCGGCCGTGCGGGACGCGATCACCCCCCGTACCAAGGCGGTCTGGGTGGAGACCCCCTCGAACCCGCTGCTCGGCATCACCGACATCGCCGCCGTCGCTCAGGTCGCGCACCAGGCCGGGGCCCGCCTCGTCGTCGACAACACCTTCGCCTCGCCCTACCTCCAGCAGCCCCTGGCGCTCGGCGCGGACGTCATCGTGCACTCCACCACCAAGTACATGGGCGGCCACTCCGACGTCGTCGGCGGCGCCCTCGTCGTCAGCGACCCGGAGCTCGCCGACGAGCTGGCCTTCCACCAGAACGCCATGGGCGCGGTCTCCGGCCCGTTCGACGCCTGGCTCGTCCTGCGCGGCATCAAGACGCTCGCCGTCCGCATGGACCGCCACACCGAGAACGCCACCAAGGTCGCCGACCTGCTGACCCGGCACCCCAAGGTCTCCCACGTCCTCTACCCGGGCCTGCCCGAGCACCCCGGCCACGAGGTCGCCGCCAAGCAGATGAAGGCGTTCGGCGGCATGGTCTCCTTCCGTGTCGCGGGCGGCGAGGAGGCGGCGGTCGAGGTCTGCAACCGGGCCAAGCTGTTCACGCTGGGCGAGTCCCTCGGTGGTGTGGAGTCGCTGATCGAGCACCCCGGCCGGATGACGCACGCCTCCGTCGCGGGCTCCCTCCTCGAGGTCCCGGGCGACCTGGTCCGGCTCTCCGTCGGCATCGAGAACGGCGACGACCTGCTCGCCGACCTCACCCAGGCCCTGGGCTGAATCCGGTAGACGGTCAACAGGGGCCCGCCCACTCCGGTGGGCCCCTCACCACCCCTCCAGCGGAGGCGTCACCTCCGACGGCGGCGCGATCCACGGCTGCTCGACCCCCGCCCACACCAGGAACGCGGCCAGCACCGTCCCCGCCAGCCACCAGGCCGTACGCCGCGCTCCCCGGCGCAGCCGCAGCAGCCGGGCCCCGCGCCGCGCGGCCCGGGGCGCCAGACCGGCCGGTACCGGCGGGTGCGGCCCCGCCAGCATCCGCCGGACCTCCTCCGCCTTGTGATCCCGGCCCCGCTCCTGGCCCCCGATCACGGCGCCACCTCCGAAGGCGACGGAGACCGCGAAGGCAACCGCGGCCCGGCGGCCCTGCGCGCGAGCCCGGCCCCCGACCCGCGCAGCACCGCCATCGACCGCTCGCACACCGCCCGCACCCGGTCCGGCGGAAGGCCCAGCAGCGCCGCCGTCTGGTCCTCGCCGACCTCCTCGTACAGCCGCAGCACCAGCACCAGCCGCTCCAGCGGGGTGAGCCGGCCCAGCACCCCGCCGAGCGGGTGCCGGTGCCGCCACGCCTCGCGGGCGAAGCGGAGCGCGAGCTCCTGGCGGGTGTGGTCGTACGGGTCCCCGCCGCGCAGCCGGTCCCACTCCGCGTACGTCCGCGCCAGCGCCCCGCAGAGCAGCCGCTCGGCCCGGACCCCCGTGCCCGCCGGAGCGAGCGGCTCGGTCGTGAGCAGCGTCGCCGTGTGCAGCAGACGGCCGCCCGCGCCCGCCACGAAGGACTCGAACTCCTGGGCGCGGCGCCGGTCCCGGTGGGTCTGCCGCTCTCGCATGTCCTTCATCCGAGCCCCGGTGCGGTACGCGGGTCAAGAGGGCGGACACGACCGGGGGAGACCGGAGGGAGACAAGGGGACAGGTACGCGGGCGGCCGGGGCCCCGGGTGTCCGGGTGTGTCAGTCGTTCTGCGGCAGCTGGTAGGCGGCCTGCCGGGCGGCCAGCGAACCGTTGAACCGGGTGAGCAGCGTGCAGAACGTGTCCCGCTCCTCCTGCGTCCAGCCGTCCGTCACCTGCGACATCAGCTCGCGCCGCGAGGCGCGGACCTCCTCCAGGCGGGCCTGGCCGCGCGGGGAGAGCTGGAGCACGACGGCCCGGCCGTCCTCCGGGTGCGAGGTGCGCTTGACCAGCCCGGTGTCCACGAGCGGGGCGACCTGGCGGGTCACGGTCGAGGAGTCGATCCCCATCCCGGCCGCCAGCGCCTTGACGCCCATCGGGCCTTCCTTGTCCAGGCGGTTCAGCAGCAGGTAGGCCGCCCGGTCCATCGAGTTGCGGACCTGGCCGACACCGCCGAGGCGGGTCTGCTCGGCACGGCGGGCGAAGACCGCCACCTGGTGCTGGAGGGAGTCCAGCAGGCGGTCGGGGCCCGGGTGTTCGGGGGCGGCGCCCCCGGAAGGAGACGCAGCAGTCGTCATGTCCTGAGGGGGCATGGCCGGGGGCTCTCTTCGTGCGGTGTCGGATGGGTGGGGGACAGAGTACGCGGCCCCGGGGCAACGCGTACCAGTGCCGCACAAACCTGCGGACACCACCGCAGGCCGCCATGAGACAAGTCTCCCGCGACCACCGCGAGCTGCAAGACTTGCGGGCATGACGTTCCGCGCGACCTCCCGCCACCCGTCCCTGATCCTCGACGATGTCCGGGGCGCGCAGAAAATGCTGTCCGGCGTGGCCCGGGTGACCGCCCTGGAGGGCAGCCGCCACCTGACCGAGCTGGTCGGCGCCCCCGTCCACCTCAAGTGCGAGAACCTCCAGCGCACCGGCTCCTTCAAACTGCGCGGCGCCTACGTCCGCATCTCCGGCCTCACCCCGGTGGAGCGGGCGGCCGGGGTGGTCGCCGCGAGCGCCGGGAACCACGCCCAGGGCGTCGCGCTCGCCTCCTCCCTCCTCGGCGTACGGTCCACGGTCTTCATGCCCGTCGGGGCACCGCTGCCCAAGGTCGCCGCCACCCAGGAGTACGGGGCCGAGGTGCGGCTGCACGGCCAGGTCGTCGACGAGACGCTGGCCGCCGCCCAGCGGTACGCGGAGGAGACGGGCGCGGTCTTCATCCACCCCTTCGACCACCCCGACATCATCGCGGGCCAGGGCACGGTCGGGCTGGAGATCCTGGAGCAGTGCCCGGAGGTCCGCACGGTCGTCGTCGGCCTCGGCGGCGGCGGGCTCGTCGCCGGGATCGCCGTCGCGGTGAAGGCGCTGCGCCCCGACATCCGGATCGTCGGCGTCCAGGCCGAAGGGGCCGCCTCCTACCCGCCCTCGCTGGCCGCCGGGCACCCGGTCTCCCTCGGCGACCCGGTCACCATGGCGGACGGCATCAAGGTGGGGCGCCCCGGGGACGTGCCGTTCGCGGTGATCCAGGAGCTGGTCGACGAGGTGCGCACGGTCACCGAGGACGAGCTCTCCAGCGCGCTGCTGCTCTGCCTGGAGCGGGCCAAGCTGGTGGTGGAGCCGGCCGGGGCGAGCCCGGTGGCGGCGCTGCTCAGCGATCCGAAGGCGTTCCGGGGGCCGGTGGTGGCGGTGCTCTCCGGCGGCAACGTGGACCCCCTGCTGATGCAGCGCGTCCTGCGCCACGGGATGTCCGCCGCCGGACGCTATCTGAGCCTGCGGCTGCGGCTCACCGACCGGCCGGGGGCGCTCGCCGCCCTGCTGGCCGCGCTGACCGTGGCCGACGCCAATGTGCTCGACATCAGCCATGTGCGCACCGACCCGCGCCTCGGGCTGACCGAGGTGGAGGTCGACCTCCACCTGGAGACCAAGGGGCCCCGGCACTGCGAGGAGGTCGAGGAGGCGCTGCGCGCGGCGGGGTACCGGGTCATCGGCTGACCGTCCGGTTTTCCGCCCGGTGGCCGGATCTCGATATTCACCGCGCGGTGAGGCCCCCCGAATCCTAGGATCGGTCAGGAAGCCGCAAGCCACCCACGTACGCAGGCGGCCACTCATGAGCGATGGGGAGTTCCGGCCATGCCAGGTGCCATCCACGCCGAGGGTCTGGTGAAGACCTTCGGTGACGTACGAGCCCTGGACGGAGTCGACCTCGATGTGCCCGAGGGAACCGTCCTCGGGCTGCTCGGCCCCAACGGCGCGGGCAAGACGACCGCCGTACGGGTCCTGACCACCCTCCTGCGCCCCGACAGCGGAGCTGCGTTCGTGGCCGGGATCGACGTGCTGAAGAAGCCCAACGAGGTACGCCGCTCCATCGGGCTCTCCGGGCAGTTCGCCGCCGTCGACGAGTATCTGACCGGCCGGGAGAACCTCCAGATGGTCGGGCAGCTCTACCAGATGAGCTCGCGCGACGCGAAGGCCCGGGCGGGCGTCCTGCTGGAGCGGTTCAACCTTGCCGACGCCGCCGACCGTACGGCCAAGACGTACTCCGGCGGGATGCGCCGCCGCCTCGACCTCGCCGCCGCCCTGGTCGTCTCGCCGCCCGTGATGTTCATGGACGAGCCGACGACCGGCCTCGACCCGCGCAACCGGCAGCAGCTGTGGGACGTCATCGAGGACCTGGTGGCGGGCGGTACGACGCTGCTGCTGACCACGCAGTATCTGGAGGAGGCCGACCGCCTCGCCCACGACATCTGCGTCATCGACCACGGCAAGGTCATCGCGCGCGGCACCTCCGACGAGCTGAAGGCCCGCACCGGCGGTGAGCGCGTCGAGGTCGTCGTGCACCGCCCGGAGGAGATCGAGCCCGCCCGGTCCGTGCTGACCCGCCTCGGCAAGGGCGAGGTCACCGTCGTACGGCTCGCCCGCAAGCTGACCGTCCCGGTGAGCGGCGGGGCCAAGCTGCTCGCCGAGATCATCCGCGAGCTGGACGGCAACGGCGTGGAGATCGACGACATCGCCCTGCGCCGCCCGACCCTGGACGACGTCTTCCTCTCGCTCACCGGCCACGCGGCCGAGGCGGACGAGCACGAGGACGCCGAGGAGAACGAGCGCAAGGAGAAGACCCCGTGAGCGTCACCACCAAGGACGCGCCCGTCCTGGCCCCGCGCCCCTCCGGCGGTGTCGTCCAGTCGGTCAAGGACTCCCTCGTCGTCGCCAAGCGGAATCTGATCCGCATGGCCCGGATTCCCGAGATGCTGATCTTCGGGCTGATCCAGCCGATCATGTTCGTGGTGCTGTTCACGTACGTCTTCGGCGGCTCGATCAGCATCGGCGGCTCCACCGACCCGCAGCTCTACAAGGAATTCCTGATGGCGGGCATCTTCGCCCAGACCGTCACCTTCGCCACCGCGGGCGCCGGAGCGGGCATCGCCGACGACATGCACAAGGGGCTCATCGACCGCTTCCGGTCGCTGCCCATGGCCCGGGGGGCCGTCCTCACCGGACGGACGCTCGCCGACCTCGTACAGACCAGCCTCACGCTCGTCGTGCTCGCGGGCGTCGCCCTGCTCGTCGGCTGGCGGACCCACGAGAACATCGGCAAGGTGCTCTGCGGCTTCCTGCTGCTGCTCCTGCTCGGGTACGCGTTCTCCTGGATCGGGGCCCTGATCGGCCTCTCCGTACGGACCCCGGAGGCGGCCACCTCCGGCGGGCTGATCTGGCTCTTCCCGCTGACGTTCATCTCGAACGCCTTCGTGCCGGTCACCAACATGCCGACGTTCCTCCAGCATGTCGCCGAGTGGAACCCCTTCAGCGCCACGGTCGCGGGCGCCCGCCAGCTCTTCGGCAACACGATGCCGGGGCTGCCGAAGTCGGTCACCGGCGCCTGGCCGATGGAGCACCCGGTGCTCGCCTCGGTCCTCTGGTCGATCCTGATCATCGCGGTCTTCCGGACCCTCGCGGTCCGCAAGTACCGCTCGGCGACCGCCTGAGGCACCGAGGACCGACGACGCGGGAGCCCCCGGCCTCTTCGAAGAGGCCGGGGGCTCCCGCGTCACGTCATGTCGTCAGCCCGTGTACGGCTTCGCCGCCAGGATCTTCACCGTGGCGGTCTTGCCGTTCGGCAGCTCGTACTCGGCGTTGTCGCCGGTCCGCTTGCCGTTCACGCCGATACCGAGCGGGGACTGCGGGGAGTACGTCTCGATGTCCCCGCTGGCGTACTCGCGGGAGGCCAGCAGGAACGTGGTCGTGTCGTCCTCGTCGCCGTCGAAGGCGATCGTCACGACCATGCCGGGCTCGACGACACCGTCGTCCGCCGGTGCCTCGCCGACCTTCGCGTGCTCCAGGAGCTGGGTGAGCTGGCGCACGCGCAGCTCCATCTTGCCCTGCTCCTCCTTGGCCGCGTGGTACCCGCCGTTCTCCCGGAGGTCACCCTCCTCACGGGCCGCCGCGATCTTGACGGCGATCTCCGTGCGCGCGGGACCAGACAGGTACTCCAGCTCGGCCTTCAGCTGGTTGTACGCCTCCTGCGTGAGCCAGGTGACGTTTTCGCTGGTCTGGGTCACAGGTGCTCCTCGTCGGTACTGGGAATACAAAGCATCGCCCTACCCGGAAGCATGTGCTTCTTCGGGTGGGCGAAACCACGAGCCTAACAATTCCCCAGGAAAAGGGGGAGAAGGTAAACCGTCACACGTCCGGGTGGACCCGTTCCGGCGCCGGAAGGTGCCGGAAGGTGCAGGTCAGGACGGATCTGCCGGACGGGGGGCGGGGAAAAGTCAGCCGGCCGGAGCGTCGCCGTCGGCGGTGCAGCCCGTCAGCTCGACCGCCGTGGCCCGCGCCCGCGTCCGCATCACCACGAGCTCGTCGATCCGGTCGGCGCCGGGCTCGAAGCGGGTCTCCTTGCGGCCGACCTCGCTGCCGTCCTTGCTCAGGGCCCGTACGGTGCAGAAACCGCCGGTCCCGCTGTTCTTGCGCACCTCGAGGTGGGCCTCGGTCCGTACGTCGGAGGCGATCTCGAACTTGATCAGCTCGGCGCTGATGCCCTTGCCGCCCACGTAGTCGAAGCCGATCCAGGCGATCATGGCGAGCAGCCCGACACCCAGCACCGAACCGACGATCTTCAGCTTCCGGTCCGTGCGCTGCTCATCGGTCCTGCCGTACCGCCCCTCGGGGGAGGTCCCGCGCACCGCCGTCATGATCGTCCCTCCGGCATGATCGTCCCTTTCGGACAAAAGGACATCGAGGAATTTTCCGTCTCCTCGTTCGGTCACTATAGAAGTCGCCCGTTCGTCATCCGACCGCGCCCCGGCACGGCGCCCCCAGGACCATCGACTACCGAGGATCGAGCTTTGACTGAGCAGCTGCGGCTGATGGCCGTTCACGCCCACCCCGACGACGAGTCGAGCAAGGGCGCGGCCACGATGGCCAAGTACGTGTCCGAGGGGGTGGACGTGCTGGTCGTGACCTGCACGGGAGGCGAGCGCGGCTCCATCCTGAACCCGAAGCTCCAGGGCGACGCGTACATCGAGAAGAACATCCACGAGGTGCGCAAGAAGGAGATGGACGAGGCCCGGGAGATCCTGGGCGTCCAGCAGGAGTGGCTGGGCTTCGTCGACTCCGGGCTCCCCGAGGGCGACCCGCTGCCGCCGCTGCCCGAGGGCTGCTTCGCCCTGGAGGACCCGCGGCTCGCGGCCGGGCGGCTGGTGGCGAAGATCCGGGCGTTCCGGCCGCAGGTCATCACCACGTACGACGAGAACGGCGGCTACCCGCACCCCGACCACATCATGACGCACACGATCTCGATGATCGCGTTCGACGGCGCGGCCGACGCGGAGGCGTTCCCGGAGGAGGAGTTCGGCCCGGTCTGGACCCCGCAGAAGCTCTACTACAACCAGGGCTTCAACCGGCCGCGCACGGTCGCCCTGCACGAGGCGCTCCTCGCCCGCGGACTGGAGTCGCCGTACGGGGAGTGGCTGGAGCGCTGGAAGGAGTTCGAGCGGGTCGAGCGCACGCTGACCACGCACGTTCCCTGCGACGAGTTCTTCGAGATCCGCGACAAGGCGCTCATCGCGCACGCCACGCAGATCGACCCCGAGGGCGGCTGGTTCCGGGTCCCGATGGAGATCCAGCGGGAGGTCTGGCCGACCGAGGAGTACGAGCTGGCGAAGTCTCTCGTCGATACTTCCCTCCCCGAGAGCGACCTCTTCGCGGGCATCCGCGACAATGCCTGATATGTACGCGACCCAGGCACTGACGCACTTCGTCCCGCTCGCCGCCGAGCTCGACAAGAACAAGGTCACCCCCGGTGTCCTCGGCTTCCTTGTTTTCGCGGCCCTCGCCGTCGGCGTGTGGCTGCTGATGAAGTCGTTGAACCGGCACATGGGGCGGGTGAACTTCGAGGAGGCCCCGGAGCGGGGGGCGGCTGTCGCCGCCGAGAAGGGGGCCTCCGGAGGTTCCGCCGAGAGGTAGGCCCGGGGCCCGGGGCCCGGGGGCGTAGGCACCGAGAGGTAGGCCCGGAGGGCTTCGGCCGAGAGCAGGCCCGGGGCCCCCGGAGCGCGGGCTCCGTCCTCAAACGCCGGACGGGCTGGAGAGGTCGCCGGACGGGCTGGATACGCTCGGTGTCCCTTCCAGCGGGACGCCCAGCACCTCGCGGGAGTGGCGGGTCGGGATCAGGCCGAGCCGCCACGCCTGCCAGCCGTCCGCCAGCTCCACGCCCCGCTCCAGGACCACCGCGAGCGCCTCCACACACCGCCCGAGCCCGCTGTCCCGGGCCGGGTGGTCCTCCCCGGCCAGCTCCGCCAGCTCCTGCTGCGCCACCACCGTGCCCACCTCGCTGCCGCCCGGCGAGGCGTACGGCAGCAGCGTGCACCGCAGGAACCGGGCCCAGTCGCGCCCGCGCTCGTCCCCGTACGAGGCGAACAGCTCCACCGCCTCGCCGCAGAGCGTGAGCGCCTGGGCCGCCCGGCCGTTGCCCGCGTCGATCAGCGCCAGCTCCAGGCACGCCCACGCCTCCCCGTGCGCCACCCCGATCCGCCGGAAGTCGGCCCGGGCGTCCATCAGGAGCTGCCGGGCGAACCCCGAATTGCGCAGGTTCCCCGTCTGCGCGGCCCGCTGGTCGCGGGTCACCCGGCCCGAGTGGTGGCGGGCGCAGGCCAGCCCGTACACGTCCCGCATCCGGGAGAACATCGTCCGGGCCCGCTCCAGCTCCCGTACGGCCTCGACGGTGTCGCCATCCTCCTCCAGCGCCTGGCCCAGGTAGTACCGCGTCCACGCCTCACCGCGCGCGTCCTCGTTGTCCCGGTGCCGGGCCAGCGCGTCCCGGAGCTGCTCCAGGGCCGCTTCCGGATCGCCGCCCAGCAGCCGGGCCCGGGCCAGCTGGGTCAGTGCCCACGCCTCGCCCCGGCCGTCACGGGTGCGGCCGTACAGCTCCAGGGCGGTGGACAGGGCCTCCTCGGCCGCCGCCACCTCGCCTGTCCGCAGCCGGACCTGGCCGAGCTGGAACCGCGTCCACGCCTCCCCGTGCAGCGACTCGCCCTCCCGGTGCAGCCGGAGGGCGGTGTCCAGCAGGGAGAGGGCGCGCACGAGATGGCCCCGGTCGCGCTCGACCGCCGCCAGCGCGTGCAGGGTCCAGGCCCGGTCCTCGGCCTGGGCGGGGGAGGACTGGAGGTCCAGAGCCTCCCCGAGCCGGGCGGCGGCCTCGGTCAGATTGCCCTGGTGGTGCAGGGTGATCCCGAGCGAACAGAGGGCGAGGGCGGCTCCCGCGTCGTTGTGCGCCTCCCGGTAGAGGCCGACCACCGAGGAGAGCGTGGTGCGGGCCTTGTCCAGCTCACCGAGCTGCCGGGCCGCGATCCCCGTACGCCACTGCACCGACCGCTCCAGCAGCCCCTGGTCGATGGAGTGGGTCAGCTCGCTGATCTCACCCAGCCGGTAGAGGTCGCCGCGCAGCAGGCAGTAGTCGCACAGGGCGCCCAGCAGGTTCAGTACGGTGGACTGGTCGACGCCCTCGCTGTGGCGCAGCGCGGAGGTGATGAAGCTGGACTCGTCGTCCAGCCAGCGCAGCGCCGAGTCCAGCGAACCGAAGCCGTGCGAGCCGAACTGTCCGGCCCGGGTCGACATCTTCCCGTCGACCATCCGGATCACGGCGTCGGCGAGCTCCGCGTAGTTCGTCAGCAGCCGCTCATGGGCGGCGGCCCGCTCGGCGGGCTCCTCCTCGTCGAGCAGCCGGGCCAGCGCGAAGCTCCGGACCAGGTCGTGGAGCCGGTAGCGCGATCCCCGTACATGGGTGAGCAGCCCGGCCCGGGTCAGCTCGGCCAGCAGCCGCCCGGCCTCCTGCTCGTCGGCCGCCAGCAGCGCGGCGGCGGCCGCCGCGCCGAGGCTCGCCCGGCCCGCCAGTGCGAGCCGCCGCAGCAGCCGCCGGGCCGCCTCGCCCTGGTCGGTGTAGCGCAGCCACAGGGCCCGCTCCACCGGGGAGAGGTGACCGTACGCCCGCAGATCCTCCGCGAGCGCGCTGCGCGTGCGGGGCCCGAGCGCGGACGCGGCGACCCGCAGCGCGAGCGGCAGCCCGCCGCACAGCTCCACGACGGCGTCGGTGGCCGGATAGTCGTACGGCCCCGCCTCCTCGCCCCCGGCCAGCTCCCGCAGCAGCTCCTCCGCACCGGCCGCCTCCAGCGGACCCACGGGGAGGTGGTGCACCCAGGCCGGAAGTGACTCGGGCAGCTCCAGGGGCTCCCGGGCGGTGACGAGGACCAGGCTGTCGGAGCGCTCCGGGACGAGGGCGCGGACCTGCTCGGCGTCGGTCGCGTCGTCGAGCACGACGGTGACGGGGGTGCCGGTGAGGTGCTGGTGGTACAGCTCGCCGAGCCGCCGGACGTGCTGCTCGGCGGCGGACTTCCCGTACGCCTGCGGCTGGGCGCCGCCGGTCCCGTACGCCTGCGGTTGTGCGGCGCCGGATTGCGTACCGCCGGGCTGGGCACCGCCGGGTGCGGCTCCGTCACGGCGGCCCGGGGCTCCTGGTGTCGTTCCGTCCCGGAAGAGCAGCTGTTCGCGCGGGGCGCCCAGCCGGTTGAGGAGGTGCAGCAGGGCGTCCCGGGTCGGCAGCGGGCTCTCCCCGGCGACCTCACCCCGCAGATCGACCACACAGGCGCCCCGGAACTGGTCCTTGAGCGCGTGCGCCGCCCGCACCGCGAGCGCGGTACGGCCGGACCCCGGCTCACCGTGCAGGACGACGACGGTGGGCCGGGTCTGTGTGGAGGCGCGGGCGGTGTGCACCCACTTCGCGATCTGTGCCAGCTCGGCCCGCCGCCCGGTGAACGGCCCGTCCGCCGAGGGCAGATGGCCGAAGGACTGCTCCAGCACGACCCGGGTGCGGGCAGCGGCGCTGCGGTCGGCGCCGCGCAACTGCCGTACCACCGGGGCTTTCTGCGTTTTCGGGGCGCGGGCGGCCGGGGTCAGCATGCGCTGCTGGTCCAGGTACGGGCGGATGCCCCGTACCTCCAGCGCGGTCAGCCACTGGAGCCTCAACTGTTCGGCCCCGCCCGGCTGTCCGGCCGCTCCGGCGCGGCGGTGGGCGGCGGGCCAGTGCGAGGCGGTCACCTTCGCCACGGTCGTCGCGGCACCGGCCACCGCCACGACCGCGCCCGCGCCGAGGGCGGGACCGGTGGACACCCCGAACGCCAGGTCCGCCCCGAACGCCGCGACGGAGGCAACACCCGCCACCAGCAACGGCGTTCCGATGTTCGCCCGGCTGAACCGCTCCGCCAGCGGCCGGTCACCGGCCGCCGCCGTGTCGAGCGCCTGCGTGTACGCGGTGTACTCCTCGTGTGCCCCGGCCGCGATGGTGTCGAGCGCGGCCCGCGCCCGTGCCAGCAGCACACCGGAGTCGGTCCGGCCGCCGGACCGCCGCGCCTCTTCCTCCACGGCGCGCGCCAACAGCCTTTCGGCCTCCGCCCGATGGCTGTCCCGCATGTATGTCCCCTTCCGAGAGCCGAGTCCGCGTCCGTCGGTGCCGGTGGTCGGTGACCCGGCGCCGGGGTCAAGTGTCCTGCGTACGGGGCCCATGCGCGAGGGGACCTGGGCAAGGGGCAGGTCAAGGGCGGGGGTTCGGGCGCTTCCGTACGTCCCTTTCGTGCGTCCCTTCCGTATTCCTTCCGCATCCCCTCCTCACCCCTTCCGCGCATCCCTTCCGCTGAACGGAAATCGGGTGACACGACTGGCTCGTCGGCGTCGTCCAAGTACGTGCGGGTGGTCGAGGACGGCATCCGCCACGGCACCCGGGAGCGAGGGGGCGGGCCGATGCCGCGTGCGGACGGATGGGGGCTGGCCGTGGACATCGGCGGGGCCTGGGTGAAAGCGGCCTACTGGGACGGGCGGGGCGGGGTCGGGACGTTACCGGTGCTGCCCGCGACCGTGTACCGGGACCTGGACGGGCGGCTGCTGACCGGACCGGAGGCCGTCCGGCTCGCCCGTACCGCCCCCGAGCGGGCCGAGACGATGCCCGTACGCAGCCTGGCCGAGCAGGACGAAGCGCTGCTGGGCGGCGAGCCGACGGCTCCGGCGGAGATGGTGACCGCCCTGCTCGCCCGGGTGCTCCGGGACGCCGGGCCCGGGTTCGGCCGGTCGCGCCCCGACGCGCTGACGGTGGTCGTGCCGAGCGGCTGGGGCGGGGCGGAGCGGACCGCGCTCGCCCGGGCCGCCGGGGCCGCCGGACTGCCGGAGCCCGACTGGCTGCCCGCTCCGCTGGCCGTCGCGGCGGGCTGGGCCGCGTACCGGGAGGTGCCCGACGGCACGGTGCTGGCCGTCTGCGACGCGGGCGCCACCGGGCTGCGCTGCGCCCGCGTCGACCTGGACCGGGCCGCGTACGAGGCGGGGGACGAGGTGGCGTGCGGCGGCGTGGACCTGGACGAGGCGCTCCTCGCCCTGGTGGAGGCCCGCGCCCGGGCGGCCGGGCCGGAGGCGTGGGAACGGCTGCTGAACTCCACTGGTCCGGAGGGGCTCCGGGCCCGGGCCCAGGTGCGCGAGGACATCACGGGGGTGCGCGAGACCCTGTCGGCGACGGTGAGCGCCCCGCTCGTGGTGCCCGGGCACGGGGCGGAACTCCTCCTGCGCAGAGCCGAGTTCGAGGAGGCAGCACAGGGGCCGCTGAGCACGGCCGGCGCGGCACTGCGGGAGCTGCTGGACGCCGGGCCCCGCCCGTCGGCGGTGCTGCTGACGGGCGGGGTCGCGCGGACGCCCCGGCTCGCGGAGCTGCTGGCGGTGGACGGCCGGCTGCCCGACCTCCTCCCCGACCCCGTCAACGCGGCCGTCCTCGGAGCGGTCCGGTCCCGTGACGCGCCCGAGGCCCCGGGCGGTGGGGAAGTGCCGTACTCCCTTCCCGTGGACGACGACCTATTTCTGTGACCAGGAGGTGAGGACACCCGATGGACGTGGTGATGCTCGGCGGCAGCGACGCGGGCAAGACGACGTACGTATCACTGATGTACCGGCTGCTCACCGACGGGGCCGGGGGCTTCTCCTGCGGCGCCGCCGACCCGCGCGTACACGCGGCGCTGAAGGCCGCCGGGGACGACGTGCTGTCCGGGACCTACCCGCGCAACACCCAGCAGCGCGAGGTGCACGACCTCGTCCTGCGGTACCAGGACAAGGACGTGCTGCCGTTCCGGTGGCGGGACCACCGGGGCGAGGCGCTCACCCAGCAGGGGGCCACCAGCGCCGCCGCGCGGCAGCTGCACGACGACCTGAAGGACGCGGACGGCATCCTGCTGTTCGCCGACTCCTGGCGTCTGCTGCACGACCCCGGGCAGGACCTGGAAACCCGCCACATGGTCACCTCCGTCCTGCGGGCCCTCGCGGGGCGGGACAAGAGGCTCACCCCGCTGGTCATCGTCCTCACCAAGTTCGACCTGGTCGAACAGCAGGGCCCCGAGGCCGTCCGCCGCCTCAGGGAACCCTTCGGCGCGCTCATCCGCGCGGCCTCGACGGAACCCCACATCCGGGGAGCCGTGGTGCCCCTCGTCTGCGGCCGACGCCCGGTCAACGCCCAGATCCCGGCCCTGTGGACTCTGCGCAGCGGGCTCGTCGGCCGACTGGGCCGGCTCCAGGAGGCAGCTGACGAGGCCCTGGCACGCGGCCTGCGCGCGGCGGACCGGGACACCCTGTGGGACCGGGTCCTGAGCCGGGTGGTCTCGGAGCCCAGCTGGCGGTCCGTCAGTCAGAGGGCGTTCGCCGACCATCTGGCCGAGCGGGACCGGCTGTTCGCCCTTCAGCCTGCGGCGGACCGCCTGGACGCACTGCTGTGGAACGTCGATTCCTTCTGACTCTTTCTCATTCCTTCTGGCTCCCCATCCCCTTTGGAGGTACACCGGTGACGACCCCGCAGATCCCGGAAATCAGAGTTCTCGTGGCCGGGGGGCACGACACGGGCAAGACCGCGTTCCTGCACGGCATGTATCAGAGGCTCTCGGAAGGAGTGCACGACTACTTCCTCTACAGCGAGGACCGGGACGAGGAAATCCGTCTGGTCAACGCCTGGAAAGTGCTGAGAGAAACCGGCGAGTTCCCGAGGGTGAACGTAAGACCTCAGTCCTACACCTTCCAGTGCACGAGGAACTTCACCCCCCTTCTCCGGATGCGATGGACCGATTTCCGGGGCGGTGCGGCAATGGGGGTGGCCGAGGGGGAAGAGAAGAAGATCGTCGAGCAGTGGCGGGACGAACTGTCCAGGTCCGACAACGTCTACCTGGTCATGGACGGCAAAGCGCTCGGCGACTGGGTGCGCAACGGCATGCCGGAGAACGCCAACTTCGACAGCGGCGGCATGAACCTGACCTCGTACAACCGGGTGGTTCATACGGCGATGGCGAGCCGGGCGGACCGGGGTGTCCCACCGCCGTCCTTCGTGGTGCTGATCACCAAGATGGACCTGCTGCCCGGGGCGGCGGACATGCCTTTGAAACAGGCGCTGGAATCCGTGGTCCACAACCTGTGCACCCTGGTCAAGAGCCTCTCCGGCCCCGGGGTTACGGCCCTCGTCTGCCCGGTGCAGATCGGGGACTTCAAGACATCGCAGGCGTCCGGGGGAAAGGTGCTCCCTTCGCTCGTCCACCCGAAGTATCTGCACCACCCGATCTGCTTCTCGCTCTGGTACCACCTGACGGAGGAGATCGCCAAGTGCGAGGAGGAGCTGGCGGAGATCAAGAAGAGGATATCCGGCGGTGAAACGGAGCTGACCGCCCTCCGAACGAAATCGATCGTCATGTTCCGGAACGCCAAGATCCAGGAGGTGCAGACCGCCCAGCAGGCCCGGGAGACGGAAAGGGCGGAGAAGCAGGCCGAGATCGCGGCCACGAAGGAGCAGGCCGATCTGCTGATGCGGGAGTTCGACCGCTGGCCCATCATCAAGGCCGGCAAGGTCGTCTGGCGGTCGGGTCGTTCGTCATGACGGGCGCGGTGTGGAGCCCCGTGGTCCTCGGCCGGTTGCTCCGGGTCGACGAATGGTGGCGGGAGGTGCCCGAGGACGCCACGGGGGACGGCTGGCTCGTCGACGTGGTCATAGCCGCCGTCATGAACGGACGGGGCCTGTCCAAGGGGCCGCGCATGCTGCTGGCCCGGCCGCCCGTACCGGACGGCGAGGCCGCGCCCGTCCTGGTGGGCGTGGCCTGCGACGCCGAACTGATCAGCACCAAGTACCACACCGACAGCGGGGGCCGGCCGCTGTACTGCTTCGTCGGCTGGCTCTCCGCCCCCGGAGCGGGCGATGTCCCGTCCCTCGGCGCCCTGACCGAGGGGTTCCCGAGCTGGGCCAGGGAGACCTACGAGCGCGCGGTGGGCCCCGACTGGGAGGCGGTCACGGCACCAGGGCGGCGCGACCCCAGAATTCCGGGGGACGCGCCTTGGGGACCGGCCGGTGCGGCGGGGAGCGGTGGAGGGCCTGCCGGGCTGCGGACCGGGTTGCCGGCCGAGCCGCCTGCCCGGCTGCCGGGGGCGGAGGGCCCGGGGACCTGGCTGCTGCCCGAGGCCCGGGCCGGGGAGTACTGGGAGGGGGCCCGGATGTCGGACGAGCCCTGCGTCCTGGTGACCGGGTGGCGTGAGTCGTACGCCCCGGCCCGGTCGGTGCTCACCCATCTGTGCGGGGCCGGTGTCACCAACCCGGTGTTCGACGATGAGCCCGTGGCTTCGGGGACGTACAACTCATCGAAGACGTACGGCTCTTCGGGTACGTACGTCACTTCGGAGAAACGCGCCGCTTCGAAGGGAACCGCCGTTCCGGACGAGGGCGGGGCATCGGGTGAGCACGCCGCACCGGAGACGTCCGGCAAGTCACGGGTGAAGGAGCTGTGGCAGGCCGTCACGGAGGTCCCGAAGGCGGTGAGCGGGGTGGTCCGGAAGATGGGCGAGCTGCCCGGCCACCTCCCGGGCAGGAAGCGGCCGGGAGGGAAGCCCGCCGGGGAGCCCTCCTCCGTACCGGACGTCTCCGTACCGGGTGCCTTCACCCCGGGCGTCTTCGCCGTACGGCCGCCCGGCTCACCGGCGCACGACCTGTTGCTGGAGTCGGGCTGGGCGGAGGAGCCCCAGGGAGGGGCCGGGGCCGACGCCCGGTCCGCCTGGCCGGACAAGCCGTCGCGGGCTGCGGACCAGCCGTCACGGCGGCCGGACTCCCGGCGGCCCGGAACCGAGGAGGACGAAGCATGAACGACACCACCGGCCGCACCACCCGCCACGACGCCCTGGTCGACCTGGTGTACGAGGCCGCCGAGGCGGTGGAGGTCCTGACCGGGGAGTCCGTGCCCGGCGGGTCCGCCGCGCGGATTCTCGCCGAGCTCGACGCCCTCAGCACCGGGGCGGCGGTCGCCGTCTGCGTCGGCGAGAAGAAGCGCGGCAAGAGCTCGCTGATCAACGCGCTGACCGGGCACCCCGGGCTGCTGCCCGTGGACATCGACGTGGCCAGCAGCGTCCACGTACTGGTCCGCTACGGCGAGACACCGCAGGCCGCCGTCCACCGCTGGGAATCCGCCGGAGCCGGACAGGAGGCCCGGGACCAGGCCCAGGACCGGGACCAGGCCCAGGCCCACGAGCCGACCGCCGAGCCCGTCGCCCTGGACCGGATAGCCGAGTACGCGGCGCTGGACCCGGAGACCCAGCTCCCCCGGTACGACGACGTCAGCCATCTCGATGTCGCCGTACCCGCCGAGGTGCTCCGCCCCGGCCTGGTCCTCGTCGACACCCCGGGGGTGGGCGGCCTCGTCGCCGGGCACGCGCAGCTCACGCTGGCCACCCTCGGGCGCGCCGACGCGCTGGTGTTCGTGACCGACGGCTCCGGCGAACTCACCCGCTCCGAACTCGCCTTCCTGGAACGGGCCACCGAGCGCATCGCCACCGTGGTCTTCGTCCTGACCAAGACCGACAAGTACCCGCACTGGCGGAAGGTCATGGAGCGCGATCGCGCCCTGATCGCCGAGCACGCCCCCCGCTACGCCCGGGCCCCGTGGTTCGCGGTCAGCGCCGTACTGGAGGAGGACGCCCAGGAGGCCGAACGGGCGGGCGACCCGGAGACCGCCCGGCTCCGCGGGGCCGAGGGCGGCTGCGGAGAGCTGCGGTCGGCCCTGCGCCGGCTGATCACCGACCGGGCCCTCGACCTGCGGATGGCGAACACGGCCCACGTCATCCGGGGAGCGCTGGCCCCCCTCGCCGCACAGGCGGACAGGATGCTGGAGGCGTCCGCCGGTGACCCCGCCGTCACCGCTGAGGTGCAGCGGCTACAGAGTGCCCTCGCCCGGGAGAAGAGCGCCGCCGCTGCCTGGCGTACGTCCCTCCGTTCGCGGGCGGCGGAGCTGGAGGCGGACCTTCTGCTCCGGTTCCGGCGGAGTGTGAACGATCTGCGGTCCTCGGCCGAGGACCTGCTCTCCGTGGCGGGCAGCGCCACCGAGCTGCAGAAGCTCCCGGCCTCCCTGGAGGAGGCGACCCGGGCCGCCTGGCTGGACCTGGAGAACGCACTCGGGGCGGGGCTCGGGGACATCGCCCGGGAGACCGGGGCGGAGATCGAGAAGGCCCTCGGCGGCGGGACCACCTCCGGGACCATCTCCGGAGCCGCCCCCGGGACCATCTCCGGAACCGCCTCCGGGGGTGGGCCCGGGACCGTCTCCCCCTTCGGGCTGCCGCTCCCGGACCGGCTGCGGGATCTGCCGCAGCCGGTGTCCACGGCCCACGACCAGAGCGGGCCGGGTGCCTTCATGGAACGGCTCGTCCCCTCCTGGGGCGCGGGCGCGATCACCTTCGGCGTCGGAGCCTTCCTCTCTGGAGGGCTGTTCATCCCCCTGGTGGCGGGGGCGGGGGTCACCGCATGGCTCTCCTCGCGCCGCCGCCTCCGGGGCGAACTGTTCCGGGAGCGCGCCGACGTCCAGCGCTATGTGAGCCGGGTGGTGAACGAACTGAACACCGAGGCACCGCCGTTGATCAGGAAGGCGGTGGGCCGGACGCGGGACGGACTGGTCCGGATGATCACCCTGGCCCTGGAACAGCGGGAACGGGAGGTACGCGGGGAGCTCAAGGAGCTCCGGGCCGTCCTCGCACGCGAGCAGGAGGAGCGCGAGGAACTCGCCGATGCCGCCCGGTCCCGGTACGAGCTGATCACGGGGCTGCTCGACCGGCTGGACGCGCTGGCCCCGATGACGGACCCCGCCGCCTTCTCCGTACCGGCCGGGCTTTCCGGTTACGGTGCCGACGCCTCGGGCCCGTCCGGCTCGTCCGACTCCTCAAGTCCCTCCGGCTCGTCCGGCCCCTCCGGCCCCTCAAGTCCCTCCGGCTCGTCCGGCTCCTCCGGCCCCTCAAGTCCCTCCGACGCCTCCGTAAACGGCGCGAAGTGACCCGTCCGGACGAGGCTCCCGTGGTCCGGCTGGCGGCGCTCTGCGCCTCGATCGGGCCACGGCTTCCGGAGCCTGCCGCCACCGCTGTGGCCTCGGTCGCGGCCCGGCTCGCGGAGCCCGCGCTGCGCGTCGCCGTCGGAGGCCGCCTGAACGCGGGCAAGTCGACCCTGGTCAACGCGTTGCTCGGCCAGTCCCTCGCGGCGACCGGGGCCACCGAGTGCACCCGGCTGGTGACCTGGTACCGGTCCGGCCCCCGTAACAGAGTGCTGGTCCGGCGCAGGGACGGGTCGGCGCACCAGGTGCCGGGGGCGGCGGGCGGCGGCGTACCGCAGGGGCCCGGCGCGCTCGGCGCGGATGCCGGGGAGATCGCCGAACTCGTCGTGGAGGCGCCGAACCAGGCCCTCGACCGTTCCTACCGCCTCGTGGACACCCCGGGGATGGACTCGCTGAGCGGGCTGGACGACCTCTCGCTGGCCGCCCTGGACCGGTCGGACGCGCTGCTCTACGTGATGCCGCACCCGGGCGAGGGGGACGCCGAGGCACTGGAGGCGCTGCGGCGCCAGTCCGGCCGGGGCGTCACCGCCGCCAGGGCCCTGGGCGTACTGAGCCGGATCGACGAACTGGGGCGCGGGACCGGCGATCCCGGGCCGCAGGCCGACCGGCTGTGCACCACGTACGCGCGTCGGCTCACCGGGCTGGTCGCCGATGTGGTCCCGATCGCGGGCCTGCTGGCCCAGACGAGCCGCTGCGAGCGGTTCACCGACCGCGACACCGCGTCCGTGGCGCTGCTCGCCGCGATGCCGCCCGCCCGGCTGGAGAGGGTCCTGTACTCGGCGGACGCCTTCCTGTCCTGGCCGGACGGACCGCTCGGGAGCGAGGAGCGGCGACGGCTGCTGTCCCTTCTCGGACGGTACGGAATCCTGGTGGCCGCCCGCCGATACGACGGCGGGTCCACCCGCGCCCTGCTGGCCGAGCTGCGCCGCTGCTCCGGCTTCGATGCCCTGGAGGAGCGTGTCCGGCGCGAGTTCGTGGACCGGGCCGACCACCTGCGGGCCGCCACCGCGCTGAGGGCCCTGACGGCGGTGGCGCACGGGCTCGGCTCCGGAGGAGCCGGGGACGAACTGCGCGCGGGGCTGGCTCTGGCCCGCCGCCACCCGGTGCTGCGGCAGGCCGCCCTGTCCGCCGCCCTGGCGGACCTGGCGGCGGGCCGCCTGATCCTGGACGAGGACCGGGCCGGGGCTCTGGAGCTGCTGACCCGGGGCCGTACGGCCGCGGAGTGCCTGGGGCTCCCCGCCGCCGCCCCGGCCACCGAGACGGCGGCCCGGGCGGCGGCCGAGGCGGGGCGCTGGCGCACGTACGAGACGGCTCCCCGGCGGACCACGCGCGAACACGCCCGTACCGCACGGGCGTTGTGCGAGGCGCTGCACTTCGCGGCGCGGAGCAAGCGCTGACGTCCAGCGCGGCTCGCAGCACGGCGGAAGCACTGACGTACGGTGCGGCTCGCGGCTCAGAAGGAGGAGTGACCGATCCCCGGCCCGCCGTCGCCACCGCCGTCACCGTCGCCGTACCCCGATTCCGAGGAGGGGGAGGAGCCGCCGAACGGGTTCCTCAGGTCCGTACCGCGCGCGCCCCCGTCGTGCTCCTCGTAGGCGTCGGCGTTTCCGTCGTCGCTCCCGCTGCCGGTGAACTCCTCCTCGGCGTAGCCCTGTTCGTCGTTCTCGTTCTGCTCCTGGTCCTCGTCCTCCCCGTCGGCCCGGTCCCACTCCGGCCCGCCGAGCGGGTCGTCCCCGGCAAGGCCCCGCCCGGAGCCCGCCGGGGAGGAATGCGCCCGGCCGGACCTGCCGGACGCGGTGCTTCGGCCCTTGCCCGGTCCGTCGCGGCGCCGGGGAAAGCGGCTGGCCACGATGACCACACCACCAGTAGTCACGGTCCCGGCCACCAGATAGACGGTTTTCTTGTCGTTCAGGGAGGCCGGGGTGAAGACGGGCACCTTGTTGTTGGTACGCGCCGGGGGCAGGGCGACGACATGGGCGTCCGCGGTGGAGCCCTCCGCCGACTTGGTGTCCACCGTGACCGGGCGGAAGTCCGACGACCGCAGGCCCGGGAAGTCCTGGGCCACGACGTCATCGAAGTAGTGGTCGTTCACGATGAAGGCCAGGTCGGATGCGGGGTGGTCGGCCAGGGCCTGACGGGCTCCGGCGGAGCCCACCATCGAGCAGGCCGACTCCACGCCCTCCCCGACGAATCCGGTCGGCCCCTGGCTGACCACCCCCACCGACATGGCCATCCGCATCCGGATTCTGCCTCCCGGACCGGGGACCAGGTTGGCCCCGTACAGCGCGGTCCGGACCCCGGAGACGAGCCGGGGCACGGCGTCGCCCTCCTGGACCTCGCTCGGCAGGATGAAGAGCAGGCCGTCTCCCTGGTCCTGCCGGTGGCACCGCCGCGTCCTCACCCCGGCGGCCCGGAACGCGTGCCCCATGATCCAGTCGAGCCGGTTCTGGAGGTCCATCTGTTCGGTGTGGGTGCGTCGGCTGTACCGCTCGATGTCCACCACCAGAGTCAGCCGCCGTACGGATTTCAGTGCCGTGCCCTTGGACCACTTCTTCATGGCACACCCTCCTCGGGTGTCGTCAGTTCTCCCCGCCCGCCGCGTGGGCGAGCGCGCGCAACGCGTCCAGGTCGTGCACCACCAGGCGTAGATACCCGGTGGACAGGATGCCGCGGCGGCGCAGGTCGGCCGCCGCACGCTGCACGCTCGGCAGGGAGGCGCCCGCGAGCATGGCGAGGTCGAGCTGACTGAGCGGTACGTCGAGCTGGACGCCCTGGTCGGTGCGGCGGCCGTAGGTCGCGACCAGGCCCTCCAGAATCCCGCAGATCCGTACCAGGACCGGGGCCGAACCGGTCTCCATCCGGTGGCGGGTGGCCATCCGCAGCTTGCGGGTGACGGAGCGCTGGACGGCCTCCGCCGCGTCGGGGTGGGCGCGGAGGAACCGGAGGAACTCGTAGCGGCTGATGGAGCGGGCGAGTACCGGGGTGGCGGCCAGCACCGAGGCGCTGCGGGGGCCCTCGTCGAGAGCGGCGAGCTCTCCCACGAGGTCGCCCCGGGTGCGCAGGGCCAGCAGGACGGTCCGGCCGCTCGCGGTGTCCCCGACCACCCGTACGTAACCCTTGGCCAGCAGGTACACCTCGTCGTCCAGGTGGCCCTGGAGCACGAGGGCCTCATGCGGCCCGTACTGGCGTAAGGTGCCCAGGCGCAGCAGCGCCTGCCGGGGAGCCGGGGCGAGGTCCGCCACGAAGCTCCGCGCGGGCCAGCGCGTGTCCGCGCCACCGGTACGGGCCCGGGCGCCCTCCGCACCGTCGACGTCTGCCGTTGTCCCCACCCCCCGGATGCCGTCGGGGGCATCACGGTGGGCGAGTCTAACGGCCGTGATCGCACGGGGCCGGGCTTTCCGGAAGGGGCCTGGCCGGCCCGCGCCGACGGGGCGAGTCCAGCAGGCCCGCCAGCGCCCGCCGCCCCCGCGCGAGCCGTGCGCGCACGGCGTCGGTGGAGGTGTGGTGGTGCTCGGCTATCTCCTGGTAGGACAGTCCGTAGTGGTCGCGCAGCAGCACCGTGTCGCGGGTGTGCGGCGGAAGCTGGTCCATGGCCCACAGCAGCGCCACCCGGGTCGTCATCGGATCGTCGGAGGCCGTCGGCGTTACGGGCAGGGGGAGTTCGGGGGCCGGGGCGGGGCGTCGGCCCCGGCGGCGCAACTCGTCGAGCGAGGAGTTGATGGCCACCCGGGAGAGCCAGGTCCCCACCGACGACCGGTTCTCGTAACTGCCCATCCGCTGCCAGGCGGCGAGCAGGGCGTTCTGGAGCGCGTCGTGCGCGTCGTGATCGTCGCGGGTGATCCGCCGGCACAGGGCCAGCAGACGGGGCTGGTGGCGGGCGACGAGTTCGGCGAAGGCCCGGTGCTCGCCGTCGGCGGCTCTTCTGGCCAGCTCGCCGTCGGTCGGCTGGGGCTGGGGCTTGGGGGAGGGCGCGGGGGAGGTCTGGGTCGCCAAGGTGGCACTTCCCTCAACTGTGCGGCGCGAATGGTCTCGATCCAGCCTAGGAAGAGTGCCGCTGGCGTATTACCTCTCCTGATGTACTCGGTCACCCGTTTTCTCCGTAAGGTCGGCAGTCCCTCGGCGAGAAGGGAGAACAGCCGACATGTCCCAGACGTCCGTACCCCCTCAGACACCCCCCAGTGGCTCTCCCGCCAACACATTTGACGCTGCGTCAGCACTTGACCACGCCTGGCGCATCCACGCGGACGTGGGCGAATGGACCGCCCGGGTCGACGTCAAGGCATCGGTGGTGCTGACCCTGGAGATCGCCATCCTCGCGGGCCTGGTGACGGTCTCCACCGAGGGCGACCTGTCGGTGGGAGGCGCCAGGCTCGTCCTTCTCGTCGCGGGCGCCTGCTTCCTGGTGGCCGCCGTGGTGAGCGCAGTGATGATCCTGATGCCCCGGATGAGAGTACGGAGGATGCGCGACGAAGCCCCGCACGACTTCGTCTACTTCGGGCACCTGCGCCTGTGGGACCCGGTGGCACTGGCCGAGGCCCTCGGCCACGACGTACTGAACGCGCTCACCCGGTCCATCGTGATCAACAGCCGCATCGCATGGCGCAAGCACTGGCTGCTCCGGCTGTCGATCATCCTCGCCCTGGCCGGCGGACTCCTGCTGCTTCTCGGGCTCCTGTTCCGGCCCTGAGGCGTCTTCGGCTCTGAGCGGGCGAGGGCCGCGCGAGGGCCAGGTCAAGCAACGGGCCGAGTACCAAAGGGCAGTCCAGGAAGCGGGCTCCGGGACCATTACCCGGCAGAGCTCTCTTCTCCCTCCTCCTCGCTCTTCTCCTCGCCCTCGCCCTCGACCGACAGGCCGAGGGCGGACCGGGCCTCCCACTCCTCCCAGGTCCAGTCCTCCTCGCCGACGCTCTCCCAGCGTTTGTCGAACTCGGCCGGTGTGCGGGCCTCAGCGGCCGAACGGCGTTCGAGGGAGAGGGCGTCGAGCTGGTTCGCGAGTCCGGTCACCGGGCCCTGTGCCTCCGCCGGGAACCCGTCCACCGCCGCACGCAGCAACCGGGCCGACTCGGCCCCGCCCCGGGCCATCCGGTCGGCCCAGGCGGTGGATGCCGCCAGGTTGTCCTCCGTCGGCGTGTGGGGCGCGCTCACCCGTGCCTCGCTCAAGGGCCGCATGGCCTTCAGGTAGGCCAGTTGGTGTTTGTTCCACTGGCTCGGGTCCTGCCGCAGCGACCTCTCCGGCAGGCTGTCCTCCGCATCCATCCAGCACTGCACCGTCCGGTCCTCGCCGGTCCAGCTGACCGACACGGGGTAGTAGGAGGAAGGGAGGACCGTCGGAAGCGCGGTTGGGTCCAGGGCGAAATCGTGGAGCAGCGGCGCGCACCCCCTGACGGCCTGTTCGGAGATCTTCTCGGAGTCCGAAATAGCGTGGTTGCCCTTCAGCCGGAACGTCGCGAAAACCTCTCCCTGATGGGGCTTCCCGCACGGCACGATCTCGACCGACGGGTCGGTGATCCACGGTTCCTCCTCCCCCTGCGAGCCCTTCGGGGTGAAGCAGTCCCCCTCCCGCAGTTCGCGCAGCGTGCCCGCCTTCGCCGACCCGGACCCGTCGGTTGTCCACGCGGAGAACCGAGCCCCGCCGAACGCGACCAGCAGGAGGGACAGGGCGACCACGGCTCCGCCCACGGCGGTTCCGGCGATGGCCAGTCCCTTGCCGCGCCTGCCGGTGCGGGGGATGCGTACCAGCGCGATGACGCCGAGGAGCAGCCCCACCGGAGCGAGGCAGATCAGCAGCGACAGTACGAGCGAGGCCACCGCGAGCCCGCTCAGCGGGGGGCGCGCCACGGGCTGCCGGGAGTCGGGCGGAGACGGCGCACCGTACGGGTCCGCGGAGGGAGACGCGGGAGACGGAGGTACGGGAGACGGCGGAGGCGGCGGCACGGTCATGGTCCTGTGCCCTTTCGGCAGTCGTGTTCAGCGCGGGAGAGGCGCAGGAGTCGCAGGAGATCAGTGTGGGGCCGGGGTGCCCGCACGCTAGCACCGCGCTGCGTCGGCACCTCCACCCGCCGGTGCGGACAACACCTTCCCGCTCGTTCCTCTGCTCGTCACGCGGACCTTCCGCCTACTGAAGTTGCACTGGCAACTTCTTGATGAGGGGGAAGCCACCACGATGAGTGCTCGAAGAAAGCCGTCGAACCGGGTGGGACGAAGACGGCTCGGCGGCGGGGCTCTGCCGCGTATCGCCCTTGGGCTGGCAGGGCTGCTGGCTGTCGAGGCCGCTGTCGTCGTCGGTACGTCGGGCCGCGCTGTGGCTTTGCCGTCACGGCAAAGCCAGGAGCGGCAGCCGGTTTCCGCTCCCGCGGAAGCGGCCCGCCATCCGCGGGAGGCCGCCGACCTCCCGTCCGCCCAGGTGGCGGCGCGGCTGTCCGGCAAGCGGGTCGAGGCCCTGTCGGAGCGTACGGAGTCGTCGACGACCTGGGCGAACCCGGACGGGTCGGTGACGCTGGACGCCGCGTCCGGGCCGGTGCGCTTCCGGGACGGGGAGACGGACGCATGGCGTGACATCGACGTCGACCTGGTGAAGAAGCCGGGCGGTGAAGTGGCAGCCGAGGCACACCCGTTGGGGCTGAAGCTGGCGGGTAGGACGCCCGCGGCCAAGGCGGCGAAGGTGCGGGCATCGGGCGCGGTCGGGGAGGCCGGGACCTTATCCGTACCGCTGGTGCGGCTGGAGGCCGGTGACGACCGGGCGATGACCCTGTCGTGGCGGGGCGCCCTGCCCGAGCCCTCCGTGTCGGGGACGACGGCGCGTTACGTCGATGCGCTGAAGGCGACGGACCTGATTGTCGAGTCGACCCGTACGGGGTTCGAGCAGTTCGGCAAGGCCCCCTGCCCCACCTGCGCCTTCGTGCCGCGCCCCGTGGCGCGAAGGTGCCGTGGAGGCGGGTGCGCGAGGATTGGGGCATGGCCAATCGACTTGCGCAGACCACGTCCCCCTACCTGCTCCAGCACGCCGACAACCCCGTCGACTGGTGGCCGTGGTCGCCCGAGGCGTTCGAGGAGGCCCGGCGGCGGGATGTGCCCGTGCTGCTCAGCGTCGGGTACGCGAGCTGTCACTGGTGCCAGTGAACTCGCGAACCCAGTAGTCGGCAGTGCTTATACATTTCGATGATTACGTGCTTTCCACGGGCTTTTGACCAGGTGTCACGGTCAGACGCCAGAACGATCACGGGACCGCGACGCTGGAGACGAGGGCGTCGATCGCGTACCTGTTCCCGTGCAGCCCGCTTGCGTTCTGAAGAAGTTTCACTGCACTCAGGGCGTCCTCTTAGCTGACCGGTTCCACCCGCAGCCGGGCGAGTCCTCACTTCAAGCGCGCCAGATCGGCCTTCTTGCACACGGCTTCGATGTTGGTCAGCGCAGACACGAGGACGGGAAAATCGACCCGGCATCGCGCCTCACCGCAAGCCATCATCTTGCGGCCGCCCGTTGTACAGCAGCAAGGAAAGCGCCTCGGAGTCGAGCACTAGCTAGCGAGCCGACTGTTCCTTGGCTTCAGGCGGCGGAGAACTTCACACTCTCCAACTGCTGTGGCTTCCGGAGGGACGCCGTAGCGCGGCGCTCAGATGATCCTATCGTTATTCTAATTCTTGATTTTCCTCGAAAGGAGCAACGTCAATTGCTGAGAGCGAATTCGACGCGAGCCGAGATCAGACGAGTTCCGGACACCCGATGTGTACTCTTCGATGATTTTCTCGACTTCCTCAGCTGACATGTCGACAATAGTCGCCAGTGATTCTAGAAGGCTGTCAGTTTCTCCATTCTCACCATTCCTTTTCCTTTCCGATACTGCACGCTGAAACAGGTCCAAAAGCTCTCGAACCTGCATTCTCTGGAAATGATCGGCACTCTTTAGTTCGGCACGCAGCCCCCAGGAGGTGTGCAGTAGGGTAAACATGTCGACGATATTCGACCACCTGGTTCTGCCGACCCATTTAATGGTATTGCTGAGAAGGGTCAACAGCTCTAGAAATTCCGCAGAGCGATCCTGATAGTTTTCGAAGTCTGCGGAGATTTTATCGTAGCGTTCATTGAGTTCGGTCTTCTTGTTTGAAAGGCCGAAGATGCAAGTGCCGAAGACCTCGGCGTAGAACTCCAGGTCGCCGCCCCGCTTGCGTCGTTCGCCGCTGAATACGCCGGAGACTGTACTTATCTGGTGAGCTGCGCAGTCTTTGAGGAAGTCATTGAATGGCCCGGGGAGCAAGGCGTTTCGGAGTTCCTGCTCCGTCAAGACCATGTTAACTCTGTTGACGCGTGCAAAAACTGCGCGAACGAACTCGTCGGCCAGATTTGACAGACGACGAATCGGGAATCGGTACTGGAAGAACTCCTGCCGCACGTCATCAGGCAGCTCTTTGAAGAGCATTCCCTCAAACTTTGAACTCAGCTTCTCGTCTTCCAGTCCATCCAGAGGGAACTTGTTGTTAAGGAACTCAAGCAAAGAGGTGAGGCGTTGCTGACCGTCGACAACAGATGCAGTCTGCTCCCCTTCTGGTGATGTCTCATACGCAAGGTAAATCTCCGGGATCGGGTAGCCGAGGAGTATGGTTTCCATCAAGGACACCTTGGCACGTACCGGCCATACAGCTTGGCGCTGGTACTCGGGCTGAAGGATTAGCTCGCCGGACTTATCCAATGACCGGAATTCCGCTACTGTTTTCGACTCGATCTCGAACTTGAGTCCGTGATCAGCCATGGTTTACGCCCTCCTCGATTGCGCGATCGCGCGCGATGTTTACACTTTTTGTCTGGTAACTTCTGAGTGACTTATGGTTGCGGTACAAACGATAATTTACCTCACAGTTCCTGAAAGCGCCTCCAAGATCTTGAATGAAGAGATCCCTGGATCGCGACCATTGTTCGCCGAAGGGCAGTCTCGGTAGAACTATATCGAGGGCGATACACTCTTCGAAAACTAGTTTTCGTAGGTAATTCTTATTTCCGGAGAAGAGGTCGCCTTCGATTATTTTCTGAAGTTCCCCCCATGCTTTGTCGAAAAGCTCTGATGAGATTATTGCGATGTCTAGGTCTGATCCTTCGTGGAACTTTCTAAAGTTTTTCTTTGGGTTCATCGAGTAGCCCAGTCGGGCACTTCCAACTAGTTGTACGGCCATCGGGTCTACGCCTAGTTCGGTTGCAACAAGATGCCGCCACTTGATGTAACTCAGTTCTTGGGGCCACACCGCGGGTGTTCCGTCGAAAAGTCGGGCGGTCACGAAGTAGTCAACTTCCCGCCCGAGAGAACTGAACTCTTTCCAGAACTCCGACAGTCCTGAAATTTTGTCCATTGCGTCCCCTCTGTGGGCTTGAGCTGACTGCGTATGCCTTGTGGTCGTTTGTTGGTCACGGTGCCTGCACGGATGCTGGTCGTTAAACGGAGCCCAGGTCCACAGCGATGAAGAAGGGAACGCTGGCCTTCACCGTGCCGGTGAACATCTCGCCGTCCCTGTAAGCCTTGGTGGCGGGGTCGAGGACGTAGGTGTACACGATCGGAACCCCGGTAGCGGCCTGCTCGACCCGCCAGTAGAAGGGGATGCCGGCCTTGGCGTACTGGTCCACCTTCACGATCCGGTCCGTGGTCTCCGAGCCGGGCGACACGACCTCGACGACCAGTAGCACGTGTTCGGGGCGGGTGGGCGTGAGGTCGATGGTTTCCGCCCGGTAGACGGTGACGTCCGGACGGCGGTTGGTAAGCGGAACGTCCTGCAGGCGGACGTCGAAGTCCGTGTCCGCGTTCCAGTCCGGGCCCGCGGCGGCGTCCAGGGCGTTGGCCAGGATGCGGGCCAGCCGGTTGTGGCGCTTGGAGGCGCTCGGGCTCACGACGACCATCCCGTCAACGATCTCGATGCCGGCGCACTGCTCCTCGGTCCAGGAGTCGTACTGTTCCGCGCTGATCTGGGTGTGCATCCACGCGGGCGCCACCATCTCGGCGGTCATGGTGTACCTCCTTCGAGGAGCCTCGGCAGTCCCGGTGCTGCTGGAGCCAGCCTACTGTCCGCCGATGCCGGGCCGCCCGACTTCGGCAGCGCACCCCCGTCCCGCTTGCCCGTTCGCCCTCCGTCCCGTGGCGCGAAGGTGCCGTGGAGGCGGGTGCGCGAGGATTGGGGCATGGCCAATCGACTTGCGCAGACCACGTCCCCCTACCTGCTCCAGCACGCCGACAACCCCGTCGACTGGTGGCCGTGGTCGCCCGAGGCGTTCGAGGAGGCCCGGCGGCGGGATGTGCCCGTGCTGCTCAGCGTCGGGTACGCGAGCTGTCACTGGTGCCACGTCATGGCCCACGAATCCTTCGAGGACGAGACCACCGCCGCCTACCTCAACGAGCACTTCGTCGCCGTCAAGGTCGACCGGGAGGAGCGTCCCGATGTCGACGCCGTCTACATGGAGGCCGTCCAGGCGGCGACCGGGCACGGTGGGTGGCCCATGACCGTCTTTCTCACGCAGGACGCCGAACCCTTCTACTTCGGGACCTACTTCCCGCCCGAGCCCCGGCACGGCTCGCCCTCCTTCCGGCAGGTGCTCGAAGGGGTGAGTGCCGCGTGGAGTGACCGGCGGGAGGAGGTGGCCGAGGTGGCCGGGCGGATCGTCGCGGATCTGGCCGGGCGGTCGCTGGCTCATGGCGGGGACGGGGTGCCGGGGGAGGCGGAGGTCGCGCAGGCGTTGCTCGGGCTGACGCGGGAGTACGACGAGCAGTACGGCGGGTTCGGGGGCGCGCCCAAGTTCCCGCCGTCCATGGCCATCGAGTTCCTGCTGCGGCATTACGCCCGTACGGGAGCGGAAGGGGCCCTTCAGATGGCCGCCGACACCTGTTCGGCGATGGCCCGGGGCGGGATCTACGACCAGCTCGGCGGCGGGTTCGCGCGGTACTCCGTGGACCGGGAGTGGGTCGTGCCGCACTTCGAGAAGATGCTGTACGACAACGCCCTGCTCTGCCGTGTCTACGCCCACCTCTGGCGTACCACCGGGTCCGAGGAGGCCCGGCGTATCGCCCTGGAGACCGCCGACTTCATGGTGCGCGAGCTCCGTACCGCCGAGGGGGGTTTCGCCTCCGCCCTTGATGCCGACAGTGAGGATCAGGAGGGCAAGCACGTCGAGGGTGCTTTTTACGTGTGGACGCCTGCGCAGCTGCGTGCGGTGCTCGGTGAGGAGGACGGGGCCTTCGCCGCCGCGTACTTCGGGGTGACGGAGGAGGGGACCTTCGAGGAGGGGGCCTCTGTTCTTCAGCTCTCCCATGAAGGGCGGCCCGTGGACGCCGGGCGCGTCGCCGACGTACGGGCGCGGCTGCTGGCGGCCCGGGAGGAGCGGCCGCGGCCGGGGCGGGACGACAAGGTGGTCGCCGCCTGGAACGGGCTCGCCATCGCCGCCCTCGCCGAGACCGGCGCCTACTTCGACCGGCCCGACCTCGTCGAGCGCGCCACCGAGGCCGCCGATCTGCTGATCCGGGTCCACCTGGGCGAGGTCGCCCGGCTGACCCGTACCTCCAGGGACGGCCGTGCGGGCACCAACGACGGGGTGCTGGAGGACTACGGCGATGTGGCCGAGGGGTTCCTCGCGCTGGCCGCCGTGACGGGGGAAGGGGCCTGGCTGGAGTTCGCCGGGTTCCTGCTCGACATCGTGCTGGAGCAGTTCACCGGGGAGGGCGGGCAGCTCTACGACACCGCCCATGACGCCGAGAAGCTGATCCGGCGGCCCCAGGACCCCACCGACAGCGCCACTCCGGCCGGGTGGACGGCGGCGGCGGGGGCGCTGCTCTCGTACGCCGCTTACACCGGGTCCGACGCTCACCGGACCGCCGCCGAGGGCGCGCTCGGGGTGGTGAAGGCGCTGGGGCCGCGAGCGCCCCGGTTCATCGGGTGGGGGCTCGCCGTCGCCGAAGCGCTGCTGGACGGGCCCCGCGAGGTGGCCGTGGCCGGGCCCGTCGGCGGGGAGCTGCACCGTACGGCCCTGCTCGGGCGGGCGCCGGGTGCGGTCGTCGCGGCGGGGGAGGGGCCGGGCGCGGCGGCCGAGTTCGCGCTGCTGGCGGACCGGCCGCTGGTGGGCGGGGAGCCGACCGCGTACGTCTGCCGGCACTTCGTGTGCGACGCGCCGACCACGGACGCGGGGGAGTTGGCTGTGAAGCTCGGCGGGTGAGGGGCAGGTGCATGGGGGAGGGGCCGGTCGCGCGTGGTGCGTGACCGGCCCCTCTTCCGTACCCCGTACTCGTAGGGTGGGTGGTCCGTACGCCCGTACCCGTACGCCGGATAGTCCGTACGCCGTACGGGCTATCCGTGCTGGTACGCCACCAGCGAGATGCCCACGTAGTGCGCCACGAACGCCGCCAGCGTCAGCGAGTGGAAGACCTCGTGAAAGCCGAACCAGCGCGGCGACGGGTTCGGCTTCTTGAGCCCGTAGATCACGCCGCCCGCGCTGTAGAGCAGGCCGCCGACCACGACCAGCACCAGCACCGCGATGCCGCCCGTCCGCAGGAAGTCCGGCAGGAAGAAGACCGCCGCCCAGCCCATCGCGATGTAGCAGGGTGTGTAGAGCCAGCGCGGGGCGCCGACCCAGAAGACCCGGAACGCGATGCCCGCGGCGGCGGCCGCCCAGACCGCCCAGAGCAGCGGCCGTCCGGTGGACTCGGGCAGGAGCAGCAGGGTCAGCGGGGTATAGGTGCCCGCGATGATCAGGAAGATGTTGGCGTGGTCCAGCCGGCGCAGCACCGCCTCGCCGCGCGGGCCCCAGGTGCCCCGGTGGTAGACCGCGCTCACACCGAAGAGCAGACAGGCCGTCGCCACATAGATCGCGCAGGCTATCCGGCCCTCGACGCTGTCGGTCAGGGCGATCAGGGTGATCCCGGCGATCAGTACCGCGGGAAACATTCCGGCGTGCAGCCAGCCGCGCAGGCGGGGTTTGACAGGGGTGGGGTCGAGGACGACAGGTCCTTTCGTCGCCTCGTTCGGGCCGGTGGTCGCGGCGGCAGCAGCGGCGTCAGTCATATCGGCATGCTACCTACGCAACCGTAGGTAACGAATATGAGTGGCCATGCTCACGTGTGAGGCCCCCTGGACATATGGGCGAAACGGTCGGATGATCAAATGAGTGCGGTCGGCACCGGATGAGCGCCAGGGGATCGAAGGGTACGAAGCATCCGGGTCGCAGCCCCCACGGGGCACCTGACAACACCCACCCTCTTCAAGGAGCGATCGTGGCGCGCGACATCGCGGCTCCCCTCACTGTCCCCACCCACCACCAGGAGCTGATCTCCTGGGTCGACGAGATCGCAGCCATCACCCTGCCCGACCGGGTGGTCTGGTGCGACGGCTCCGAGGCCGAGTACGAGCGTCTGTGCGGGGAGCTCGTCGCCAAGGGCACGTTCACCAAGCTGGACGAGATCAAGCGGCCGAACTCGTACTACGCCGCGTCCGACCCGAGCGATGTCGCCCGCGTCGAGGACCGTACGTTCATCTGCTCCAAGGAGGAGAAGGACGCGGGTCCCACCAACCACTGGAAGGACCCCGCCGAGATGCGGGAGATCTTCACGGGGCAGGAGGGTGTGTTCCGTGGGTCCATGCGCGGGCGCACCATGTACGTCGTGCCCTTCTGTATGGGGCCCGTCGGCTCCCCGCTCTCCGCCATCGGCGTCGAGATCACCGACTCGGCGTACGTCGCCGTCTCCATGCGCACCATGACCCGGATGGGCCAGGCGGTCCTGGACGAGCTGGGCACCGACGGCTTCTTCGTGAAGGCCGTCCACACCCTGGGCGCACCCCTGGAGGAGGGCCAGGAGGACGTCCCGTGGCCCTGCAACACCACCAAGTACATCTCGCACTTCCCCGAGGACCGCGAGATCTGGTCGTACGGGTCCGGCTACGGCGGCAACGCCCTGCTCGGCAAGAAGTGCTACGCCCTGCGCATCGCCTCCGTCATGGCCCGCGACGAGGGCTGGCTCGCCGAGCACATGCTCATCCTGAAGCTCACCCCGCCGCGCGGTGAGGCGGAGGCCCCCAAGTACATTGCCGCCGCGTTCCCGTCCGCCTGCGGCAAGACCAACCTCGCCATGCTGGAGCCCACCATCCCCGGCTGGACCGTGGAGACCATCGGCGACGACATTGCCTGGATGCGGTTCGGCGAGGACGGCCGCCTCTACGCGATCAACCCCGAGGCCGGGTTCTTCGGCGTCGCGCCCGGCACCGGCGAGCACACCAACGCCAACGCCATGAAGACCATGTGGGGCAACTCCGTCTTCACCAACGTGGCGCTCACGGACGACGGCGACGTCTGGTGGGAGGGCATGACGGAGGAGGCGCCCGCGCACCTCACCGACTGGAAGGGCAACGACTGGACCCCCGAGTCCGGCACGCCCGCCGCCCACCCCAACGCCCGCTTCACCGTCCCGGCCGGGCAGTGCCCGATCATCGCGCCCGAGTGGGAGGACCCCAAGGGCGTCCCGATCTCGGCCATCCTCTTCGGCGGCCGCCGCGCCTCCGCCGTACCGCTGGTCACCGAGTCCTTCGACTGGCAGCACGGCGTCTTCCTCGGAGCCAACGTCGCCTCCGAGAAGACGGCGGCCGCCGAGGGCAAGGTCGGCGAGCTGCGCCGCGACCCGTTCGCCATGCTGCCGTTCTGCGGCTACAACATGGGCGACTACATGAAGCACTGGGTCGAGGTCGGTGCCGACCAGGCCGACCAGTCGAAGCTGCCGAAGATCTACTACGTGAACTGGTTCCGCAAGAACGACGCGGGCAAGTTCGTGTGGCCCGGCTTCGGTGAGAACAGCCGCGTGCTCAAGTGGATCGTGGAGCGCCTGGACGGCAAGGGCGAGGGCGTCGAGACCCCGATCGGCATCCTGCCGGCCAAGGGCGCGCTCGACACCGAGGGCCTGGACCTCTCCGAGGCCGACCTCGACTTCCTGCTCACGGTCGACAAGGAGGTCTGGCGCGAGGAGGCCGCCCTGGTCCCCGAGCACCTCGACACCTTCGGCGACCACACGCCCAAGGAGCTGTGGGACGAGTACCGCAAGCTCGTGGAGCGCCTGGGCTGAGCCGCCCCCCGAACTCCGCGGCGGGTCCATCGGACATCCGCCCTGACCTGTGGGTACGACGACGACCCACCGCGGAACGGGGGCTGTCGGAGACGACAGCCCCTCAGGGAGTCCCCGACCAAGGACGCCCTGCCGGCCCCCGGAACCCCCTCACGGTTCCGGGGGCCGCCCTTTTCCCGGCTCCTTCTCCCAGGCCCGGTTTCTCTCAGGCCCCCGGTCCTCCAGGTACCGCGTATGGCTCCGCTGCCGGATCTCCTCCGCCTCCCGCAACCCCGCCACCAGCGCCTCCACCTCCCGGTGCAGCAAGGACAGCTGCCGCTCCAGCTGCTCCTCGGGGTCCTGCTGCCCCGGCGCCATCCGCGTCCACCACCGGGTCCGTACGAAGGCGTCGACGGACTCCGGGAGGTCCCGGTGCACCGCACGGGCCAGTACGTGGACGCCCTCGGGGTCCTGGGCCAGTGCCTGCGACACCCAGCCGGGCTCCAGCAGCCCGTCCACCAGCTTCGTCAGGGAGCCGATCAGGGCCGTCGCGGCGGGCGGCAGCTCCACCCGGTCCAGATACTCCCGCAGGGTCGTCAAGTCGGCCCGCAGCGCGGACAGTTGCGACGACGGGTCCGGGAACTCCGGGGCGGGCGGGCGCGTCGGCGGTGCGATCAGCGCGCCCGCGCCGTACAGCCCGGCGACCACCACCGGCCAGTACGTGCCCGCGAACCCCGCGAACGTGAGCGCGAGCCCGCCCAGGGCCGCCGCGCTGCCGGTGAGGTTCTTGGCCGATTCGAGGTAGGTCAGCGCCCGGCCCGCCACCCCCGCTGCCCCTGTCCCCCTTCCCTCGGACCTACTGGTAGCCACGGATCTCCTCGAACGCCCCGTCCAGCGAGCCCGGTCCGTGCTCCTTCGTCCCGTCGAAGAGGCGGCCACCGGTCAGGGCGGCGATCCGGTCCAGCTCGGAGCGGTCGGAGTCGCCGAACACGACCGGGAAGACCGGGGTGGCCTGCCGGGCGGGCGGCAGGGAACGGTAGAACGCGGTGAAGTCGGCCGCCGAACGGCCCGCCGTGTTCTCGCCGTCCGTCATCAGCACGATGGAGGTGAACGCGGACTCGGTGTCCGGGCCGAGATGGTCGTAGGCAGCGGCGAGGGAGGAGTAGATCGCGGTGTCCCCCTCGGCGGTCAGCGCGGCGGCGTCCGCCCGGATCGCGGCGGGCGCGGCCTTCGGGTCGGCCGGATCGACGGTGTGGCTGCGGACCCGCTTCACCGAGGTGCCGAACGGCAGCAGGGTGACCTCCTCGCGCTGCCGGAAATCGCCGGTCAGGCCGGTGAGGGCGGACTTCAGCTGCGCCAGCCGCTTCCCCTTCATCGACCCCGAGGTGTCCAGGACGTACACGGTCCGCGAGGGCCGCCTGAGCTGGTGCTCGTACGCGGAGAGCAGCCCGTCGGCGACCGATCGCGAGCCGGGAAAGGGCAGTTCGCGCCGCGCCTCGGGCGAGAGCGGCTCGGCGGGGCGCGCGGAGGCGACGACCGGGCGGCGCAGGGTCTGCGCCGTTATCGCGCGCTGTACGGCGGGGGAGCGGAGGTGCTCGGTGAGGACCCGTACCGCGTCCTTGGCGGCGGGCGGGGCGGCGGCGAGGGTGGAGAGCGGGTAGTCGGCGGTGACGACTCCGTCGCGGGGGCGGATGACGGTGAGGCCGGTGCCTTCAGCGGCTGTGCCTTCAGCTTCCGCGTCTTCGGTTCCGGTGCCAGTGCCTTCAGTGGCTGTGCCGGAGCCGGATTCCGTGCCGCTGCCGTCGCTGTCGTCGTTGCGGTTCAGGGAGAGCAGCACCGACTCGTAGTTGATCAGCGCGTCCACCGTGGAGTTCCGTGCGTACGCCGAGGCCAGCCAGCCCGAGGAGCCGGAGGTCAGCCGCTGCCCCGCGAAGAACTCCTTCAGCTTCGGGCGCGCCGCGCGGACATCGGCGTCGGTCAGGGCCGCCTGCGCGCCGGAGAGCCCGGACGCCACCGAAACGAGGGCGGAGAAGCCGGAGTTGGAGCGCTTCGGGTCGGTCATCCCGTACGTGAGCTTCCCCGCCGCGACCGCCCGGTGGACCTGGGCCCAGCTGACCTGCTCCGGGTCCCAGCCGAGCCGCTCCACCGTCGCGGGCCGCACCCCGAGGGCGACCGGTGAGGCCATCAGCGGGGTCTCGGAGGTGACGCGGCGGGCGGCCTCCGGGTTCAGGCGCAGATAGTCGTTGGACGACAGCCACACCGCGTCGTACGCCCCGTCCGCCTTCCCCGAAGCCAGCCGCTCGACGGCGTCCAGGGTGCCGGTCCAGGTGGGCCGCACGGTGATCCCGGTCGCCTTGCGGGCCTCCTCCAACAGGGGCTTCATGTCGGCGAGTTCGCTGGAGGCGAGGACCCGTACCGTGCCCTCGCGCGGCTTCCCGTCGTCGCCGGACTCCCCTTCGGGACCGGCCGGTTGGGCCGTACAGGCGGCGAGCGGGAGCAGGACGGCGGCGGCGAGCAGGGGAGCGAGGGTGCGCCGGGGTCTGCGGGCCGCCGCCCCGGCCTTCGGGAGGCGGCTCATCCGAGGCCGCCGTCCAGAGCCCCGGCGGTGCGGCTGCGCTCCAACCGGGCTCCTGCCTCCTGGAGTTCGGCGGTCAGCGACTCGACGGTGGCGGCCATCGACTCGGTCGCCCGCACCTTGTACGTGTCGATGGCGTCCAGCGTCCGGTAGATCTGGTGGAACGCGGTACGCAGCGTCTCCGCGCCCACCGCCGGGTCCGCCGCGATGCGCTGGATCTCGCCGCTCTGGGTGGCCAGCATCTCCGCGTTGCCCCGGATCAGCTCCTCCGTGGTGGAGCGCAGCACCTGCACCTGCTCGGTCACCCGCCGCTGGTTCTCCAGCGCCGAGGCGAGCGTCACGGCGATCCGCAGGGCGGAGACCGTGGTGGTCGCGGCCCGGTCGACACCCTTGATCAGCTCGTCGTTGTTGCGCCGTACGACGTCCATCGCCAGGTATCCCTGCGCGCAGACGGCGAGTTGGGTCAGCAGGTCCTGGTGCTTCTGCCGGACCGGGAAGAGGAGGTCGGCGCGGAGCGCGTCCGCCTGTACGGGGTCGGTGTGCTCGGTCTCCGCGATGCGGCGGGCCACGACACCGTCGAGGGCCTCGGTGAGGACCGCGTACTCCTGGAGCTTGCCCATCGACTCCCAGAGCCGGGTGCGTTCGGTGTGCAACGCGGCGTTGTCGCGGCGCAGTTCGTCCTGGCCGCTGCGGAGCGATCCGACGATCCGGTTCAAGGTGCCTTGCGCGGAGGCGTACTTGGCCACATGGTCGCGGAACCGGTTCGCGCCGGGCAGCTTCGCCAGCAGCCGACGGGCCCCGCGCGCCGGGGTGTCGCCCGGGTCGAGATCCTGGACCGTGCGCCGCAGTTCGACCAGGGACGCCCCGACCCGGGCGGGCGCGTCGCCCTCACCGGAGGCCAGCGAGCGGACCGTGCGGTCCAGCATCCGGTTGGACTGCTGGGCGGCGCTGCGGATGTCACCCTGCCCGAGCGCGGTGATCTCGCCGATCCGGGCGGTGAACTCCGGTGAGCGGGCGTCGAGTCCGGCGAGGGAGACCACGTACTCCTCGGCGCGACGGGTCATCTCCTCACGCACCGCGTCCTCGACCGGGACGAGACCGGCGGCCTGCTCGGTCCGGACGGGGACGACGGGCTCGGGCGGGGTGAGGACGAGCGGCGCGGCGGCGGACGGGTCGAGCGGCCGGGGCGCGGAGCCCGGGGGTACGGAGCCGGGTGGTGCGGGGGGCTGGGGTGTGGCGTGCTGTGGTCCGGGGTGGTCGGGTGTTACGTGTCGTGGCCTGGGGTGCTGGGGTGTGGGGTCCGCCGGTCTCGCGTACTGGTGTCTGGGGTCCTGGGGCATGGCTGGGGTCTCCTGGGCTTCTGCGGGTGCGTCGGGGCACCCGGGGGAGGGGAGGGCCGGCGGCCGGGGCGCGGTGGCGGGCGCGCGGAGCCGGGAAGGCCGAGGCGCGGTGGCGGGTGTCATCAGCCGCGGGCGCGCCGGGCCATCGTGCGCAGCACCTCGGCGGTGGGCACGGGCGCCTGGCGTACGCCGGTCAGCCCCTGGTCGATGTAGTCGGTGTGGGCCTCCGTGGCTGCGGTGAACTCGGCCGCAGCGCCCTGCGGCCGGAAGCCGTGGCGTACGGCCAGTTCCCGCAGCCGGGGATCGGTCGAGAGCAGCTCGCCCAGCCGTCGGCCGGTGGCGGTCAGGGGGACGAGCGTGTGATCGCTGGAGACCGTGGTGTCCGGGTAGAGGACGGCGAGGTCCCCGATCTCCTGCCGTCGGCTGTGCGTCAGCAGGGAGGCCACCTGTGACTCGTAGACCAGCACCAGCGGGTTGCCGACCCCGCTGATGAAGTCGCGGAACGGGGCGTCGCTGCTGGTCTGCTGGGCGCCCTGGACCTGGACGAGCTTCCGCATCAGTCCGGCCGTACGGTCCACGGCGGCCAGGTCCGCCGCCACCCGCCCGCCGTCGGCGACGTAGGAGGCGGCGGCGAGGTAGAGGGCGCCGGAGTTGGACGAGACGGGGTCGGTGCTCGTGATGAACACGGTCCCGCTCAACTCGGCCTGGCCGGAGGCCCCTTCGAGCTGCTGCCAGGTCCGGTCCGCCTCGGCCGCCTTCAGGTAGGGGCCCATGAGCAGCGTGCCCCGGGTGGCGAACTTCGAGTCGCCGTTCGCCTTCAGCCGGACGAGCCCGTTGGCGGCGAGCACCTCGGCCGCGTTGCGGTGGGCGACGACCACGAGCGGTGAGTAGAAGGGCCGCAGCGGACCGCCCTCGGCGCCGGACTTCCGGCGGAGCTCATCGGCCGGGGCCTTCGAGCCGGGGAAGGCGAAGTCCTGTCCCTCCAAGGAGAGTTGGTCCATCGCCCAGGAGCCGGATGTCTCCGCCCTGACGGTCAGGCCCCGGGCGGCGAGGGCCTTCACGGTGTCGGGGTCGGCGAAGAACTCCGCCTTCTCCGAGCCGATCACTCCCCGCACGGTCGTCGCTGCCGTGCCGCTGTCGTCGTTGCCGCCCCTGCTGTCGCGGCCCGCCACGACGGCCGCTGTCACGCCGCCGATCAGCAGGACCGCCAGGACGATTCCCATGATGCGTCTCACAACCGCAGCGTGCTCGCGGAAGCCCACATTCCAGCCGGAGTTGGGTGGACGGCAGATGAAGGGGCCATCCCATTACGCAACGGAGGGGGGAGCCGACCCGGGCGCGTACGCGGAAAGCGCGTGCACAGAAAGGTGCGTACGCAGGAAGGTGCGCGTGCTGGAGGGTGCGTGTGCGGGAGGGCTCGTGTGCAGGAGGGTGCGCAGGCGGAATGGCGCGTACACGGAAGGCGCGTACGCCGAAAGGCTCGCACGCCCTAAAGGTCGTGGCGCCCGGTCCGCGCGCCGAGGCGGCACGCGGACCGGGGCCGTCAGTGGGCGCCGACCAGTTGCCCGGAGGCGTCGGCGGTCGAGGCGAGGGCCTCGGTGTGGGCGTCCATCCGCTGCGCGGAGAGGATGGCGGCGGTCGTGTCGGCGCGGGACGCGGCCACCAGCAGCGCGCGGCCCGCCAGTGCGTGGGCGCGGCGGTGCAGGTCCGCCGGGGCGGCGTCGGTCAGGGCGGCGTGCCGGGCGGGCGGGGCGCCGCGCAGCCGCGCCACCTGCTCGGCGATGCGGTCGCCCGCCGGGCGGAGGCCGAGTTCGTCGGTGACCGCGAGGAGGGCGGCGAGGTGCCCGGCCAGCTGGATGTCCAGCTCCTCCTCACGGCTGCGGTGCGGAAAGTCCGCGTCGTCGGCCGGGGTGTGGACCGATGTGGTGCGGATCGGCTCGTACATGGATGGCCTCCCGGTGATGCTGGGTACCCATCCTACATTGGATCGAGTCTAAATTTACGCCTGGTCCGGGAGTGTGGTCGCCCCACGGCGGTGCGTAACCGGTCCGTACCCCGTTATCTCCTTCCCTACGGCTGGCTGTAGCCGTCCAGGAACGAGCCGATCCGGGTCATGGCGTCCGTCAGCTCCTCGGTCGCCGGGAGCGTCACGATCCGGAAGTGGTCGGGCTCCGGCCAGTTGAACCCCGTACCCTGCACGACCATGATCTTCTCGGCCCGCAGCAGGTCCAGGACCATCTGCCGGTCGTCCTTGATCTTGTAGACCTTGGGGTCGAGCCGGGGGAAGAGATACAGCGCCCCCTTCGGCTTCACGCAGGTCACCCCGGGGATCGAGGTCAGCAGGTCGTACGCCACGTCCCGCTGCTCCAGAATCCGGCCCCCCGGCAGCACCAGGTCCTCGATCGACTGCCGCCCGCCGAGCGCGGTGGCCACCGCGTGCTGGGAGGGCATGTTGGCGCAGAGCCGCATGTTGGCGAGGATCGTCAGCCCCTCGATGTACGAGGTGGCGTGCGCCTTCGGGCCGCAGACCGCCAGCCAGCCGGAGCGGTATCCGGCCACCCGGTAGTTCTTCGAGAGCCCGTTGAACGTCAGCACCATCAGGTCCGGGGCGAGCGCCGCCGTCGGGGTGTGGGTGGCACCGTCGTACAGGATGCGGTCGTAGATCTCGTCGGAGCAGACGATCAGGTTGTGGCGCCGGGCGATCTCGGTGAGACCGCGCAGCATCTCGTCGTCGTACACCGCGCCGGTCGGATTGTTCGGGTTGATGATCACCAGGGCCTTGGTGCGGTCGGTGATCTTCCGCTCGATGTCCGCGAGGTCCGGCATCCAGTCGGCCTGCTCGTCGCACCGGTAGTGCACGGCCGTGCCGCCCGCCAGCGAGACCGAGGCCGTCCACAGGGGGTAGTCCGGAGCCGGTACGAGCACCTCGTCGCCGTCGTCGAGCAGCGCCTGCATCGACATCTGGATCAGCTCGGAGACCCCGTTGCCCAGGTAGATGTCCTCGACGTCGAGGTCGATGCCCTTGGTCTGGTAGTGCTGCACCACCGCGCGCCGCGCCGACAGCAGGCCCTTCGCGTCCCCGTAGCCGTGCGCGCCCGCGAGGTTGCGGAGGATGTCCTCGAGGATCTCCGGCGGGCACTCGAACCCGAACGCGGCCGGGTTGCCCGTGTTGAGCTTGAGGATGCGCTGACCGGCCGCTTCGAGCCGCATCGCCTCCTCGAGCACGGGGCCCCGGATCTCGTAACAGACATTGGCGAGCTTGGTGGACTGGATGACCTGCATGTCCGCGAGCTTACGGCCGCATTTCGCGGGGTGCGCGGAGATTGCGCCGTCCTCGCGATCCGCCTGCCCGCCGGGCACCGTACTCCGGCTTCCATCGGCATGGCGGCCCCGGCCCCGGACCGTGGGAACGGCCGGTCGGGGCGGCGTCGCGGCTTGGAATGGGGCGTGGGCGGCCCGGCCGGGTGAGATGCGCCACGCGGGGGCGACCGGGGTGCTGCCCGGGGACGGCCGGGGAGCTGCTTACGGGAAAGGCGCCGGAGCCTCCAGGGCCCCGGCGCCCACGGCCACCCGGCCGGGGTCACTCCGGCAGGCGGGTCCCCTCGGGAAGGCGGATGCCGAAGTCGTCCCGCAGCACCTGGAGGGCCTCCTCGGGACCCGACAGCAGCCGCTCTTTGATCGTGCCGTCGTCGGCCGTCTCCACCAGGTCCAGCCCGGAGAGCGCGAGATGGGCGCCGGGCAGGGTGCGCTGCGCGTACACCGCCTGCCGGAACGGCGAGCGCGGGTTGGTCGCCACGTGCCAGTTGATCACCTCGTAGTCCGGTGCCGCGTACGGCTCAAGCGTGAAGGCGTACTGCGGCTCCCAGGCCCCGCCCTTCTCCGTCCGCAGCTCCCACAGCTCCAGCGGCCCGTCGTGCGGGGCGTGGACCAGGCGGTGGTGGCGCGGGGTGTCGGACACCTCGGCGCCCTCCCGCAGCTCGATCGGCTCCAGCAGCGCGCCGACGGAGCCGAAGCCGACGTCCGCCAGGTACGGGTGCGGCTCGCCGGGCACGTCCACCTTCAGGAGCATGTGCGTACGCGGCCGGACATCGCCCGGCGCCGCGCCCAGCACCACCCGGGCGGCCAGCGGCGTCACGGTGAAGCCGATCTGCTTGAGGGCGGTCCAGAAGAGGGTGTTGTGCTCGTAGCAGTAGCCGCCCCGCCCGCCGTGGACGAGCTTGGCCTCCAGGTCGGCGAGGCCCAGGGACGGGGCCGAGCCGAGCACCGGCTCCAGGTTCTCGAACGGGATGCCCAGGGAGTGGGCGCGGTGCAGGGACCGCAGCACCTCCAGCGTGGGGCGGGGCTCGCCGGTCCAGCCGATCCGGGCGAAGTAGGCGTCGAGGTCGAGTGTCGTCATACCCCGACCGTACGCAGCCGGGGCGGGTGCGCGCCTCAGGCCGCGGGGCGATGTGCCCTCCGCTGAACGGACCGGGACTTCGGACGGACGCGGCGGAACTCCGGACACGGACGGACGCGGCGGGACTCCGGGCCGACGGGGCGCCGTGGGCGCCGTGGCGACGGCATTTCGTCCCTGGCTCAGTTCTTCCTCAACTGATGTGCGAGCCCGATGATCCGGGGAACGGTGCCCCCATGAGTCTGTTCCGGAAGCCGCAGCCCATCACCGTCATCGCCCTTCGTGACGCACCCGATCTCGTCACGTCCCTCCGGCGCGCGCTGGAGACCGCCACCGATGCCGAGCGTCCCGGTCTCGAACGTGCCCTCGCCCTGACCGAGGACGTGGCCGAGCGCCCGGACGCGGAGCTGCGGGGCCGGTGGGTGCGTCGGCACCTCGATGCCGCGGGGTACGAAGGGCCGGCGGACTCGGTGAACGCCATCAGGGTGCTGCGCCAGGCCGAACCGGGGCTGACGCTGCTCCAGGCGTTGACGTACGCGAGGGAGACGGCGGCGGCCGAGAACACCCCCTTGTGATGGCCTGACATCTGGGGAACCATGCGCATGTCAAAAGCCGGAAGATCTCCGGTCCTTGGCATCACTGGAGGGGACCCCCCACATGAACAAGCCTCTCGCCGGTGCGTTTCTTGCTGCCCTGCTCCTGGGGGCGGGCGTCTCGCCCGCCGCCGCGGCCGAATCCGTACAGGTGCAGGTACGGGAACAGCGGCAGGTGCAGGAAACCGCCACCCAGGACGCTCCCGCCGCGAAGGCCGTGACCTTCGCCGGGACCGTCGCGCTCAGCAACTGTTCGGGCTCCGTGGTCCGTTCGCCCGACTCCGCACCCACCGACCCCGCGCTCGTACTCTCCAACGGGCACTGTCTGGAGACCGGTTTCCCGGGCCCCGGTGAGGTGCTCGTCGACCGGCCGTCCACCCGGACGTTCACCCTGCTCGACGCCTCGGGCAACGGCGTCGGCACCTTGCGGGCGAGCAAGATCGCGTACGGCACCATGACCGACACCGACCTCGCGCTCTACGAACTCACCTCCACCTACCAGGAGATCGAGAGCGCCTACGGCATCGAGGCGCTGGAGCTGGAGACCGCCCACCCGGTGGCGGGCACCGCAATCACCGTCGCCTCCGGCTACTGGAAGCGCACCTACAGCTGCGACATCGACGGCTTCGTCCACCGGCTCAAGGAGGGCCGGTGGACCTGGAAGGACTCGGTCCGCTACACCCCGGAGTGCAGGACGATCGGCGGTACGTCGGGTTCGCCGGTGATCGACGACGCCACCGGGAAGGTGGTCGCCGTCAACAACACCGGCAACGAGAACGGCCAGGAGTGCACGGACAACAACCCGTGCGAGGTCGACGAGAACGGCGACGTGACCGTCCGCGAGGGCATCAACTACGCCCAGCAGACGTACAACATGGCCCCGTGCATCGGCACCGGCAACAAGATCGACCTGGACCGGGAGGGCTGCGGGCTGCCGAAGCCGACGTCGTAGCCGCACCGGTCACGTAGGCGCGCCGAACGGTCCGGTCCGGTCCGGCTCGGCTAGGTTCGGTCCAGCCCGGTCCAGCCCGGTCCAGCCCGGTCCAGCCCGGTCCAGCCCGGTCCAGCCCGGTCCAGCCCGGTCCAGCCCGGTCCAGCCCGGTCCGAGAGGTCTCAGGGCCGTTCGGCGCGCGCCGCCGTCACTGTCGCCTCGATCCCGTCCAGCAGCACCCCCAGCCCCACCCGGAACGTCTCCCGCGCCTCCCGCTCCGGATACGGCATCGCGTCCTGGCCGTCACGCGCCCGGTACGGCTCCGGCGCCCCGTCCCGCTCCAGCCCGATCACCGCCGGAAAGCGTTCCGCGAAGTCCGGGACCAGCTCCGTGAGAGCCGCCGAGCGCGCCGCCCACCACTCCTCGTCGGAGCTTCCGGTCGCCGTCGCGGCCCGTCGCGCGTCCGCCACCGTCCGCGCCGAGCCCTGCACCAGCGGGAACAGCGTCCCCACCAGCCGCCGCACCGTCCCGGGCGGCAGCCCGGTCGCGCCGAGCAGCCGGACCAGCGTGTCCAGGTTCGCGTACTCGTGCGGCCCCAGCACCGGCCGCGCCTGCGAGACCTGGAGCACCCACGGGTGGCGGACATAGAGCTCCAGCACCTCGCCCGCCCAGGCGGTGACCGGCCCCCGCCAGCCGTCCGACTCCGGGTACACGGACGGGAGTTCGGCGTGGACCGCGTCGTACATCAGGTCCAGCAGCTCGCTCTTGCCCGGGACGTGCGTGTAGAGCGCCATCGCCGTCCGCCCGAGCCGCTCGCCGACCGCCCGCATCGACAGGGCCGCCATGCCGTCCTCGTCCGCGACCGCGACGGCCGCCGCCACGATGGCGTCCACGCTCAGCCGGGGCTTGGGCCCGGGGCCGACGCGCGGCGGTGCGGCGACCTCCGCGCGCCAGAGCAGGGAGAGGGAGCGGCGGGCGTCGCCCTGCCCGGCAAAGACCACCACTTGCGACTCCTTACGTCATAAAGTAACTTCGGCCAGGCAATGCTTTACTCCGTAAAGGTATCAGGGGAAGAGGTGTCGGCCCATGGGTCAGGCCCCGTCGGTCATGCCGGTCAGCCATGTACGGGTCACCGGGGTCGAACGGATCACCCCGCGTACCGCCCGGGTCACCTTCACCGGCGACGCGCTGCCCGGGCTCATGGAGAACCGCCCCGACCAGCAGATGAAGCTGTGCCTGCCGCGCGAGGGGCGGAGCGTGGCGGCCGGGCTGCTGCCGGAGCAGGACGCCGAGGACACGTACGGCATGCGCTGGTACGAGGCGTTCCTCGCGATCCCGGAGGCGCGGCGGCCCTGGCTGCGCAGCTTCACCGTCCGCTCCTACGACCGTGAACGCAACGCGATGGCCGTCGACTTCGTGCTCCACGGGGATCTCCACGGCGATCTCCACGGCAGCCTCCACGGCAACGGCGGGCCCGCCGCGCGCTGGGGTGCCGCCGCCCGCCCCGGTGATGTGCTCGGCATGGTCGGCCCGTCGTCCCTCTACGCCCGGCCGCTGCCCGCCGCCGAGCGCATCCTCCTCGCCGGGGACGAGTCCGCCCTCCCGGCCCTCGCCACCGTGCTGGAGGCGCTGCCGCCCGGGACCCGGGCGCTCGTGTACGCCGAGGTCGCGGACGCTGCGGAGGAGCGCGAGCTGCCCGCCGCCGCCGGAGGGGCCGAGGTGCGCTGGGTGCACCGGGACCGGGGCGGCTCGCTGGTGGCAGCCGTACGGGAGGCCGGTGCGGAGCTCGACGGGGTGGGCGCGGCCTGGGTGGCGGGGGAGGCGTCGGCGGTGCGGGCGCTCCGCCGCCATCTGGTGGGGGAGCGCCGACTGCCCAAGAAGAACGTCGAGTTCAGCGGCTACTGGCGGCGCGCGCTCACCCAGGACGACGCCCCGACCGAGGAGGACCTCGCCTGGGCGGCGGAGCGGGCCGCCGACGCCTCGTAGGAGCGGCTCAGGCGGCCCCCGCTCCCCGGACCGCCCGGCCCGCCAGCACCGACGTCCGCCTGCCGTCCTCCATGACGAACCGGCCGTCGATCAGCACGTGCGGGATGCCCACCGGCAGCGTGCGCGGCTCCTCGAACGTGGAGCCCGCCGCCACCGTCCCCGGGTCGAAGAGCACCAGGTCCGCGCGGTACCCCTCGCGCACCAGGCCCCGGTCCGCCAGCCGCAGCCGGGCGGCCGGGCGCGAGGTCAGGTGGGCGACGCACTCCTCCAGCGAGAGGATGCCCAACTCCCTGACGTATCGCCCGAGATACTGCGGAAACGTGCCGTACGCCCTCGGGTGCGGCTTGTCCCCCTGGAGGATGCCGTCGCTGCCGCCCGTGTGCACGCGGTGGCGCATGATCTGCTGGACGTTCTCCTCATGGCCCACATGCTGGAGGATCGTCGTCCCGAGCCGGTCCTCGGTGAGCAGCCGCCGCGCGGTCACCCAGGGCTCCTCGCCGCGCAGTGCCGCCGACTCCGCCACCGTACGGCCCACGTACGCGGACAGGTGCGGGGCGCTGACGCCGGAGATCTCGATGGTGTCCCATTCGATCGGCACCCCGTGGCAGCCGTCCGAGCCGAGCACCTCCAGGTGGTGCCGTATCTTCTCGGCGCTCGCCGCGTCCGCGAGCCGGGTGAGGATCGACTCCGGGCCGCCCTCGCCCGCCCAGCTCGGCAGCATCGCCACGAGCGTGGTGCAGCCGGGGGTGTACGGGTAGGTGTCGAGCGAGATGTCGGCCCCGGCGGCCAGCGCGCCGTCCAGCAGGGCCAGCAGGTCGGGTGCCCGTCCCTTGTTCACGCCGAAGTTCATGGTGGCGTGGGCGAGATGGAGGGCACAGTCGGCGTTCCGCGTGAGCCGCACCATCTCCTCGTACGCTTCGAGCGCACCCGCCCCGTAACTGCGGTGGTGCGGGCAGTAGTAGCCGCCGTGACGGGCCACCACCCGGCAGAGTTGGGTGAGTTCGGCATCGTCCGCGTACATCCCTGGGGTGTACGTCAGCCCGGACGACATGCCGACCGCGCCCTCGCGCATGCCCTGGTCCACCAGTTCCCGCATCCGGGTCAGTTCGGCCTCCGTGGCGGGACGGTCGTCCCAGCCGACCGCGTACATCCGGACCGTGCCCTGCGGGATCAGATAGGCGGCGTTGACCGCGATGCCCTCGCCGCCGAAGTTGCGGTCCAGGCGGTCCAGATAGCCGCCGACCGTACGCCAGTCGAAGTCGATGTCGGAGCCGTCGCCGTTCCAGCCGGTGATGGAGCGCCGGACCTCGGCCAGCGTGCGGTCGTCGACCGGGGCGTACGACAGACCGTCCTGGCCCAGGACTTCGAGCGTGACGCCCTGCGCCGCCTTCGCGCTGTGGTCCGGGTCGCGCAGCAGCGCCAGATCGCTGTGCGCGTGCATGTCGATGAAGCCGGGGGCCAGCGCGAGGCCGTCGGCGTCGACCGTGCGGGTGGCGGTGGGGCGGGGGCCGGGGGCGGACTCGGGGTGGATCTCGGCGATCCGCCCGCCGTCGACCGCCACATCGGCGCGGTAGGCGGGCTCGCCCGTGCCGTCGACGACGAGCGCGTCACGCAGGACCAGGTCCATGGATGGCCTTTCGGAGTACGGGAGTCGACGGCTCAGAAGAACGTGCGGATGTAGTCCGCGACCGTGCCGTCCGCCTCCACCAGCGGGATCAGCTGCCACTTGTCGAAGCTGGTGCAGGGGTGCGAGAGGCCCATGCCGACCCAGTCACCCACCTCCAGCTCGGCCCCCGGCTCCGTACGGACCCAGGTGTGCTGGTCGGAGAGACCGGTGACGGAGATCCCGGTGGCGGGGCGCACCGAGCCGTCCCGGGCGGAGCGGACCACCTGCGCCTCGGGGAGGTCCAGGTCGTACGCCGCGTCCCGCTTGCCCGCGTTGAGGAACGCCTGCTCGCCGGAGGGGCGGGAGACGACCTGGGCCCAGAGGCGGAAGGCGGGCTCCAACGCGCCTTCCCCGGGGACGCGGTTGAACGGGGTGAGGTGCTTGTAGTGCCCGTCGTCGTGGGACACGTACGCACCGGAGCGCAGCAACTTCAGTACGGGAGCGCCCAGTTCGGGAATCTCCGCGAAGACGTCCGCGACCGCGTCGAACCAGGCGCTGCCGCCCGCGCTGATCACGATCTCCCCGGCCCCGGCGAACCGCTTCTCGCCGTCGAAGGCGGCCGCCAGTGCGACGAGGCGCCGCAGCCACTCCCGTACGCGCTCCGGATCGGCGTCCGGCACCTCGCCCTCGTACCCGGCCACGCCCACCAGGCGCAGCGACCCGGCCGCCGCCACCGCGTCCGCCACCGCCGCGCAGTCGGCCTCGGTGCGGGCCCCGGTCCGCGCGCCCTCGCCCGCGCCGAGCTCCACGACCACATCGAGGGGGCGGGTGGCGCCCGCCGCGCTCAGGGCCTCCTCCATCAGCTCGACCCCGCGCACGGAGTCGACGTAACAGACGAAGCGGAACTCCGGGTCGGTGCTCAGCTCACCGGCCAGCCAGCGCAGCGCCACCGGATCGACCAGCTCGTTGGCGAGGAAGATCCGCCCGATCCCGTACGCCCGGTAGACCCGTGCCTGGTGCGGCACGGCGGCCGTGATGCCCCAGGCGCCGCGCCGGAGCTGGTCCGCGAAGAGCTGCGGGGCCATCGATGTCTTGCCGTGCGGGGCGAAGGCGAGGCCGTGGCGCTCGGCGTACGCCTCCAGGACGGCGAGGTTGTGCTCGACCGACTCGGCGGAGAGGGCGAGGACGGGGGTGGTGAACCCGCCGGTGAAGAGGTTGCGGCGCTCGGCGGCGAGGGTCCCGACGGTCAGGCCCTCCGCGTCGGGCGGCAGCGCCTTGAAGCGGTGGTCGACGCGCTCCTCGGCGAGACCGGCGGCCAGTTTCGCGGTGTGGTCGGTGGGGTGTTCGGCTGCCAAGGGGAGCTCCTCGAAGTTCGTTGCATCATGTGCAACACCCATTGCGCATATCGCTCAACGCTGTCTAACATCCGAGCCGACGCCCGGTCAATGGTGACCATCGGCCCGCACGTGTATATGACCACCGGCGTTCATGGTGACCACCGGCCCGCACGCCGAACCAGCGAGGAGCCCTCAGTGTCCGGACCCGCAGCAGGGACGGCCCGCGCCGCCACGACCACCACCGATGTCGTCTGTCTCGGTGAGTCCATGGTGACGTTCCTGCCCTCGCAGCCCGGCCGCCTCGCCGATGTGCCGTCCTTCGGGCGCGGGATCGGGGGCGCCGAGTCCAACGTGGCCTGCGCGCTCGCCGCCGCCGGGCACCGGGTGGCGTGGGTGGGGCGGGTCGGCGCGGACGGCTTCGGCGACCATCTGGTCGAGACGATCTCCGGGTACGGGGTCGACACGTCGGCCGTCCGCCGGGACCCGGCCCGCCCGACGGGCATCTACTTCCGTACGGCGGCCGACCGGGGCACCGGCACGCACGAGGTGGCGTACTACCGGGCGGGTTCGGCGGCCTCCGCGATGTCGCCGGAGAACATGCCGTACGAGCATCTCCTCGCGGGCCGCGTCCTGCACCTGTCCGGGATCACGGCCGCGCTCTCCGCCGGCTGCCTGGCGCTGCTGCGGGACCTGACGGCTCCGCGCGCAGCCCGTCCGCTGGTGTCGTTCGACGTGAACCATCGGCCGCACCTGTGGCGGGACGGCGATGCCTCCGTGCTGCTGGAGCTGGCCCGCCGCTGTGACCTGGTGTTCGTGGGGGAGGACGAGGCGGAGGAGACGTGGGGGATCGTGGGCGCGGAGGCGGTACGGGAGGCGCTGCCGGAGCCTTCCGTGGTGGTGGTGAAGCGGGGGAGTGCGGGGGCGACGGTGTTCTCCTCGGGGCGCCACCCCGGAGCCCGCTCCGCAAACGCCGAAGGGGCCGACACGGCCCCCACTGCCCCTGCCTCCCCTGCCTCCCCCGCCGTGGCTTTCGGCCCCGACACCGTCACTGACGTCCCCGCCCTCCGTGTGGATGTCGTCGCCGCCGTCGGGGCAGGGGACGCGTTCGCCGCCGGGTTCCTCTCCGCGACCCTGCGGGACCTGCCCGTACGGGACCGGGTCCGGCACGGTCACCTGATGGCCGCCGCCGCCCTCACCGCGCCCGGCGACCTCGCCGACCCGCCCGCCCGCGACCACGCCGACCGCCTCGTCGCCCTCGACGACGCCGCCTGGGGGAGACTTCGTCTCGGCCCCGGCTGGACCGCAGCCGACCGGGCCCCCGAGGAGGTACGTACGCCATGAGCCAGACCGTCGACCGGGCACTCAGCATCCTGCCGCTGCTCGCCCAGGGCCCCGCCGACCTCGGCCAGGTCGCCGAGCGGCTCGGCGTCCACAAGTCCACGGCGCTGCGCCTGCTGCGTACGCTCCACGAGCACGGGCTCGTCTACCGCCAGCAGGATCAGCGCTACCGCCTCGGCGCCCGGCTCTTCGCGCTCGCGCAGGAGGCCGTGGAGAACCTCGACGTACGCGAGATCGCCCACGCCCACCTGGTCGAGCTGAACGACCGGTGCGGGCACACCGTGCACCTCGCCGTCTACGAGGAGCAGGAAGTCCTCTACATCGACAAGGTCGAGAGCCGCTACCCGGTCCGGATGTACTCGCGGATCGGCAAGCCCGTCGCGATCACCGTCGCGGCCGTGGCCAAGCTGCTGCTGGCCGACCTCACCGAGCCCGAGCGGCGCGCGATCGCCGAGAAGCTCGACTACCCCATGTACACGTCCCGTTCGACGCCGAACGCGGCCGCCTTCCTCAAGGAGCTGGCCGTCGTCCGCGAACAGGGCTGGGCCACCGACCTCGGTGGCCACGAGGAGTCCATCAACTGCATCGGCGCCCCCATCCGGGGCGCGGACGGCCGGGTCGTCGCGGCCATGTCGGTCTCCGCACCGAACGTGGTCGTCACGGCCGAGGAACTCCTCACCCTCCTCCCGCTGGTCCGGCGCACCGCCGAGACCATCAGCCGGGAGTACTCCGGCTCCGGCACCAACCGACCCAAGAAAGTCTGATCAGCCATGACCGAGAAGATCGCGCTCACCCCGTCCACGCACACCACGCCCCCGGCGAAGTTCTCGCACGGCGTGAAGAAGGGGAACATCCTCCAGGTCGCCGGCCAGGTCGGCTTCCTCCCGGCGGTGGCGGGCCAGGCCCCGACCCCGGCCGGCCCCACCCTGCGCGAGCAGACCCTCCAGACCTTCGCCAACGTCAAGGCGATCCTGGAGGAGGGCGGCGCGAGCTGGGACGACGTGATGATGATGCGCGTCTACCTCACGGACGTGGACCACTTCGCGGAGATGAACGAGATCTACAACGCGTACTTCGCCGAGCAGAACCTCAAGGAGGCCCCGTCGGCGCGGACGACGGTCTACGTGGGCCTGCCCAAGGGCCTGCTGATCGAGATCGACGCGCTGGCGGTACTGAGCTGAGGGTCCGGCTGAGCTGACGGCTTCGGCTCGGCTGACCGTTCCCTGTTCCACCGAAGGCCCAGGCCCAGGCCCAGGTCCAGGCCCAGGCCCAGGCCCAGATTCAGGTCCAGGCCCAGGCCCAGATTCAGGTCCAGGCCCAGGCCCAGGCCCAGGCCCAGGCCCAGATTCAGGTCCAGATCCAGGTTCTGCCGCACTGATCGCCTTGTTCCACCCGCAGCAACTCTCCAACCCGCCGTACGGCACGGCGCCCCGTCCCCCGGGGGCGCCGTGCCGCGCTCCGCCCTGCCCTCCCTCCAGCACCATCGGAGTCCCCCCATGCCCCTCGCCGCCACCCCACCGCCGGTCGAGACCCCACCGCACACCGGTGGCCTGCTCCTCCTGATCGACGGCACAGCCGGTCTGCTGACCGTCGCCGCGCTCGGTATCGCGCTCCTCCTCTTCCTGATCATCAAGGTCAGACTCCAGCCGTTCGTCGCCCTGTTGGCCGTCTCCATAGCCGTCGGCCTCGGCGCCGGGCTCTCGGTCACCGAACTCTTCGGCACCGTGCAGAAATCCGCCGCCGCCTCGGTCATCGAGTCCGGCATGGGCGGCATCCTCGGCCATGTGGCGATCATCATCGGGCTCGGTACGATGCTCGGCGCGATCCTCGAAGTGTCCGGCGGGGCCGAGGTGTTGAGCGCCCGCCTGCTGAACCTCTTCGGCGAGAAGCGCGCCCCGCTCGCGATGGGCCTGACGGGTCTGATCTTCGGTATCCCGGTCTTCTTCGACGTGGGCATCTTCGTCCTCGCGCCGATCGTGTACGCGGCCGCCAAGCGGTCCGGGAAATCGGTCCTGCTCTATGCGATGCCGCTGCTGGCGGGCCTGTCGATGACCCACGCGTTCCTGCCCCCGCACCCGGGCCCGGTGGCCGCCGCCGGACTCTTCAACGTGTCGCTGGGCTGGGTCATCCTGATGGGCGCGGTCGTCGGCATCCCGTCCGTGCTGGCCGCCTGGGCGTACGCCTCCTGGATCGGGAAGCGGATCTTCGTCGACGTACCGCAGGACATGGTGGACGCCGCCGCCGAGGCCAAGGAGGCCGTCGCCGCCGAACAGCGGGCGGCGGGCGTCACGCCGTACGAGAAGCCGGTGCCGCTCGCCACGGTCCTCGCGATCATCGGAACCCCGCTGATCCTGATCCTCGCCGCGACCTTCTCCTCCATCGCGCTGAACCCTTCGACTCTCCGCTCGGTCGTGGAGTTCTTCGGCAACCCGTTCGTGGCCCTGACGATCGCGCTGTTCCTCGCGTACTACCTGCTGGGTATCCGCCGGGGCTGGTCCCGCACGTCCCTGGAGTCGGTCTCCACGTCCTCGCTCAAGCCCGTCGGCAACATCCTGCTGGTGGTCGGCGCGGGCGGCGTCTTCGGCGCCGTACTCAAGGGCAGCGGCATCGCGGACGCGCTGGCCGACACGTTCAACGACGTGGGCCTGCCGGTCATCCTGCTCGCCTGGCTGATCTCGGTCGTGCTGCGCGTCGCCCAGGGCTCGGCCACCGTCGCGATCGTCACGACGGCGGGAATCGTGGTCCCGCTGGTCGAGGGCCAGGATCTGTCCCAGGCCCACCTGGCGCTGATCATCATGGCGATCTCGGCGGGCTCGATCTTCGCCTCGCACGTGAACGACGGCGGCTTCTGGATGGTGTCGAAGTACTTCGGCATCTCGGAACGCGACACACTGAAGTCCTGGACGGTGCTGGAGACGGTGCTGTCGGTGGCGGGCTTCGCGGTGGCGGCACTGCTGAGCCTGATGATCTAGGGCCTTACGGTGTGCGCCCCCGGGGGGCCGTTCAGACGGCCATGACCTGGACGTCGTACCGCGGAATCCACTGGTCGCGGGTCACGATGGTCATTCCCTCGGTCTGCGCCTGGGCGACCAGTATCCGGTCGAAGGGGTCGCGGTGCAGGGCAGGCAGCCTGCCCGCCCGGACCCCGTGTCCCGCGGTGATCGGCAGCGCCGTGAACTGGCTGTCGCGTACGCGCTCCGCCAGGTCGTCCGGGCCGTCGAGCTTGCCCAGGGACTGCTTGATGGCGATCTCCCACGCGGACACCGCGCTGAGGTGGACGGAGGGTTCCGTGTCGAGGAGGCCCTTGACCTGATCGGACAGCTCGTCGGAATCCCCGAGCCACCAGAGGACCACATGGGTGTCGAGCAGCAGGCGCATCAGCGCATCCCGAAGGCATCGGCGATGTCGTCCGGCAGCTCGTCGAAGTCGTCGGCGATGTGGATACGCCCTGCCAGCGACCCGCGCCCGGTCCTCCTGACCTTCGGACGCAGGGGCACCACCTTGGCGACCGGCTCGCCGGCCTTGCTGATGACGACTTCTTCGCCGGTGGCGACTTGCTCCAGGATGCGGGAGAAGTGCGTCTTGGCCTCGTGCACGTTGTATTGACGGGCTGCTTCCACGGCTGCCTCACCAAGGGGGGAAGGGGTGGACTAAGTACTGGACTAAAGGCTACCTCAGGCTGACGGAAGCCACCTGGAACTACCTCCCGAGCCCCCCGGGGGCCATTCCTGGCGACGACCCCCGGCCCCCGCCCATTCCCCGCACGCCCCCTTGTGCGGTCCCGCCGATTGCGCTTCCTTGATCGGCATGGCGGAGACAAGAGCAACCACAGGGACAGGGGAGCAGACCTCCCGACCACGTAAGTCCAGCTGGAAGTACATCGGCCCCGGCATCGTTGTCGCGGCGACCGGGGTCGGGGCTGGTGACCTGGTCGCGACCCTCGTCGCGGGCAGCAAGTTCGGGTACACGCTCATGTGGGCGGCGGTGATCGGCTGCCTCGTCAAGATCTCGCTCGCCGAGGCGGCCGGGCGCTGGCACCTGGCGACCGGACGCACGCTCTTCGACGGCTGGCGCAGCCTCGGCGCGTGGACGACCGTCTACTTCGCGATCTACGTCGTCGTCTGGGGCTTCATCTACGGCGCGACCGCCATGTCCTCCAGCGCCCTGCCCATCGTGGCGCTCTTCCCGGACGGGCCGGGGCTGAAGTTCTGGGCGATCGTGACCGGGCTGACCGGGCTGGCCTTCGTCTGGTTCAATCGGTACGCCGTCTTCGAGAAGGTCATGACGGTCCTGGTCGGCATCATGTTCGTGGTGGTCGTCTACGTGGCCGCCCGGGTGGTGCCGGACGTGGGTGCCTCGTTCGCCGGGCTCGTCCCCGTACTGCCGGACGGCTCGCTGCTCTACACCCTCGGGCTGATCGGCGGCGTCGGCGGCACGATCACGATGGCGGCCTACGGTTACTGGGTGAACGCCAAAGGCTGGAGCAACTCCTCCTGGATGAAGGTGATGCGGCTCGACAACCGGGTCGCCTACCTCACCACCGGCATCTTCGTCGTCGCCATGCTGATCGTCGGCGCCGAACTGCTGCACGCCTCGCAGCTCGCCCTCACCTCCGGCGACCGCGGACTGATCGACCTCGGCACGATCCTGGAGGACCGCTTCGGCCCGTCGACCGCCACGCTCTTCCTGGTCGGCTTCTTCGCCACCTCCTTCTCGTCGCTGATCGGCGTCTGGCACGGGGTGAGCCTGATGTTCGCCGACTTCGTGGAGCGGTTCCGCGCCCCGGCGGACCGGGAGAAGGAACACGCGGGCCCGGCCGTCGTCGACCGCCAGCAGCGCTCGCGGCCCTTCCGCGCCTACCTCCTCTGGCTGACCTTCCCGCCGATGACCCTCCTCTGGCTGGACGAACCCTTCGGCCTGGTCATCGCGTACGGGGTGCTCGGCGCGTTCTTCATGCCGTTCCTCGCCCTGACCCTGCTCTGGCTGCTCAACTCCTCCCGTACGCCCAGGGAATGGCGCAACAGCTGGCTCAGCAACGGGATGCTGGCCCTCGCGGGGCTGCTGTTCATCGTGCTCTGCGTCCAGCAGGTGCGCGAACTGCCCTGGTGATTCCGGGGACAGCCCGGGAAACGCGGCAGCGCCGCCGGGGGAGCGGCGGCGCTGCGGGTCGGGGGGTGGCTGTGTTCGGTGCGGGAGGAGCTGCCGAGGAGTTACGGCAGGTTGCGGACGTGCGGGCCGACCGCCTTCGACCAGGCGAACCCGGCCGTCGCGTCCCAGTTGGTCGACCAGGTCATCGCGCCGCGCAGCGACGGGTAGGTCTTCGAGGGCTTGAAGGAACCGCAGTTGGTGCCCCTGGTCAGGCAGTCCAGGGCGGCGTTCACGACCGACGGGGCGACGTATCCGCTGCCCGCGCCACGGGTGGAGGCCGGGACACCGATGCCGACCTGGGACGGGTCGAGGCCGTTCTCCAGCTGGATGCAGGCGAGCGCGGTGAGGAAGTCCACCGAACCCTGGTGGTAGACCTTGCCGTCGCAGCCGAGCATCGAACCGCTGTTGTAGTACTGCATGTTGACGACGGTCAGGATGTCCTTGACGTTGAGCGCCGTCCTGAAGTAGTCGGCCGACGTCGTCTGCATGTCGATCGTCTGCGGGGCCATCGTGAGGACGAGTCCGGGGCCCGCCTTTGCCGACAGCTGGCGCAGCGCCTTCGTCATGTAGGTGGCGTTGAGACCGTTCTCCAGGTCGATGTCGACCCCGTTGAAGCCGTAGTCCTGCATCAGCGCGTAGACCGAGTCGGCGAACGCGGTGGCGGAGGCGTCGTTGTCGACCCGGACCGTGCCCAGTTCGCCGCCGATCGAGATGATGACGTTCTTGCCCTGGGCCTGCTTGGTCTTGATGTCCGCCCGGAACTGGGCGTCCGTGTAGCCGTTCAGCCCGGCCGTGTCGAGGTTGAAGGTCACCGCGCCCCGCGTCGGCGTGGCGTCCGCGAAGGAGACCGCGATGATGTCGTAGTCGGCCGGCACGTCGGTGAGCTTCTGGACGGCCGCGCCGTTGTTGAAGTTCTGCCAGTAGCCGGTCACCGCGTGCTTGGGCACCGCGGGGCCGGGGCCGGGGCCCGTACCGGGCTTGGCCGTACGGGCGCTGACGGCGGCGGACTTGACCGACTCACCGGCCGCGTTGGTGGCGCTCACGGAGAACTGGTACGCCGTGTCGGCGGCCAGCCCCGTGACGGTCGCCGAGGTTCCGGTGGAGGTGGTGGCCTGCACACCGTCCCGGTACACCTTGTAACCCGCGGCGCCCGAGACCGCGTTCCAGGACAGGGCGACCGAGGAGGTCGTCGTGGCGCCCGCGGTGAGACCGGCGGGGGCCGCCGGGATGACCGGGCCGGGGCCGTCGCCGCCCCCGCCGCCGTCGGGTCCCGTCACCTCGATGTCGTCGGCGAAGTAGGCGGACTGCCCGTACCAGCCGTGGGTGTAGACGGTCACCGACGTGGTGCTGGCCCCGGTCCGGAAGCTGGTGGACAGCTTGGTCCAGGTGGTGGAGCCCGGCGTCCAGGTGGAGACGTCGGTCGTTCCGCTGCCGGTCACACCGAGGTAGGCGTAACCGCCCTGCACCCAGGAGCTCAGCGCGTACGTCGAGTTGGGCTTCACGGCCACGGTCTGCGAGCACTTGGCGTTGTCGTGTCCGGCCGGGGTGGCCTTCAGCGCGGACGTGCCGCTGCGCACGGGGGAGGAGACGGTGCTCCCGCTGCCCCCGGTACAGGACCAGTTGGCGAGCCCCGACTCGAAGCCGGCGTTCTTGGCGTTGTTGACGTCGGCGGCCTGGGCGGTGGAGACGAGTCCGGTGACGGTCAGGGCGCCTGCCGCGATGACGGCCACCGCGCCGCCGAGGAACGGCCGGGCGTGGTGCCTTCTGCGTCTGCTGCCTGCGGAGCGTTGCACGTGAGCCTCCGTGGGGGAGTTGGTGGTGCGTGGCGGGGGTGGTGCGGTGGTGGTGCGGGCGTTGCCGGACGGGCGGGGTGCGCGGCGGTGGTGACGGGGAAGGGCCGCGCGGTGGGGCGGGGTGAGGCGGGGGTGGAACCTTGCGGGGCGGAACCTTGCGGGGTGGTGCGGTCCCTGGGGCGGTACGGAACCTTGCCGGGCGGTACGGAACCTTGCGGGATGCGGGATGCGGGTGGAGCCGGGGCGGTGGCCACCGCTGGCGGATAAACTGGTCCAGACCAATCAAGTTGTCAAGACCTCTGGCAGTGAAAGGGACTTCGACAGGAGGTGGGGCAGGGTCCGGGGCGGAGTTTCTTTACCCGGAGATGACCTGCCGCCCGTGCCCCCGCCACCCCCACGGGTGATCTTGCGGAAGGTCTCCGTACCGTGACGAGAACCGCCCGCCGAAATGATCCGGTACGCGCCTGTATCCGCCTTGACGTGCGGGAATGGAAGTGTGACCGGATTCTGGACGGGGGGTTCGGTAACGCTCCGCAGTGGTAGGTCAGTTGGGTGGAATCGATTTCGTCCTGTTTGCCACCCGACCCCCGTACGAACGGTGTTCGCATGATGACGCACTGGTCCCCGAGAACTGTTCTCTGCCTGGTGAGACGTGGCTAAAGTGCTGAGGCAGGAGCACGGAGCAGGAGCGATTGCGGCCGACGTCTCGACGGCGGCCGGAGCCGAACGGGGAAGAGCGTGCCGACCGCGATAGCAGTGACGAGTGCAGATCTGGTGCTGCCGCCCACCGATCAGCAGACACCGACCGCGGCCCTGCTCCAGGCCCCCGAGGACCAGGCGCTGGAGCAGGCGATCGGCGATATGCACCTGCTGCTGGAGCAGCACGGATATGTGATCGCCCTCTACCCGTCCGGTATCCGCCCCGAGCACGAACGCCGCCTCCACGCCATCCGCTCGGTCCTGGAGAGCGACCGGATCGCCCTGGTCAAGGTGGACCTGCCGCCCCTGGGTGTCGCCGTACTGGTGCGCCAGTTACGGCAGTTGTCCATCTGCGACTTCAGCCCTGGGGTGATCGCCTCCGCCGCCCGGCTGCTGTCGCACTACATCTACGCGGGCGCCCTGCTCAACTCGGTCGCCAAGCTCGACCGGGTCCCGGTCGGCCTCAAGAGCCACGCCAGGTCCTGGGTCCCCGGCTCCCAGTTCGCCGTGCTCGCCGGACCCGAACCGCAGCTCATCAAGGTGGGCCCGGTCGCGGAACCGCTGGCCGGGCCCACCTTCCGTACCCATCTCCTCGTTGCCAGAGGGCAGTTGCCGTCCGAGTGGGTGCAGGAGACCCTCGCGCCCGCCTGGCAGGTCCAGGCCGTACAGGAGACGGGCGTACCCGCCGACTCCCCACGCTGGTGGGGCACGGCGAAGCTGGTGGAGTTCGCCGCCCACCTCCCGGACATCTCCGTGCTGTACCAACTGGTCGCCTCCGTACGGCGCGAGAAGTGCCACTGGTGCGAGATGGAACTCATCGGCGACCGCTGCGCCTTCTGTTCCTCCCCGCTCACCGCCCCGCTCGCCCCCTCCCACACCGCCGCGCCCGCCGCGCCCCGAGCCGCCCTCGAGAGCCGCACACCCTCCACCGGCCCCCTCCAGCTGGAAGCCGGCAGACTCTCCGGCCCCTAGCCCCCCGCCCGGCCCGGGCCCCGGCCCCCGGCCCGTACCGCCTCACGCGCCTCCCTCTCCGTCTCCGCCCGCTGCCCTACGCACCCGATCCGCCGCCGATCCGCCCCCGCTCCCCACCTGGTACGCCCTCCCGCTCCACACCCGCATACGCACCCGATTCGCATCCGATCCGAACGAGGTTGTCCGGCCATGAACTCCCGCCAGCGCCGCGGCGTGATACTCCTGCTCCTGTCGGTCCTGTGTGCCTTCGGTGCCTTCGCCGGAGTGCTCTCGGTGATCAGCGATGTGAACGCGAAGGTCGGACCCGAAGTCACCGCCTACCAGCTGAAGACCGACGTGGCCCCCTATACGGCCCTGCGCGGCGGCCAGTTCGAGAAGATCTCGATGCCCAAGCGCTGGCTCTCGGAGAACGCGGTGACCGACCTGCGGGAGGTCGAGTCGAAGATCGCCGTCACCCACCTCCGCAAGGGCTCGCTGCTCCAGTCGGACATGATGGTCCGCAAACCCGAACTCCGTGCCGGTGAGCAGGAGATCGCCATCATGATCGACGCCGCCACCGGGGTCGCGGGCAAGATCACACCGGGCGCCACGGTCAACATCTACGCCACCTTCGCCGGGGAACAGCGGGAGGACGGCGCCCCCGCCCAGTCCAAGGTCATCGTCTCCAACGCCAAGGTGCTGGAGGTCGGCAAGCTCACCGCGCTGGAGCCGACCGGCGACGAACGCCGCAGCCAGGTCACCGAGGCCGTGCCGATCACCTTCGCCCTGAACACCCTGGACACCCAGCGCATCGCCTACGCCGAGTCCTTCGCGGAGCACGTACGTCTCGCACTCGTCGCCCCGGGCAGCGACGGCACCATCCGCCCGGGAGACCGCACCTACACGCTCGACAAGGACAAGTGAGGATCGGATGACCACCAGAATCCTCCCGGCCGTGGGCGACCCCGACGCGGCCCGCTCCGTCATCACCCTGCTCAGCCAGCTCCCCGACGCCGAACCCGCAGGCCCGGTCACCGACTCGACCCAGCTGATCGACACCTTGGCACGTCTCGCGGGCGAGGCCCTCGACGAGCTGCCCGAAGTGGTGCTGGTGCACGAGCGGATCGGCCCGGTCCCCGCGCTGGAGCTGATCCGGGAGGTCTCCCTGCGGTTCCCCTCCGTCGGGGTCGTCATGATCACCACGGACGTCGGACCCACCCTCTTCGCCGACGCGATGGACTCCGGCGCGCGCGGTCTGGTCACCCTCCCGGTGGGGTACGAGGAACTTGCCAACCGGGTCCAGGCCGCCGCCCAGTGGTCGACCGGCGTACGCCGTCATCTCTCCTCCGGCGGTGACGTCTTCACCGGCCCCGGCGGCACGGTCGTCACGGTCACCGGCGCCAAGGGCGGTGTCGGCGCCACGGTCACCGCCATCCAACTCGCCCTGGCCTCCCAGGCGTCCGGCCACACCGTCGCCCTGGTCGACATGGACCTCCAGACCGGCGACATCGCCTCGTTCCTCGACGTACAGTTCCGGCGCTCGCTCGTCGACCTCGCCCTGATCGCCGACATCTCGCCCCGGGTCCTCTCCGACGCGGTCTTCTCCCACTCCACCGGCCTCGCCCTGCTGCTGGCCCCCGGCGAGGGCGAGCGCGGCGAGGAGGTCAGCGACCGGTCGGCCCGCCAGATCGTCAGCGCCCTGCGCTCCCGGTACGAGGTCGTCGTCATCGACTGCGGCGGCCAGATGAACGGCGCCAACGCCGCCGCCATCGAGATGGCCGACGTGGCCCTGCTGGTGACGACCCCGGACGTGGTCGCGGTGCGCGGCGCGAAACGCATCGTACGGATGTGGGAACGGCTCCAGATCCGCAAGGCGGAGGAGACGGTCACCCTCGTCAACCGCTTCACCCGCAACACCGAGATCCAGCCGACCCTGATCCAGAAGATCACCGGCACCCGGGTCGCCTCCGCGGCGGTCCCCGCCAACTTCAAGGAGCTCCAGGCGTCCATCGACTCCGGCCGTCTGCACGAGCTGGACGCCAAGAGCACGGTCAAGCAAGCACTTTGGAGCCTGGCCGGAGAGCTGGGCATCGTCAGGCCGAGCGCCACCGCCAAGAAGGGCGGCGCCCTGGCCAGGAGGAACAGCGGCACCTTCAAGAACGACCGAGGCTCGATCGGCCGCCCGCGCCGCCGACGTGCCGGGCCCGCCGACTCCGAGGGGACACGTTGAGCGATGACGACCACCACCACAAGGACGGCTCGCAGCGGTATACGGGGGCTCCGAACTCTCCGGGTCCCCCGAACCCTCCGGAGAGATGACCGGGGGCAGACCGCGATCGAGTTCCTCGGCATGACCCCCTTCATCATCCTGATCATGCTGGTGCTCTGGGAGTGCGCCCTGATCGGCTACACGTTCAGCCTCGCGGGCAACGCGGCGGACGTGGGCGCGCGGAAGGGGAGCGGAGCGGAGTCCGGGGCCGGGGCGGCCTGCGAGGCGGGTGCGCGGGAGGACCTGCCCGCCGCCTGGGCGGGCGCGGCCGATGTGCGGTGCGGGCCGAGCGGCGGCCTGTACGAGGCGAAGGTGCGGCTCAAGGTTCCGGTGCTGGTGCCGGGGCTGTTCGACCTGAACACCCACATCACGGGCGAAGCCGGATCGCCGAGGGAGGACTGAGTGATGACGGCCACCGTGAACGCACCACCGCAGGCCGGCACCCGAGGAACGGACCGGAGGACGGGCCGGGACACGGGCCGGGGGATGGGCCGGGGGATGGGCCGACGTACGGGTCGGCACACGAGCCGCGACCGGGACCCGGGCCTGCGCAGGGACCGGCACACGAGCCGGACCCGGAGCCGGGGCATGCGCCGACTCCGGGACCCGGGCATGCGCCAGCTCCGGGACCCGGGCATGCGCCGGAGCCGGGCCCGGAGCCGGGGCACCCGCCGGGACCGGGGCCAGGTGGCCCTGGAGTACCTCGGCTTCCTCCCCCTGCTCCTCCTCGTCGCCCTGCTGGCCATCCAGCTCGGCCTCGCCGCCTACGCCGCCAACCAGGCGGGCACGGCCGCCCGCGCCGGAGCCCGTACGGCGGCGAGCCACGACGCCCAGGGCGACCCGGGCTCCACGGCGCGCAGCGCGGTGAGCGGCTGGCTGGCCGACGGCGGGTTCAGCTACCGCCAGAGCGGCTACCGGGACATCACCGCCACCGTCGCGATCAAGGTCCCCTCGCTCGTCCCCGGTATCGGCCCCTGGACGGCGACCCGGAGCGCCACGATGCCGCGCGAGTGACCCCGTACGGGCACACCCGCGCGAGTGACCCCACTGCGGGGACACCCGGGCGAGTGACCTCGTACGGAGACATCCGCACGAGCGACCCCACTACGGGACACCCGCCACACCCGCCACACCCCGCTTCACGCGCTACAGCGAGGAGAGTTACGCAGATGAGCCTGCGGGCACGCATGAGCGCCCCGGACGAGCCCGGCGGCGCCCGGGAGGACGGCCACCTGGTGGCCGTCTACCGGGCCAAGCTCCTGGAGGAGATCGACCTCGCGGAGATGTCCTCGCTGGCCGCCGCCGACCGGCGGGCCCGTCTGGAGCGCGTACTCGGCCACATCATCAGCCGTGAGGGCCCCGTCCTCTCCACCGTCGAACGCGCGCAGCTGATCCGGCGCGTCGTGGACGAGGCCCTCGGCCTCGGCATCCTGGAACCGCTCCTCGAGGACGCCTCCATCACCGAGATCATGGTGAACGGCCCCGACCAGATCTTCGTCGAGCGCAGCGGCAAGGTCGAGCAACTGCCCCTGCGCTTCGGCTCGCACGAGCAGCTGATGCAGACCATCGAACGCATCGTGTCAACCGTCAACCGCCGCGTGGACGAGTCGAATCCGATGGTCGATGCGCGGCTGCCCAGCGGCGAACGTGTCAACGTCATCATCCCGCCGCTCTCCCTGACCGGCGCGACCCTCACCATCCGCCGCTTCCCGCGCTCCTTCACCCTCCAGGAGATGATCGGCTTCGGCTCGCTGGACGAGCAGATGCTGATCCTGCTCGCCGGTCTCGTCCAGGCCAGGCTCAACATCATCGTTTCGGGCGCCACCGGCACCGGCAAGACGACGCTCCTCAACGCGCTCTCCGGGCTGATCCCGAACACCGAACGGATCGTCACCATCGAGGACTCCGCCGAACTCCAGCTCCAGCAGGGCCATGTGATCCGGCTGGAGTCCCGCCCGGCCAACGTCGAGGGCAAGGGCCAGGTCACCATCCGCGACCTGGTCCGCAACTCCCTGCGGATGCGCCCCGACCGCATCGTCGTCGGTGAGGTCCGCGGCGGCGAGTCCCTCGACATGCTCCAGGCGATGTCCACCGGCCATGACGGCTCGCTCGCCACCGTCCACGCCAACAGCGCCGAGGACGCGCTGATGCGTCTCCAGACCCTCGCCTCCATGTCGGAGGTCGAGATCCCCTTCGAAGCCCTGCACGACCAGATCAACAGCGCCGTCGACGTGATCGTCCAGCTCACCCGGCACGCCGACGGCACCAGGAAGATCACCGAGATCGCGGTGCTCGACTCGCACGGCCGCGACCCGTACCGGATCGTGACCGTCGCCCGGTTCGACGCCCGGCCGATGGCCGCCGACGGCCGGATCTACGGCCGCTTCCAGTACCTGCCGCTGCCCCGCAGGATCGCCGACCGCCTCTACCTGGCGAGCCAGCCCGTCCCGCAGGCGTTCGGCATCGCCGAGAGCACCCACCAGCTCGCCACCCGAGAGGCCAACTAGGTACCGAGCCATGGACAACGTCAACCTCCCCCTGGTCACCGTGGGCGTCACCCTGGTCGCCTGTGTGCTCGGCGTGATGGGCCTGTACGCCTACTCCGGCGGCAAGGCCGACCGCGACGCGCTGGTCGAGCGGCTCTCCCACGTCGGCCAGATCCCCGAGACGGGCCGCCGACGCCGGTTCAGGGGCCTGGACCGCAGGCTCCGGGCCACCGCGCTCGGCCGGAAGCTGGAGCTGAAGCTCGCCGCGACCGGTATGGAGCTCACCCCCGGCGAGTTCTTCGTCTACGCCCTCGTCGCGATGGCCGGACTGTGGATGATCGCGTCCTCCCTGCTCGCGGCCTTCTTCGGCCCGGTCGCCGCGCTGATCGGCCTCTGGGGAACCAACGCCTTCCTCAACTGGCAGCGGACCAGGCGCACGGAGCGCTTCATCAACCAACTCCCCGAACTCTCCCGCATCCTGGCCAACGCCACCCAGGCGGGCCTGTCCCTGCGCACCGCACTCTCCATGGCCGCAGAGGAGTTGGAGGACCCGGCGGGCGAGGAGCTGGCGCGCGTCGCGAGGCGGCTGGCCGTCGGCGAGTCCCTGGACGAAGCGCTGAGCGAACTGACCGACCGCCTGCCCTCCCGTGAACTCGTCGTCCTCGTCACCACGTTGGTGCTCTCCAACCGGGCCGGCGGTACGGTCGTGAGCTCCCTGCGCAACCTCACCGAGACGCTGGAGGAGCGCAAGGAGACCCGCCGCGAGGTCAAGACCCAGCTCTCCCAGGTCACCGTCACCGCCTACGCCGTACCGGTCTTTGGCATCGGCGCGATGCTCCTGATGAACGCGGTCATGCCGGGCGCCCTGGACCGGATGACGGGGGCCTTCATCGGCCAGGTGGCGGTGATCGTGGCCATCGCCCTGTACGCGGTCGGCTTCGTGGTCATCCGCCGCCTGTCCCGTATCGACGTCTGACACCGGGTCCGACACCAGAAGAAAGGGGGGACGGACATGGATCTGCTGCTGGCCCTGGTCGTGGGCCTTGCCGTCTACGGGGCCATCCACGGCATCCGGATGTACCGCGCCGACGCCAAGCTCCCCGGCGACCTCGCCATCGCCCTCGAATCCGGCTCCACGCGCACGGGCGCGGTGGGCTCCGGCATCGACCGGCTCGGCATCCGCTGGGCACCGATGGTGCTGCGGATGATGGGCCCCAAGGCGGTCAACAGGAAGCGCCGCCAGATCGACCTGGCCGGAAACCCGGGCGGCCTCACCATCGACCGCTACGCGGCCCGCCGCGCGGTCTACGGCGCGCTCGGCCTCCTGGGCGCCTTCGCCATGCTCCTCCAGGGCCAGCTCTTCCTCGCGCTCCTCATGATCGCGTTCGGCCTGTTCTGGGTGGAGGCGGGCATCTGGTCGGCCATCCGCGTCCGCCGCGAGCACATCGAACGCACCCTCCCCGACTTCCTCGACGTCCTCGCCGTCGTCGTCTCCGCCGGACTCGGTTTCCGGCAGGCGCTGGACCGGGTGGCGGAGAAGTACGAGGGCCCCTGGTCCGACGAACTGCGCATCACCCTGCGCCAGATGGACATGGGCGTCAGCCGCCGCCAGGCGTTCGAGGAGCTGCGCAGGCGCAACGACTCGGAGCAGGTCGCGATGTTCGTCACCACGCTCCAGCAGGGCGAGGAACTGGGCGCGCCCATCGTCGAGACGCTCATCCAGATCGCCAACGACATGCGCCGCACCGACGCCCAGAACGCCCGCCGCAAGGCCGCCAGGGCGGTCCCGAAGGCGACGTTCGCGGTGACATCGTTCCTGCTGCCCGGCACGCTCGTTCTTCTCACGGTCGGATTCGTGTACGGAGCCGATGTCGACTTCTCGTTTCTCACGGGCGGCTGACATGAACGGCGGAGGGGATGGGGAGCACATGAACTCACGGTGGCGTAGGGGAACTCGCCTGACTTACGCGTACTGATCCTGACTTACACGTACTGATATCGGCTTACATGGACTTACGGGAACTTGCGGGAACTTACGGGGAACGAGACGGAGGTGACAGGCGCATGGCCTACCAACTGAGCGGCTCCCGGCCCGGCCTGAGCACGGACCTGACCCGGGCCCACAGCGGCACCCCCGCGCCCCCGGCCCTGGCCATCCAGGTCAATGCGCTCCAGGCGATGTGCCGCCAGGTCTTCGGCTTCCGCCTGGCGATGATCGCGATAGCGACCCCGTACGCCATCGGCCACACCGCCCCCGGTCTGCCCACCTGGTTCATCGGCGCGGCGATCCTGGTCACCTTCATGGGCTCGTACGTCCTCTTCCGCGACTGGGAGCGCTTCGGCCCGGTCCTCCTGCGCCACCCCTGGCTCCTCGCGGTCGACGTGTTCTTCGGCGCGCTGCTGCTGATCACGGCGACCCCCGAGTCGACCCTCGCGTACGTCACGGTCTGCACCCCGCTGCTGGCGGGCCTGGTCCACGGCTGGCGCGGCGCGGCGGTGTTCGCCTCGCTCCAGGTGGTGATCGTCTTCGGCGTGTACGCCAGTGTCCCGAAGCTGGAGGCGGGCGGGGCCACGGCGCTCCTCCTGCCCGGCTTCTGCGTGATCGCCGGGGCGGTGGGGGTGACCCTGCGCAACCTGCTCCTGCGTTTCGGCACGGCCACCCAGGCGCTCACCGAGACCCGGGCGCGGCTGGCGGTGAACGAGGCGGTGGAGGGCGAACGCACGCGCCTGGCACGGGAGATGCACGACTCGGTGGCCAAGACCCTGCACGGCCTGGCCCTGGCCGCCGACGGTCTGGCGGGCTCGGCCGACCGCATGGACCCGGCCGCGGTGAGGCTCCAGGCGGAGCTGGTCGCCCGGGCCGCCCGCCGGGCCGCCGCCGAGTCGAGGGAGCTGCTCACCGACCTGCGGAGGGAACAGGGCCTGGAGGGCGGCGTGGACATCATTGCCGAACTGGCCGCCCAGACATCGGACTTCACCGCCCGCCACCCCGTCACGGCCACGTTCCGCCGCCTGTCCGATGAGACCCCGGTCCCCCCGGTCCCGCAGGCGGTGGCCCGCCAGCTCCTCACGGTCGCCGCGGAGGCCCTGGAGAACGCGAACCGCCACGCGGCCCCCACGTACCTGGTCGTCCTCGCCGGTGTACAGGCCGATGTGCTCCGGCTGAGCGTGTACGACGACGGCTGCGGCCTCCCCGCCGGGACGACCCTGGAGGGCCTGCGCCGGGCGGGCCACTTCGGCCTGGTCGGCATGGTGGAGCGGGCCGCGTCGATCGGGGCCAGAATCCGGATCGGGAGGGGGAAGGCGGAGCGGGGGACGGAGGTACGGGTGGAACTCCCGCTGGCGGCCCTGGGGGAGGGGGCCGAGCCGTACGCCGAGCCACAACCCCACCCCCGGACGCCCTCCCGTTCGCTGCCCTCGCTCACCTCCGCCTCTCCCGCCACCTTCATCCCGAGCCCCCACCCGTAAACCGGCTCCCCCTTCAGAGAGGAGGTCGCGGCATGCCGGACGACCCCGCCACCGCCCCCGCCGGACATCAGGACCCCCCGCCCTCCGCGATCGATCCCCCCGCCCTGCCCCCGGTGCCCGCCGCAGCCCCGCTCCGGGTGGTGGTGGCCGACGACAACCCCGTCGTACGGGCGGGCCTGGGCGTCCTGCTCTCGGGCCGGGCCGACATACAGGTGGTCGCGGAGGCGGCGGACGGCCGTGAGGCGTACGAGAAGACGCTCCGGCACCGCCCGGACGTCGTCCTCCTGGATGTCCGTATGCCGGGCGTGGACGGCATCTCGGCGCTGCCGCACCTGGTCGGGATCGCCCCGGTGCTGATGCTGACGTACAGCCGCGAGAGCGAGATCGTGCACGAGGCCCTGCGGCTGGGGGCGGGCGGTTACCTGGTGCACGGCGAGTTCACGGCGGACCAGCTGGTGCAGGCGGTACGGGACACGAGGAACGGCCGCGCCAACTTCACCGTCACAGCCGCTGACGCCCTGCTGGCCCATATGCGCCAGGGGACGGCCCCGTCCCGGGGGCCGTTACCGGAGGGGCTGGGCGCGGCGCTCACGGCAACGCCCGCCGACCCACCCCCGGGGCAGCCGGAACCTTCGGAAGGTCTTTCGCGACTGCAACCCCCTGTGGGACAGTCTTCTGTGAGCGGGGGGCCGGGCTCATCCCCCAACAGGCAGCAGTACGGGCTGAGTTCGCGGGAGGTGGAGGTCATGGAGCTGATTGCGTCCGGGATGAGTAATCAGCAGATCGCCGCCACCTGCTTCATCAGTGAGAAGACCGTCAAGAACCACATCAACCGCATCTTCACCAAGCTCCACAGCGCCAGCCGCAGCGAGGCCATAGCCCACTGGCTCGGTACGGCGCCCCGGCCTCCCGGGGGGCGGCCATGACCGACCGGATGCCGAACAAAGGCGCCCAGAAAACCTTTTGGGCCCGGAATTGGGCCCACGGGCCCTCTGGCTGTGCGTCAGTTCCCTCCTATGTTGCTCCCGTCGTTCTCGGCACCGGCCAGGAGGAAGCCGGTACCGAGAACGGAACCGCAGAAGCGCCCGAGCCGGCCGGCACGCGATCGGCCGAACCAGGAGGGGAACAGCATGTCGAACTTCAACCTGAAGACCGGCGTCCGCGTCAACGGCTGGGCCAACACCGCAGTCAGCGCCGTCCGGAAGCGTTACGCGGCGAAGGACCGGGGGCAGACGGCGTTCGAGTACCTGGGCATCGTGCTGGTGGTGGTGGCCATCATCGGAGCGATCGCCGCAGCCGGGATCGGTGGGAACATCTCGGACCGTATCGACGGTCTGGTCACCGCCATCACCTCTGGCTGACGCGCATGCGCCGACGCGGCGATGCAGGGCAGGCTTTCCCCATCTACGTCATGATGGTGGCGGGCCTGCTCTTCCTTGCGTTCGCCTTCTTCGCTGTCGGCAAGGCATCGGCCTTGCGCAACGGGTCCCAAGGGGCCGCGGACGCAGCCGCACTGGCTGCCGCTCACAGTGTGCGCGAGCAGTTCGCCCCGGGGTTTCATACGTCGCTCCCCGGCGACCAGCTGGACCAGTTTCTGCGTGCCCCCTTCTCGACCTTCGCGCCGTGCGCGGAGGCCGGGAGGCTGGCGTCCGTCAATGGAGCCGACACCAGCTTCTGCGGCACGTCCGAGACAGGCTGGGGCCGCGACAGGGTCACGGTGAAGGTCGAGGGGCGCAAGGCTGTGGACTCGCCGGTGATTCCCGGTACGGAGAGCACCTTCGCCAAGGCCGAGGCAACGGCACTCATCGAGTTCCGTTGCAGTTGGGTCGCCGCGGACCTCAACAGCGACGGTGCCAAGGACCTCTATACGTTCTCGTGCGGCAAGGCCGGGGTGGCGGAAGTCGTTCCGGGCGACCTGACCGACTGGCCCCGGGTGAGCAAGATTCTTTTCGATGTGCGGTTGGTCGACCAGTGACAGCGAACGACGAGTAGAGGAATCGGACCATGAGCATTCGGCGGACCACGACGACCAGAAGGGCGCTGACGGCCGTCACGGTGACGGCTGCCCTGGCTCTCGCTCTCACCGGCTGTGGCGACGACGGGGGCGAGCAGCCCCGCAGCGAGGGCTCCGTCGCACCGTCCGCTCCGGCCGCCCCTTCGACCCCGGAGGGTGAGGACAAGGGCGAGCCGCAGCAGGAGGACACTGCGGCGGGTGAGAGCGTGGACCCGAACGTGAAGCTCGCAGAAGCGCGCGGGCAGGCGGGCCTCGTCCTGGTCATCAATGAGGTCAAGCGGGACTCCGGCGGATTCCTCACGGTTCAGGGCGTGGTCAAGAACGAGGGCGACACCAGGCAGACAACCTCGACCTGGTCCGGTTCAGAGGTGAACATCGTCAACAAGAACCCCAACTCGGTGGCCGGGGCAACCCTGGTCGACAAGGCGGGCAAGAAGCGCTATTACGTGCTCCGTGACACGGATTCACGGTGTCTGTGCACCACAGCGATCACGCCCATCGCTCCCGGGAAGACCGCGCAGATCTTCATGCAGTTCCCGGCCCCGCCGCAGACCACCACCGAGGTCGACTTCACCCTTCCGACCTTCGCCACCACGTCGCTCAAGATTTCTGGGTGAGCGCCGACATGAAGACCCTCCAGCGTCCCGGAGCGGCGCGCAACGTGGCACAAGCCGTCGCGGTCGTCATGCTTGTCGCCGGAACGACTCTCCTCGGCGCGTCACCCTCGTCCGCCGACGACGGGCCGGGCGTGCCCCCCGGCACGCAGGCGACCTCCGAACCGCCCGTCCCCCTCGACCCCGAGGACCCCGACCTCAAGATGCCGGAAGGCGGCACCCTCGCCCCCGGCCGGGTCCTCGACATCGTCCAGGTAGTGGAAGACCTGGGCGGCGAGGAGCGGCGTGAGGACAGCAACGCCGACATCAAGTTCGCGCTCCAGGCGGAGGTTCTCTTCGGCAAGGACAGCGCGAAGCTGGGTTCGGCGGCCAACGCCCGTATCGCCGCCATCGCCGAGGAGATCAAGAAGCAGAACACGACCAAGGTCCGCATCTTCGGCTTCACCGACAACCTCGGCTCCTCCGCCCACGGCGACGTGCTCTCCAAGAAGCGCGCCGACGCCGTGCACGGGGTCCTGTCGAAGCAGCTCGGCCCCACGATCACGTACGAGATCCGGGGCTACGGCGAGCAGTACCCGATCGCCAGCAACAGCAACGAAGAGGGCCGGAAGAAGAACCGCCGCGTGGAGGTCTCCTTCCCCCGGGGCGAGGGTTCCTGACCACCTCTACCGGATGCAGGAGAGGCTACGAAGGTGCTCCCCGCCGCCCGCGCCCGGCGGGGAGCACCTCATTGCGGGACCGGCCAGCCCCCGGGCGCCTAGCGCTTGCGGGCCACCAGCCCCCACTGGTCCACCGGACGGGGCGCCGGGCCCTCCGGCCGCCAGTGGGACACCGGGACCAGCCCCGGCTCCAGCACCTCGAGCCCCTCCGCCACGGCCAGGATCTCCTCCGGCTCGCGCACCCAGTACGGCGGTGTGTCACCCGACGCGTACGCCTCCTGCGCGGCCAGCGTCTCCGGCGTCTTCACCGTGTCGCACACCACCAGCGCGCTGCCCGCCACCAACGGCTTCATGTACTCCGCCATCAGCTCGGCCCCGGCCTTCGCCTCCAGGTGCCCCAGGGTGGACAGGATCATCACCGCCACCGGCCGCCCCGGGTCCAGTGCCCCCGTCGCCACCGCCTTGGTGAGAACCTCGCGGGCGTTGCGCAGGTCCTCGTCCACGTACGCGGTCTGGTCCTCCCGGACACCCCGCAGCAGCGCCCGCGCGTGCGCGAGGACCAGGGGGTCGTTGTCGACGTACACGATCCGGGCGTCGGGGTTCACCGACTGCGCGACCTCGTGGGTGGAGTCGTGGACCGGCAGCCCGGTCCCCAGGTCGAGGAACTGGTCGATCCCCGTACGGGCGAGATGGGCCACCGCCCGCTTCTGGAACGCCCGCGAGGCCAGGGCCAGTTCCTGGGCGGCCGGGTACGTCTCGGCCACCTGGCGGCCCAACGCCTCATCGACCGGGTAATGGTCCTTCCCGCCGAGCCAGAAGTTCCACACTCTTGCGGAGTGCGGGCTGCTGGCATCTATGTCCGTGATGTCCATGGGCTTTCCCCTCGCTCAATGTGAACGTGTCACCGTGCCGCCGCCGTACGAACGCGGCGACGCGGCCGGGAGGTCGGGCGGCCGGGGAGACTGCCGTGCTCTCCGTGCTGCCTCACCTGCTGGTTCACACCCGCCCCGCGCTGCTCATCCGTCGCGGCACTCATGCCCCGGACCCTACCGGCCCAAAGGGCCCCCGGGTCAGTCCAGTTCGGATGAACCAGCAGGCAGGCCCTGCGAACGCCTCGCTGAACAACCGGCGAAGGCCCCGAAGCCGACCCGAAGTCGACAGCCCACTGCCCCACGGACAACCGCCCTGCCCGCCCCCTTCACCGTCGGCCTGCTACCGCCAGCGCGCCGATCAGCGCCACGGCGAGGATCACGGCACCGAGGTACTCCGTCGTGGTGGCGCCGCTGTCACGCCAGTTGTACGAGTACCTCGGCGGGGGAGGAGGCCGGGTGGCACGCTCCTCCAGGAGCCGGTCGACGGCCACCCCCGCCGCCGCGCCCGTGGCCAGCGACGCCACCGGCATCAGGGAGCCCTCGATCCCGACCGCCTCCCACGGGACCGCGAAGCCGTACGCCAGACCGGCCAGCGGCACGGCCAGCGTGGCGAGCAGGTAGAGGGCGCGGGACTCCCGGTGCTCGTCGGGGAGCATCCGGGCGGCGGCCAGCACGGTGAGCAGCGTGACGGTGAGCGCGGGTATGTGCAGGAGCGCCATCCGCCAGCCGAACGCCTCCAACCGAGCCTCGGTGCCGAGGAGTTCGAGCAGCGACCGGCTCATCAGGAATCCGGCGCCCAGGTGGATCAGCGCACCCGCCGCCCAACTGCGGGTCAACGCGGAGAAGGCCCCGCCCGGCCGGCGGCCCGAACCCCCGTCTCCCCAGCCCCCGTCACCGTTCACGCTGCACCCTCCCTCCCCCGGCCGGAACCAGAGTCGTGGCCGTTCGCTGGCCGTGAGCGTACGGGGAGAGCGCGCGCCCGGCGCGGGCCCTCGGTCCCAATGAGGGCCCAATTCCGTTGAGTTGGAGCCTGTTCGGGGTGCTCGTCCGTGAGGGGGTGCTCTTGGGCTCCGTGGGGGTGTGCTCTGGGGCCGCCGGTGGGCCCGTGGGCCCACGCCGTGCCCGGTGCCGCTCGGTACGCTCGGACGTGCCGACGGTCGCCGACCGCGCCGCCGCGCCCTTCGAGCTCCCGATTCCGTGTGGCCGTGTATCCGCGTGGCTGTGTATCCGTGTGCAAATTCACCTCGGTAGGCGCTTGTCCGGGATGGGCGAGACCCCTACTCTGATATTTGCGCACGCGAATTTATGTTCATGCCGTGATGGGGTGAGGCGTCGATGAGAGCCGGATTCTTCTACTCGTACCACCTGGGCTGGACCGGGCTGGACGCCGCGACCCTGCTGGGGGACCTGGAGGCGGAAGGGCTTCGCCCGGCGCACCCGGCGACCGGGTACACCGTGCTCGTCAGCCTCGACTTCCCTTCCTCCGGGGCCCGTTCGCCCGTCACGCGCGAGCAGCTTCTCTCCCTTGCCGGTCTGCAAAGGCTCCAGGAGGTCGGCTTCCGGTTATGGGTGGACGAAGGTTCCGACTTCCTGGTGCGCATACGGAAGGCCCGCGGCGGTGTCGTCGCCGTCGAGTTCTCCGTGGGCGAGCTGCCGCCGGAGGAGCGGGAGCGGGCGGTCGGCGCGATCCGGCGGACCGTCGGGAGGGCCTCCGTGCTCTGCATCGGCTTCGTCGTCGACCGGAGCGGGATGACGGCCGCCACCGACTGGGACGGTGTCGTCATCGAAGGCGGCGCGCACCTCGACGCCTGGCCGGACGCCGTCGCCGTACGGGAGGAGACCGCCGCCCGGCATCCGCAGCTGGCGGTGCTGGACTCCGTCGCGATCTCACCGTGGAAGGTGTTCGGGAACGCGGTGCTCAGCGTGTGAGCCGGCTGGGAGCGTGGTGGTGAGCGAGTGAGCCGGTCAGGAGCGCGGTGCTCGGTGTGTGAGCCGACCGGGAGTGTGGTGGTGAGCGAGTGAGTGGCTCGGGAGCGCGGTGCTCGGCGTGTGAGCCGGCCGGCAGTGCGACGCTCGGCGTGTGAACCGGCCGGGGTATCCCTGAGGGCTCCCCGGGGGCTCCCCGCCCGGCGTCGGGATTGTCCTGGCCGGAAGACATAATCGGCCGTATGTCCGACCACCAGCTCCGCACCCGGAGACCCGGCGCCCCGTCCCCGCACCCGCGCGCCCCCGGGCCCCGGACGGCCGCCGCACTCCGGGCCGCCGCGCCCGCGCTCGCGGTCTACGCCGCCGTCCGGGCCCTGGGCCTCCTGGTCCTCTGGGCGGCCGCCCACGCCTCCGGCAAGGACCCCCTGACCCGGCTCAGCGGGCGCTGGGACTCCGTCTGGTACCAGCGCATCGCCGAGAACGGGTACGGCTACACCGTCACCCTCCCCGACGGCGCCCTCCACTCCGACCTGGCCTTCTTCCCCCTGCTCCCCGCCCTGGAGCGCGGCCTCTCCGAGGTGACCCCGCTCACCCTCGGCGGCGCCGGGCTCCTGGTCGCCTGGACGGCCGGGCTGCTCGCCGCGTGGGGCATCTTCGCCGTGGGGGCGCAGCTGCGCGGACGGCGTACGGGGGTGGTGCTGGCCGCGCTCTGGGGCGTGTACCCGACGGCGTTCGTCCAGTCGATGGCGTACACGGAGACGCTCTTCACCGCACTGGCCGCCTGGGCGCTGTACGCGGTCCTCAAGGGCCGCTGGCTCGTGGCGGGCGGGCTCTCCGTGCTGGCCGGACTCACCCGGCCCTCGGCCGCCGCCCTGATCGCGGCCCTGGCGATCACGGCCGCGGTCACCCTCGTCAGGGAGATCCGGGCAGGGAACGGCCTCGGCCCGGTGCTCCGCCGCAACGCCCGCATGATCGCCGGGGTGGCGCTCGCACCGCTGGGCTGGCTGGCGTACGTGGTGTTCGTCGCCGTGCGCGAAGGCAGCCCGGTCGCGTACTTCGACGTCCAGGCGCAGTGGGGCAACAGCATCGACGGCGGTCGCGCGCTCGCCGCCTTCATCGCCGGGCTGCCCCTGCCCGCCGCCCTCGGGCTCTGCGCGGCGCTCGGCCTGCTCGGCTGGCTGGTGGTGCTCTGCGTACGGCAGCGGCAGCCGCTGCCCGTCCTCGTCTACGGCATCGCGATCGTCGCCATCTCGCTGATCGGCGCCGGGTACTTCGGCTCCCGCCCCCGTCTGATGATGCCCGCGTTCCCGCTGCTGCTCCCGCCCGCCGTCGCACTGGCGCGGCTGCGCAGTACGGGGCGCGAGGCCGCCGTCATCGCCGTACTGGCCTGCGCGTCAGCGGCCTACGGGGCCTGGACCCTGCTCGGCGCGGGCCCGCCGTAAAGCCCTAAGGAGGGCCCGGCCGTCCCCAGGACGTACCCACCGCCCGCAGCTCCACCCGCACGCCCGGCCGCACCCCCCACCGCTCCATCGCCCCGGCCTCCGCCTCCACCACATGACGGGCCCGCAGCCGGGGCAGGCCGAGGCGGCCGGGCTTCATCGTGCGGACCGCCAGCACGGTGAACTTCCGGTCCAGATAGGCCACATCGATGGCGAACCGCATCCGGAAGGTGTGCACACTCCCGCACGGGGTGAGCATCAGCGCTCCGTCGATCCCGTCCCGCCCGAGCAGCCCCCGGGTACGCGCCCGGTACGAGGCCGCGATCCGCAGCGGCACCCCCCGAACCCCCGGGCCCGGAGCCCCCGCCTCCCTGCCGACGACCGTCAACGTTCCGTCGCCATCCCGCCACTTCCTCATGGGCCTCCTCATGGCCCCGACCGTAGCCCCCGGCACCCGCCTGCGGGACCTGAACGGCCCGGAGTGGGCCCCAGGGCCCAAGCCCCTTGTCCGCACTGCCGATTAGGGTCGTCCCGTGGACATCGCGCTGCTCGCCGTCGCCGCTGTCTGGGGTGGAGCCACCGGACTGCTGATCCCCCGTGCCGCGTACCGGTTCGCCGTCGATCCGGAGGAGCCCTGGCGCACCGCGTGCCCGGCCGGGCACGCGCTCACCGGCCCGCTCGGCGGCTGGTTCGGCCCGGCCCGCTGCGCGGCCTGCGGACCCCGGGTGCGAACCGCCGTACCGTACGGCGACGAAGACGGCACTCCTGCCACGCACCCCGGCGGTGGCGGCGCCCCTGCCACGCCTCCCGGAAGCGATGGCGACAGTGGTAGCGGCGCCCCGTACGCGCCCGGCACCCTCGCCCCCCTGGTCACCGCCCTCGCCTGCCTCGCGCTCGCCGCCGCGACAGGGGCCCGGCCCGAGCTCGTCGGCTGGCTGCTCCTGGCCCCTCCCGCGGTCCTCCTCGCCACCGTCGACCGCCGCGTCCACCGGCTGCCCGACCCGCTCACCCTGCCCCTGGCCGCCGGGGCCGTCCTGCTGCTGGGCGGGGCGGCCCTGCTCCCCGGCCACGCCGGGTCCTGGACCTCCGGGCTGCTCGGCGGGGCGGCGCTCGGCGGTTTCTACCTCCTCCTCTTCCTCATCAACCCGAACGGCATGGGCTTCGGCGATGTGAAGCTGGCCCTCACCCTGGGCGTCGCTCTCGGCTGGTACGGCTGGGCGGTGCTGCTCCTGGGCGGGTTCGCGGGGTTCCTGTTCGGCGCGGTGTACGGGCTCGGGCTCGTCGTCCTCCGCCGGGCGGGGCGCAAGACCGGCATCCCGTTCGGCCCGTTCATGATCGCGGGGGCGCTGACGGGGGTGCTCCTGGGAGCCCTGACGGCAGCCTGAGCCGTAAGCAGCTTGTACGCCCCGGAACCCGACCGCCCCGAAGCGCGACCGCCGCCCCCAAACGCGACCACCGCCCCGGAATCCGGTCGCGCTACCCGCCCCCGGCTGACACGATTCCCGTATGTCCGAACAGTCCCTTCCCCCCTTCGCCTCCACCGCCTCCCGCGACCGGTTCGAGGCGCTCGTCGCCGAGGCGGACGCCGTTTCCGTGGACGGCTGGGACTTCTCCTGGCTGGACGGGCGGGCCACCGAGCAGCGGCCCTCCTGGGGGTACGCCCGGGCCATGGCCGACCGGCTGGCCGGTGCCCGGGCGGCGCTCGACATCCAGACCGGCGGCGGCGAGGTGCTGGCCGCCGCGCCGGTCCTTCCGCCCCTCACCGTGGCCACCGAGTCCTGGCCGCCGAACATCGCCCGGGCCACCGCACTCCTGCACCCCCTCGGCGCCGTCGTCGTCGCGGACGAGGACGAGCCGCCGCTGCCCTTCGGGGGCGCGGCCTTCGACCTGGTGGTCAGTCGGCATCCGGTGACCACCTGGTGGGAGGAGATCGCCCGGGTCCTCGCCCCCGGCGGTACGTACTTCTCGCAACAGGTCGGACCGGCCAGCGTCTTCGAGCTCGTCGAGTACTTCCTCGGCCCGCAGCCGCCCGAGGTACGCCGTGGCCGCGACCCCGAAGACGCGCGTGCCGCCGCCGAGGCCGCCGGCCTGGACGTCGTCGACCTGCGGCTGGAACGGCTGCGCACCGAGTTCCTGGACATCGGCGCGGTCGTCTACTTCCTCCGCAAGGTGATCTGGATGGTGCCCGGATTCACCGTGGAGCGGTACCGGCCCCAACTGGCCTCCCTGCACCGGAAGATCGAGGAGGAAGGGCCGTTCCTCGCCCACACCACCCGCTTCCTCATTGAGGCCCGCAAGCCCCGGTGACGTATCAGGAAGAGTCAACCTGCTTACCCCGGACGCCAGTTCAGCCTTGCCCCACAGGCAACGCGATCGCGGGGGCCACCGTCCTACTCGGCGGGAGCACACACAGCGAGGGAAACGGCGAGGAAGACGGGGAGCGGCCATGACGGTGGAGAGGGAAGAGTACGGCGGGCCGGCCGGGCGCGCGCGGCACGGCAACTCCGACTGGCTCATGGGCTCCCGGATCACCGCCGTCCACGGGGTCTTCTACCGGCCCGAGGGGCGCGCGGGCGAGCCGGAAGCCGTCGAGTTCGTGCTCGCCGACGGCCAGTCCGTCCAGCTGACCTGCACCTCCGACTGGACGCTGCGGGTGACCCCCGGCACCTGGCCGCTGCTGCCCGACTGGTGCGTACCGGCGAACCAGTGGCACCACGCCCCCCTGCCCCAGCTGCCCCCGGTGCCGTACGGGGGAGCCTGGACGGTCGTCGGCACGCTGGAGCGCCGGGACGGCAACGGGGAGGTCCACGAGGCCGTCATCCGGTGTGCGGAAGGGGACTTCGTGGTCGGCGCCGGGGACACGATGGCGGTCCGTTTCCATCCCCACTGATCCGCTCTCCCCTCCCATCCCCACGGAGAGGCCCCACGGGATGTCCCTCTGCCGATGGCTACGCGTGCGGCCCCACCGACACCGTCCCCACCGTCAGCTCCGTCTTCCCCTCCACGATCGCCGCCACCCGCTCCACCTCCGCCTCCAGCGCCCGCAGCCGCGCCGCCGACAGGGGTTCCAGCGGCTCCACCGTCACCGCGATCCGCTTGCCCGAACGGCGCTGGTGCCAGACGCCCGCCACCGTCCCGTCCACCAGCAGCACCGGGTAGTTCCCGGCCTGCCCGCCCCCGAGCGCCCGCTCGGACGCCCGGCCCGGGAAGAGCCGTTCGCGGGGGTGCGAGGCGATGGTGAAGGCGTCGAAGTAGGGGAGCAGGCGCACTCCCCGTACCGGAGCGGCCGGGAAGTCCGTGTCGCCCGCCACCACCCAGGCGGGTCCGGCGCCCTCGAACGCCACCTCCTCGATCGCGCCGGAGCCCGCCCGCGAGGCGAACAGCCCGGCCGCCCACCGCCTCGGGGCCGCCAGCCACTGGGCGAAGTGGGCCGGGGTGGCGGGGCCGTACGCGTACAGGTACCGCTCCAGCAGGGCCGCCGTCGCCTCCGGGCCGGGCAGGGGGGCGCAGCCGGGGTTGGTGTATGCCGCCTTCCGGCCCCGGTTCGGGGCGTAGGCCAGGACACCCCGGTGTCCCGCCAGGTGCAGGACCTGCCGCCAGCGCGGCCACATCTCCTGGAACCCGGGCACCACCAGGTCCCCGGCCCACGGCCCGGTCCGGGCGACGACCTCCTCGGAGAGCTCGTCGATCGTGAGCTCCGCCCCCCTCAGGGCCTCCCCGACCGCCGCCACGACCTCCTCCACCTGCTCCGGGGACATCCGGGCACCCTTGGGGAACGGATGGGGGCCCGTCGGTACGGCACGGAGCGCGCCGGTCCACAGCGGCAGGTCCGCCGCGGGCAGGAGATGGACCGTGCCGCGCGGCCCGAACGTCTTCACCAGGGTCCGCCGGGCCGGGTCGTCGGCCCACAGCGCCGTACGCACGTCCGTGCGCGTCAGGCCCTCACCGCGCAACCCCACGGAAAGCTCGGCCGCCGACAGCACCTGGGCATGCGCACCGAGCATCGCGCCGACCACGTCGGACGGGGAGGGCGGTGATGGTGGTGAGGGCGTCGAGGCCGGGGAGGGCGGCGAGGAGGAAGGCGTACGGGTGGATGCCAGGCCGCCGTACAGGTGCTGGCGGGCCAGCCGCCGGGCGTTCGCCTCGGGCCAGGTCACGGTCGCGGTCGCACGGGCTCGGGTCGTCATCCCCCGAATCTAGAGCTCCTTCAGGTCAGAATCTGTCCGCAATCCCGTCCCGGGGTGACGTGCGCCGTCAAGGCGGCGCCGCGCGTCACCCCCTCGATACCGGGGCCGAATCCGGTCGCGGAAGCGCGGTGCGCAGGGCATCGGACCTGCTCTTCGCGGAGTCCGGCGAATTCGGAGAGTGATGGTGGAGTGGCGTGGCACGCGGCATCACTTACGAAGGGTTATGGTGGAAACCCCCCCTCGGGCCGGTCCGTATCCCCCCCACGGACCGGCCCGTTTTTTACGGGCCGTTTCCGGCCGACGCGGACCGCCGTACGGAACCGCAGCCGCAGCCGTGGTTTTCAGTCGCTGCCGGGGCTCCGTTCTCCCTTATAGGGGAGCATCTTTGACCGGACGTCAGTGGAGCCCCTGACCGGCAGCGGGTATCACCAGCCCTGACCGGCAGCGGGTGTCCAGCCCCTGACCGGCGGCAGGCGCGCCAACCCTCTGACCGGCCGTAGGCACCACCAGCCCTGACCAGCCGTCAGCCCCTGCCCTGCCCTGTCCCGCCCTGAGAGTCGTCAGCCCCGTCCCGCCCAGATGTTCGTCCCCTCGGTGTCCACCGCGAAGGCGTCGATCTCCTTCAGCTCCTCGGCCGTCAGCGCGGGCCCGGCCAGCGCCGCCACGTTCTCCTCCAGCTGCCGCACGCTCGACGCGCCGATCAGCGCCGACGTCATCCGGCTGTCGCGCAGCACCCACGCGATGGCCAGCTGGGCGAGCGACTGGCCCCGGCCCCGCGCGATGTCGTTCAGGCCGCGCAGCCGGCGCAGGACCTCCTCCGAGAGCAGTCCCGGGTCCAGCGACTTGCCCTGGGTGGCGCGCGAGCCCTCCGGGATGCCGTGCAGATATTTGTCGGTGAGCAGGCCCTGCGCGAGCGGCACGAAGGAGATGCAGCCCATGCCGGCCGCCTCCAGGGTGTCGAGCAGGCCGTCGTCCTCGATCCAGCGGTTGATCATGGAGTAGGACGGCTGGTGGATCAGGGCCGGGACGCCCATCTCCCTCAGCAGCCCGGCCGCCTCGGCCGTCTGCTCCGCGTTGTACGAGGAGACGCCCACGTACAGCGCCTTGCCCTGCCGCACAGCGGACGCCAGGGCGCCCATCGTCTCCTCCAGCGGGGTGTGCGGGTCGAAGCGGTGCGAGTAGAAGATGTCGACGTACTCCACACCCATCCGCTTCAGGGAGGCGTCGAGCGAGGAGAGCAGGTACTTGCGGGAGCCCCACTCGCCGTACGGGCCGGGGTGCATCAGATATCCGGCCTTGGTCGAGATGACCAGCTCGTCCCGGTATCGGGCGAAGTCCTGCGCGAACAGCTTGCCGAAGTTCAGCTCGGCCGAGCCGGGCGGCGGTCCGTAGTTGTTCGCCAGGTCGAAGTGCGTCACCCCGAGGTCGAAGGCGCGGCGCAGGATCGCCCGCTGGGAGTCGAGCGCCCGGTCGTCCCCGAAGTTGTGCCACAGGCCCAGCGAGAGGGCGGGCAGCTTGAGACCGCTGCGGCCGGTGCGGCGGTATTCCATGGAGTCGTAGCGCGTATCGGCGGCGCGGTAGGAGAGGCCGGGGGAGAGGTAATCAGTCACTTTCTCTCCTTATCACGGAGTTGTGACAGACCGGGTTGGGCCCCCGTGACCCGATCGCAGTAATGTGGCGGCTTCGGGGAACGCCGATGCGCGGCGCGGCTCAGGCCCGCCTGGACCCGTACTGACCTGTGCGGATGGACCGGACCGGCCGTGCGGACCGTGCGGCGCTCCCCCGCGGGGGTGGACCCCGGACCCCCGGCGACGGGGAGGACGGGCCCCGGGCCCGTACGTTACCGAGAGGGTGGACTCTGTGAACTTCCGCGACCTGGTGTACAGGCTCTACGCGCGCCGGGTGGAAGGCCGCCTGGACCATGACCAGGTGCCGAAGCACATCGGGGTCATCCTCGACGGCAACCGCCGGTGGGCGAAGGCGTCCGGCGGCTCGGCCGTGCAGGGCCACCAGGCCGGTGCGGACAAGATCTCCGAGATGCTCGGCTGGTGCAGCGAGACCGATGTCGAGGTCGTCACTCTCTGGATGCTGTCCACGGACAACTTCGACCGGCCCGAGCACGAGCTGAAACCGCTCCTGCGCATCATCGAGAACACCGTCCGCAACCTCGCCGCCGACGGGCGGTGGCGCGTCCACCACGTCGGCACCCTCGACCTGCTGCCCGCCGAGACGCAGACGGTGCTCAAGGAGGCCGAGCAGGCGACCTCCCACGTCGATGGGATACTCGTCAATGTCGCCGTCGGCTACGGCGGCCGCCAGGAGATCGCGGACGCCGTGCGCTCGCTGCTCCTGGAGCACTCGGAGAAGGGCACGACCTTCGAGGAGCTGGCCGAGATCGTCTCCACGGACCTGATCTCCGAGCACCTCTACACCCGTGGCCAGCCCGACCCCGACCTCGTGATCCGTACCAGCGGGGAGCAGCGGCTGTCGGGCTTCATGCTCTGGCAGAGCGCCCATTCGGAGTACTACTTCTGCGAGGTCTTCTGGCCGGCCTTCCGCAAGGTCGACTTCCTGCGGGCACTGCGCGACTACGCCGCCCGCCACCGGCGCTACGGGGCCTGATCCCCGCAGGGCAGCCACGGGGCCTGATCCCCGCAGGGCGGTCACGGGCCTGATCCCTCTGCAGGGCGGCCACGGGCCCTGATCCCCGCAGGGCGGCCACGGGGCCTGATCCCGCCGGGCACCGCCTGACGCCGCCTGGCATCGCCTTCAAGCAAGCCTCCCGGAAACCGCCGGTCCGCCCCCTACCGCCGTGGTCCCCGATGACTCCCCTCCTCACAGGGGAGTCATCGCGCGTCCACCGGGACTTCTCCACACCGTGTCATATGCAGCGGCATGGCTTCGGGCCGAAGAGGGAATACCCCTGACAGGTCGACATCCGGTCACCAACCAGGCGGATGTCGCATCCAAGTGAGCGGCACCCAGTCCGCTCGCCCGGGAGGCCCTTTGCACACGAAGGACCGTAGACACCGCGGACGCAGTCAGCCTGCGGCCGACGCGGAGGCCGTGGTCCGGCCCGCGCACAGGGGCCCGATCCCGGTCCGTCCTCTCCCTTCGGGAAGCTCCGCGACCGTTCGTCGCACTCCCCGACCTCGTCCGAGGGGGTACGTCCTTCCGTGGTGACCAGTACTAAGCGCCGCTTGCCCGACAGGCGCACATACGTTCTCGACACCAGCGTCCTGCTGGCCGATCCCGGTGCCATGTCCCGCTTCGACGAGCACGAGGTCGTGCTGCCGATCGTGGTGGTCACGGAGCTGGAGGCCAAACGGCACCATCCGGAGCTCGGGTACTTCGCCCGGCAGGCCCTGCGCCTGCTGGACGACTTCCGCATCCGGTACGGCCGGCTGGACGCCCCGATCCCGCTCGGGGATCTGGGCGGGACGCTCCGTGTCGAACTCAACCACTCCGACCCGGGCATACTGCCCGCCGGGTACCGGCTGGGGGACAACGACTCGCGTATCCTCGCGGTCGCCCGCAACCTCCAGGCGGAGGGGTACGACGTCACGGTCGTCTCCAAGGACCTGCCCCTGCGGATCAAGGCGTCCTCGGTCGGCCTCCTCGCCGAGGAGTACCGCGCCGAACTGGCCATCACCGACTCCGGCTGGACCGGGATGACCGATCTGTCCCTCTCGGGGGAGCAGGTCGACCTCCTCTTCAGTGAGGAGACGCTGTACGTCCCCGAGGCCGCCGAGCTGCCCGTCCACACCGGCCTGGTCCTCCAGTCCGAGCGCGGCAAGGCGCTCGGCCGGGTCACGGCCGAGGGCAATGTGCGGCTCGTGCGGGGCGACCGGGAGGCGTTCGGCATCCACGGCCGCAGCGCCGAGCAGCGGATCGCCCTCGATCTGCTCCTCGACCCGGACGTCGGCATCGTCTCGCTGGGCGGCCGGGCGGGCACCGGAAAGTCGGCGCTGGCCCTCTGCGCCGGACTGGAAGCAGTGCTGGAGCGTCAGCAGCACAAGAAGGTGATGGTTTTCCGGCCGCTGTACGCGGTCGGCGGCCAGGAGCTCGGCTATCTCCCCGGCAGCGAGGCCGAGAAGATGAGCCCCTGGGCGCAGGCGGTCTTCGACACGCTCTCGGCGGTCGCCGGGCGCGAGGTCATCGAGGAGGTGCTGGGGCGCGGGATGCTGGAGGTCCTGCCGCTCACCCACATCCGGGGGCGCTCGCTCCACGACGCCTTCGTGATCGTCGACGAGGCGCAGTCGCTCGAGCGGAACGTCCTGCTGACCGTGTTGTCCCGGATCGGGGCGAATTCCCGTGTGGTGCTCACCCATGACGTGGCCCAGCGGGACAACCTCCGGGTCGGCCGGTACGACGGAGTCGTCGCCGTGGTCGAGAAGCTGAAGGGGCATCCGCTCTTCGCGCATGTGACGCTCACACGTTCGGAGCGTTCGCAGATCGCCGCACTGGTGACCGAAATGCTGGAGGAAGGGCACATCTGACCTGCATGTCCCGTTCATGCCGCCCGGCGAGCCAAAGAGCTTAGCCGGGCGGCATCGTGTTGTGCCGTCATTTCCGCCGAACCGATGGCCTAAATGAGGTGTGACCTTTCCCACTCGGCACAGAATTGCCCCGTGGCATCGCCGTCCGGCAGAGTCTTGCTTCCGTCAGGCCCCGCATACGGCACTTGGGCACCTCCAGAGGCGCCACGCACCACACAACTCCACACGAACCGCCCGTATGCCGCCCGCGAGCACCACGCGGCAGCCTCCTCACCGGGGTTGCCCAACGGGCCCGTGCCTCCCGTGACCCACGCAGTAGGGAGGCCAGCGCCAGGGGCACGAACGCGCCCGCGAGGTCACCTAAGCGGACGATGCTGGAAGGACACCATGTGAGCCGGATCTCGGTCCGGGGGTTCGCCGTGGCATCTGCCACCGCGGTCACCACCGTTGGCGCCGTCGTAGGCGTTGCCGCGGGCGGCGCACCTGCCGCCGATGACAACAACTTCGAGGCAGCCGCAGCCGACACCACGCTGCTCGCAGACATCCCCACGGGCCAGCAGGCCCAGGTGCAGATCGCCTCGCTGACGCAGCAGGCCGACGCCCAGGCATTCGCCGCCGACGCCGCCGCGAAGAAGTCGGCCGAGGAGTCCGCCCGCATCCAGGCCGCCAAGGACGCCAAGTCCAAGAAGCAGGCGGCCGAGGAGCGGGTCGAGGCCGAGCGCCTGGCCGCCGAGAAGGCGGCCAAGGAGAAGAAGGAGAAGGAAGAGGCCGAGCGCGCCAGCCGGTCCTCCGTCCGCGACGCCTCCTCGTTCGCCACCCAGGGCTCGTACACCGTGGCCCAGGTCCAGGCGATGGCCCGTCAGATGGTCCCCGCCGACCAGTTCCAGTGCTTCAGCAACATCGTGAACCACGAGTCGACCTGGAACTACCGCGCGGTCAACCCGTCCTCCGGTGCGTACGGACTGATGCAGGCCCTCCCGGGCCACAAGATGTCCTCCGCCGGTGCCGACTGGCAGACCAACCCGGCCACCCAGATCAAGTGGGGCCTCAGCTACATGGACAGCCGCTACGGCTCCCCGTGCGGCGCCTGGTCCTTCTGGCAGGCCAACAACTGGTACTAGAGGCCGACGGGGTCCGGGAAACGGACCCCGCCCCGGCTCCGTGAAGCCCCCCACCGCGTACGCGGTGGGGGGCTTCACGCGTGTACGGTCGCATCCGGCGACCCATGTCGGCGCTGGGGAGCGAAGACGGGGGAAGGGAAAGAGACATGTCAAAACTACCGGGCTGGCTGGGCCGCTTCGGGTCCGAACTGACGGAGCTGGGCGCACGCCTGGAAGAGCGCCGGGCGCGCGCCGTCGAGGACGACGACCCCCTCGGAGACGCCGGGCCCCCCGTGGCCCCGGCGGCACAGGACCCCGGGCAGGTGCCCGCGCCGCCCTCGTACGCCCCCTCCGTCGCCGCCAAGCCCGATCCGGTCGCGGCGATTCCGTGGGGGATGCGGGTCGCGGCCGAGGCCGGGTGGCGGCTGCTCGTCCTCGCGGGGACCCTCTGGGTGCTGATGCAGGTGATCACCGCCGTACAGCTCGTGGTGCTCGCCTTCTCCGCCGCCCTGCTCATCACCGCGATGCTCCAGCCGACCGTGGTCCGGCTCAAGGGGATCGGGCTGCCGCACGGGCTCGCCACCGCCGTGACCGGGGTGCTCGGGTTCGTCATCATCGGCCTGGTCGGCTGGTTCGTGGTGTGGCAGGTGATGGAGAACCTCGACACGCTCTCCGACCGGGTCCGCGACGGCATCGACGAGCTGAAGCGCTGGCTGCTGGACAGCCCCTTCCATGTCACCGAGTCGCAGATCAACGACATCGCCAAGAACCTCAACGACACCATCGGCACCAACACGGAGGAGATCACCTCCGCCGGGCTCCAGGGCGTCACCTTCATGGTGGAGTTCCTCACCGGTCTGCTGCTGGCGATGTTCTCCACGATCTTCCTGCTCTACGACGGCCGGCGGATCTGGGAGTGGTCGCTCAAGCTGGTGCCCGCCGCCGCCCGCCCCGGTGTCGCCGGGGCCGGACCGCGCGCCTGGCGCACCCTGACCGCCTACGTACGCGGCACGGTGCTCGTCGCCCTGATCGACGCCATCTTCATCGGCCTCGGCCTCTACTTCCTCAACGTCCCGCTCGCGGTGCCGCTGGCCGTCTTCATCTTCCTGTTCGCCTTCATCCCGCTCGTCGGTGCCGTGGTCTCCGGAGCGCTGGCCGTGGTCGTCGCGCTCGTCACCGAAGGGGTGTGGACCGCGCTGTGGGCGCTGGTGGTGGTCCTGGCCGTGCAGCAGATCGAGGGCCACATCCTCCAGCCGTTCATCCTCGGCCGGGCGGTGCGGGTCCACCCGCTGGCCGTGGTCCTCGCGGTGGCGACGGGCGGCCTGGTCGCGGGCATCGGCGGCGCGGTGGTCGCCGTACCGCTGGTCGCCGTGACCAATACGGTGGTCGGCTATCTGCGGTCGTACGGTTCCCCGGGACCGGTCGGCGGACAGCACGGGGCCACCGCGCTGGGGATCGCCCCGGCCTCGCCACCGACCTCACCACCGGCCGCGTCGCAGCCCGCCGCGGCACCGCCGGGCCCGGCGGACGAGCCGGGCGGTGACCCCGAACCCCCGGCGCGGTCCGAGGGCGAGCCGCCGCAGAAGTAGACACGAAGGAGCCCCGGGACGGTCGGTCGTCCCGGGGCTCCTGCGTGTGTCAGAGGTGGTGCGGGTGACTACTCGGCGAGTACGGCCTCGGCGTCGAGGGTCACACCGACCGCCTGGATCACCGAAGCGACCTTGACGGCTTCCTGGATCGTCTCCCGGTCCACGCCGGCCTTGCGGAGCACCTGCTCGTGGGAGTCCAGGCACTGGCCGCAGCCGTTGATCGCGGAGACGGCGAGCGACCACAGCTCGAAGTCGACCTTCTCCACGCCCGGGTTGCCGATGACGTTCATCCGCAGGCCCGCGCGGAGCGTGCCGTACTCCGGGTCCGACAGCAGGTGCCGGGTCCGGTAGAAGACGTTGTTCATGGCCATGATGGCCGCCGCCGACTTCGCCGCGGTGTACGCCTCCGGCGAGAGGTTGGCCTTCGCCTCGGGCTCCAGCTCGCGCAGCACCTTCGGCGAGCGCGAGGCGATCGCGCAGGCCAGCACGGTGCCCCACAGCTGCTGCTTCGGGAGGTCGCTGTTGCCGATGACCGAGCCGAGGTTCAGCTTCAGGTCCTTGGCGAAGTCCGGTATGGCGGACTTCAGTTCGTCGAGAGCCATGTCGGTATCAGCTCACTCGCCCGAGAGGAGCGCGACCGGGTCGAGGGTGTTCTCGCCCTTGGTCCAGTTGCACGGGCACAGCTCGTCGGTCTGCAGGGCGTCCAGGACCCGCAGGACCTCCTTGGGGTTACGGCCCACGGAACCGGCGGTCACCATCGTGAACTGGATCTCGTTGTTCTGGTCGACGATGAAGACGGCGCGCTGCGCGAAGCCGTCCTCGCCCTCGATGCCGAGGTCACGCATGAGCTCGTGCTTCGAGTCGGCCAGCATCGGGAAGGGCAGGTCGGTCAGGTCCGGGTGGTCCTTGCGCCAGGCGTGGTGCACGAACTCGGAGTCACCGGAGAAACCGAGGATCTGGGCGTCGCGGTCGGCGAACTCCTCGTTCAGCTTGCCGAAGGCGGCGATCTCCGTGGGGCAGACGAACGTGAAGTCCTTCGGCCACGCGAAGACGATCTTCCACTTGCCCTCGTAGGTCTTGTGGTTGATCTGCTCGAACTCCTTGCCGCTCTCCAGCGAGACACAAGCAGTCAGGTCGAACTCGGGGAACTTGTCACCGACAGTGAGCACGCGCTCTCCTTGCAACGTCTGGAACTCCCTTTTTGGGGGAGTTCCTGAGGGTTGGACGAGATCCACCTTGGCACAGAGTGCATTGATCAGGGAAATAGCTACACTCGGTCGTGATGATCGGAGGTGCCTATCAGTGGCCCAGGGAAAACAGGGCATACGCCCGAAGCAGGCCGGTAAGTCGGCCGCCAGGCAGCCCAGCCTCTCGCAGCTGCGTGCCTTCGCGGCCGTGGCGGAACATCTGCACTTCCGGGACGCGGCGGCAGCAATCGGGATGAGTCAGCCCGCACTCTCCGGAGCCGTCTCCACCCTGGAGGAGGCACTGGGTGTCCAGCTCATCGAGCGTACGACGCGCAAGGTGCTGCTCTCGCCCGCCGGGGAGCGGCTCGCGGTACGGACCGGTGTCGTGCTGGAGGCCGTCGCGGCGCTGATGGAGGAGGCAGAGGCGGCGCGGGCGCCGTTCACCGGGGTGCTCCGGCTCGGGGTGATCCCGACCGTCGCCCCGTATCTGCTGCCCACCGTGCTCCGGCTGGTCCACGACCGCTACCCCGACCTCGACCTCCAGGTCCACGAGGAGCAGACCTCCTCCCTGCTGGAGGGGCTCGCCGCCGGACGTCTGGACCTGCTGCTCCTCGCCGTGCCGCTCGGGGTGCCCGGGGTGAGCGAGCTCCCCCTCTTCGACGAGGACTTCGTGCTGGTCATGGAGCAGGACCACTGGCTGGGCGGCCGGGCCGACATCCCGCGCGAGGCGCTGCGGGAGCTGCCTCTGCTCCTCCTGGACGAGGGCCACTGCCTGCGCGACCAGGCCCTGGACATCTGCCGGGAGGCCGGGCGTACGGAGGGGGCGCCGGTCACCACGACCGCCGCCGGGCTCTCCACCCTGGTCCAGCTGGTGGCGGGCGGGCTCGGGGTGACGCTGCTGCCGCGCACCGCGGTGACGGTGGAGACCGGACGCAACGACGCCCTGGCCACCGGGTACTTCGCCCACCCGGCCCCGACCCGGCGAGTGGCCCTCGCGATGCGGGCGGGCTCCGCGCGGGGCGGCGAGTTCGAGGAGTTCGCCGCCGCGCTGCGGGAAGCGATGGAGCCGCTTCCGGTACGGGTGGTGGACGCGCCTCAGCCCGTGGTGGACGCGCCTTAGGCATCCGTACGCGTACGGGGGCGCGGCCGGACCTCCGCCCGTCCCGGCCCGGATGTACGGCGGTGCGGCCGGAAGGTCTCCCTCCGGCCGCACCCCCCGCACGGTCTCCCGCTACTCCGTCCGCAGCCCGTCCGGCCGCATCAGCCGCCACAGCGAGGGCATCGACGCCGCCGTCACCAGCAGGATCAGCCCTGCCCCGACCCCCGTCAGCGGGAGGAACAGCCACCAGTCGGAGACGGTCTTCGCGATCATCCAGGCGAGCACGGCGCCCAGCCCCAGCCCGCCCGCGACCGCGACCACCAGGCCGAGGAAGACCGGGACGGCGGTCTGCCACAGCACCGACCAGCCCATCGTCGTCCGCCGGGTGCCGAAGGCGACCAGCACCGACAGCAGCCGCTTGCGCTCGCGCAACTGCTCCACCTGGGAGACCAGCATCGAGGCGGCGATCAGCAGCAGCACCACGCTCGCCCCGACCTTGAGCCCGGTCTGGATGCTGTCGTACTGCCGGTCGCGCTCCACCGAGTCCAGGGTGACGAAGGCCATCCCGGGATCGATGCGGGCCGCCGTGTTCCGTACGTGCTCCGCGACGTCGGGCACGCTCCGGTCCACCCGGATCTGGGCGGTGATCTGCGCGCCGGGCAGCGTACTCGCGTCGACCGCGCCGGTGGTGGCCATGATCCCGTAGTGCGTCTCGCCCATCGGGTCCTTGCGGCCCTGCACCGTCCGGGCGTCGGCGGGCAGCGTCCACCGCAGCGGCTCGCCCTCCCCGGAACCGATCTCGACCACCTTGCCCTTGCGGGCCGTCCGGTCGACCCAGGAGGTCATGTCCTGGTCGCCCGGCGGGTGGACGACGAAGGTGTCGCCGTCCTCGCAGGAGGTGATCCGGGCCAGCTCGCGCAGGGTGTCGCAGGTGCCGACGGTCACCGAGGTGGTGGGCGGGATGTCGTCGTCGGCGTAGACGCCGGGCTTGGACGCGTACGCCTGCACCGAGCCGATCACCACGTCCACGCCCTTCGTGGCGCGGAACTGCTCGATGGCCGAGGTGGCCGCCTCGCCGGTGACGTTCTCCGAGTACGCGGCGAACTGGGCCCGCGTCGGGTCCTGGCCGGTCGCCCGGTTGAAGTCGGCGTTCATCGCCGCGAACAGCATCTGGAGGGCGATCGCCCCCGCCACCGCCACCGTGACCCCGCTGACCGCACGGGACGCGGCCCCGCTGTTCAGCTGGAGTCTGCGCACGGCCAGCTGCCAGGGCACCGGGCCGCCGCGCAGCCGCTTCACGCACGCCTCGACCAGCCACGGCAGCAGCAGGGCGAGACCGACCAGCACCAGCACGGCCCCGGCCGCGATGGGGAACGGCTTCACCGGCTCGTACGCGTACTCGTCGACCCGGCCGGTGATCCCGAGCACCGCCAGACCCGCGACGGGCACGAGCAGCCGCCACCAGAGCCGACGGCCCCGGTCCTTCCCCCGGCGGACGACACCGAGCGGCTCGATCACCACCGAGCGCATCGCGACCAGCGTGACGAGCACGGCGGTCAGCGGCACCGCGACCATGATCAGCAGGGCGAGCAGCGGATCGGGCACCACGTCGGCCGGGAACGCGCTGACGTCCCAGACCTCCACCGAGTCGACGAACTCCCGCCCCACCGCGAAGAAGACCAGCCCGATCAGCAGCCCCAGGACCGCGCCGAACAGCGCCTCCCCGGCGGCGATGCGCCGGGTCGTACGGATGTCCGCGCCGACCAGACGCAGCGCGGCGAGCCTGCGGTCGCGTCGGTCGCCGCCGAACCGTACGGCGGTGGCGATGAAGATCGCGACCGGCACCAGCAGCACGACACAGACCATGACGGTCAGTACGACCAGCAGCGGCGGCAGCGGGTCGGCCGGGCGGTGGGCCCCGTAGCCGGAGATCCGCTCGGCCCCGGCGGCGGGCGTCAGGGTGTCGCTGCCCGCGTAGTAGAACAGCTCGTTGGGTGACCGCAGCCCGGCGTCACCGATCGTGCCGGTGAGCTCGTACGACAGCCGCTCGCGCAGCAGCTCGTTGCCGGGCGCTTCGAGCAGCTCCTTCAGCGCGGGGGAGACCACCATCTCGCCCGGCCCGGGGAAGCGGGCCAGCCCCGGCGGGCGGACGGGCGCCGCACCCTCGGCGCGCACCAGGCGGCCGATGACCGTCCGGTCGCGGTACTCCGTGCTCGTGTCGAGCCGCAGCACCGAGGTGTCCGACTTCGCCGAGTCGTCGGCGGAGACCTTCACCTCGCTGCGGGCCTGGTCGCGCGCGGAGCGTTCGTCCAGCATGTGCGGTACGGAGGAGGCGAGCAGCAGCAGCGCGACCCCGAGGCCGACGCCGACCGCCGTCAGCAGCGTACGTATCCACCCCTCGCGGCCCCCGGCGGCGGCGAACCGGATGCCGAGGCCGAGGTCCCGGAGGGTGGTGGCGGCGCGCGAGGGCGGCTTCGGGCTCTCCGGTGCGGCGGGCGGCGGGGCGGTACGGGAATCGAGCAGCGTCATACGGCGTGCTCCAGGTCGCGGGCCCGGCCGTCGCGCACGGTGACGTCACGGTCGGAGTAGGCGGCGACCCGGGCCTCGTGGGTCACCAGGACGACCGCCACGTTGGAGGAGCGGGCGGCCTCGGTGAGCAGCTCCATCACCCGCTCGCCGTTGAGGGAGTCCAGGGCACCGGTCGGCTCGTCCGCGAAGATCACCTTCGGGGAGCCGGCCAGCGCGCGGGCCACGGCGACCCGCTGGCCCTGGCCGCCGGAGACCTCACCGGGGCGCTTGGCGGCGAGCCCGTCGACCTCCAGGCGCTCCATCCACTCCCGGGCGGTGCGCTCGGCGGCCCTGCGCTTCACCCCGTTGAGCCGCAGCGGCAGCGCCACGTTCTCCACGCAGGTCAGCTCGGGGACGAGCTGGCCGAACTGGAAGACGAAGCCGAAGTCGCTGCGGCGCAGGGCGCTGCGCTCGGCGTCCGACATCGCGGACAGCTCGCGGCCCGCGTAGGTGATGGTGCCGGAGTCCGGGGTGATGATCCCGGCCAGACAGTGCAGCAGGGTCGACTTGCCGGAGCCGGAGGGGCCCATCACGGCGACGACCTCGCCGGGGTGCACGGAGAACGAGGCACCGTCCAGGGCGGGCGTCGAACCGTAGGTCTTGCGCAGATCGTGCGCGGCGAGCAGGGAGCCGTCGGGGATCACGCGGCCACCACCTTGGCGAGCTGGCCGAGCCGGGCGGCGGTCAGTTCCAGCCAGCGCAGATCGGCTTCCAGATGGAACAGGGCGTGGTCGCAGATGAGCTGGTCGGCGAGGTCGCCCTTGCGCTTGCGGTCGGTGAGGACACGCATCATCCGCAGGTGCTCCGAGCGCTGGGAGTCCAGCAGGTCGGCCGCGCTGCGGTCGGTGAGGAGGGCGAGGACCACCTTGGTGTAGAGCGTCGACTGGAGATACGGCTCCGGCTTCTCGGGCTGCATGAGCCAGCGGGAGACGTCGGTGATCCCGGCGTCGGTGATGGCGTACCGCTTGCGCTCGGGCCCTCCTTCGCTCTCTATGCCGTCGACCTCGACGAGCCCGTTCTTCAGGAGGCGGGACATCGTCGAGTAGACCTGGCCGTAGTGGAGCGGGCGGTCCTGGCCGAACTTCTCGTCGAAGGTCCGCTTCAGGTCGTAGCCGTGGCGGGGGCCGGATTCCAGGAGTCCCAGGAGTGTGTGACCGATAGACATGCGGAGGACTCTACACGGTGTGTATACCTGCTGTGTATACGCGGCTGGAATACGCCCTCGGGCCCGCACCCGGTGCTGGGTGCGGGCCCGAGGGGCTTCCTAGGTGTCGGCTTCCGGCGCGTGCTCCGGCGGGTGCCCCTCCGGCCTCTCCGCCGGGGGCTCCGGCCCCCCGCCGTCGGCCTTCGGCGGGCTCTCCGGCCCCTCCTCCGGCAGCTGTTTCGGCGGCCGTCCCCGGCGCGCGATCGGCGCCGCCGACCCCGGCAGCCGCCCCGCCTCCTTCAGCGCCCGGCGCAGCAGGAACTCGATCTGCGCGTTGGCGCTGCGCAGCTCGTCGGAGGCCCAGCGGGCCAGCGCGTCGTGCACGGCGGGGTCCAGCCGCAGCAGCATCTGCTTGCGCTGCCGCGACCGGGAGTCCGGCGTCCGCCGGGGAGGCGTCGGGCCGGTCACTGGTAGAGGCTGCCCGTGTTGAGGACCGGCTGTGCCGCGCGGTCACCGCACAGCACCACCATCAGATTGCTGACCATGGCGGCCTTCCGCTCGGAGTCCAGCTCCACGATGTCCTGCTCGGAGATCCGGTCCAGGGCCATCTCGACCATGCCCACCGCGCCCTCCACGATCAGCTTGCGGGCCGCGACGACCGCGCCGGCCTGCTGGCGCTGGAGCATGGCGGAGGCGATCTCGGGGGCGTACGCGAGGTGGCTGAAACGCGACTCGATGATCAGGACGCCCGCCGCCTGCACCCGGGCGGTCAGCTCGGCGGCCAGCTTCTCGGTGATCTCCTCGGCGTTGCCGCGCAGTGAGAGGCCGTCCTCCTCGTGGGCGTCGTACGGGTACTCGATCGCGATGTGGCGGACGGCGGCCTCGGTCTGGGTGGCGACGAACTCCAGGAAGTCGTCGACCTCGAAGAGGGCCTGGGCGGTGTCCTCGACCTTCCAGACGACGATCGAGGCCAGCTCGATCGGGTTGCCGTAGGCGTCGTTGACCTTGAGGACGGCGGTCTCGTGGTTGCGGATGCGGGTGGAGATCTTCTGGCTGCTGGTCAGCGGGTTGATCCAGCGCAGCCCGTCGGTGCGGATGGTGCCGACGTACCGTCCGAAGAGCTGGATCACCCGGGCCTCGCCCGGAGCGACCATCTTCACACCGCTCATGCAGAAGAGGGAGGTGATGACGAGGAGCGGTCCGAGGATGAGGAGGGTCACGCCGATGGCGGTGGCACCGCTCCCGTTGAGCACCGCCCCGCCGATGATCATTCCGATGCCCGCGAACACCCCGAGCACCGTCAGGAGCAGTCCGATGCCGCCCGGGATCGAGTGCGCGGTGAACTCCCTGACCTGCGGAGCGGGCATCTCCGGGGCGTCGATGTCGAGCTCGGCCGCCGGGGCGTCCGGGCGGTGGCCGTCGTGCTGTCCGGTCATGGGTCCCCCGTTCCGTGCGGCCTGACGCCGCGCTATCAATGTGATGTCACATTATCGGTTCTCGCGGCCTCGCGCACCCCCGAGGGGCCGGTTCCCTGGGAAGCGGGTGCTGATTGTCACGTCCGTAAAAGACCGGATCGCTTGCCTTTTGTCCCTGCCGACGGTGTTAGCTGGCAGGTCTGAGTGGTCCGAGCGGTCCTGGTGGACCCGAGCGAGCCGGTCGAGCAGAGAAACGGGAGCAACAGAGCAATGGGTCGAGCGGACGCGCGACGGGCTCAGGCGCGGGAATCGCGCCAGGCCGCGAAGAAGGGCGGCATACGCAGATTCTTCACCTGGCGGAAGCTGCTGGGGACGTTCTTCGGGATCGTCCTGCTGGGCATGGGTGCCTTCCTCGCGCTCTACCTGTACGTCCCCGTCCCCGCCCCCAACGCCATGGCCGAGCGGCAGAGCAACGTCTACCAGTACAGCGACGGCACGGTCCTCGCCCGCTCCAACAACGGCGTCAACCGGCAGATCGTGGACCTGGCCCAGGTGCCCAAGCAGGTGCAGCAGACCTTCGTCGCCGCCGAGAACAAGACCTTCTACAAGGACGACGGCGTCGACTTCAAGGGCACGACCCGCGCTCTGTTCAACACGCTCAGCGGCAAGGGCAAGCAGGGTGGCTCGACCATCACCCAGCAGTACGTGAAGAACTACTACCTGACGCAGGACCCCACCGTGAGCCGCAAGCTCCGGGAGCTGGTGATCTCGCTCAAGGTCGACCAGCAGCAGTCCAAGGAGCAGATCCTCGCCGGGTACATCAACACCGCCTACTACGGACGCGGCGCCAGCGGTATCCAGGCGGCGGCCCAGGCGTACTACGGCATCGACGCCGAGGACCTGAACGTCTCCCAGGGCGCCTACCTCGCCTCCGTCCTCCAGGCCCCCAGCCAGTACGACTGGTCCACCGCCACCGACACCAGCAAGCGCCTGGTCGAGGAGCGCTGGGCCTACACCCTGCGGAACATGGTCGAGATGGGCTGGCTGGAGGAGTCCGAGCGGGCCCGGCAGAAGTTCCCCGAGCCGCAGAAGCCCAAGCCCGCCCAGGGCATGGAGGGCCAGACCGGCTATCTCGTCGAGGCGGTCAACAAGGAGCTGGACAAGCAGGGCATCTCCGCCGAGGACCGTGAGGCGGGCGGCTGGACCTTCACCCTCACCGTCGACAAGAAGCACCAGCGGCAGCTGGAGAAGTCGGTGAAGAAGGAGCTGGAGTCCCAGCTCGACCGCGAGGGCAACAAGACCGACGCCACCGTCCAGGCCGGTGCGACCTCCGTCGACCCGAAGACGGGCAAGGTCCTCGCGCTGTACGGCGGCGAGGACTACGTCAAGCACTACGTCAGCAACGCCACCCGCCAGGACTACCAGCCCGCCTCCACCTTCAAGCCGCTGGTGCTCGCCGCCGCCCTGGAGAACGAGGCGAAGACCCAGAACGGCAGCCTGATCGGGCTCAACACCGTTTACGACGGCACCAGCAAGCGGCCCGTCGTCGGCAGCGACACCCCGTTCAACCCGCAGAACGAGGACGACCGGAGCTACGGCCCGATCTCCGTCCAGAAGGCGATGAACAGCTCGGTCAACTCCGTCTTCGCGCAGATGATCGTGGACGTGACGCCCGCCGCCACCAAGAAGACCGCGCTCGCCGTCGGTGTGCCCGACAAGGAGTTCCCCGAGCGCCCCGCCGTCTCCCTCGGCACCATGAACGCCTCCACCTGGGACATGGCGGGCGTCTACGCGACCCTCGACAACCACGGCCGCAAGGTCACCCCGCACATCCTCCAGTCCGCCGAGCACCGCGCCCGTACGGTGAAGCCGGAGGCGCCCAAGCAGCAGCAGGTGATCAGCCGCGCGTCGGCCGACACCGTGACGTCCTCGCTCACCGGGGTCGTCCAGTCCGGCTCCGGCCGCGCCGCCAGCACCTCCGCCTACCAGGCGGCGGGCAAGACGGGCACATCCGAGGAGAACAAGTCGGCCTGGTTCGCCGGGTACACCCCCGAGCTGACCACCGTCGTCGCCCTCTTCGGCGAGGCCGACGGCGGACGCAGGCAGGTCTCCCTGACCGGTACGGCCAACTCCGGCCGGGCCAACGGCGGCGGCTTCCCGGCCCGGATCTGGGCGGACTACACCCTCGGCGCCCTCGGCGGCGGCTCGGACGCGACGTTCGACCTCCAGGACGTGGAGCGCGGCGAGGTCCCCGCACCGCCCACCCCCTCGGTGGCCCCGTCGCAGGAGCCGACCCCGAGCGAGAAGCCCACCCCGTCGGACACGCCGTCCCGGACCCCGAGTGAGAAGCCGACCGAGACGCCCCCGTCGCCCTCGCTCCCGCCGACCAGCTCCCCGCCGCCGGTCACCCCGCCCACCAAGACCCCGACCCCCGAGCTGCCGCCGCTGCCCGGGGAGGGCGACGGGCAGCCGGGCGAGCGGCCCGGTGGCGGGGGAGCGCAGGGGGAGTGACCGCGCGCACGACCGCATGACGGAGAGGGGCGGTGCCGATCCCGGCACCGCCCCTCTTCGTCACGCACGTATCCGTACGGTTCCGAACCCCGCCCGTACGGCTACGGCTACGGGCTCGGGGTCGCCATCTCGAACCAGACCACCTTGCCCGTCGACAGCCGTGTCGCGCCCCACCGCCGGGCCAGCCGGTTGACCAGGAACAGCCCGCGCCCGCCCTCGTCCGTCTCCCGCGCCCGGCGCTGCCGGGGCAGCTGCGGGGAGTCGTCGCCGACCTCGCAGCGCAGGATGTCGGTCCGCAGCAGCCGCAGCGTCACCGGCCGCTCCGCATAGCGCACCGCGTTGGTGACGACCTCGCTGACCAGCAGCTCCACCTCGTCGGACAGATCGTCCAGACCCCACCGGGTGAGCGCCCGCCGGGCCAGCCTGCGGGCCCGGCCCGGGGCCGCGTCCTCCGGCTCCAGATACCAGTACGCCACATCGCTCGGCGCGATCCCGTCGAAGCGGGCGGCCAGCAGCGCGATGTCGTCGTCCCGGTCGCCCGGGCCCAGGATGTCGAGCACGTCGTCGCAGAGGGCCTCCAGCGGCGGGGAGTGGTCGTCCCCCGTCAGCTGCGCGGTCGCCGCGAGGCGCTCCCGGAGCTGTTCGATGCCCGTCCACACGTCCCGCAGCCGTGACTCGACCAGCCCGTCCGTGTAGAGGAGGAGCGTGGCACCGGCCGGGGCGTCCAGCTCGACGGCCTCGAAGTCGACCCCGCCCACGCCGATCGGGGCGCCCGGCGGCACCCGCAGCACCTCGGCCCGGCCGCCCAGGTGGAGCAGCACGGGCGGCGGGTGTCCGGCGTTGGCGATGGTGATCCGGTGCGCGACCGGGTCGTACACCGCGTACAGGCAGGTGGCCATGCGGTCGCTGCCGAGCCGCTGCGCCTGCTCGTCCAGGTGGTGCAGCACCTCCTGCGGCGGCAGGTCGAGCTGGGCCAGGGTCTGGGCGGTGGTCCTCAGCTGGCCCATGATCGCGGCGGAGGTCATGGAGTGGCCCATGACATCGCCGACGACCAGCGCGACCCGGCTGCCGGGCAGCGGGATCGCGTCGTACCAGTCGCCGCCGACCCGGGCCGTCTCGGCCGCCGGGAGATAGCGCGAGGCCAGGCGTACGCCGGTGGGCTGGGGGAGCGAGTCGGGGAGCATCGTGCGCTGGAGTTCGTCCGCGATGTACGCCTCGCGCCCGTACAGCACGGCCTTGTCGATGCCGAGCGCGGTGTGCGTCGCCAGCTGGGCGGCGACCAGCAGGTCACTGGCCTCGAACGGGGGCCGCTCGGTGGAGCGTACGAAGACGGCGGCGCCGATCACCCGGCGTCTGCCGCGCAGCGGGGCGAGGATCGCCCGGTGGCCGGTGGGGACCGGACGCCCGGGGCCCAGCAGCTCGGGCAGCGCGGCCCGGGCCGCCGCCGAGTCGCCGAAGACCGGCCGCACCCCGCGCAGCACCTCCGCCAGCGCGCCGCCCGCCCGCACCTCGCACAGCTCGGCGGCGGGCATCAGATCGGCCGTCGGGTCGGCGAGGAGGGGCCGCAGCCGCTCCGTCTCCGCACCGGCCTCGCCGTCCTCGTCGGTCAGGCGGAGCCGGTCGCTGCGGCGCAGCCGCAGCACGAACGGGCTCACCGGCCGCTCGTCCCCGACCGGCAGCGGATCGCGCAGATAGACCAGGATCGCGTCGGAGAACGTCGGCACGCTCGCCCGGCACAGGCCCAGCACGATCTCGTCCAGGTCGATGCCCCGGGCGATCCGCCGGGTCGCGGCCCCGACGAAGCGCAGCCGGTCGCCCTCGCGGCGGGTCGCCGACTGGGCCTCGGCGACGGCGGCCGGTCCGGGGCCCGGGTTCGGCGCGGCGGCGGGCGCCGGGATCGCGGCCGCGGCGGCCGCCGCCGAGGCGTCCTGCTGCCGGGGCCGGGTGCGCTCCTGCTGCCGCGCCGCGAGAGGCTGCCGGCCTTCGTGGGAGGTGGGGTGCTCCGTCACGCGTGGGGTTCCGTCCGTCCGGGCCGGTTGTATGGGGCAGTCACTTCGTGAGGCGCCACTGTGCCCCGGCGACCGCGATGAGGACAACGGCTGTCTGCGGATGCCCCCGCGCGCGAGGCCGAAACCGAGCGTCCGGGAGTTGGCCGGACGACGCTGTTCCGCACGGCGGCCGGTCCGCGCACGGCGGTGCGGCAGCGGGCAGCGAACATCTCTCCCACCCCCTCGTGGTGGCCTGCGACCGGGCGGTACGGCCGGGTCCGTGGCCCGTCCCTCCGCACGACCGGTGCGATGACTTGTGGTCAGTTCCGGTGTGGTGTGCGCCGTTCGCGCCGGCGCCTCCCTCGGGGAGCCGGGCCTGCCGACCGGGCCCCGGGGGGTGCGTCCAGGGTCTCACGACGGCATATGGGCAGGGGTGCGGTCCCAGTCATCCGGCAGCGGCGGAATCTGCCACCGCGGATCGGGCCGCCAGTGCTCCCAGCCGTCCCGGAACGGCGAGCCCCACCCCGAGATCACCTCGACCGCCGCCCGGCCCGCCTCCCGGACCCGGACGGCGGTCGCCGGGTCCATCAGGCCGACGTGCTGCGCCTGGGCGAACTCGTCCTCGTCGAGCCACTTCCAGCTCCGGTCCGGGTGCACGGAGATGTCGAGGAAGTGATCCTCGGAATCCACCCCTCCGGACCACCGGAGGCGCGGCTCCTCCAGGTTCACGTACCAGTTCCGGAAGGTCCACCCCCGGTCCCAGAAGAGCCAGACCGACCACGGGTCCCCGGGCCGGGCCAGCTTCAGCACCCCGGCCCCGAACCAGGTGGAGCGCGTGGTGGTGCGGGGCGCGGTGTAGCGGGTGGCGAGCGGTTCGGCGTGCACCTGGGTGCCGTTCGCCAGGACCGGGCGTACGCATTCGGTGCCGGGCGCCATCCAGACGGCGAGCAGGTCGTCGGTGTCCTGGACGACGGTCACCGGGCGGCAGATGTGGACGGGCGGGGCGCCCGGCGCCCGGTGGGCCCGGCCGTTGTCGCGGTAGCGCCAGAGGATCTGGTCCCCCGGCGCCCAGCGTGCGCACTCTCCCGTACCTGTCATGGAGAGATCTTACGGAGCGCCCGCGCCCGCCCGCTGCGACTCAGGTCACCCGGTGTGCCCGGGTGATCCGGCGGGGGTCGTCCGGGCACACCGGACGACCCCACACGTCACATCCGTCACGGCCGTGTCATCCGCAACACGTCCAGCGCCTCGTCCAGCTGTTCCACGGTCAGATCGCCGCGCTCGACATAACCCGAGGCCAGCACGGTCTCGCGGATCGTCGTGCCGTCCTTGAGGGACTGCTTGGCGACCTTCGCCGCCTCCTCGTACCCGATGTACTTGTTGAGCGGGGTGACCACCGAGGGCGAGGACTCCGCGTAGGCGCGGGCCCGCTCCACGTTGGCCGTGATGCCGTCCACCGTGCGGTCGGCCAGCAGCCGGGAGGCGCCCGCGAGCAGCCGTACGGACTCCAGCAGGTTCTTCGCGATGACCGGGAGCATCACGTTCAGCTCGAAGTTGCCCGCCGCGCCCGCCGTGGCGACCGTCGCGTCGTTCCCCGTCACCTGGGCGGCCACCATCAGGACCGCCTCCGGGATCACCGGGTTGACCTTGCCCGGCATGATCGAGGAGCCCGGCTGGAGGTCGGGCAGGTTGATCTCGGCGAGGCCGGTGCGCGGTCCGGAGGCCATCCACCGCAGGTCGTTGGAGATCTTCGTGAGCGAGACCGCGATCGTCCGGAGCTGGCCCGAGGTCTCCACCAGCCCGTCCCGGGCCCCCTGCGCCTCGAAGTGGTCGCGGGCCTCGGTCAGCGGCAGCCCGGTGGCTGAGGCGACCTCGGCGATCACGGCGGCGGAGAAGCCGGGCGGGGTGTTGATGCCGGTGCCCACCGCCGTACCGCCCAGGGGGAGTTCGGCGAGCCGGGGCAGGGAGGCGCGCAGCCGCTCCACGCCGTAGCGGATCTGGGCCGCGTAGCCGCCGAACTCCTGGCCGAGGGTGACCGGGGTGGCGTCCATCAGATGCGTACGGCCGGACTTGACGACCTCCGCGAACTCGGCTGATTTCCGCCCCAGGGATTCCGCCAGATGGTCCAGTGCGGGGATCAGATCGGCGGTGACGGCGGCGGTCGCCGCGATGTGGATGGAGGAGGGGAAGACGTCGTTGGACGACTGCGAGGCGTTGACATGGTCGTTGGGGTGGACCTCGCGGCCGAGCCGCTCGGTGGCGAGGGTGGCGATGACCTCGTTGGTGTTCATGTTCGAGGAGGTGCCGGAGCCCGTCTGGAAGACGTCCACCGGGAAGTGCTCGTCCCAGCGGCCCGACGCGACCTCGGCCGCCGCCTCCTGGATCGCGTCCGCGATGTCCGGATCGAGCACCTTCAGCTCGGCGTTGACCTTGGCCGCCGCGCCCTTGATCCGGGCCAGCGCCTCGATGTGCGCCCGCTCCAGACGCTGCCCGGAGAGGGGGAAGTTCTCCACCGCCCGCTGGGTCTGCGCACGCCACTTGGCGTGGGCCGGGACCTTCACCTCGCCCATCGAGTCGTGCTCGGTCCGGAACTCCGGACCGCCCTGCTGATCCGCGGTTGTGTCGGCCATCGTGTTTAAACCTCCTGAAAAAGATGAGCACGTGTCTTGTTCTATGTATTCCCAAGTCGCCTACCGGCCAGTAAATACCGGGGGTAACGACTCACCCGGGAGGCGCAATGACGCGCACCAGGCTCAGACTTCGAGGGCTCCGCAGCCTTCGCCGGCTCCGCTGTACGGCCGCTGTCACCGCCGCGTTCGCGGTGGCGGCCACCACTCTGGCGGTCGCCGGACCGGCCGGAGCGGCCGAATCGGGCACCGGCACCAGCACGGTCGCATCCACTCCTCTCCCGCCCGCGCTGGAAACGATCCGGGCGGCCGAGGCCACCCGGCTGTACGGCAGCCCCGCCGAACGGCCGCTCGCCGAACGCAAGACCGGGCTGATCTCACTGGGCGACAGCGAGATCTCCGGCGAGGGCGTCGGCACCTACGACCCCGGAACGAACGGGCCGGACAACTGGTGCCACCGCTCCCCGGAGGCCGCCATCCACCGCACGGGCATCGCGGCGGACGTCACGTACAACGTCTCGTGCTCCGGTGCCTATACCGGGAACATCAGAATCGGCGGAAACAAGCAGTACGCCGACGAGCTCGTCCAGAGCGACAGCCTCGCCATCAAGGCCCGCAACACCCGCATCAAGATGATCGTCCTGGTCGCCGGGGCCAACGACGATCTCCAGTTCGGCCCGGTCATGACGGACTGCGTGGTCCGCTACCTCACCCTCCAGGGCCCGTGCGAGCCCAAGTACGCGGGCGGCTGGCAGGCCCGCGTCGACGCCCTGGTCCCCAAGGTCGAGGCGACCGTCCGCGATCTGCGCACGGTGATGACCGGCGCCGGATACGCCGACAGCGACTACAAGCTGGTCCTGATGGGCTATCCCAGCCCGATCGGCCCCGACTTCCGCGACAACCCGAACTTCCCCGGCAAGCTCATCTGCGGCGGCATGGGCTACGACTCCGACACCGTCTGGGGCCGCAACACCGCCGTCCCCGCCTTCCAGGTCGGCATGCGCAAGGCGGCCGCCTCCACAGGCGCCGCCTACCTCGACAACTCCCGCCTCTTCCACGGCCACGAGGTGTGCAGCGAGGCCCCCTGGGCGCGCGGGCTCTACATCGACCTGGGCAAGCCCGGACTGCCCGACGAGAACTCCGTACGCCAGTCCTTCCACCCCAACGCGGCCGGTCACCGCGCCTTCGCCTCCTGCCTGACCCAGATGTACGACTCCGGGCTCCGCGAGGCGAGCTGCGCCGACCCGGCCAGCACCGGCAACCCGGTCCTCCAGGGCGCGGCCTGGGACGACCTGTTCACCCCCGTACGGAACGAGGCCACCGGCACCTGCGTGGACGTCCCCGCCTCGGTGACCCGCAACGGCACCGCGATCGGCGGCTGGGACTGCCACGGCGGCCGGAACCAGAACTGGTGGTACGACAGCGGTACGCAGACCCTGCGCACCGCGCTCAGCCACGACCGGTGCCTGGACGTGCCGGGCGCCAGGTACAACGCGGGCGCCACGCTCATCGTGTGGAACTGCGCGGGCGCGCCCAACCAGAAGTTCGTCCGGCAGGCGGGCACCATCCGCCCGGCCGCCGCGACCGGGCTCTGTCTGACGCTGGCGGGGGCCAAGGACCCGCTCAGGCTCCAGACGTGCGACGGCAGCGCGAAGCAGCGCTTCGCGTAGCGGGCATCCGGCGCGCGGTGGGTGGCGGGACCGTCCGCCACCCACCGCGTGCCGTCATCTCCCGGCCATCACCGCGCCCAGGATGGCCGCCAGATACGCCGGGTCGGCCACCCCGCACAGCTCGCGCGCCGAGTGCATCGAGAGCCCGGGCACACCCACGTCCACGGTGGTGACGCCGAGGCGGGCGGCGGTGAGGGGGCCGATCGACGTGCCGCAGGGCATCGCGTTGTTGGAGACGAACGGCTGCCAGGGGGCGCCCGCCCGCTCGCAGGCGGCGGTGAACACGGCGATGCCGGTGGAGTCGGTGGCGTACCGCTGGTTGACGTTCACCTTGATGGTCGGGCCGCCGTTGGGCAGCGGCCGGTGGTCGGGGTCGTGGCGCTCCGCGTAGTTGGGGTGCACCGCGTGGGCCATGTCGGCGGAGACGCAGAACGCGCCCGCCAGCGCCCGCGACCAGTCCTCGTCGCTGCCGCCCCGGGCCGCCACCGAGCGCGAGAGGACCCGCTCCAGCAGCGGGCTCTGGGCGCCCGTCTCGGAACCGCTGCCGACCTCCTCGTGGTCGAAGGCGGCCAGCACCGGGACGAAGGACGGCTCGGTGACCCCGGTCGCCGCGTCGACCAGGGCGGTCACCCCGGCGTGCACCGAGACCTGGTTGTCCAGCCGGGACGCCACGACGAACTCCCGCTCCGCGCCCAGGTATCCGGGCGGCTGGATGTCGTGCAGCATCAGGTCCCAGCCCAGCACATCGGCCGCGTCCTCCCCGGCCGCCTCCGCGACCAGCCGCAGCAGCTCGCCCTCGCGCGGATCGCCGAGCGCCCAGATCGGGGCGATGTGCCGCTGCCGGTCCAGCGCCACCCCGTCGTTGACCGAGCGGTCCAGATGGATGGCCAACTGGGGCACCCGCAGGAGCGGTTCGTCGATCTGGACCAGCCTGCTGCGCGGGGTGCCGTCCGGGCCGCCGCGCAGCGCGAGCCGCCCGGAGATGCCCAGGTCCCGGTCGAGCCAGGTGTTCAGCGGGACCCCGCCGTAGATCTCCACCCCGATCTGCCGCCACCCCGAACTGCCGGTGTCCGGGGCGGGTTTGATCCGCAGGTTCGGCGAGTCGGTGTGGGTGCCGACGATCCGGAACGGGGTGTGCGCGGGCGCGCCCTCGGGGACGTACCACGCGATCAGCGCACCGGCCCGGCTGACGAAGCAGCCGCCACTGGCCCCGGCCCAGTCGTCCGTGCCGAGCAGCTCGCGGAACCCGGCCTTCTCCAGCCGCTGGGCGGCGCTCGCGACCACGTGGTACGGGGAGGGGCTGGCGGCGATGAAGGCGAGCAGGTCGTCGGTGTGGCTGCGGTGGGGGGCCGGAGTCATTCGGCGTCCGCCTTTCCGGAGTTCGGCAGTTGCTGTGCGGTGGTGTGGCTGTGCTGTGCTGCGCTGTGCGGTCGTGCGCGCGCGTGGCTGCGCGATGGCTCGGCTGTGCGGTTGCGTGGCGAAGGGGCCGTCGGGCACCGAGGGGTGCCCGACGGACCCAGGGCCGGTGAAGAATTCCAGGAACGTTCGATAACCCTTCGCTCCCGCCCCGGCGCGGCGCAACCCCGCAGAACGGCGGGGTGCGGGAAAGAGGCGGTGCCCGACCGGCCCTCCGCCCGGCCGCCGGGGCGGGGTCCGCGGTGTCCGGGCCGGGGGCGCTCCCCGGCGCCCGGTGCGCGCGGGGCCCGTTCGGGCGAGCTGACAGCGCCCGGCCCGGGATGGCCGGAGGGCGTACGCGGGGGGCGGCGGGTGTGCCGGGGCGCTCGGCCGCACCTGCTCCGGGGGCGGCCGGGGGTGCGTTGTACCCGGCTGCGAGATTGGCTTGATTTCGACGTACGGGGGTCGCTTCCGCGCCGGGACACGGAAGAGGGGGCGCCCGTTCGGACGCCCCCTCCCGGTGACTGCCGGCCGTTGACCGCAGGCCGTTGCGCGGCCGGTCAGCCCAGGCCGGGACCCCGGACCGGAATGCTGGTGAAGGTCGGCGCCGGGGCGGGCTCGGTGAAGAAGTCGTTGCCCTTGTCGTCCACCACGATGAACGCCGGGAAGTCCTCGACCTCGATGCGCCAGACCGCCTCCATGCCGAGCTCCTCGTACTCGACGACCTCGACCTTCTTGATGCAGTCCTGCGCGAGGCGGGCCGCCGGGCCGCCGATCGAGCCGAGGTAGAAGCCGCCGTGCGCACCGCAGGCGTCGGTGACCTGTTTGCTGCGGTTGCCCTTCGCGAGCATCACCTTCGAGCCGCCCGCCGCCTGGAACTGCTCGACGTACGAGTCCATCCGGCCGGCCGTCGTCGGGCCGAAGGAGCCGGAGGCGTACCCCTCGGGCGTCTTCGCCGGGCCCGCGTAGTAGACCGGGTGGTCCTTCAGGTACTGCGGCATCTCCTCGCCCGCGTCGAGGCGCTCCTTGATCTTGGCGTGCGCGATGTCGCGCGCCACGACCAGCGGGCCGGTCAGCGAGAGCCGGGTCTTGACCGGGTACTTGGTCAGCTCGGCCAGCACCTCGTCCATCGGCCGGTTGAGGTCGATCTCCACCACGTCCCCGGCCTCGTCCAGGTGCTCGTCGGTGGTGTCGGGGAGGAAGCGCGCCGGGTCCTTCTCCAGCTGCTCCAGGAAGACGCCCTCGGCGGTGATCTTCGCGGTGGCCTGGCGGTCCGCCGAGCAGGAGACGGCGATGGCGACGGGCAGCGAGGCGCCGTGCCGGGGGAGGCGCACCACGCGGACGTCGTGGCAGAAGTACTTGCCGCCGAACTGCGCGCCGATCCCGATCTTCTGCGTCAGCTCGAAGACCTTCTCCTCCAGCTCCTTGTCCCGGAAGCCGTGCCCGGTGGGGGAGCCCTCGGCGGGCAGCTCGTCCAGGTAGTGCGCGGAGGCGTACTTGGCGGTCTTCAGCGCGAACTCCGCCGAGGTGCCGCCGACCACGATCGCCAGGTGGTACGGCGGGCAGGCCGCGGTCCCCAGCGAACGGATCTTCTCCTCCAGGAACTTCATCATGGAGGCTTCGTTCAGGACGGCCTTCGTCTCCTGGTAGAGGAACGACTTGTTGGCCGAGCCGCCGCCCTTGGCCATGAAGAGGAACTTGTACGCGCCGCCGTCGGTGGCGTACAGCTCGATCTGGGCCGGGAGGTTGGAGCCGGTGTTCTTCTCGTTCCACATGGTCAGCGGGGCCATCTGCGAGTAGCGCAGGTTGAGCTTGGTGTACGCGTCGTAGATGCCGTGCGAGAGGGCCTCCTCGTCACCGCCCTCGGTCAGCACGTTCTGCCCGCGCTTGCCCATGACGATCGCCGTACCGGTGTCCTGGCACATCGGCAGGACACCGGCCGCGGCGATGTTGGCGTTCTTCAAGAGGTCCAGCGCCACGAACTTGTCGTTGGAGGACGCCTCGGGGTCGTCCACGATCCGGCGCAGCTGCGCCAGGTGGGCCGGGCGCAGATAGTGCGAGATGTCGTGCATCGCCTCGGCGGCCAGCGTGCGCAGCGCCTCCGGGGCGACCTTGAGGAACGTACGGCCGTCGGCCTCGAAGGTGGAGACACCCTCGGCGGTCACCAGACGGTACGGCGTGGTGTCCTCTCCCAGGGGGAGCAGATCGGAGTACGCAAACTCTGGCATTACGGCCATTCCTCACTCGGCGACAGCGGCTGACCTCCCTTGGGCAGCGCGTCAACCAGGGTAGAACGCCGCCTTCGGGCCGATCCTGTGAGGTAAGGCTCACCTGGAGCGGTCCGCGGGCGGGAGGCGCGCCGTCCGGAGGGGTAGTCGCGATCTATCGCGTTTGGGTACCCTGGGGCGGTGGACCCAGAGAAGCAGCCCCAGCAGCCCGCCCGGCCGGCCACCGCGCCGCCCGCCCCGGTCCCGCCCGCCGGGTTCGCGCCCGGCGACGGTCTGCGCGCCTCCGACGCCGACCGCGACCGGATCGCGGACATCCTGCGGGAGGCGATGGCCGAGGGCCGGCTGACGGCGGACGAGCACGCGGAGCGGGTCGACCTTGTCTACCGGGCCAAGACCGTCGGCGAGCTCCAGCCGCTGGTCCGCGATCTGCCCTCCTCCTCGGACGCCTCCGCCCCGCGCCCGGAGCCGCAGCCGTACGCGTACGGCCCCGAGGTCCCCGACGGCCCCGCCGACAACCTCGTCGCGGTCTTCAGCAGCGCCACCCGCAAGGGCCGTTGGCGGGTCGGCCCCCGGACGAACGCCTTCTCCCTCTTCGGCAGCGTGGAGATCGATCTGACCGAGGCGCTTTTCGGCCAACGGCTGACCGTCATCAACGCGACGGCCATCTTCGGCAGCGTCGACATCCGGGTCCCGGAGAACATCACGCTGCGCGGCAGCGGGACCGGTGTCTTCGGCGGGTTCGACGTGCGCTCGCTGGAGTCGGTGGACCCGGAAGCGCCGGTCGTCGTCGTGAACGGCTTCTCCCTCTTCGGCGGAGTGGACGCCAAACCCAAGCGGGGCAAGTTCGTCGCGGACCTCCAGCGGCGGCTGCGCAAGCACCTCGGGCACTGAGGACGGCACGGCGGACGCACGTTCGGGAATCAGCCAGAACGCCACCTGGAGCCCTTGTCGCGCGCCGTGCGCCGGTGCCGCTGAGTGCATAGGCGTACACACAGCGGGTATGGACTGCTGCATCGTCTCTCGCTCGCGAAGCCGTAGCCGTCGTCAGGAGTAGACCGTGCTGCAACCGCCGCATCAGCCTCCGCAGGTCGCCGCCGTTCCTGCCCAGCGGACCCCCGCCCGGGAGGACGAGGCGGGCCCCTGGCATTCGGAGGCGGTGTGCCGCCGGGACGAAGCCGGGCTGTTCTTCGCCCCGTCGAAGGAGCCGACCGCCGCCCGACTGGCCCGCGAGGAGGCCGCCAAGCGGCTCTGCGCCCGCTGTCCGGTGATGGTGGCGTGCCGGGAGCACGCCCTGCTGCAGCCGGAGCCGTACGGGGTGTGGGGCGGGCTCACCGCCGCCGAACGCCGGGTCGCGCTGGCCCGCCGCCGTCGGCGCGACATCGAGCTGACCGCCGCCGCGACGGGGGAGCGCATAGCCGCGGCGGGCTGAGGGCGCGCCAAGGGGAACGCGAAAGAAAAGGGCGCGCAGGGGGAGCGCGAAAGAAGAGATGGGGTGCGAGGGCGGCAGCCGCCCCGGCACCCCTTCTTTCTCTCCGTTCCCCGCGCTTCCCGGCTGCTTCCCGTGCCTTCCGGCTAGTTCGTGTGCCTTCCGGCTACTTCGCGCGGTCGAAGTCGATGGCGCTGTAGGCGCGCAGCTTCGACAGCCGGTGCGTCGAGGAGATCGTCCGGATCGTGCCGGACTTGGAGCGCATCACGATCGACTCGGTGGTCGCCGTCTCCGCGCGGTACCGCACACCGCGCATCAGCTCACCGTCGGTGATCCCCGTCGCCACGAAGAACACGTTGTCGCCGCTGACCAGGTCGTCGGTCGACAGCACCCGGTCCAGATCGTGGCCCGCGTCCAGCGCCTTCTGCCGCTCCGCCTCGTCCTTGGGCCAGAGCTTGCCCTGGATGACCCCGCCCAGGCACTTTATGGCGCACGCCGAGATGATGCCCTCGGGGGTGCCGCCGATGCCCATCAGCAGGTCGACGCCGGTGCCCTCGCGGGCGGCCATGATCGAGCCCGCCACATCGCCGTCGGAGATGAACTTGATGCGGGCGCCGGTCTCGCGGATCTCCTTGACGATGCCCTCGTGGCGCGGGCGGTCCAGGACGACGACGGTGACGTCCTCGGGCGTGGAGTTCTTCGCCCGCGCGACACGGCGGATGTTCACCGACACGGGGGCGTTGATGTCGACGAAGTCCGCCGCCTCGGGCCCCGTGACCAGCTTGTCCATGTAGAAGACCGCGGACGGGTCGAACATCGCCCCCCGGTCGGCGGCGGCCAGCACGGCGATCGCGTTCGGCATGCCCTTGGCGTTGAGCGTGGTGCCGTCGATCGGGTCGACCGCGATGTCGACCTCGGCGCCGGTGCCGTCGCCGACCCGCTCGCCGTTGAACAGCATGGGGGCCTCGTCCTTCTCGCCCTCCCCGATGACGACGACGCCGTTCATCGAGACGGTCGAGACGAGGGTGCGCATGGCCTTCACGGCGGCGCCGTCGGCGCCGATCTTGTCGCCGCGGCCCACCCAGCGCCCGGCGGCCATCGCGGCGGCCTCGGTGACCCGGACCAACTCCAGGGCCAGGTTGCGGTCGGGGGCCTCCGGGGAGACCTCCAGTTGGGACGGCAGATGATGCTCGGACATCGGAGCGCACCTTTCTGTACGGCGACGACCGGATATGAGGGTGCTGTGACTCTATCGGTAGGTCGATAAAATGAGCAGTACGGGTCACGCATGAGCGCCCCGATACGTGCTGTCCCCGCCACCCGCTGTCACGCCCGCCGCCGCCCGGGACCCTACGCTGGGGCCTCACGGGCCCCGTGCCACCATGGACCCCGTGGCAAGCAAGCGAGGCAAGCAGACGGTCAGGAACATGTTCCTGTCGACCTTGGTGACCGCCGCCTGCGCGGGCGTCATCTACATCTTCATTCCGCACGACGAGAACGCCGACCCGATCAAGGCCGTCGACTTCACCGTCGAACTGGCGACGGTGCGCATCGCGGCCCCCTACCCGGTCGCCGCGCCGGAGGGCCTCCCGGAGAAGTGGAAGCCGACCTCCGTCTCGTACGACCACACCGCGGGCAAGGCGTGGCACCTCGGCTTCCTCGACCCGGACCGCAAGTACGTCGCGGTCGAGCAGTCCACCGCCGACGCGCGCACCTATGTCCCCCAGGTCAGCCAGAAGGCCAAGGACACCGGGACCACCGAGACGGTCGCGGGCCGGGAGTGGCAGTACTGGGAGGGCGCGAAGTACGACGCCCTCGTGCTGCTGGAGAAGGGGCACACGACGGTCGTGACCGGCTCGGCGCCCAAGGAGCGGCTGGTGGAGATGGCCGAGGCGCTGAAGACGGAGCCGGTCGGGGGCTCCGTGCCCGTACCGTCGGCCTCGCCCTCGGTTTCCGTCTCCCCGTCCGCTTCTGCCGCGGCCTCCTGACGGGCGGTCCTGTCCGCTGTACGGACGTGGCTGTACGTACGTGAGGGGCCCCGGAACACCAGGTGTTCCGGGGCCCCTCACGTACGGCGTGCGCGCTCAGACGGTCGTGACGACCTCGTCGAAGGAGAGGCGCGGGCTGCGCGGGAACCAGGCGTCCTCGCCCGGCTTGCCGATGTTGACGACCATCAGCGGGGTGTGGTCGCCGTCCAGGAACTCCTTCTGGATACCGGCGGCGTCGTAGCCGGTCATCGGTCCGGCGGCCAGTCCGGCGGCGCGGACGCCGATGATGAAGTAGGCGGCCTGGAGCGCGGCGTTGAGACCGGCGGCCGACTCACGGACCGGGCGCTCCGTGAAGAACAGGTCCTTGGCCTGCGGGAAGTGCGGCAGCAGCGCCGGAAGCTCCTCGTGGAACTCGTTGTCGGCGGCCAGGATCGCGACCAGCGGGGCGGTGGCGGTCTTCGGCCGGTTGCCCTCGGCCATGTGCTGCACCAGGCGCTCGCGGCCCTCGGCGGAGCGGACCAGGACGACACGCAGCGGCGACTGGTTGAACGCGGTGGGGCCGAACTTGACCAGGTCGTAGATCGCCTGGACCTGCTCGTCGGTCACCGGCTCGTCGGTGAAGGTGTTGGCGGTGCGGGCCTCGCGGAAGAGGAGGTCCTGGGCGGCGGGGTCGAGAACGAGGGACATCTGGGTGCGAACCTTCCGAACGGGCGTGGGGGAAGTGATGGCACGACCGTAACGGAGAGATAGGTTAACTTTCAACTAAAACCGGAGTGGAGTGATCCACTCCACAACGCGGCCGTGCTTCTCCGCTTCTTCCGGCTGCTTCTCCCGGACGGCTCTCCCGGCCAGCTCTTCCGGTCGGCTCGCTCTCAGCCGTCGGTGGCCGGACCCGCGGCGCTGCCGCCCCCGCCGGCCTCGTCCTGCGGCCGGGCCAGCGCGGCGTCCAGGCGGGCCCGGGCGCCCTCCAGCCAGTGGCGGCAGATCTTCGCCAGCTCCTCGCCCCGCTCCCACAGGGCCAGGGACTCCTCCAGCGTCGTACCGCCCGCCTCCAGCCTGCGTACGACCTCGATCAGCTCGTCCCGCGCCTGCTCGTACCCGAGCGTGCTCGTCGCGGCAGCCGCCGCCGTACCGTCGTCCGTCATGTGATCCACCCTAGATTCGTCGTCTTCCGGCCCCGCCCGGCCCGGCCACGGGGCCGTCCGTCCTCGGCCGCTTCCCTCTGCCGCTTGCTTGTGCCGCCTTGCCCGCGCCGCTTCCTCCGGCCTGCTTCACGCGCCGCTTTCCCCGGACTGCTTCACCCGTCCACCCGGACCGTGAACTCGCCCTCCGACACCCGAGCCCGCAGCGGCTCCCCGGCCGCCCCGGCCTCGTCGGGGGAGCGCACCACATGGCCGTCGGGCCGCTGGAGCACCGCGTACCCCCGCTCCAGCGTGGCGGCGGGCGAGAGCGAGACGACCCGGGCCCGGGTGTGCGCGAGCTCCGAATCGGCCCGGTCCAGCAGATGGCCCAGCACCCGGCGGCTCCGCCCGACGAGCGCGTCGACCTCCGCCGCCCGCTCGTCCACCAGCCGCTGGGGGCGCTCCATCGAGGGGCGCCCCAGCGCGTGCGCGAGCCCTCGCTCCTCGCGGTCCAGGATGCCCCGGACGGTCCGCAGGGCCCGGTCGCGGAGCTGCCGCACCTTCTCCAGCTCCTCGCCCACGTCCGGTACGACCTTCTTGGCCGCGTCCGTGGGCGTGGAGGCGCGCAGGTCGGCCACCAGGTCCAGCAGCGGGGAGTCCGGCTCGTGGCCGATCGCGGAGACCACCGGCGTACGGCAGGCGGCCACGGCCCGGACCAGCTGCTCGTCCGAGAACGGCAGCAGATCCTCCACGCTGCCGCCGCCCCGCGCCACCACGATCACGTCCACCTCGGGCAGCGCGTCCAGCTCCTCGACGGCCTGGACCACCTGGGCGACCGCGTTCACCCCCTGCACGGCGGTGTTGCGGACCTCGAAGCGCACGGCGGGCCAGCGGCGGCGGGCGTTCTCCAGGACATCGCGCTCGGCGGCGGAGGCCCGCCCGCAGACCAGCCCGACGAGCTGCGGCAGGAAGGGGAGCTGCTTCTTCCGGTCGAGCGCGAAGAGCCCCTCGGCGGCGAGCGACTTCTTCAGCTGCTCCAGCCGCACCAGCAGCTCGCCGATGCCGACCGGCCGTATGTCGGTGGCCCGCAGCGACAGCTGCCCCCGGGGCGCGTACCACTCGGGCTTGGCGAGGACGACGACGCGCGCGCCCTCGCTCACCACGTCGGCGATGCGGTCGAAGACCTGCCGGAAACAGGTGACGCTCACCGAGATGTCGTGCGAGGGGTCGCGCAGGGTCAGAAAGACGACCCCGGCACCCGGCCGCCGCGACAGCTGGGTGATCTGCCCCTCCACCCAGATCGCACCGAGCCGGTCGATCCACCCCCCGATCAGGCGCGACACCTCACCGACGGGCAGCGGCGCTTCCGCGGACGTGTTGAGAGCCATGCGCACGAGCGTATCGGGACGCACTGACAGCGGAGGCGGCCCACGAACGGAAGCTGTCAGGCAAAGCCCGCCCCCTCACCGCCGCCCGCTCCCCGTGCCCCCGGCCCCTTCACCCCCGCCCGCTTCCCGCTTCCCGTGCCCCCGCCCCCTGCACCGCGAGCACCACGAGCCCCACCCCCAGCCAGCACAGCCCCACCACCTGGGCGCTCGTCGTCGCCTCCAGGATGACCGCGACGAGGATTCCCGCCCCCACCACCGGCACCAGCACGTGCTTCCACCAGACGGGCGGCCCAGCCATCCGGCGTACGGTGAACCAGCCGACCACCGACGCGTGCAGCAGCACGAACGCGGTCAGGGCCCCGATGTTCACGACCGACACCAGGTGGTCGAGGCCGTCGTCGCGCCGGGCCGCCCACACCGCCGCCACCAGGGTCACGACCGCGGCGCCGAGGATCGCGAGCCGCGGCACGCCCGACTTCGGGTCGACCTTGGCCAGGAACGGCGGCAGCCGCCGCTCACGGGCCATCGCGAAGACCAGCCGCCCGGCGGCGGCCTGCCCGGCCAGCGCCGCGAACGCCGCCCCGATCGCCTTGCTGACCGCCACCAGATCGTGCAGCCAGGTCCCCACGGAGGCGTCCACCGCGTCGTAGAAGGCCGACCCCTGGGCCGCCGGATCGGCCTTCAGCTCCGCCGAGCCCATCGGCTCCAGGAGCGCCGCCAGATAGGTCTGCGCGACGAACAGCACCCCGGCGAGCATCAGACAGAAGAGGAGCGCCCGCGCCACCTTCCGGGACCCTCCCGTCACCTCCTCGGCGAACGAGGCGATGGCGTCGAACCCCAGATACGACAGGACGGCCACCGAGACCGCGCCCAGCACCGCCGCCACGGAGAACGCCGTGTCCCCGGTGAGCGGCGTCAGCCACCCGCGCTGCGCCCCGTCCCGTACGAGGACGGCCACGGCCGACACCACGAAGACCAGCAGCACCACGATCTCCATGGCCAGCACGGCGAACCCGACCCGCGCCGCCGCCCGTACGCCCCACAGATTGAGCAGCGTGGTGATCAGCACGGCGACGGCGGTCCACACCCACCGCGACACCTCCGGGACCAGGGCGTTCATGGCGATGCCGGAGAAGAGGTAGGCAACGGCCGGGATGAGCAGGTAGTCGAGCATCGCCATCCACCCCGCGACGAACCCGGGCCCTTCCCCGAGCCCCTTGCGGGCATACGTGAACACCGACCCCGCGAAGGGCGCGACCCGCACCATCTGGGCGTAACTGAAGGCGGTGAAGCCCATGACGACGGTGGCCACGATGTAGACGAGGGCCACCGAACCGCCGGACCGGGCGTCCAGGGTGCCGAAGATGCCGACGGGGGCCATCGGGGCGATGAACAGCAGCCCGTAGACGACGAGGTCCCGGAACCCGAGGGACCGCCGCAGCCGCCCTTCCTGAACGCTGCTCCCGCGCCCCTCCTGGACGCCGCTCCCGCTGTCGCCTCCACTGCCGTTCCCCGGGACCGACGCCATCAACCCTCCACCCTCACCGACCGTGACCACTCGTCACGACCAGTCTGTCCATGTGGTCGTCATGGCGCCTGTTCGGTACGGCCTTACGATGGGACGCATGACTGCAATGCCTGCCCGCCGTGTCCTGCTCGCCGCTCCCCGTGGCTACTGCGCGGGCGTGGACCGTGCCGTGATCGCCGTCGAGAAGGCCCTGGAGCAGTACGGGGCCCCGATCTACGTCCGCCACGAGATCGTGCACAACAAGTACGTCGTGCAGACCCTGGAGAAGAAGGGCGCGATCTTCGTCGACCAGACCGCGGAGGTCCCCGAGGGCTCCATCGTGATGTTCTCCGCGCACGGAGTGGCGCCCACCGTCCACGCGGAGGCCGCCGAGCGCAAGCTCGCGACCATCGACGCGACCTGCCCGCTGGTCACCAAGGTCCACAAGGAAGCCGTCCGGTACGCCAAGGAGGACTACGACATCCTCCTGATCGGTCACGAGGGCCACGAGGAGGTCATCGGCACCTCCGGCGAGGCCCCCGACCACATCCAGCTCGTCGACGGCCCCGAGGACGTCGCGAACATCGAGGTCCGCGACGAGTCGAAGGTCGTCTGGCTCTCCCAGACCACGCTCTCCGTCGACGAGACGATGGAGACGGTGGGCGCGCTCAAGTCGAAGTTCCCGAACCTCCTCTCGCCGCCCAGCGACGACATCTGCTACGCCACGCAGAACCGCCAGATCGCGGTGAAGAAGCTGGCCGAGGACGCCGAGCTGGTCATCGTGGTCGGCTCGAAGAACTCCTCGAACTCCATCCGCATGGTCGAGGTCGCCCTCGACGCCGGAGCCGCCGCCGCGTACCTGGTCGACTTCGCGAGCGAGATCGACGAGGCGTGGCTGGAGGGCGTGACGACGGTCGGCCTGACCTCCGGGGCCTCGGTCCCCGACGTCCTGGTCGACGGGGTCCTGGAGTGGCTCGCGGAGCGCGGTTACGCGGACGTGGAGACGGTCAAGACGGCCGACGAGTCGATCACCTTCTCCCTCCCCAAGGAGCTCCGCCGCGACCTGCGCGCCGAGGCCGCCGCCCTGTCCGCCGAGTAGCCGCCGCCCTGTCCGCCGAGCAGACGCGAGAAGGCCGGGTAGCAGGGCGCGGGCCCCGGCCTGCCCGTACGGTGTTTCCATGGAGATCTTCGGCGTGGACATCGGCGGTTCAGGGATCAAGGGCGCTCCCGTGGACCTGGACCGCGGAGACCTGGCGCGGGAGCGCCACAAAGTACTGACACCCCAGCCGGCCACGCCTCAGGGCGTGGCCGGCTGCGTGGCGGAGGTCGTCGGCCACTTCGACTGGTCGGGCCCGATCGGGATCACGTTCCCGGGCGTCGTCACGGACGGCGTCACGCGGACGGCGGCCAATGTCGACAAGGGCTGGATCGACACGGACGCCGCCGCGCTGCTCGGCGAGCGGGTCGGCGGGCCGGTGACGATCCTGAACGACGCGGACGCGGCCGGGATCGCGGAGATGACGTTCGGCGCGGGCCGGGGCCGTAAAGGCACGGTGATCATGCTGACGCTCGGTACGGGCATCGGCAGCGCGATCTTCGTGGACGGCCGCCTCGTCCCCAACACCGAGCTGGGCCACCTGGAGCTGCACGGCCACGAGGCGGAGAAGCGCGCCTCCACGAAGGCCCGGGAGGACGAGGACCTCAGCTGGCAGCACTGGGCGCACCGGGTGCAGAAGTACCTGCTGCACGTGGAGATGCTGTTCTCGCCCGAGCTGTTCATCATCGGGGGAGGCGTGAGCCGCAAGGCGGAGAAGTTCCTGCCGCTGATCGAGAAGGTCCGCGCGGAGATCGTCCCGGCGGAGCTCCAGAACAACGCGGGGATCGTGGGGGCGGCGATGGCGGCGGCGGGGAAGTAGCGGGCCGCCGCTTACGGGGTGTTACGCGGCCTGTCGGCCGGGTGCGGGTGCTACCTGCCGACGCGGGGGCTTACCTGCCCACCGGAGAAGGCTTACCTGCCGACCCGGGAGCGGTCGGCGCGGATGGCGGGCCGGGCAGCCGCCCCGGCGGCCCTCTGGGGTGCCCGGGGTGCGGTCCGGCCCTTCTCCGCTCCCGTACGCCCCTGAGCCAGCAGATACCGCCGCCGGGCCCGCATCTGCCGGACCTTGCGTACGGAGGCGATGAGCCCCGCGATCAGCGTGCCCCCGTACAGCCACCCCGCGTGCACGGCGAGGGCGGTGACGAGGGCCATGGTCTGCCCGCCGAAACCGCTGGACCCGCCGGAGATCGGGAAGACCCCGACGGCGAAGGCGATGGGCACGCTGATCGGTGCGGTGACGAGGTCGGCGGGCCGGACCCAGAGGGCGGTGAGCGCGCTGACGGGCAGGAAGAGCAGCCCGTAGACGAGCTCGGAGCTGTCGAACAGCAGCCGGTCCAGACAGGCGAGCACGAACATGGTGAGGGAGGCGAACAGCCCGGCCCCGATCCCGGTGAGCCGGGGGTTGGGGAACCGCCGCAGGGCGAGCAGGACGGGCGGCACGGTACGCGTCCGCCCTCCGGCCGCCCCCGTCGCCCGGTAGACGGTGGAACTCTCACCGAAGGCGCCCTGGGCGGGCGTGGCGGGGGCGGGCGCGGCCTGCGGGGACGGCCTGCGCTGCGGGGGACGTGTCCTGGGCTGCTCCACGGGGACAACGTAGGTCGCGGGGCGGGAGGAATCAGGCGTTGGACACGCGCTTTGGCCGACCTTGGCGTTGCGTTCGATGAGACGGGGCCGAAAACGAACCTGTTCGGCGGTATACGCGCGGTGGCCGCGTCCCGGGGGCGGACCCGTGCGGGGCAGGGAGCCCCCGCCCGTAAACTGGAGAATCGGTCCACTCCGGGACCCGGCCCGAACAGCCGAGCCGGCCCCGGCGCCCCTGATCCCCTTCGCTCCCCTCCTCACTCCAGTCCTCACTCCAGGAAGTCGCCAAAGTGTCGCTCACGATCGGAATCGTCGGTCTGCCGAATGTCGGCAAGTCGACCCTGTTCAACGCCCTGACCAAGAACGACGTGCTGGCGGCCAACTACCCGTTCGCCACGATCGAGCCGAACGTCGGCGTGGTCGGCGTCCCGGACCCGCGCCTGAACAAGCTCGCGGAGATCTTCAACAGCCAGAAGCTCCTGCCCGCGACGGTGGATTTCGTCGACATCGCCGGCATCGTGCGGGGCGCGTCGGAGGGTGAGGGCCTGGGCAACAAGTTCCTGGCGAACATCCGCGAGTCCGACGCGATCTGCCAGGTCATCCGCGCTTTCAAGGACGAGAACGTCGTCCACGTCGACGGCAAGGTCTCGCCCAAGGACGACATCGAGACGATCAACACCGAGCTGATCCTCGCCGACCTCCAGTCCGTCGAGAAGGCGATCCCGCGCCTGACGAAGGAGTCGCGCCTCCAGAAGGAGAAGGTCGCGGTGCTCGCCGCGGTCGAGGACGCGCAGAAGATCCTGGAGTCCGGCCAGACCCTCTTCTCGGCGGGCATCACGGCCGCCACGGAGAAGGGCAAGCTGCTCCACGAGCTGCACCTGCTCACCACGAAGCCCTTCCTCTACGTCTTCAATGTCGACGAGGACGAGCTGGTCGACGAGGACTTCAAGAACGAACAGCGCGCCCTGGTCGCCCCCGCCGAGGCGATCTTCCTCAACGCCAAGATCGAGTCCGAGCTGATCGAGCTCGACGACGACGAGGCCCTGGAGCTCCTCCAGTCCATGGGCCAGGACGAGCCCGGCCTCGCCACTCTCGGCCGCGTCGGCTTCGACACCCTGGGCCTCCAGACCTACCTGACGGCAGGCCCGAAGGAAGCCCGCGCCTGGACCATCAAGAAGGGCGCCACGGCCCCGGAGGCGGCCGGTGTGATCCACACCGACTTCCAGAAGGGCTTCATCAAGGCGGAGATCATCTCCTTCGACGACCTGGTCGAAACGGGCTCGGTCGCCGAGGCCCGCGCCAAGGGCAAGGCGCGCATGGAGGGCAAGGAGTACGTGATGCAGGACGGGGATGTGGTGGAGTTCCGGTTCAATGTGTAACCAGGCGATCACCGCATATTAGGAGTCAGGTCGAACGTACACGTCAGAAGGGGTCGGGCCCTGTCGAGCCCGACCCCTTCTGACGGGGTCGGGCCCTGTCGAGCCCGACCCCTTCGTCGTCCCCGTGCTGGATGGGTGCTGGATATTCTGACGTGTGGTCAGTGGTGGTCAGGTGTCGTAAACGGTGGAGTGGTGTCCCACGTGAACAACCCAGACCACCAGTTCCCCGTTGTCGATCGTGTAGACGACGCGGTAGTCGCCAACCCGTAGGCGCCGACGATCTGGCTGGGACACGAGTGCGGTGGTGTTGAAGCCGAGCGGATCGCTTTCCAGCTCGGTCAGCTTGGCCAGGATGCGCAGTGCCATCTCGCGCGGGATCTTCCGAAGCTCGGCCTGCGCCTCGGGGCGGAAGACGGTTCGGCACTCACTCACTGCGCGCCAGCGTCTCCCTCATGATGTCCTCGATCGGGATGCCGGGTGCGGGGGTGGCCATGCGTTCGTCGATGATCCGATTGATCTCGCGCTCTTCCCACTCCTGGTACTTGCGCAGTACCTCGATGGAGACGACGGCGGCGACTTCCTTGCCTCGGCGCGTGATCACGGTGGGTACGTCGTCGCGGTCGGCGCGTTCCACGACCTCCGCCAAATGCGCGCGCACGTCGCGGATGCTCTCTGTGGGCAGCGGCTGCGTCATGCGCTCAAGTGTACCGAATGTCCCATATGTCCCATGTGTACGCAACGGGTATGGGTGGGAGTGGAGGATGGGCATTCTTCGTTACGGCTCCGCGTGCGCCATGAGGCGCCGGGCTCTCTGAGCAGTTCCACTCCTCGCTGGGCAGTGCGTGCCACAGGTCGAGCCAGTCGTGGAGCAGGAAGAGGGGGCGGGTCAGGACGATGTCGTCGGCCCGCTGGGAGCGGATCGCCAGGCCGAGGTCGGCGAAGACCGGATCGCCGGCGACGCTGTACGCCAGGCTGTCGGGCCGTGTCGTGCGGTGGACGAGCCAGTCCTCCACATGGGAAGGCGCGCAGCCGGTCAGCGGGGCTGCGTCCAGTCTCGCCTGGGGGCCGGTGAGTGCGTCTGCGGCGACGCACCCCAGGCGGCCGTCGTGAAAGAGGGCCCTGATCCCGCTCTTGGCGAAGTCGGCGTACTTGAGCTGCTGGTCTTCGCCGTGGTGGGAGTAGGGCGAGACGGCCGGTTCTTCGCCGAGGGCACGGGTGATCTGCTCCAAGGTCATCCCGAAGTGCAGGGGGCCGACTCCTACGTACGACGTGAACGTCCACTCGGCGCGCTCCTCCTCCCGGGCGATCCGCCACGGGCCGCGGTACCCCGCCTCGCTTCCAGCGGCGGCCACAGGCGGCTCGGGTGCTGGCTCGTGCGGGGCGGCCGGTATGGGCACGGTCCGGTCCTCATGTCGGCGGCCGAGTCGTTCCGGAGCCGCGGTGTCCTTGGGTTGCTCTTCCAGCCAGCGGATCGCCTGCTCCTGCTCCTGGCCTCCGAACGGGTCCTCCGCCAGCTCGCCTGCCCGGTCCCGGGCCGCGCGGCGCTCCTTCTCCGCAGTGACGAGACCAGCGACATCCTCCCCCCAGGCAGCCAGCCGTTCCCGGGCGATCCACCGGTAGTACGAGTCCGTGCTCACGGCCAGGACCTCGCGAACGGCGGGCGCGTACCGGGGTACGGACGAGGCGAGGGCGGGATCGGCCAGGAGCAGGGCGGTGGCCGCGAGCGCGGCCTCCTTCACCAGTCGATCGTCGGCATCGCAGAAGTCCGCGATGCGGTCGTAGAGTACGGGCCTTGCCGCACGGGCGGCAGCCAGATTCTGCGCCGTGCCGACGCCGTCCTCGATGTCCAGGCGGGCGATGTCAGCGAACGAAGCCAGCCAGTTCAGCAGTTCGGCGCGGAGCGACCGCCGGCCGGCCCTGCGTTCCCACCGGTCTTCGGCGAGAGTGCGCGGATCGTCGAGAAGACCGGCCAGGACCAAGGCCGCCGGAGCGGTCGCCGGAAACACCTGATCCTGATGGAGGAGCAGCCGGTACAGATCGCCTACCGCTCGTGCCCTGTGGGCCGGGTCGACGGCGAGCACAGCGCCGAGGACGTCCGGTGTGTCAGGCACACCGTGTTGCCCCGTGCAGACGTGCGGCAGCTCCTCCCAGGCAGTGCCGGCGAGCTCTGCCTGTGCTCCGGGCGGCAGGGAGTCGGCGGGGCCGTCAGGAAGATCTGGGGTCATCTCGTTGATCACGACCGCAGTGTCCCAGCCGACTCCGGCATCAGTGCCGCCGATACGTGCCACAGGCCGCAGACGGCTCACGCTCGAGCAACCATCTGATGCCCTTGCTGCTCGTGGCAGCGAGGGCGATGCTCTTATGGATGTCAAATTGCTGTCAGAGCGTGGGTAGGGTCGGGAGCGGTCAGTGGGGTTGGGAGGTTCGGTGGAGTGGCTCGATACGGATTTCGGGTACTACGCGTTGTGTCCGGAGCCGTATCTGACGGATTGGGAGGGCACCGAGGCGGATGCGGTGGGAATTGAGTACGTCGGGAGAGTTCCCCTGCCTGATCACGGTGAGGTGCTCACCTTGGGCGGGGAGCCGTCGGCCATCACCTACCTTGACCGCACTATGACGTTCATCCGATGGCACGCGGCCGACAACGACACTGGGCTGGAGAACGCGGTAGAGCGGAGCATGGCGTCGGACGAGTGGCAGGACGTCTTCGACATCGACCTCGGCGGCCGTTACTTTTTGCTGGACTCTGCGGCTCGTGGCGACGAGATCAGCGAGGCTGATGTGATCCGAGTGGATGTCCCCCCGGGGCGTTACCGCGTGCAGTCGCTCTTCATCAGCCCATCCGAGGACGCATCGTTCATGCTGGAGCGGCTGCTCAAGATGTGAACGCTCATACCTGGCTGAGGCGGCCGCCCGAAGGGGCGTCATGCGGCTTTTGTGAGCTGTTCGGCGGTGGTCCGGGCTTGGGCCGGAGCAGCCAGGACCTGGTAGATCTCGCGGGCGATGTACCGCTTGAGGCAGCGGATGATCTCCTTCTTGGACATGCCTTCCTTGGTCTGCCTCTCCATGTAGTCCTTGATACGTGCGTCGTAGCGCAGGCGGCAGAGTGCGATGCGGTAAAGCGCGGAGTTGGCCTGCCGGTCGCCGCCGCGATTGAGCCGGTGGCGCTGGGTGCGTCCGGAGGAGGCCGGCAGCGGGGCAGCGCCGCAGAGCATGGCGAAGGCCGCCTCCGAGCGCAGGCGCTCGGGGTTTTCGCCCGCAGTGACCAGCAGTTGGCCGGCGACGTCGGGGCCGACGCCGTTCAGGGCCAGCAGGGTTTGATCCGGTAGAGGCGGCAGCCACCGGCAGAGCGGGCGGACAAGACAGTGATGGGGCCTCTGGTCAGGCTGAATGAGGAGGGGGTGGCGCCCGCTGAACGGGCGCCCTGTGCGAGGCCGAGGAGGCTCCCGTCTCCGCCGAGGGGGCAGGGAATTGGCCCCGGTGGCGCCTTCGACGGTGACTAGGTGGAGGCGGAAGCCTTTGCCAGCTCCGAAGCCCCGAGTCGGGTGAGCTTCTTGCAGACTGCGAGCGCTGTTCTCGTGGCGTCTCCTCCCGTGAGGCGCACGTCGATCGCGAGCGCGGGTTCGGCGGAGAAGGCTCGGGCCCGGACGGTGTACGAGACCTCGTTGCCGTTGTCGTTGGTCTTGACGTACCCCGCCAGCGGGGCGTTGCAGTGCTTGATCCAGGCCATCGAGTACCGCGAGCAGGGCTGCTCCAACGTCGAGGGCTGGATCGACTCCAGTCGGAATAAGCTGAAGACGGCGTCCGCACAGCAGCTCGCCGAGGCTGCTTTGACGATGACCTCTGTCGAATGGCAGAAGGTCTACTTGCCCTGAGTGGATCGCGAAACGTCCCGTACTCACGTCAAAGTGGCGCGCGGCGGGGCGTATGGGGTTTCGCGACGGCCAGCCTTTCTTACCCATCCACGTATGACTGGCTGTTGAGGTGGGCGGCGATTTTTCCGACCCGCGCTCAAGGCGGTACCGCACGGCGCGAGCCGTGATGGAATCGTGGGCGGCGATCAGCTCATCCGACCAGTCCAGGGCGTAGCGGAGGAACAGGGTCCGGCGCTCCCCGGGAGAGGTCGCAGGCCCCCACGCTTGCTGGATGTCGGCCAGGTGGGAGCAGATCACGTCGGCCGTCCGCAGGTCGACGGTGCCCTTGGGCATGTCGGCGTCCGGGACCTGCGGATGGCGGATGCCATGCGCGGCGCCGGGGTCCCCATCGCTGGAAGCAGATGCTCGACGAGGCGCCGCTCGTACGCTCACGCCCGCTTCCTTGTCCGAGTTCGCGCACGCGGCCTCGTAGGAGGTGTGGCGGGTACGGGCCCTCCCTCCCCAACCCCGGGGTGTACCTAGGTCCCCCACGGACGCCACCCAGGGCCATGGGCCGGGGCGCTTCCGCGGGATTGACTGGTTGCATGACGAATCGACAGCGTCCGCGCCGCCTCCTCCTCGCCTTCCAGGTACTCCTGCTGACCGTGCTCGTGGTGCTCGGCAGCGGGGTGGCGCAGGCCGCTGGGCCGGGGCGGGATGCCGGTCTTCGTTCGCAGGGGCGGAGCGGCTCCCTGCCGGGGGCGCTCGACGCCCTTGTGCGGAAGCAGCTCGCCGACCATCGCATCCCGGGCGCGGCCGTCGTGGTCGTCCAGGGTGGGCGGCAGGTCTTCGCCCAGGGGTACGGGGTCGCGGACATCGAGGCCGGGACGGCCGTGGACCCGGAGCGCACCGGGTTCTTCCTGGCTTCCGACGCCAAGCTGTTCACCGCGATCGCGGTGCTTCAGCAGGTCGAGAAGGGTCGGCTCGATCTGGGGGCCGACGTCAACCGCTACCTGAAGACCTTCCAGGTCGCCGACACCTTTCCCGGGCGCCCCGTGACCGTACGGGATCTCCTGACGCACACGGCGGGCTTCGACAACAACATCATCGGGCGGGCCACCGTGCGCCCCGAGGACGTGCGGCCGCTCGGTGAGAGCCTCGCCGAGCACCAGCCCCGCCGGGTGCGGCCGCCGGGCACGGTCGCCAGTTACGACAACTACGGGGTGGCGCTCGCCGGTCATCTGGTGGAGACCGTCACGGGCACCCCGTTCGCCCAGTACGTGGACCGGTCGATCCTGCGGCCCCTCGGCATGCGGTCCACCAGCTTCGCCCAGCCCCACCCCCCGGCCGTCGAGGCACGGCTCGCACGCGGCCACCGGCCCTCCGGCGGGCGGCAGTTGGTGGAGAACGGGCAGTACGGCGACTGGAGCCCGACCGGGGCGGGTGCCGTCAGTACGGCCGGTGACATGGGGCTGCTGCTGCGCGCCCTGCTTGACGACGGTGGTCCCCTGCTCACGCCGAAGTCCCGATCCGCCCTGATCAAGCGGCAGTTCGGCAACGACCCGCGGCTCCCCGGTCTCGGCTACATCCTGGAGGAGCGGGTCCGCAGCGGGCAGCGGATGCTCGTCAAGGAAGGCGATCTGCCGGGATTCCACGGCAACTTGGCGCTGCTCCCGGAGCGTGGCGTGGGGGTGTACGTCGTCTACAACGGTGACGGTGAGGGCGGTGGCGCCACCTGGGCCGGGCAGGAAGTGGCTGACCTGGTCGCCGACCACTTCGGCGCCGCCCGGTCGGTGGAACGGTCGGCGGAACAGCCGGTGGAACGGTCCGCTTCGTACGCCGACGTCTCCCCGTACGAGGGCGACTACCGTTCCACGCGCACCAGTTCCTCCGAGCTGACCCGGATCGGCGCCCTGACCGGGTCGGTCCGGGTGGAGGCGGGGGAGGGCGCCACCCTGACCACGACCGGCCCGCTCACCCGCGACCCCTCCACCTCCGTACGGCACTGGGTGCAGATCAGCCCCGGGCTCTTCCAGGAGAAGGGCGGCCAGGACCGTATCGCCTTCCGGGACGGCCGGCTCGTCGTCGCCTCGGACGCCTCGGCAGCGTACGAGCGGCTGCCCTGGTACCAGTCGCCCACCCTGCACCAGCAGGCCCTGCTCGCCAGTCTCGCGTTCCTCGCGCTGACCGTGCTGGCGCTGCCGGTGCTGGCCCTGGTGCGCCGCCGTTCGCCGGGTACGCCGGGAGGTGCGCGCGCCGCCCGGCTGCTGCTCTGGACGACCGGGGCGCTGATCACCGCCGCCACGGTGTGCTTCGTGCTCCTGTTTGCCGACCCCGACGCCCTCAACCGCACCGTGATGGTGGGGGATTCGGTGCTGCTGGAGATCGTGCCGACGCTGATCACCATCGCACTCGCCACCACGTGCGCCATGGTGCTGTGCGCGGGGCTCGCCTGGCGCCGACGCTGGTGGCGGCTGTCGGGCCGGGTGCACTACACGTGCAGCACGCTGGCCGCGCTGGTCTTCCTCGGGGTGTGCTCCGCCTACCGGCTGATCGGGTAGCGGGCATGTGCGAGGGCCCGGACGGGGGCAGTCCCGTCCGGGCCCTCTGTGCGGTGTCGCGGGGTGGGCGACCGGGGCGTACGGCGCTTACCAGCGCGTTGTCTCCCCGAAGAAGTCCGCGATCTCCACTGCCTCGCCCGACTCCCGTGCCGCGTGGAACACGTGCAGGCCGACCGCGAGGTCCAGGACGCCCAGCCCGAACGGGGAGAAGATCACCGGCTTGTCGGACCCGGTCGTCACCTCGCCCTTGATGAACTGGGCGAGCGTGCCGGTGATGAAGTGCCGGTCCCCGTACTTCTGTTCCGCGAGGTGCGGGGAGGTGTTGGCCTTCAGGCAGTGGTCGATGTCGTCGAGGATGTTGTACGAGCCCTCGATCAGCTCCGGGCCGATGTCCCGCAGCGAGATGTTGAGGACCACCTGACCGGGGGCGAAGGCGGCCGGGTCCACGATGTACGGCTCGGCGGCGGTGGTCGCGAGGACCACCACGTCGGCGCCCGTGAGCGCCGAGGCGAGGTCGGGGTCGGTGGTGGCCGGGTAGCCCAGGGTGCCGGTGGCGTGGGCGGCGAGCGCCGCACCGTACTCCTCGCTCTTGTCGTGCACGGAGAGCGAAGTGACCTGCCAGTCGCGGGACTTGAAGAACTCGAGGATGTTGCGCGCGATGATGCCCGCCCCCACGACGGTCAGCTTGCCGGCCGTCCGGCCGCCGGTGAGCTGCTCCGCCGCGAGCACCGCGGAGGCCGCCGTGCGGGCGGCGCTGATCTGCGAAGCCTCCAGGCAGGCGAAGGGGTAGCCCGTCTCGTAGTCGTTGAGCAGCAGGGCCGCCGATGCGCGCGGTATGCCGCGCTCGATGTTGGCCGGGAAGCTGCTGATCCACTTGATCCCGGAGACGTCGGCCGCACCGCCGAGGTGGGCGGGGAGCGCGATGATGCGGGCGTCGGGCTTCTCGGGGAAGCGCAGGAAGTAGCTGTCGGGGTTCACGGAGTCGCCCGCGTCGTGGGCGAGGTAGGTGTCGCGGACGACATCGACGATGGCCTGCCGGGAGGAGCCGATGACCGCCCGTGCGGTCTTGCCTCCGATGACGCTGAACTCGTACATGGCGTGCTGTCCTTGGGAGTTAGGTGGGTGTGGTGCGGACGAGGGAGTGGTGAGCGCGTGCGACCGCCGAGCGGGGCCGTGAGGCCCGCTCGGCGGGTGGGGCTGTGGGGTGGGGTGGTCAGCGGTTCGTCAGCAGGCGGCCGTCGGGTGAACCCGCCTGGTCCGGGCCGGGGCTCTCCTTCGCGGCCGATCGGGGGGCCGGGGCCGAAGCCGCCTCCTCCTCGCCGTGGGAGAGCTGCGGCAGCCACTTCAGCCAGCCCGGCAGCCACCAGTTGGAGCGGCCGAGCAGGACCATCACGGACGGCAGGAGCACAGCCCGTACGAGAGTGGCGTCGAGCAGCACCGCCACCGCCAGGCCGACGCCCAGCTGCTTGAAAGCCTGCATGGACAGCGTGCCGAACACCGCGAACACGGCGACCATGATCATGCCCGCGCTCGTGACGACCCCCGCCGTGGCGCGGATTCCGTGGGCGACGGCCGTACGGTTGTCGGCGCCCCGGCCGTGGGCCTCCTGGACGCGGGAGACCACGAAGACGTGGTAGTCCATCGACAGGCCGAACAGCACCACGAAGACGAACAGCGGCATCCACGACTCGATCGCGCCGACGGCCGTGGTGCCCACCAGCTCGTCGCCCCAGCCCTTCTGGAAGACGGCGGTCATCACCCCGTAGGCGGCGGCCACCGACATCAGGTTGAGGACGATCGCGGTGACCGCGATGACCGGGGAGCGGAAGCACAGCAGCATCAGCAGGAAACTGATGCCCAGCACGAAGGAGAAGACCGGCAGGACCGACGACTTCAGCTGGCTGTTGTAGTCGGTGGAGAAGGCCAGGTCGCCGCCGACCGCGGCCTCGGCGCCCGGGGCCTTCGCCAGGGTGGCCGGGATGATGTCGTTCCGCAGCTCCGCCAGGGCCTTCGCCGATGTCGCGTTGCGGCCGTCGCCCGCCAGCGGGGCGTTGATCACCGCGATGTTCTCGTCCTGGTGGACGGTGATCTCGATCGGGTTCCTGACCTGGCCGGAGGCCAGGGCCCGCTGCTGGAACTCCTCGATGGCGGCGGTGGTGGCGGGCGCGTCGATGTCGGCGGCCCTGAACACGACCTGGGCCGGTGCCGGGGCGCCCGGGAAGACCTTCTCGATCCGCTTGGCCGTCTGCGCCGTGACGTTGTCGGCGGGCAGCAGCTGGTCGAAGCCCAGCTTCTCGGTCTTCATGGACAGGGCGGGCGCGGCGAGCGCGAGCATGAACGCGATACCGAGGACGGCGAACAGGGCAGGCGCCTTGATCACCGCACCGAGCAGCCTGCCCGGCTTCCGGTCCGCCGCCCGCGCGCGGGACGTGCGGCGCAGACCGGGGATGCGGCCCGCGTCGATGCGGTCGCCGAGCATCGACATCACGGCGGGCAGTACGGTCATGGAGCCGAGCACCGCGATCAGGACGACCTCGATGGTCGCGATGGCGAAGCCCTCGAAGACGGTCAGGCCGGAGAAGAACATGCCGGCCATCGCGACGGCGACGGTGATACCGGAGATCAGCACCGAACGGCCGGAGGTCGCCGCCGCGATGCGCAGCGCGGACTCCTTGTCGCGGCCCGCGGCCCGCTCCTCGCGCTCACGGCGGATGTAGAAGAGGCAGTAGTCGACGCCGACGGCGAGCCCCATCAGCAGCAGCACCGAGTTGGTCATGGCGTCGACCGGGACCAGCTGGCTGGAGAGGGCGAGCAGGCCCATGGCGGCGACGCACGCGGTGATGGCGAGGATCAGCGGCAGTACGGCAGCGACGAGCGCGCCGAACACGATGAGCAGGATGCCGAGCGCGACCGGCACGGCGGTGAACTCGGCGCGGGTGAAGTCCGCGCCGAGCGAGTCGTTGATCCCCTTGAGGCCGGTGGCGGCGCCGTACTGGCCGAAGGTGACGTCCTGATGGGCGCCCTCCGCCTTCGCGAGCGCGTCGATGACGGGCTGGATGCGGTCGGCGGCCGTGTCCGGGTCGCCCTTCACGGAGAACTGGACGAGCGCGTCGTGCTTGTCCTCGCCGATGGCGCCCGTCTCGTACGGGTCACCGATGCCCTGGGCCAGGCCCGTACCCTCGACGGCCGCGATCGCGTCGGCCACGGCCTTCTTGAACTCCGGCGCGTCGGCGGTCAGCCGGTCACTGTGCACGAGCACGATCTCGGGTGCCGGGGAGGTGATACCGGCCTCGACGAGAATACGGGCCGAGCGGCCGGATTCCCCTGTTCCGTAGTCGGCCTCGGTCAGGCTTTTCTGCCCCACCAGGTTCCCCAGCACCGTGAGCGCGATGACGGCGAAGAGCCATCCGAAAAGCGCGGTCTTACGGTGCCGGGCGCTCCACACCCCTAGTGAAGCCGCCAGATTTCGTTGACTTGCCATGACCTCTCCCAGTGGGAAGTGCTTTCCGGACCTACGATCAGCGACCCTCCGACGATAGGGGCGCGGGCCCGGCGGATCGCCTTTCCCGCTTGACAGTTGAGTGCCGCTGCAAGGTCCTGCCAGCCCCGCTGCGACCAGGGGCGCGCCGGGCCTGCAACATGCTGCACCGGCAGGCTGCGGACACCGGGAACCGCGCTTTTCGGCCGAGGCGGCGGATACGTTTCTGACGGCGGGAGAACGCCGGTCCGAGGTCTGCATTCCTCTCGGGATTACCCGACGTCAGGATTACCCAGCTCCCGGTCTCCCATTCACAGAATTCCAAGAGAGGGGGAAATTCGTGAACACCGCGATCGAGGCCGACGGCCTGACGAAGAACTACGGCGGCCACCGTGCCCTCGACGGCGTGAGCCTGTCGGTCGAAGCCGGTACCGTGCTCGGCCTGCTCGGACCCAACGGCGCAGGCAAGACCACCACGGTCCGCACGCTCGCCACCCTGCTGGAACCCGATGAGGGCAGCGCGCACGTCGCGGGCTTCGACATCGTGCGCCAGCGGCGCGAGGTGCGTACCCGCATCGGTCTCGCCGGACAGTACGCGGCCGTCGACGAGCTGCTCACCGGCCGCGAGAACCTGATCCTGCTCGGCAGGCTGCTGCGGCTGGGCCGCAGGGGAGCCCGGGCGCGGGCCGCCGAACTGCTCGGACGGTTCGAGCTGGAGGCCGCGGCGGACAAGCCGGCCAAGGACTACTCCGGCGGCATGCGGCGCCGCCTCGACCTCGCCGTGAGCCTGATCGGCTCGCCCGAGGTCCTCTTCCTCGACGAGCCCACCACCGGACTCGATCCGGCCAGCCGGGCCACCCTGTGGCGCATGGTGCGCGACCAGGTCGACCAGGGCGTCACCGTGCTGCTCACCACCCAGTACCTGGAGGAGGCCGACTTCCTCGCCGACCGCATCCTGGTCGTCGACCGGGGCCGGGTGATCGCCGAGGGCACCTCCGACGAGCTCAAGCGGAAGGTCGGCGGCGAACGCCTGGAGGTGGCCGTCGCCGACGCCGACGCCCTCGCCCAGGCCGCCGCGGTCCTCGCCCCGCTCGCGGTGAACGCCCCGCAGCTGGACGGGCGGCAGCGCACCCTCCTCGTACAACTCCCGGACGGTATGGGGGCCTTGGCCGCCGCCGCGACCGCGCTGGAGTACGCCGGTGTCGCGGTGGAGGAGTTCGCGCTGCGCCGCCCCTCGCTGGACGACGTCTTCTTCCATCTGACGGGCGAGGTCACCGGTCCGCGGAGCGCGGAGGAAACGGAGAACGAGGACAGCGTGGACAGCGCGGAGAAAGCAGAGCGCGCGGAGAAAGCGGAGGCCCTGCGATGAGTTCGGCACTTGCCCACGGCCAGGACGTCGCGGCCCTCACCGGCCGCCATCTGCGCCATCTGCGCCGTACCCCGGAGAAGATCATCGGGGTGGCGCTCACCCCCGTCGCGATGGTCGTCATCCTCGGCTACCTCTTCGCGACCGTCGTCCAGGTGAAGGACGCGGGCAGCAGCTACCGCGAGTACATCATGGCCGGGGTCTTCGCCCAGGTCGGGCTCTCCTGCATCGGCATCACCGCGATCGGGGTGGCGGGCGATCTCGGCAAGGGGCTGATGGACCGGTTCCGTTCCCTGCCGATGGGCCGGGCGACCGTGCTGGTCAGCCACACCCTCGCCGATCTCGCGGCGGCGGCGCTGAGCATCGTCCTGGTGGCGCTCACCGGACTCGCCGTCGGGTGGCGGGTGCACGGCACGTTCGCGGAGAACCTCCTCGGCTTCCTGCTGCTGCTCGCCTTCGCGTACGCCATGCTCTGGGTCGGCGCGCTGCTGGGCATGCTGATGCGCAACCTCGAGGCGATCAGCGGGGTAGCGGCCCTGATGCTGGTCCTGTTCTCGTTCCTGTCCAGCTCGTTCATGCCGCTCACCGGCCTGCCCGGCTGGCTGCGGACGGTCGCCGAGTGGAACCCGGTGAGCGCCGTCTCCGAAGCCTGTCGCCAGCTGTGGGGAAACACCGGGGCCGTCACCTCCGCCAGCTATCCCGTGACGCACCCGGTGACCGTCTCGCTGATCAGCATCGGGCTGCTCATCGCCGTTCTCGTACCACTGAGCCTGCGCGTGTACCGCACTTCGGCCACGCGATGACTGCGTGCTTCTGGGGGGATCATGCCGGTCATATCGGCACCACACGAATTCAACACCGAAGATCTCTACGTGGATCTGCGGGACATGTACGGCTATCCGCTGCACCTCAAGTGTGAGGGCTTCAACTTCGCCGGTTCCATCAAGCTCAAGGCCGCGGCGAGCATGATCGAGGCGGCCGAACGCAGCGGGGCCCTCACCCGGGAATCGACGCTCGTGGAGTCGTCCTCCGGCAACCTCGGCGTCGCCCTGAGCGTGATCGCCGCCGCCAAGGGCTACCACTTCATCTGTGTGGTCGACGCCCGTACCAACCTCGCCACCCGCAAGGTCATCGAATCGCTCGGCAGCGAGGTCCACACCGTCACCGAACCGGCGGCCGAGGGCGGGTTCCTCGCGGCGCGCCTCGCGTACGTCCAGCGGCTGCTGTCCGGCGGACCCCGGTACGTCTGGCTCAACCAGCACGCCAACCCGGACAACTGGCGGGCGCACTACCGCACCACGGCCCCGCAGATCGAGAAGCAGTTCCCGGGCCTGGAGGTCCTGTTCATCGGCGCGGGCACCACCGGCACCCTGATGGGCTGCGCCCGCTACTTCAAGGACCGGCCGCGGCCCGTGACGATCGTGGCCGTCGACAGCGTCGGTTCGGTGACCTTCGGCGGGCCGCCGGGCCCGCGCATGGTCCCCGGCCTCGGCACCGGGGTGCGGCCCGCGCTGCTCGACACCTCGTACGTGGACCACGTGGTGCACGTCCCCGAGGCCGACACCGTACGGGCCTGCCACACCCTGGCCCGCGGCGGCTTCCTCTTCGGCGGCTCCACCGGGACGGTGGTCAGCGGCGCGCTGAGCTGGCTGGCCGAGCACCGCCCCGGGCAGAACGCCACGGCGGTCGCCATCGCCCCGGACCTCGGTGAGCGCTATCTCGACACCGTCTACCAGTCGAGCTGGGTGCGTGATGTGTACGGCATCGGCATGGACGGCACGCCCGCCGCACCGGAGACCCCGTCGGCCCGGGACACAGCCGACGCCCAGGGCGGCGACGCGGTCGACGACAGCCATGAACTGACCGAACTTCCCACTGGAGCACTGCAGTCATGATCTCCCTTCCCCCTGCGCAGCAGCTGCCGCTCTCCGCCGCGCAGCACGAGATGTGGTACGGACAGCAGGCGGACCCGGGCAACCCCGTCTTCACCATGGGCGACTTCCTGGAGTTGCGCGGCCCTCTCGACACCGCCCGGCTCACGGCGGCCTGGCAGGGGGTACTGCGGGAGGCCGGCACCCTGCGCGCCCGGTTCACCGAACAGGACGGCGAACCGCGCCAAGAACTGCTCCCCGTCGAGGAGTTCCCCGTCGAGACGGTCGACCTCTCCCACGAGGAACGGCCCCGCGAGGCCGCCGACACGTTCATGCGGCGCGACCTGCTGGCACCACCCGACCTGACGGCGGGCACCCTCCGGTCCGTGCTGCTGCGGCTCGGCCCGGAACACGTGCTGTTCTACATCCGGGTCAACCACATCGTGGTCGACGGGTTCAGCCGCGTCCTCGTCTACAACCGGCTCGCCGCCCTGTACGCCGACCCGGACGCCGAGGGCGCCTTCCCCGACCCCCGTACGCTCACCGACGACGAGGACACGTACGCGCAGAGCGCCAAGTACCGCAAGGAGCAGGCGTTCTGGCAGTCCCGGTTCGACCCGGTGCCGGAGCCGGTGAGCCTGTCCTCGCGGCCCGGCGGCCAGGTCCGCGCCTCCCTGCGGTGCGAGGCGGTACTGCCCGCGGCCACCGTCGAGCGGCTGCGCACGCTCGCCTGGGACGCCCGGGTCACCTGGCAGACGCTCCTGATCGCGGCGACCGGCAGCTATGTGCAGCGGGCCGCCAACGTGGAACGCGCCCTGCTGACCCTCGCGGTACCGGCCCGCGCCACGGCGGCCTCGCGTGCCGTTCCCGGTATGCGGGCCAACTTCGTACCGCACCCGGTCGAGGTGGCGCCAGGCCGGACCGTGGCCGACTTCCTGCGCGACAGCGCCGGTGAACTGCGCGCGACCCTGCGCCACCAGAACTACCGGGGCGACCGCATCCGCCGCGACCTCGGCTTCACCGGCGACGCGGGCCGGTCACTGGGCCCCACGGTCAACGTCCTGGAATCCGGCTTCGATTACACCTTCGGGGAGTGCGCGGGGCTGCTGCACAACCTGTCGACGGGTCCGGTCGAGGACATGCAGATCATCTACCTCGACTCGGCGGAGAGCGGCTACTCGGTACGGCTCGACGCCAACCCCGAGCGCTACACCCAGGAGGAGCTGGAGCTCCACCAGCAACGCCTGTTCGGCTGGCTGACCACTCTCGCCGAGGCCGGTCCCGACGCCGTCGTCGACCAGCTGGACGTGCTGCTGCCGGGGGAGCGGGAAGCGATACGCCAGGGCTGGGCGTCGACCACGGTCGTGGATGCGTATGCGGGTGTGGTGGAGCGGGTGCGGGCGTGGGCGGTGGAGCGGCCGGACGCGATTGCCGTGGAGCATGCGGGAGAGCGTGTTTCTTACGCTGAACTCGTCTCTCTTGCTTCGGCGTTGAGTCGTCGGCTGGTGGCTTCCGGGGTCGGTGTCGGGTCGCGGGTCGCGGTGTTGTGCGAGCCGGGTGTGCCGTTCGTTGCGGGGATTCTGGGGGTGTTGGGGGCGGGGGCGGCGTGGGTTCCGTTGGACCCGGGTGCGCCCCGGGCCCGGAGTGCGGGGCTGCTGGACGACAGTGCGCCGCAGGTTCTGTATGTGGGGCCCGGACATGAGGAAACCGCGGTGGAGCTGCTCGATGCCGCCGTTCATGTTCCGCAGGTGGTGGTCTGGGACGGCGTCCGGGATGGCGGGGTGTTGGTCGAGCCGGTGGGGCATCCGGAGGATCTCGCGTACGTCATCTTCACGTCGGGTTCGACCGGTCGTCCCAAGGGTGCGATGGTGCATCGGCGCGGGATGGTCAACCATCTTCTGGCCAAGGTAAGCGACTTGGGGATGACCGCTGCCGACACGGTTGTTCACAATGCGCCGGTCACTTTCGACATCAGTGTGTGGCAGATGCTGTCCCCGCTGATCGTCGGTGGGCGTCTGATCGTGGTCGACCGGGACACCGCCGCCGATCCGCAGCAGCTCTTCGGCCGTGTCAGCACTGACGGCGTCACCGTCCTCGAAGTCGTGCCTTCTCTTCTGCGCGCCGCTGTCGACGCGTGGCAGGCGGGTACGCCCCGGCCTTCCGTGGGCGGGCTGCGTGCGCTGATGGTGACGGGTGAGGCGCTCTCGGCCGATCTGGCTCTGCTCTGGGGGGAGTTGGAGCCCGGGATACCCCTGGTGAATGCGTATGGTCCCACCGAGTGCTCCGATGATGTCACCCACGCCTTCATCACGCCCGGTACCGCTCTGGAGACGCGTACTCCTATCGGGTTTCCCGTCCGGAACACCCGTCTCTACATCCTGGACACCCACCTGCGGCCTGTTCCGCCGGGCACTCCGGGTGAGCTGTACGTGGCCGGTACGGGGGTGGGGCGCGGGTACCTCGACAACCCGGCCCGGACCGCGACCACCTACCTCCCCGACCCGCACGGCGCACCCGGTACCCGTATGTACCGGACCGGTGACCGGGTCCGTCAACGGGCTGACGGGCAGATCGAGTTCCTCGAACGGCTCGACCACCAGATCAAGATCCGCGGCCACCGCGTCGAACTCGGCGAGATCGAAACCGCCCTCCGCAACCTCCCCGGCATCACCGACGCCGCCACCGCCCTCCACCACGGACGCCTCACCGCCTACCTCATCGGCACCACCCCCACCCCAAGCAAGCCCTGGCCGCCCACCTCCCCGACTACATGATCCCCACCACCTACCTCACCCTCCCCGCCCTCCCCCTCACCCCCAACGGCAAACTCGACCGCAACGCCCTCCCCACACCCGACCCGACGGCTCTCTCCGCCGATCTGCTCGCCCCGCGCAATCCGCTGGAGCGGGCGCTGTGCGAGATCTTCGCCGAGGTGCTCGAACTTCCCGCCGTGGGGATCGACGACGACTTCTTCGAGCTCGGCGGGCATTCGCTGCTTGCCACCCGGGTCGCCTCCCGGGTACGGGCCCGGCTGGGCTTCGAGGTGGCGATCCGGGTCTTCTTCCAGGCCCCGACCGTCGCCGCGCTCGCCGAGCGGCTGGAGAACGGCGAGGGCGGTACGGGCGGCGCCCTCGCGCGGCCCGCGCTCGTGGCGGCCGGTGCGCGCCCAGACGAGCTGCCGCTCTCCCCGGCGCAGCAACGCCTCTGGTTCCTCAACCAGTTGGGCCAGGGCTCCGCCGCCTACCACCTCCCCTTTGCCGTCCGCCTCACCGGCGATCTGGACGTGGCGGCGCTGCGTGCGGCGCTCGGTGATGTCGTCGCCCGGCACGAGAGCCTGCGGACCGTCTTCCCCGACGACGGGGGCCGCCCCCGGCAGCGGATCGTGCCGGCCGCCGAAGCGCGCGTGGACCTGCCCGTGCTGCCCGTACCGTCGGCTGTGGAAGCCACGCCCTCCACGGGCGCCACGCCCTCCACGAACGCCTCCGGCGAGGCCCTGGCTCGCGCGCTCGCCTCGGCCGCAGTCCAGGGCTTCGACCTGTCGAGTGAACTCCCTCTCCGCGCAACCCTGTTCACGGAAGGCGACGGCGAGCACGTCCTCCTCCTGGTCCTCCACCACATCGCCGCCGACGGCTGGTCCATCGCCCCGCTGGCCCGCGACCTCACGGACGCCTACGCGCTGCGCCGCGCGGGGACGGCCCCGCGGTGGGAGCCGCTGCCGGTGCAGTACGCGGACTACACGCTGTGGCAGCGGGAGCTGCTGACCGCCGTCGGCGACGAGCAACTGGACTACTGGCAGACCGTGTTGGGCTCGCTGCCCGAAGAGCTGGAGCTCCCGGCCGACCACGCCCGGCCCGCCGTGCCCAGCCACCGCGGTGCCACGGTCGCGTTCCGGATCGACGGGGCGCCGCACGCGGCCGTCGCCGCGCTCGGCCGCGCCCAGGGTGCCAGCACCTTCATGGTGCTCCAGGCCGCCCTGGCCGCCCTGCTGTCCAGTGTCGGCGCGGGGGACGACATCCCGTTGGGGGCCGCCGTCGCCGGGCGTACCGATCCCGCGCTGGACGACCTCGTCGGGTTCTTCGTGAACACCCTGGTGCTGCGCGCGGACCTGTCCGGGAACCCGACCTTCCGGGAACTCCTGGACCGGGTGCGGGCCACGGACCTCGCGGGCTACGCCCATCAGGACCTGCCCTTCGAGGCCGTCGTCGACGCCCTCGCGCCCAGCCGGTCGCTCTCCCGGCAGCCGTTGTTCCAGACCATGCTGGTGCTCCAGAACAACGCGTCGGCCGACCTTGCCCTGCCTGGCCTCGATGTGTCCGTGGTTCCGGTCCGCACCGGTACGGCCAAGCTGGACCTGGCCTTCGAGCTGACGGAGCGGCACCGCCCGGACGGGACGCCCGACGGCATCGACGCCGTACTGGAGTACAGCACCGATCTGTTCGGCGAGGCGACGGCGCGCGCTCTGGCCGACCGGTTCGCGCGGCTGCTGTCCGTGCTGGCCGGGGCCCCCGACGTACCGCTGAGCCGTCTCGACGCGCTGCTGCCCGCCGAGGCGGACCGGATTCTGACCGTGTGGGCGGGGCCGACGCAGGACGTCGACGTGGCCCCGGTGCACGAGCTGTACGCGGCCCGGGCCGCCGGGCAGCCCGGTCACCCGGCCCTCCGGTTCGGCGAACAGGTGCTGACGTACGCCGAGTTGGACGAACGCGCCAACCGGCTCGCGCACGAGCTGGCGGCCCGTGGCACCGGTCCCGGCGATCTGGTGGCGCTGCTGCTGCCCCGGTCGCCCGAGATGGTGGTCGCGCTGCTCGCCGTCCTGAAGGCGGGCGCGGCCTATCTGCCGATCGACGCCGCGTACCCGCGCGAGCGCATCGCCTACATGCTGGACGACGCCCGGCCCGCGCTCGCCCTGACGGCGTCCGCCGAGTCCGCGGGCCTGGCGGGCTCCGGCGTACCGGCGCTGCTGCTGGACGACGAGGAGATACGGGCCCGGGTGGCCGCCCGCCCGGCCCGCGCGCTCACCGACGCCGACCGTACGGGGCCGCTGTCGGTCCGCGACGCGGCGTACGTGATCTACACCTCCGGCTCCACGGGCCGCCCCAAGGGGGTCGTCGTGGAGCACCGCACGGTCGCCGTGATGGTGGCCGACCAGGGGCCGCGCATGGGGATCGGGCCCGGGACGCGCTGGCTGCAGTTCGCCTCGTACAGCTTCGACGCCGCGACCTGGGAGCTGGCCATCGGGCTGCTGTCCGGGGCCACGATGGTGCTGTCGACGGCCGAGGAGCGCGGTCCCGGCCACCCGCTGGCCGACCTCGTCGAGCGGACGGGCGTCACCATGGTGTGCCTGCCGCCGACGGTGCTGGCCGCCTGGCCCGCCGACCGGCCGATGCCCGAGGGCGTCCAGCTGGTCGTGGCGGGCGAGGCGTGCTCGCCGGAGCTGGTGGAGCGGTTCTCGCGCGGGCGGGTGATGCGCAACGCGTACGGGCCGACCGAGGCCACCGTGTGCGCCAGCATCAGCGAACCGCTCTCCGGTGCGGTCCGCCCGCCGATCGGCTTCCCGCTGCACAACACCCGGCTGTACGTACTCGACGCCTGGCTGCGTCCGGTGCCGCCGGGCGTCACGGGCGAGCTGTACATCGGCGGCGCCCAGCTGGCCCGGGGCTATCTGCGGCGGCCCTCGCTCACCGCGAACCGGTTCGTCGCCGACCCGTTCGCCACGGAGCCCGGCACCCGGATGTACCGCTCCGGCGACCTGGTGCGCTGGAACCCCGACGGCAGCCTCGACTACGTGGGACGCGTCGACGACCAGGTGAAGCTGCGCGGCTTCCGGATCGAACTCGGGGAGATCGAAGGGGCGTTGCTCGCCCTCGATGGCATCGCGCAGGCCGCCGTGACGGTCCGCGAGGACCGGCCGGGGGACAAGCGGCTGGTGGCGTACGTGGTCCGGTCGGAGCACGCTGAAGACCCGCTGGGTGCGCTGGACGTGCGTGCGGGGCTGGACCCGGCCGACGGCGCGCTGGACGTGCGTGCGGTGCGGGCCGAGCTCGCCGCCGCGCTGCCCGAGCACATGGTGCCCCACGCCGTCGTCGCCCTGGACGCGCTGCCGCTCACCGGCAACGGCAAGCTGGACCGGCGGGCCCTGCCCGCCCCCGACTACACCGAGCCGGCCTCCGCCGACCGGGCCCCCGCGAACGAGCGCGAGACCGCGCTCTGCCGGGCGTTCGCCGAGGTGCTCGGCCTGGAGCGGGTCGGCGCGGACGCGAGCTTCTTCGACCTGGGCGGCGACAGCATCAGCTCCATCCAACTGGTCAGCAAGGCACGGGAGTCGGGGCTCGCCATCACCGCGCAGGACGTGTTCGTCCACCGCACCCCGCAGGGTCTGGCGCTCGCGGCGGGCGCCGCCGGGCAGCCGGAGACCGTGGGGGTGGGCGACGGTACGGGCCCGGTGGCGGCCACCCCGATCACGGCCTGGTTCGACGCGATCAGCGGCCCGACCGACGGCTTCCACCAGGCGGCCGTCGTGCGGACGCCCGCGGGAGCCTCGTACGAACGTCTCGTCGGCGCGCTCCAGGTCCTGCTGGACCACCACGACGTCCTGCGGTGGAGCGCCGGGACCGTCCGGGAGGCCGGAGCGGTACGGGCCGGGGACCTGCTGCGACGGGTGGCGGCGGAGCCCGGCGACGACCTGGGCGCCCTGGTGCGTACGGCGGCGGCCCGCTCCCGGCAGGAGCTGGACCCCCGTGCGGGCGAGGTGGTGCGGGCGGTCTGGATCGACGCGGGGGACGAGCGGCCCGGCCGGCTGCTGCTGACCCTGCACCACCTGGTCGTGGACGGCGTCTCCTGGCGCATCCTGCTGCCCGACCTGGCCCAGGCGTACGAGCGCCCCGGCCTCGCCCCGGCCCCGGTGGGCACCTCCTTCCGGCAGTGGGCGCGGCTGCTGAACGAGGAGGCGGCCCGCGACGAGCGCCGCAGTGAACTCCCGCTGTGGGAGGCGGTGCTGGCGGGCGGCGAAGTGCCCCTCGGTGCGAGGCCGTTGGACCCGGCGCGGGACACCGCGGCCACGGCCCGGCGCCTGCGTCTTGAGCTGCCTGCCGAGTACACCGCCGAGCTGCTCACCTCCGTACCCGCCGTCTTCCACGCCGAGATCAACGATGTGCTGCTGACCGCGCTGGCCCTGGCCGTCGCCGACCGGCAGCGCGGACGGGGCGAGGTGCGGGGGGACGCAGGAGGCGATGCGCGGGGTGTGCTCGTCGAGCTCGAAGGGCACGGGCGCGAACCGGTCGTGCCGGGCGTCGACCTGACCCGGACCGTTGGCTGGTTCACCAGCACGCACCCGGTCCGCCTCGACGTCGGGCTCTGCGACTGGGACGAGGTGTGGGCGGGCGGACCGGCGCTCGGCCAGGCGCTCAAGGAGGTCAAGGAGCAGCTGCGGCAGCTGCCGCAGCACGGCATCGGCCACGGCATCCTGCGCCATCTGGACGACGGTACCGGGCAGGTGCTCGGGGCCTATCCGGCGCCGCAGCTCGGCTTCAACTACCTGGGCCGGATGGCGGTTCCGGAGCCCGCCGACTGGCAGATCGCCCCCGAGTCGCTGGAGGTCGCGGCCGGTACCGACCCGGGTATGCCGCTGCCGCACGCGCTGGGCGTCAACGCGCGCACCGAGGACCGCCGCGACGGGCCGTGCCTGGTCGCGGAGTGGGCCTGGGCGGGGCTCACGGTGGCCGACGCCGACGCCGAGGCCGTCGCGCACGGCTGGTTCAGGGCGCTGCGGGCGCTGGTCCGGCACGCCGCGCGGCCCGACGCCGGGGGCTTCACACCCTCGGACCTACGGCTCGTCGAGGGCCTGGAGCAGGGCGAGATCGACGAGTTCGAGAACGAGTTCGCAGACGACTGGGGGACTGACGGATGAGCACGACCACACCGGGCGCCGAGAAGAGGCCCCAGACAGCGGGAGGCGGCCTCAGCGACGTACTGCCGCTGACCCCGCTCCAGGAGGGGCTGCTCTTCCACGCCGTGTACGACCGGCGTGAGCTGGACGTGTACGCGGTCCAACTCGTCCTCGACCTGGAAGGGCCGCTGGACCGGGCCGCCCTGAAGTCCGCCGCCGCCGGTCTGCTGGCGCGTCACCCCAATCTGCGCGCGGGCTTCCGCTACCGCAAGAACGGCAGCCCGGTGCAGCTGATCCCGCGTCAGGCGCCGCTGGCCTGGCGGGAAACGGCGGCGAACGGTGCGGATCTTGAGGCGCTGACCGACCGGGACCGTACGGAACCCTTCGACGTCGGACGGCCGCCGCTGATCCGGTTCACGCTGATCGACACCGCCGCCGGTTCCGCCAGCCTTGTTGAATCCGGCTCCGGCTCCGGATCTGTCCCCGGCTCCGCCGCCGATTCCACCGGCTCTGCTGACTCCGGCCCCGCCGCCGATTCCACCGGCCCGGCCGGTTCCGGCCCCGCCGCGCACCGGCTGCTGATCACCTGCCACCACATCCTGCTCGACGGCTGGTCCATGCCCGTCCTGCTGTCCGAGCTGTTCACGGCGTACGCGGCCGGGGGCGACGCGGGCGTGCTGCCTGCGGTCACCTCGTACAAGAGCCACCTGGCCTGGCTCGCGGGCCAGGACACCGAAGGCGCCGCCGAAGCCTTCCGGGAGCTGCTGGCCGGACTGGCGGAGCCCACCCGGCTCGTCCCCGCCCCGCCCGGCCGTACCCCCGTCCTGCCGGAAGCCCACATCGGGCGGCTGGACGCGGCGGCGACGGCGCGCCTCACCACGTGGGCCCGCACCCGGGGCGTCACGCTCTCCAGCGTGCTCCAGGGCGTGTGGGCGGTGGTCCTCGGCGCGCTGACCGGCCGCGACGACCTGGTCTTCGGCACCACCACGTCCGGGCGCCCGCCGGAGCTGCCGGGCGTCGAATCGATGGTCGGGCTGTTCATCAACACCCTCCCCGTACGGCTCGCGGCCCCCGCCTCCCGCACCCTCGCCGAGGTCGTCGACGCGGCGCAGGAGCAGCACACGGCCCTGCTGCCGCACCAGCACGTGGGGCTCTCCCGCATCCAGCAGGACGCGGGCCACGGCGAACTCTTCGACACCGTACTGATCTTCGAGAACTACCCGCTGGACCCGCAGGCCCTGCGCTCCGCCGTGCCGGGGCTCACGGTGACGGGCGCCCGGGGCCGCGACGCCACGCACTACCCGCTCTCGCTGCTGGTGCTGCCCGGCGACGAGCTGACCCTGCGGCTCGACCACGCCCCCGACCTGATCACCGCCGAGCAGGCGGCGGACATCTCCGGCCGGGTGCTGCGGCTCCTCGAAGCCCTCCCCGAGCAGGCCGGACTGCCGCTCTCCCAGCTGGAGCTGGTGAGCGGGGCGGAGCGGGCGGTGCTGCTGGACACGTACAACGACACGTTCCGCGACCACCCGGACCGGCCGCTGCGCGAACAGCTCGCGGACCGGGCCGGGGCGAGCCCCGACGCGCCCGCGCTGCGCTGCGGCGCGGACCGGCTGACCTTCGCCGAACTGCACGCGCGCGCCGACCGGCTCGCCCACGAACTGGTGGCGCGCGGTGCCGGGCCCGGAGAGCTGGTGGCGGTGGCGCTGCCCCGCTCCACGGACCTGGTCGTCGCGACCCTCGCCGTCGTCAAGGCGGGCGCCGCCTATCTGCCGCTGGACCCCGGCTATCCGGCCGACCGGATCGCCTACATGCTCGACGACGCGGCGCCCGCCCTCGTCCTGACCACGACGGGCGTCGCGGCGGCGCTCGACGCGGTGACCGCCCACCCGCACCTGCTCCTCGACACGGCGGCGCCCCTCCTCGCCGGGCGGCCGACGGGCCCGGTGAGCACGGCCGCCCCGCACCCCGCCGACACCGCCTACACGATCTACACCTCCGGCTCGACCGGCCGGCCCAAGGGCGTCGTCGTCCCACAGGGCGCGCTGGTCAACCTGCTGCACGACATGGCCGAACGGTTCCGGATCGACGGCGGCGACCGCTTCCTGTCGGTCACCACGTTCGGCTTCGACATCTCCAACCTCGAACTCTTCGTCCCGCTGCTCACGGGCGCCGAACTCGTGCTGGCCGAGCACGACACCGTACGCGACCCGGCGGCGCTGGCCGCCCTGATCACCGGCAGCGACGCCACCGTCATGCAGGCCACCCCCACCCTGTGGCACGCCCTGGTCACCGAGCACCCCGGCAGCCTCGCCGCGCTGCGCGTGCTGATCGGCGGCGAGGCCGTGGGCGAACCGCTGGCCGACGCGCTGCGCGCCGCGTCCCGCGAGGTCACCAACGTCTACGGACCCACCGAGACCACGATCTGGTCGACCGCCGCCACCCTGGACGGGGTACGGACCGGGGTGCCGCCCATCGGCCGCCCCATCGCCAACACCCAGGTGTACGTCCTGGACGACGCGCTGCGGCTCGCCCCCCGGGGCGCGGTCGGTGAGCTGTACATCGCGGGCACCGGAGTGGCGCGCGGCTACCACGGGCGGCCCTCCCTCACCGGGACCCGTTTCGTGGCCGACCCGTTCGGCCCGGCCGGCAGCCGGATGTACCGCACCGGGGACGTGGTGCGCTGGGGCGGTGACGGGCAGATCGAGTACATCGGCCGCGCCGACCACCAGGTCAAGATCCGCGGCTTCCGGATCGAGCTGGGCGAGATCGAGTCGGCGCTCGCCGCCCACCCCGAGGTGTCCCAGGCCGCCGTCCTCGCCCGCGAAGACCTGCCCGGCGGAACCCAGTTGGTGGCGTACACCGTCGGCACGGCCGCCCCGGCGGCGCTCCGGACGCACCTCGGCGCGACCCTGCCCGGCCATATGGTCCCGGCGCTGTACGTCACCCTGGACGCGCTGCCGCTGACCGCCAACGGCAAGGTCGACCGCAAGCTCCTGCCCGCGCCCGAGCAGGGGCCGCGCCCCGCCGCCCGCGCCCCGCGCTCCCCGCAGGAGCAGCTGATGGGCGAGGTGTTCGGCGAGGTGCTGGGGCTGCCGGGCCCCGCGGACCCCGACGACTCCTTCTTCGACCTCGGCGGGCACTCGCTGCTCGCCACCCGGCTGACCGGCCGGATCAGGGCGGCGCTCGGCGCCGATCTGCCGGTGCGTGCCGTCTTCGAGTCCCCGACCCCGGCGGGGCTCGCGGCACGGGTCGCGGACGCCGGGGAGGCCAGGCCCGCCCTGGTCCCCGCCGTCCGCCCGGCGGTCCTGCCGCTCTCTCCCGCGCAGCGACGCCTGTGGTTCCTGGGGCAGTTGGAGGCCGGGAACCCGGCGTACAACATCCCCGTGGCCGTCCGGCTGAAGGGCGCCCTGGACGTGGCCGCGCTGCGTGCGGCGGTACGCGACACCGTCGTACGACACGAGGCGCTGCGCACGCGGTACCCGGACGCCGACGGGCGGCCGTACCAGGAGATCCTGACCCCCGACGCGGTGACGGTGGACCTTCCGGTCCATGACCTGCCGACGTACGGACCGACCGGCGGAGCGGTCCAAGACGAGGCCCGCCGGGGCTTCGACCTGGCAACCGAACTCCCGCTGCGTGCCACCCTGTTCAGGGTCACGGACGAAGAGCACATCCTGCTCCTCGTCGTCCACCACATCGCGGCCGACGGCTGGTCGATCGGCCCGCTGGGCACCGACCTCGCCCAAGCGTACGAAGCCCGCCGCGCGGGCAGGGCCCCGCAGTGGGAGCCGCTGCCGGTGCAGTACGCGGACCACACGCTGTGGCAGCGGGACCTGCTGGAGTCGGTCGGCGACGCCCAACTGGACTACTGGCGCGGCACCTTGGTGGATCTCCCCGAGGAGCTGGAACTGCCGGCCGACCGGCCGCGCCCCGCCGTGCCCAGCCACCGGGGCGACACGGTCGCGTTCCGTATCGACGGCGCACTGCACGCGGCCGTCGGCCAACTGGCCCGCGCCCAGGGCGCCAGCACGTTCATGGTGCTCCAGGCGGCCGTGGCGACCCTGCTGTCGAAGCTGGGCGCGGGGGACGACATCCCGCTGGGCGCACCGGTCGCCGGACGTACCGATCCCGCGCTGGACCACCTCGTCGGACTGTTCGTGAACACCCTGGTCCTGCGCACGGACCTGTCCGGAAACCCGACCTTCCGGGAACTCCTGGACCGGGTGCGCACCACGGACCTCGCGGGATACGCCCATCAGGACCTCCCCTTCGAGGCCGTTGTCGACGCTCTCGCCCCCAGCCGCTCGCTCTCCCGGCACCCGCTGTTCCAGACCATGCTCACCCTGCACAACACGCCCGAGACCGCCGTGCGGCTGGCGGGCGTCGCGTCCGAGCCGCTGCTGATCGGCACGGGAACGGCAAAGGCCGACCTCGCCTTCGAGCTCTTCGAGCGGCGCACCGCCGAGGGTGCGCCCGACGGCATCGACGCCGTACTGGAGTACAGCACCGACCTGTTCGGCGAGGCGACCGCCCGGTCCTTCACCGAGCGGTTGACCCACCTGCTGGGCACCCTGGTGACCACCCCGGACCAGCCGCTCGGCGCGGCGGACGCGCTGCTGCCGGGGGAGTGGGAGACAGTCCGCCAGGGCTGGGCATCGACCACGGTCGAGGACGCGTACGCGGGTGTGGTGGAGCGGGTGCGGGCGTGGGCGGTGGAGCGGCCGGATGCGGTGGCTGTGGAGGATGCGGGGGGCTGCGTTTCTTACGCCGAACTCGTCGCCCTGTCAGCGGCGTTGAGCCGCCGTCTCACGGCCGCCGGTGTGGACTCCGGATCGCGGGTCGCGGTGTTGTGCGAGCCGGGTGTTCCGTTTGTGGCGGGGATTCTGGGGGTGTTGGGGGCGGGGGCTGCGTGGGTTCCGTTGGACCCGGGTGCGCCTCGGGCCCGTAGCGCGGGGCTGCTGGACGACAGCGCGCCGCAGGTTCTGTACGTCGGGCCCGGTCATGAGGGCACGGCTGCCGAGCTGCTCGATGCTGCCACGCACACACCGCAGATCGTCGCTTGGGACGGTGTCCGGGATGGCGGGGCGTTGGCCGAGCCGGTGGGGCATCCGGAGGATCTCGCGTACGTCATCTTCACGTCGGGTTCGACCGGTCGTCCCAAGGGGGCGATGGTGCATCGGCGGGGGATGATCAACCATCTTCTGGCCAAGGTCGGTGACTTGGGGATGACCGCTGCCGACACGGTCGTTCACAACGCGCCCGTCACCTTCGACATCAGTGTGTGGCAGATGCTGTCCCCGTTGATCGTCGGTGGGCGCCTGATCGTGGTCGACCGGGACACCGCCGCCGATCCGCAGCAGCTCTTCGGCCGTATCGCCGCCGACGGCGTCACCGTCCTCGAAGTCGTGCCTTCCCTTCTGCGCGCCGCCGTCGACTCATGGAAGAACGGCCTCCCGCAACCCGAACTCGCCCCCCTCACCCACCTGATGGTGACCGGCGAGGCTCTCCCCGCCGACCTCGCGCGCGAGTGGCTCGCGCTCGCACCGCACATCCCGCTGGTGAATGCGTATGGTCCCACCGAGTGCTCCGACGATGTCACCCACGCCTTCATCACGCCCGGTACCGCTCTGGAGACGCGTACTCCTATCGGGTTTCCCGTCCGGAATACCCGTCTCTACATCCTGGACACCTATCTGCGGCCTGTTCCTCCGGGTACTCCGGGTGAGCTGTACGTGGCCGGTACGGGTGTGGGGCGCGGGTACCTCGACAACCCGGCCCGGACCGCGACCACCTACCTCCCCGACCCGCACGGCGCACCCGGTACCCGTATGTACCGGACCGGTGACCGGGTCCGTCAACGGGCTGACGGGCAGATCGAGTTCCTCGAACGGCTCGACCACCAGATCAAGATCCGCGGCCACCGCGTCGAACTCGGCGAGATCGAAACCGCCCTCCGCAACCTCCCCGGCATCACCGACGCCGCCACCGCCCTCCACCACGGACGCCTCACCGCCTACCTCATCGGCACCACCCCCCACCCCAAGCAAGCCCTGGCCGCCCACCTCCCCGACTACATGATCCCCACCACCTACCTCACCCTCCCCGCCCTCCCCCTCACCCCCAACGGCAAACTCGACCGCAACGCCCTCCCCACACCCGACCCGATCGCTGCCCTGGCGGACGGGCCCGGGCGTCCGCCCCGTACGGGCACCGAGCGGACGCTGTGCGAGGTCTTCGCCCAGGTGCTCGGGCTTCCCCAAGTGGGCATCGACGACAGCTTCTTCGAGCTCGGCGGGGACAGCATCCGGTCGATCGAGGTGGTCGCCCGGGCCCGGCGGGCCGGGCTGCGGGTGACCGCGGCCGATGTGTTCACCCACAAGACGGTCGAGGCGCTGGCGGCGGCGGTCGGCGGGGCGGAGACGGTCGAGACGGCCGGTACCGACGACGGCGTGGGCGAGCTGCTCCCCACCCCGGTCGTGCTGCGACTGCTCGAAGAGGGCGGGCCAATCGACGGGTTCAACCAGTCGGTCGTGCTGGCCGCGCCCGCCGACCTGGACGTGGACCGGCTCACCGGGGCGCTCCAGCGGGTCCTGGACCACCATGACGCGCTGCGGCTGCGGCTGACCGGGCACGGCCCGGCCGACTGGCGGCTCGTGATCGGCGAGCCCGGCCGGGTGCCGGCCGCGCCGCTGGTCACCCGCGTCGACGCCACGCACCGCGCGTACGAGGACGAGTCGCTCCTGCGGCGCGCCGTGGCCGCCCAGTCGGAGGCGGCCCGCGACCGGCTTGCCCCGCGCGAGGGTGTCGTGGCGCAGGCCGTGTGGATCGACCGGGGGAGCGACCGGCCGGGCAGGCTGATCCTGATGCTGCACCACCTCGTGGTGGACGGCGTCTCGTGGCGCATCCTGCTGCCGGACCTGCTGTCCGTGTACGAGAACCCGGGTGCGGACCTCGACCCGGTCGGCACCTCCCTGCGTCACTGGTCGCAGGTCCTGCGCGCCCAGGTCGCCTCCCGCTCCGGCGAACTGGCTTACTGGCAGGTGCTGTTGGACCGTACGGAGCCCCTGCTCGGGGCCCGCGCGCTCGATCCGGTGCGGGACACCGCGGCCACGGCCCGCACCCTGCGTCTGACCCTGCCCGCCGAGCACACCGCCCCGCTCCTCGAACACGGTCCGGCCGCCTTCCAGGCCGAGATCAACGATCTGCTGCTGGCCGGTCTCGACCTGGCCGTCGGCCGGTGGCGGGGGACGGGCCTGCTCGTGGAGGTCGAGACGCACGGCCGGGAACAGCCGCACCCCGGCATCGACCTGTCGCGGACGGTCGGCTGGTTCACCGGCACCCACCCGGTGCTGCTGCGGGCCTCGGGGCTGGGCCCGGAGGAGTCGGTCAAGGAGATGCGCGAGCAGCTCGCCGGGCTCCCCGACCACGGCATCGGCCACGGCATCCTGCGCCACCTCGGCGACGGGCCCGCACCGCTGCTGCCCGCCGTGAACCCGCAGCTCGGCTTCAACTACCTGGGCCGGTTCGCCGGACTCGAGGCGTACGAGGGCGGCTGGTCGGCGGCGCCGGAGTCGCGGGAGGCGTACGCGGCGGCCTCCCCCGGAATGCCGCTGGCCCACACCCTGGAGGTGGACGCCCTTGTCGAGGACGGCCCCGAGGGCCCCGTACTGGTCGCCAACTGGACCTGGGCGGGCGGGATTCTGGAGGGTACGGACGCCGAGCGGCTGGCCCACGGCTGGTTCGACGCCCTGCGCGTGCTCGCCGGACGGGCGGGCGAACTCGCCGCGACCCGGACCGGGGAGGACGGCGGCCGACGCCCCGCACTGCTCACCGAGGCTTTCGAGACGGTGCTGCCGATACGGCCCGACGGGACCCGTCCGCCGCTGTTCTTCATGCACGGCGGGGTCGGGCTCAGCTGGCCCTATCTCGGACTGACCGAGCACCTCGCGCAGGAATTTCCGGTGTACGGGTTCCAGTCGGCCGGAATCGTCACGGAAGCCCCGCTTCCGTCGTCGATAGCGGACATGGCCGATGGGTATGTCCGGAGAATTCTGGAAATCCAGCCGGAGGGCCCTTACTATATTCTCGGCTGGTCCTTCGGAGGGCTTCTCGCCCATGCGGCGGCCACCCGGCTCGAAGCGCTCGGACACCGTGTCGCGTTCCTGGCGAACCTGGACAGCTACCCGGTCGCGGAGCCCGGCGGCATCCCGGACGACCGGGCACTGCTGGCGAAGATCCTGGAGTACTGCGGATACGACGCCCAGGCTTTCGCGGGCGGTGAGCCGGGGTTCTCCGAGGTCCTGGAGCTGTTCCGGCGGGACGCCAACCCGCTGGCCGGGCTGGACGAGGAGCAGTTGGGCCGGCTGCTGCGGATCGTGCGCAACCACGCTGTCCTCAGCGCCGAGTTCGTCCCGGACCGCTTCGGCGGGGACGTCCTCTTCCTCTCCGCGGCGCTCGGCACCGACGAGGAGTCGCCGACAATCGCGGAATGGGCGCCCTATATCGGCGGCCGGATCACCCACCACAGCATCGCATCCGACCACGACGGAATGATGCGACCGCAGCCGCAGCAGGAAATCGGACGCATTATCGCCGCCCACCTTCCGCACAGCTGAATTCCCGCAGTCATTCCCGTATACGCCATGCCCTGTACGTCATGCTCTCGCACGGAGGAAATCCGCAGATGAAGAACAACCCGTTCGACGACGAGAACGGCACCTTCCTGGTCCTGGTCAACGACGAGGGACAGCACTGCGTCTGGCCCGAGTTCGCCGCCGTCCCCGACGGCTGGACCACCGTCCTTCCGGCCGGCAGCCGCGCCGCCGCCCTGGAGCACATCGAGCGTGTCTGGACCGACATGCGGCCGAAGTCCCTGATCGACGCCACGGCCTGAGCACCACGACCGGCGGCCGCCACGACCCGGCCGCCACCGCCGCCCCAGTCACCCCCGCCACCATCAGCAACAACCGAGAGGCAGCACACCCATGACCGTGAACACCCCTGTGGACGTCTCGGCCGTCCGGGCCATCGTCGTCGACATCCTGGAGCTGGAGGACGACGAGCTCACCGGGACCAGCCTGTTCATCGAGGACCACGGCGCCGACTCGCTGGGCGCCATCGAGATCCTCTCCCGTATCGAGAAGGAACTCGGCGTGGTCATCGCGCAGGAGGACCTCGTGAAGCTGGTGAACCTCGACGCCGTTCTCGAGGTGCTCGCCACGGCCGAACGGCGCCAGCCGTGAGCGCCGTCGACCCGGTGCGCGGCCCCGCCGAAGGGCCGCGCCGGGTCGTCCTCACCGGCTGCGGGGCCCTGTCCAGCGTCGGCATCGGCGTCGCCGCGTTCACGACCGCCCTGCGGGAGGGCCGGGTCGGCACGGGGGACATCACCGCCTTCGACTCCACCGGCTTCCCCAGCCGCCGGGGCCACCAGGTGCACGGCTTCGACGCGGCGGCCCGGCTGCGCCGGGTCCGGCCGGAGGAGACCGGCCGGGCCACCCAGTTCGCGGCGGCGGCCGCCCGGATGGCCCTGGAGGACGCCGGGCTGACGGAGGATCAGCTCCGCGAGCGGCGTGGCACCGTCGTCGTCGGTACCACCGACGGCGAGACCGGCGAACTCGACCTGCTCACCGAGTCGGCGCTCTCCCTGGGCGCCGCCGCCTTCACCGGTACGGCGCTGAGCAGGTCCGCCACCGGGAGCCTCGCGCTCGGGATCGTACGGGAGCTGGATCTCTCCGACGTCGAGGTGTCGACGATCGCGACCGCGTGCGCGGCGGGCAACTACGCCATCGGCAACGGGTTCGACGCGGTCCGCAGCGGGGCCGCCGAGTGGGCGCTCGTCGGCGGCGCGGACGCGCTGAACCGCAAGACCTTCGCCGGGTTCGCCCGGCTCGGCCTGATCGCCCCCGACGAGTGCCGGCCCTTCGACACCGGGCGTGCCGGACTGCTGACCGGCGAAGGGGCGGGCCTGCTTCTGCTGGAGAGCGAGGAGTCGGCGCTCGCCCGGGGCGCGCACATCTACGCGGAGGTGCTCGGCTACGGCCTCAACTGCGATGCCGCCCACCCCACCGCCCCCGAGGAGGACAGCGTCGCCCGCTGCATCCGCCTCGCCCTGGCGAACGCGTCCGTGAAGCCGGAGGAGGTCGACCTGATCTCCGCACACGGCACCGGCACCCCGACCAACGACGCGACCGAGATCGCCGCCATCCACCAGGTGTACGGGGACACCCCGCCGCGCACCGTCGGCGTCAAGTCGATGATCGGGCACACCATGGGCGCGGCCAGCGCGCTCGGCGCGATCGCCTCCGCGCTCGCCATCCGGCACGGTTTCGTCCCGCCGACGGCCAACCACCGCGAGACCGACCCGGCCTGCCGCGTCGACGTCGTACCGAACACCTCGGTCACCGCCGATGTGCGGGTCGTGCAGAACAACGGGCTCGCGTTCGGCGGCAACAACGCCATCGTCCTGCTGGGCCGCCACGAGAGCGCGGGCCACGGGGGCGCGGGCCATGAGGGCGCGAGTCGTGAAGGTGCGCGCCAGGACACACGAGGGGAGAACGTCCGATGAGCAACGCCGTCATCACCGCGTGGTCGGCGGTGTCGCCGTACGGCACCGGCAGCGCCCCGCTGGCGGACGGCCTGCGTACGCGCACGGCCGCCCCCCGGTCCGAGGCGCCGGAGGAGTGGACGGCGCGGCCGGACGCGACCGCCCGTCTCGTGCCCGGCTTCGACGTCCGTGAGGCGCTCGGCCGGGCGGGCACCCGGGGCATGGACCGGCTCACCGGCCTGACCGCCGTGACCGTACGGGAACTGCTCGCCGCGCGGGGGGCCGAGCAGGACGACAGCCTCGGCACCGGGGTCGTCCTCGGCACGGCGGCCGGGAGCGTGCAGGGGTTCATGGAGTTCACCCGGGCCTCGCTGGAGGGCGCCCGACCCATCGACGTACCGCCGTCGAAAGCTCCCAACATGGCGATGAACAGGGCGGCTTCGGCAAGCGCGATCCGGCACGCGCTGAAGGGCCCCAACAGCACCGTGGCCGCCGGTCGGCTCTCCGGCCTGGTTGCCCTGGACCACGCCAGGCGGCTGCTCGCCGACGGGCGGGCCACCCGGGTGCTCGCCGGATCGGCCGAGGAGTACTCCGCGAGCCGCGCCCACCTCACGCACGCGGCGCACGGCGACGACGTGGTGCTCGGCGAGGGCTGTGTGATGGTCCTGCTGGAGCCCGCCGACCGGGCCGACGGCCGGCCGCTCGCCGAACTCCTCGCGGTCCACCACCGGGTGGCCCCGACCGGCGACTTCACGGCGGCGCTCACCGCAGCCGTCGAGACCGCGCTCACGGCGGCCGGAGTACGCGCCGATGAGGTGTGGGCCGCGCTCCCCGGCAACGCGCCGGGGGCGGCGGGGGAGCAGGAAGTGCGGCTGCACGAGGCTCTGTTCGGTGCGGAGGTACGCGAACGGGTCGCGACCACCGCGCTGTTGGGGGAGACGGCAGCGGCCACCGGGGCCTTCCAGCTCGCGGCCCTGCTGTCGGAGCCGGGCGAGCCCGGCCGGATCGCCCTCGTCACGACGACGGACCCCGACGGCTATGTGGGCTGCGCGGTGCTGCGCCTCCTCACGGACGGCACACCGCCCGCCGCCGGGAACGCACCTACCGCCGGGGGCGCGCCCGCTGCCGGTGACGTGCCCACCACCGGCAACGTGTCCGCCGCCCCGACGACGGCAGAGGAGATCGACGCCCGATGAGTGACACCGAGCACCGCACAGGCAGTGACACGGGCGGCACCCCGGACCTCCCCGTGACCCGTCCCGTCGCGCTCATCAGCGGCGGATCGCGGGGGATCGGCCGGGCCGTCGCCCTGCGGCTCGCCGAGGAGGGATACGACATCTCCTTCTGCTTCCGCGGCGACGAACAGGCCGCCGCGCTCCTGGAGAAGGAGCTGACCGCTCTCGGCGCCCGCGCGTTCGCCGCACGGGTCGATGTCACCGACGCCGAGGGTGTACGTGGCTGGGTGACCCGTACCGAGGAAGAGTTCGGGCCCGTCGCGGTGGCCGTCACCTCGGCGGGCATCACCCGCGACAAACCGCTGCTGATGATGTCCGACACCGAGTGGCACGAGGTCCTCGACACCAACCTGGACGGCGTCTACCACGTCTGCCGGGCCGTCGTGTATCCGATGCTGAAGCGGCGGGCCGGTGCCATCGTCACCCTGGCCTCCGTGTCGGGCCTGCTGGGCAACGCCGGGCAGACCAACTACGCCGCCTCCAAGGCCGGGATCGTCGCCTTCTCGCGCTCGCTGGCCAAGGAGGTCGGCCGCCGGGGCGTCCGGGTCAACGCGGTGGCACCCGGCCTGATCGACACCGACATGTCGGCGGTGCTCGGCGACGGCATCAAGGAGGAGGTCGCCGGACGGACGGCGCTGGGCCGGGCCGGGCTGGCGGCCGAGGTCGCCGACGCCGTCGCCTACCTGGCCTCCCCCCGCGCCTCCTACATCACCGGAGCTGTTCTGCCCGTGGACGGCGGGCTGTGACCGTGGCACCACGGCCGGTGGTCCCCGCGCTGCGGCGCGGGGACTGCCAGCTGTGGTGGGCGTCCGGCCGGGACGACCCGTGGCTGCGCACCCTGCTGGACGACCGCGAGCGCGCCCGCGCCGACCGGCTCCGCCACCCGGCGGCCCGATCCCTGTACGTCGGCGCCCACGCGCTCGCCAGAACCGTTATTGCGGCCCAACTCAATATCTCCGTAAGGGAATTGAAGCTGACGGTGGAGTGCAAGCACTGCGGCGACGCCACGCACGGCAAACCGCGCCCGCCCGCCCCGCTGCGGCTCTCCCTGTCGCACTCCGGCGCCCGGGTGATCGTCGCCCTCGCGCACTCCACCGACATCGGCGTGGACGTCGAGGAGGTCGCCCCGCACGCGCCGGAGACGGTCGAGAAGGCCCTCGCCCCACCGGAACGCGCCTCCCTCGCCGCGCTCCCCGCCGCCGAGCGGACCGCCGGATTCATCCGCTACTGGACCCGCAAGGAAGCCCTGCTCAAGGCGACCGGCGACGGCCTCGCCGTACCGCCGGCGCTGCTGCACGTCACCGCTCCCGACACCGCGCCCCGGCTGCTGTCCTGGTCGGGGCCCGGGCGCCCCCGGCTGCCGCTGCGGCTGTACGACCTCGACGCGGGTACGGGCCACCGCGCCGCGCTCGCCTCCGTCGGGGCCCCGGTCCGGCTGACCCACCACGACGGCACGGCCCTGCTCACGACGGCGCGCCCGGATGGACCCGGTACGCCCGCGCCCCGCCCGGCCGCGCCCCTGTCGTCCCGTACCCCCGTCCCCGTACCCGCCCACGCGGGTGCGTCCGCTTCGCCGTACACGACCACCTCGGAAGGGCAGCCCACCTCATGACTCAGTACGTCGCTCTGATCGCCGACGCGCTCAGCCCCGGCGCGAGGGCCGTGCTCACCCGGGACGGTGCGGTGGAGGTGCGGCAGGTCGACGGCACCGACCGGACCGCGCTGCTGGCCGCGCTCGCCGATGCCGACGCCGTCCTCGTACGCTCCGCCACCCGCATCGACGCGGAGGCCCTCGCCTCGGCGCCCCGGCTCAGGGCCGTCGCGCGGGCGGGGGTCGGACTGGACAACGTGGACGTGGCGGCGGCCACGGCGGCGGGCGTGCTCGTGGCCAACGCTCCCGCGTCCAACGTCGTCAGCGCCGCCGAGCACGCCGTGGCGCTGCTCCTGGCGCTCGCCCGCCATGTCCCGCAGGCGCACGCCGCCCTCAAGGAGGGCCGCTGGGAGCGCGGCGCGTACAGCGGGGTGGAGCTGGCGGGCAAGACGCTCGGCGTGCTCGGCCTCGGCCGGATCGGCTCGCTCGTGGCGCGCCGACTCGCCGCCTTCGACATGGAGGTCATCGCGTACGACCCGTACGCGAGTCAGGCCCACGCCCGGACGCTCGGCGTGCGTCTCACCGATGTGGACGAACTGCTGTCCCGCTCGCAGTTCCTGACGGTCCATCTGCCGCTGACGGAGCAGACCCGGGGCCTCATCGGCTTCGACGCCCTCCAGCGGGTCCGCCCCGACCTGCGCCTGGTGAACGCGGCGCGCGGCGGCATCGTCGACGAGGCGGCGCTGTACGCGGCCCTCAAGGAGGGCCGCGTCGCGGGGGCCGCGCTGGACGTGTACGCGCACGAACCGTGCACGGACTCGCCCCTGTTCGGGCTGGACAACGTGATCGGCACACCGCATCTGGGCGCGAGCACGCCCGAGGCGCAGGACCGGGCGGGTACGCAGGCCGCCGAGTCGGTCCTGCTGGCGCTCGCGGGCCTGCCCGTACCCGACGCGGTGAACGCACCTCAGGGTGTCCCCGTGCCTACGGTGTGAGCCGCATGGACAGCGTGACCGCCGCCCCGTTCCTTCCGGGTTCTCCGGGCGCCGCGCGGTCAGCCGCCACCGGCGACGACAGGAGCGGCGCCGACCGCGGCGGCGCCGCTGACCGCTGCGACGCCGTTGACCGTCGCGCCGCCCACCGCCGCCGTGTCCGCCGTACCGGGGCCCAGCCAGCCGCGCTCCATGGCCAGTGCCCCGGCCTGGAAGCGGCTGCGGGCGCCCAGGCGGGCCAGCAGATCGGCGGTGATGCGCCGCCCCGTACGCACCGAGACGCCGAGCTTGCGGGCGACGACATCGTCGGTGTGGCCGTCGAAGAGCAGGTCCAGCACGGCCTGTTCCTGCGGGGTGAGCCCGTCCGGCGTCGCCTCCCTGGCCTCGCCGATCGGCTGGGACTGCTCCCAGATCTGCTGGAAGAGCGAGACCAGCGCGGTGACGACTCCGGCGCCCTGGAGGACCATCACCCCGAGCAGGGACGCCTCGGGGTCGATGGGCACGATGGCCGCGCGGCGATCGTAAATGATCATGCGCAGCGGCAGTTGCGGCAGGACCCGCACCTCACCGCCGATGTCCTGGAGCCAGCGCGCGTAGTTCAGCGTCGGCGGATCGTTGCGGATCGAGTCCAGGTAGATGTACCGCACCTGGACGCCGCGTTCGACGGCTCCCTGGTCCAGCGGCCGGGCGGCCTTCAGGGCCGCCAGCGGCTGGGCGCCGCGCGGTGCGAACACCTCGATGGAGCTCTCCGCCCCGTACGACAACCGCTCGATCTGCGAGTTGATCGCGTCGAGCCCCGTGTATCTGCGCACCTCGTCGGTCCGCGCCGTCGGACTGCTCTCGTACTCGGTGAGCATCTGCGTGATGGCCAACCGGGAAGTGGCCACCGCCTGTTGATGCCGTGCGAGCTCCTGCTCCTGCCGGTGCAGCAGCCCGGACAGCCCGAACTCCGGGTTGACCAGGCGCACTTTGTCCGGCTCCTCGGAGGAGTTCCTTACGAGTGTGAGCTCGGCGAGTCGGTCCAGCGTGGCCCGGGCGCGCGCGACGGGCCAGCCGAGACCGTCGGCGATCTCCGATACGCCCGCTTTCGGCAGTTTCAACAGGATGCGATAGACGGCTTCTGCGTCTGAATCCAGACCTAGTTGCCCCATTGATGCGCTCCTCCCCCCAGAGGCCCCCTACCGGCGCTTTATGCGGAGTCGCCGGATCGCCCTGACTATCCCAGCCCAGTTGGATCGACTGCAAGCCTACTCAGGGGTACGCGGATCGGTTCACAGGAAGTTCGTGGAGGCCCCACCATGTTCCTCGTGACGGCGACCGTGCCCGCCGGCTCCCTTTCCGGCGGAACGGACCTTGACCAGCGCATCCGTGACCTTGCCTCCCCCGAAGACCAGTTGGAGCACGTCCATGTGGCCGCCGCGCCCGACGGCGGCACCCGGCTGGCCCTCTTTCTCGGCCACCCGGACGGCGCCCGCACCGAGGCGGCGGCGGTGCGCCTCCTGGCCCGGGCTCTGCCTCCGGCCGCCGGGGCGTCGGTCGACTGGACACCGGCCACCTCCCTGCTGAGCGCGATGGAACGACTCGGAGCGGGCGCGCATGACAAGGAGTTGCCATCACAGGAGGCTGACACTCAGTGATGCTGACGAGGCAGTCGGTGAATGCAAGACTCGCCGACGTCAAGCAGGAACGACCAGCACCGTGAATGTTCTAGGGGGACACCACCACCATGCGTATCTGCGTCCAGCGCCGCACCCGGCACACCGCCAAGCCCGTCGCCCGCCGTATCGCCACCGTGGCCCTGGTCGCCCTCGCGGCCACCGCGTCCGCGTCGACGGCCATGGCGGCGGAGCCCGCCCAGGGTGCGGCACAGGGGAGGACGGCCGCAGGCGTCACCGGTGCGGCGGCCGGGCTCGTCGCCAGCACCCTCAAGCTCTTCGGCCTCGGCGACGTCGTCATCGTCAGCCCCAACGGCAACACCTGGGGCCCCTGATGCCCGTACGCGACGAAGAGGCCGTCACCTCGGACGTGGCCGCACCCGTCACCTCGGACGTGACCGCACCCGTCACTTCCGATGTGACCGCACCCGTCGCCTCCGACGTGACCGTACTCCGCGCCGACATCGACCTCGTCGACGCGGAGATCCGGGCCCTGGTGGCGCGCCGCGGCGAACTCTCCCGGGCGATCCAGCGGGCCAGGATCGCCGGGGGCGGCCGGCGTACCGACCTCGCCCGTGAGACGCGGGTCATCACGCCCTACACGCAGAGCTTCGGCCGCCCGGGCACCGCCATCGCCCTGGCGCTGCTGGAGATCTGCCGGGGTACGAAGCCCACGGGCTGACCCGTTCGGCACCCGGCACCTCGCCCGGCACCTCCCCGAACTCCCGGACCCGGCCGGGGCGGTGGAGGTGCCGGGCTTCTGCCGACCGTACGGTTCAGGCCACAGGGCCACCCCACCGCTCAGGTCACAGCACAGCCGTGCCGGGCCCCGGAAGCGGCGGCGAAGGCCGTCAGCAGCCGTTGCGCGTCCTTGCCGCCGACCCTGCTCCGTACGCCCTTCCCGGCATCCGGCCTCGGGAACTCCTCGAACTTGTAGTACGCCGTATCCAGGGCTCCCCCGCAGGAGCGCGCCCGCACGACCGCGCCGAGCACGCTGCCGGGGTAGCGGCCGTCCAGGTACTTTTCCTGCTCGGCGGAGGGCCCGTAGTACGCGCGCAGACGGACGTGGTGGCCCTCGCCCCTTTCCGGTCCCCGCAGGGAGCACTCCTCGGTGAGCGCCCGTCCGGCGGGCTTCTCCGCGGCCGTCGTCAGCCCCAGCCGCTCCGCGTCCCGTGGGCCGACGACGTCACGGCAGGTTCCGGTCGCCCGGGCGGCGGGGCGCGTCGTCCACCGGGTGCGGTCGACGGCCGAGGGGCGCTGCCCGAGGGCCCCCTCACAGTCGAAGCGCTTCGCCGCGCGGCGGGCCGACTCGGTGGTGAACCGGGCCAGTTGGAGGAGCTGCTCGTCGGAGAGCTCCTTGACGTCCTGGCGCGCGGAGGCCAGGACGAGGAGCCCCTTGCCGGGCAGCGGAGCGCAGTCGACGAGCACCGCCGCATCGGGCGTGAGCCCGGAGGTCGAGAACGAGCCGTTCCAGCCGAATCCGATGGGGGACGCCGAGGCATCCTCCGCCGCGCCGCTGGCACGGTGTGCCGCCGACGGACGAATGTTCAGTTTGAGCTGGACGCCCTCGAACTTCTCGAGCTCCTCGGACTCCTCGGACCTCTCGCCATGGGCCCATGCCGCGCAGTACTCGGTCGCCTGGCCCGTCCAGTCCGCGGTGTGGCCCTTGAAGGCCAGCTCGGCCCCGCCGAAGAACGCGGCGGCCTCCTCGGCCGCCAGCGATCCCCGGCAGGTGTCGGCCGGGACCCGCGCCGGGCCGTCGTCCCGGAGGCCGAACCCCCAGATGAGCCCGCCGGCGGTGAGCGCCAGGACGAGCGCCGCCCCGGCCGCCCGGTTCCGTATGTATCGCATGCTTCGCACCGTGCTGCCTTCCCCCGTTGATCTTTCTCGCCGATCAGGCCGAGGACGCTATCCGATCGCAGTTCGGGCGGGACGAGCGGGTTCTGTTCGGGGTCTGGCGGGTAGATTGGTGGATAAGTCCCCTTGGGGAGGCTGATTCGATGCCGTGGCTCGTATGGTTGCTGGCCGCCGCGGCGCTGGGCGCTGCGGAGTTCTTCACCCTGACGCTGGTCTTCGGGCTGCTGGCCGGCGCCGCACTGGTGGCCGCCGTGGTGGCCGGTGTGGGGGTCGGGCTGCTCGGCCAGCTCGTGGCGCTCGGACTGGCGGCGGTCGCCGGTCTCGCCATCGTCCGCCCCGTCGCCCTGCGGCACATGGCACAGGCGCCCCTCGTCCACGAGGGCAGCGACGCGCTGATCGGCAAGCGGGCGGAGGTCATGCAGGAGGTCACCGCCACCCACGGCCTGGTCAAGGTCTCCGGTGAGGAATGGTCCGCCCGGGCGCTCGACGAGAGCCATGTGATCCCGGTGGGAGCGCTGGTGGACGTCATGGAGATCGAGGGCGCCACAGCTGTCGTGTATCCCCGCGAGCTTCTTCCGTGAACGGCTGAACACGCAGCGGGAGCAAGGCGGCGGAGGAAGAGGGAGGAAGTATGGATGCGGTTGTGATCCCGATTCTTGTGGCGGCGATCGTCGTCGTCTTTCTCGTGGCCGCCACCGTGCGGATCGTTCCGCAGGCGCGCCGTTACAACATCGAACGGTTCGGCCGGTACCGCCGGACGCTGCAACCCGGCCTGAACTTCGTCCTGCCGGTGGCGGACCGGGTCAACACCAAGCTCGACGTGCGTGAGCAGGTGTATTCGTCCGAGCCCAAGCCGGTGATCACCGAGGACAACCTCGTGGTCAACATCGACACCGTGCTCTATTACCAGATCACCGATCCCCGGGCGGCGGCCTACGAGGTCGCCGACTATCTCCAGGCGATCGATCAGCTCACCGTGACCACCTTGCGCAACGTCATCGGCTCCATGGACCTGGAGGGGACGCTCACCTCGCGTGAGGAGATCAACGCCCGGCTCCGTGCCGTCCTCGACGACGCGACCGGCAAGTGGGGTATCCGGGTCAACCGGGTGGAGATCAAGGCCATCGATCCCCCGAACACCATCAAAGAGGCGATGGAGAAGCAGATGCGGGCCGAGCGTGACAAGCGCGCGGCCATCCTGCACGCGGAGGGGGAGCGGCAGGCCAAGATCCTCACCGCCGAGGGTACGAAGCAGAAGGACATCCTGGAGGCCCAGGGCACCCAGCAGGCCATGATCCTGCGGGCGGACGGCGAGGCGAAGGCGGTGGAGCTCGTCTTCCAGTCCGTCCACCGCAACAACGCCGACGCGAAGGTCCTGGCCTACAAGTACCTGGAAACGCTCCCGGACCTGGCGAAGAGCGACAACAACACGTTCTGGGTGATCCCGGGCGAGCTGACCGAAGCGGTCCGGGCCGTCACCAGCGCGTTCGGCGACCGGTCGGCGATGGGCCTTCCCCCGGAAGCGACCGCGCAGCGCGAGGAGGAACCCGCCGAGGCCGGGACTGCCGGGGCCGCCGGGACTCCGGAGCTCGACGCGGACCCGACGCTCGCCCTGGACGCCGCGGCGGCGGCCAACGAGGTCGCGAAGCAGGCCGCGGCAGCGGTGAGCGACGCGAAGGCGGAGGCCGAGGCCGTGGGGGAGGCCCAGCTCCCGGGCCGGGGACAGACCCGAGACGGCTGAGGGTGTGGCCGGAGGCGACGGCCAGGCCCGCCGGGTCTGCCCGATCCGCAGTGCGGTCCTGGAAGGGGACAGGGGCGGGCGACAGGGCCGAACGGCGAGTGGTCGGCGTAAGGCCGGACAGCTGCGGAGCTGAGGTACAGGACATAAAGCGGCTATTTTCAGTCAACCTGGCAAATCTCTGGGAACTTGCTCCCCTGCGCCGTGTGAGCTGCTCGCTTGAGGGTTCGTTCGTATGCGTCGCGCCGTGCAGTGTTGAGGGGAATCAGGTATGTCCAGTCTGAAAGAGAAGCCTACGGCTGCGACTTTCGATGTTGAGGCCCTTGTGGCGGCCGCGTGGAACGGCGAGATCCGTGTACCGCACTTTCAACGAGGGTTCAGGTGGGCGCGCGAGGATGTTCGACGCCTGTTCGACAGCATCGTCAAGGGGTACCCGGTCGGCAGCTTGCTGCTGTGGGAGCGCCCTGCTGTCCAGCAGCAGGTGACTCTCGGTGCCCTGCATTTCGATGCCCCTGCCACGGATGCGGCTCAATGGGTTGTCGACGGGCAACAGCGAATTACAGCCCTGGCTAACGCGCTGCATCCGTCGGGGCAGTCAGATCAGAAATTCGCCCTTTCATACAACCTGAAGAACGGAAAATTCATCTCGTCGCCGCCGACTGCTGACCCAATGGTTATTCCACTCCCGATTGTCTTTGATCTTCAGCAAATCTTGAAGTGGTTCGCCAGGTACCCCGAGATTGCGCAGCACCTTGACGATGCGACGAGTGTGACCAAGCGGCTGCGTCAATTCCCCATCCCTGCATACGTTGTCAAGCAAGGCAGCCCGGACGCTCTGCAAGAGATCTTCGACCGAATGAACAACTACGGAAAGAGGCTCAAGCGTGCTGAGGTGTTCTCGGCCCTGTATGCCGGCGAAGAATCGAAGCAGGATGAAACTCTGACCATCGAGAGGATCGGCCAGGGGATCAACGTTGAGAGGCAGTTCGGGACCATTGATGACGACACCATCCTGAGGGCCATCCTTGCGAGGCGTGGCCCCGATGTGACGCGTGACATCCACCATGAGTTCGATGACGGGAAGGAGGGGCGGGACGCCGCCTTCAAGGCGGGGGAGGAGGCTCTGCTCCAGGCTGTCAAATTCGTGCAGGAGAAGGCTGGCGTTCCTCATTTCCATCTTCTGCCGTACAGGTTCCTCCTGGTGGTTTTGGCACGGTTCTTCGCCCATCACCCTGACCCGGGGCCAGGCGGTCTAGAGGTACTACGCAGCTGGTTCTGGCGGGCTGCTGTAGTGGGGCCGTACATTTTCCGCGGAAGTGCTACCGGTGCGATGAAGGCGCAAACCTACAAGATCCTTCCCCACTCGACGGAGGAGTCCCTTCGTGGTCTCATCGACGTCGTGGAGCGGTCCGAGCATGCCATGCCGAACGCTGCTCGCCTGCGGACCAACGAGGGGGCCGGGAAGATTATCCTCTGTTCTCTGTGGGCTCTCGGTCCGCGTGACTTTCTGACCGGAGACACCATTGAGCAGCCGCGCCTGGCTCGTGTGATCGGAGACTCCAACACGGCAGCCTCGGCCATCAACTACATTATTAATCCCAGGAATGTGGGAAGCAGTCAACGTCTCTCTGCCAGTAACCGGCTGATCCTGAGCTCGGAGAAATATCCTGCGAACGAGATCGACAGTCTGATTTCCAATCAGCCGATTCACCTGGGCGATGTCGAGTGGGAATTGGTCCTCGCCTCTCATGCTGTGAACAGGGGAATGGCTCAGCTTCTTGCCTCGGGGAAAGTTGTGGAGTTCCTTCGCCATCGAGAGCAGATCGTGCAGCAGAATCTGCAGGATTTTCTCAGTGAGATGTGCGGATGGAAGTTTGACAGCGTCGAGCCGCTCCTGGACCAGCTGTCTGCGGAGGTCGACTCCGGGATGGAGAGCTGATCCGAGGGACAGAGGCGGGCAGCCCGCACCCACCTGAGTGCCACCCGGGCCGAACCCCCTGAGCGCTGTGCTGCCCCCCGTGGCCGGACCCGCACCCCGGATGGCCGAGAATGCCTGCATGAGCGAAGAGTCGATACGTACGTACCTGGGCACGGTGGAACGGCAGCTCGCCGCCGACGGATGCGGGCCCCGCTGGGAGCAGTGGGGCGGTTCCCCCGTGCTGATCGGGCGGCGGGCCGACTTCCGGATGCGCTGGGCGGCCACCAAGCTGCACCTGTTCACCGTCGCCACCGCCGTCCCCGAGATCACGGTGCAGACCGTCGAGGGCTTCACGGCCCAGGCGCTGCGCTACGCCAAGACCAACAAGGGCGGGCTGCCCGTGGGGTTCCAGACCGGGCTGGCCGTCTTCCCCGTGCTCGTCAGCGACCGGGTGGACCCGGCGGCCATGGCCTGGGCCGAGGAGAAGCAGCGTAACCAGTTCGGCTGCTTCGCCCGGCCCGTCGTCGTGGACGCCGCGAACGGCTACGCGGGCTACTACCAGGGCAAGCCGATGGTGGGGCTCGCGTACGCCGCCCATCTGATCGAGAAGGGCGACCTGTACTTCCGCTCCGCCCCGGTGGCCTGAGTCCCCGCCTACCGCCCCGCCGCCACCCCCAGCTCCGCGATCCCCGTCGGCTTCTCCGGGTCCTCCGCCCGCACCGTCACCCGGACCTTGCGTGCCGTGTCCCCCGGCAGGAACGGGCGCCAGAAGCGGCCGTCGACCGAGGTCTCCACGGTGGACGAGGCGGGGGCGGGGTCGCTCCAGCGCGGGGTCACCGCTGTGACCCGGAGCGGGTGCGGGCCCAGGTCCACCGTCAGGGACCCCGTCGCCCCGTCCGGTGACCAGGATGTCGCCGGGGAGCCGTCCACCGCCGCCTCCGCGTACAGGCCCGGGGCCTCGGACGTGGCCGTCACCGGGCGGCAGCGCGCCGCGTCCGCCGTCGGGGTCAGGTCCGGGCGGCGGGTGGGGAGCACCAGCGCCGAGGTCAGGCGGCGCGGGCCCGCCGCCGTGTGGACCGTGAACGGCGCGCCCGACGTCAGGCGGACCGTGCTCGTCCGGGCGCCGATCTCGACCTCGTACGTGGCATCCCGGTACCGCAGCCCCTTCAGCGTGACGCCCTCGTGCAGCTGGGGCGGCAGCAGCGGGTCCAGGCGCACGCCGTCCTCACGGAGCCTCAGCCCCGTCAGGCCGTGCGTGAAGACCTGGAGGAGCCCGCCCTTCCCGGTCAGGAAGTCCTCGGCCGGGAAGCCCGACAGCGGGTCCTCGGCACCGGACTTCTCGCCGCGCGCCTCGGAGAACAGGTCGTAGGGGCCCCGCATGAACGGCCGGACCGCGCGCTGGAGATACGTGTACGTCGAGCAGCCCGGCTCTCCGGTCTCCGCCGCGACGACCGCGTGCACGGAGTCCGTCATCGCCGGGCCGTCCGGATCGGTGCGGGCCGCGTAGTAGTCGAGCGTGGCGGCGGCCGCGCCGGGCTCCATCGGCCATTCCAGCGGGTACATCAGCAGCACGGTGTCCGCCTGCTTGATGGTCGAGCCGTTGTAGCCCGCGTACTGGAGGAAGACCTTCCGCTCCGCGTCGTACGGGATACGGAGTCCGTCCGCCACCCGGTTCCAGGCCACGGGCGGCCGGTGGCCCAGGAGTTGGGCCGCCCGGGTCGCGTTGCGGAGGGCGGTGGCGGCGACGGCGTTGGTGAAGACGGCGTCGTCCACCCCGTTGCTGTACTCGTCGGGCCCGGCCACGTTCCTGACGGAGTAGCTGCCGTCCGCGTTCGCCGTGGCGCGGGACTCCCAGAACTCCGCGATCCCGCGCAGCAGCGGCCAGCCCCGCGCCGCCAGCCAGTCGCGGTCGCCGGTGGCGAGGTAGTACTGCCAGACGGCCAGCGAGACATCGCCCTGGAGGTGGTTCTGCGTCAGGCAGTGCGGCGGGTCCCAGCTCTGGCACTCGGAGTCCATCCGGCCCCGGCTCGCGCTGGTCCAGGGGTAGAACAGGCCCCGGTGGCCGTACTTCTCGGCGTTCGCGCGGGCCGCGTCCCGGGTGCGGTAGCGGTATTCGACGACCGAACGGGCCAGTTCGGGGCGGGTGGCGAGCAGCCCGGGGAACATCCATGTCTCGGCGTCCCAGAAGATCATGCCCGCGTAGTTGTCGCTGGTCAGGCCCGCTGGGGCGATGCTGTCGGAGGAGCCTCGGCGGGTGTTGGCGAGCAGCCCGTACTGGGCCGAGCGCAGCCACCGTTGCAGCTCCGGGCGGCCGTTGACCACCACATCGGCCGACCACGCCTCGCGCCACGCCCGCTCGTTCGCCGCGAAGACCCGGTCCCAGCCGCGCCGGGCCGCGCGGTGGGCGGCCTCGCGGGCGTCCTCGGCGGGGGTGGGCGAGGTGAGGGCGGTGTCGACGCCGACGTACTTCTCGAACGTGTACGTCCTCCCCTCCCGTACCGGCGTCGGCTTCGGGGCCGTACGCGACTCGGGGCGCAGCGTCTCCACGACCCCTGAACTGTGCCGCATCGCCTGCGCCACCGCCCCCTCCACGCCGGTCCCGAGCGTCCTGAACGTGCCGTCCCTGCGCAGCGTGATCCGGCGCGCGCCCCGCTCGTCCAGTCGGCCGGTGACCGTCGCCGTACCGCTCCAGCGCGGGGTCATCCGCAGGCGTACGGCTCCGGTGTGCACGTCGGAGCGGTCAGCCAGGACCTCGTAGGTCAGGTCCGTGGCCCGGCCGTCCGCCGTCGTCCACCGCAGTGAGGTGCGGACGAGACCGCAGCTGAGGAAGACCGTCTGCCGGTAGTGCGAGATGCGTCCGGCTGGGGTGTCCGCGCCGAACTTCTCGTTGCCGACCCCCACCTCGACCGTCGTCCAGCTCGGCAGCGCGGCGATCACCTCGCGGCCCTCGGAGACGGCCTTGTCCCGCGCGTAGAGACCGGAGACGAACGCGCCGTCGTAGCGGGGCGTGTAGAGGGGCCAGCCGGTCTCCTCACCGGTCGCCGCGTAACCGGTGCCCGCGGCGGGGACACGGTGGCCGAGGTAGCCGTTCCCCACGTACGGGTCGTAGCCGTCGGCCTCCCCGAAGCGGGTGGAGGTCAGTGCCCAGCCGGGGTCCTCGCCGTCCGCCCGGCCGCAGGCGGGGACGGCGGAGGACGGTGGTGGCGCAGGAGTGGCGGCGACGGCGTGGGGGAGGGGCGGCAGCGGTGCGATCAGGGCGGCCGCGACCAGGGAGGCGAGGACGGAGATGCGCGAGAGGCTCACGGTACGAAGGTAGGGAGACGGCCGCGGAGCCGGGTGGTACGGCACGCCCGCCCGTACGAAGGTGGCGTGAACACGCCCGCCGGATGGCCCTGCCGACGCCTTGAGCCCCCGATGCGACTCTCAGCCCCGTACGTCCCTGACGAAGACCAGCCCGTCCGCCTCCTTCAGGTGCGCCGGGTCCAGGCCGAAGTAGCCGAACCAGGGCGAGACACGGGGCGCGGGCAGCGGATCGCCCAGGGTGGCGGCCAGACGGCGGGCGTCGATGAGGAAACGGTCCTCCGGCAGCGCGTACAGGAGGCCCTCCACCGTCTCCGGCGGCGGGGTGTCCACCCCTTGGTGCCGGATCGTGCCGAGGGCCGTGGGGAGGAAGGCGTACGCCGGACCCAGGTGCGCGCTCACGATCGATCCGGCGCTCCACCACTCCAGCCGCTCACCGCCCATCCGCATCGAACTCTTCTCTCGCTGGAGGTGGGCGTTGTGGGCGAAGGCCAGGACCGGGCCGCGTGCGGCGAGGGCGAGGAGGTTCTCGGCCATCATCCGGTCCCGGACGGAGACCAGCCGGGTCATCCGGGCGGGCGTGGTGTCGGCCAGCCAGGCGTGGTAGCTCAGCAGACCGGTGGCGGTGCGGCCGTGGAGGCGGGCGCGGTCCCAGTCCTCCCGACCGGCCGCCGCGATCAGACGCGGTGCCCGCTCATCGAGCAGGGAAACCAAGTCGTGGGCGATGAGGGCGAGTTGTACGGCCTCGGGGGAGCGGCCGCAGGAACGGGACGGGTCCATCAGCGCGGCCGGTCCGGTCCACCGGTCGTCCGCGCCGAGCAGCTCGTCGAGCGTCTCGGCGGTGCAGGGCAGGAGGCTGCCGGTGGGGCCGTCCGCGAGGCCGTCCGCGTCCGGCCAGGAGGTGAGGAAGGTGTGCAGGGCGGTGAGCGCCTGCCGGGGGCTCGCGGCGCCCGTCATCTCCAGCGGGGCGTCGAAACCGGCGAAGCGGAGCTGGTCGGCGGCGGGGCGGCCGGTGTTGTACTCCCTTGCCCAGCGCACGAGTTCGCGGTTGGCGGCGGAGGCGCCGAACCCATGGCTGAACCCGTGTGCCATGGCCTCGTCCAAGGTGCCGGCACCCGTGGTGACGTACGTGTCCACGAGCAGGCCCGCCAGGCAGTCGCTCTCGACGGCGATCGTCCGGTACCCCTCCTGCTCCACGAGTTGCCGGAAGAGTTCGTTGCGTACGTCGAGCAACGTGTCCTCGCCGTGGGTGGGCTCGCCCAGGGCGAGGACATGGGGTCGGGCCGGGAGCAGCTTCATCACGGCGGAGGCTTCGACGGCATGGGTGAGGTGCGCGATGTCGGTGACCATGCCTTCAACGGTATCGTTGAACTCTCGATGGAGACTTTTACGCAGAGGTGCCGTGAAACATGGGAAGTGCAGGGGAAAACCTTCAACCATGGGTACGGCTCCGGCCGGTCGATCTGGCCCGTCCGCACGGCCTCTCCACCCAGGCCGTACGGAACTACGAGGAGGCCGGAATCCTCCCCGCCGCCGCGCGCACGGAGAGCGGCTACCGCACCTACTCCCCGCTGCACGCCCAGGCCCTGGATACGTTCCTCGCCCTTCTCCCCGGCCACGGCCACCCGACGGCGACGGGCATCATGCGGGCGGTGAACCGGGGCGCGGCCGAGGAAGCGTTCCGGCTCATCGACGAGAGCCACGCCCAGCTTCTGGAGGACCGGCGCACTCTGTCGGCGGTGGAGAACGCGCTGCGCGACCTGGGGCCCGGCGCACCGGAACCCCCGGGCGGCCCCGGCCGGAGCCCCGGCCAGGCCCCTGGCCAGGCCCCCGGTCAGGGTCCTGGCCAGGCCCCCGACCATGGCCCAGGCCAGACCCCCGGCCGAGCGGCGGCCCCCACCTTCATCGGCCCCCTGGCCGACCGGCTCTCCATCCGGCCCGCCACCCTGCGCAAGTGGGAGGCCGCCGGGCTGGTCCGGCCCCGCCGTGATCCGCTGACCGGGTACCGCGTGTACGGTGAGGCCGAGGTGCGGGACGCCCGGCTGGTCCATCAACTCCGGCGCGGGGGCTACCTCCTGGAGCAGATCGCCCCGCTTGTCGACCAGGTCCGGGCGGCCGGCGGGCTCGCTCCCCTGGAGGCGGCTCTCGGCGACTGGCGCTCCCGGCTCGCCACCCGTGGCCGGGCCCTGCTGACCGGCTCCGCGAAGCTCGACGCGTACCTCAAGGAGCACGAGCACGAGCAGAAGCGCGAGCAAGGGGCGCGAGTACGACCAGAAGCGCGAGCGTGAGCGGAAAAGCAGAGCGGTTCTCAGGATCTCTTCGTAACGTCCAGGTGAATCGGCCCGCCCGGAAAGCGCGTTCAGGGCGGGCCCGGCGGGCCGCCGCGGGGCCCGGGCCTCCGCTCTCCGGCCGACCGGACAGCGCCAGGTCAGGGGCGGAAGTGGGGGAGCGGGTTCCGCCACGGGCACGGTGCCGGACGATCGTCGTCCGCCGGATGTCAGGCATATGGCAGATGAATGGCGGGCGTATGGCATGGCTCGACGCACCCTTGTGGGTTTGCCATGGATCGGTCAATCTTTCGCTGGCAGCAGGGCATGCCGGTCACGGACGACGCAGAAAGCGTGGCGTTCGGACGGTTGATTTGTCATGCCCCTGCCGGGAGTCTCGCGCGGCTCCGGCACCACCCCCCACCAGCGCACCGCCTATGAGGAGGACCCCTCACATGTCAGTGATGCGTCACACCCCCCATGCACGTCGAAGACTTGCCGCGGCGACCGTCATAGCCACCGCAGCCGCCGTCGCCCTCGCCACCGCCGGTACCCTCCCGGCGACCGCGGCCGACCGCGCACCCGAAGGCGTGATCCTGAACGCGGGCGCCCCGGACACCGTCAGCGGCAGCTACATCGTCACGCTGAAGGACTCCGCCGCGAAGTCCGACTCCGCCAAGGGCAAGGCCCTGGCGAAGAAGTACGGCGCGAGCATCGAGCGCACCTACCGTGCGGCGCTCAACGGCTACGAGGTCGAGGCCACCGCCGCGGAGGCCAAGAGGTTCGCCGCCGACCCGGCCGTCGCGTCCGTCTCGCAGAACCGTATCTTCACGATCGACGCCACCCAGACCAACCCGCCGTCCTGGGGTCTGGACCGCATCGACCAGCGGAACCTTCCGCTGGACCAGCGCTACACCTACCCCGACAAGGCCGGTGAGGGCGTCACCGCGTACGTCATCGACACCGGGGTGCGGATCAGCCACAGCGACTTCGGCGGCCGGGCCTTCAACGGCTATGACGCCATCGACAACGACAACGTCGCGCAGGACGGCCACGGCCACGGCACCCACGTGGCGGGCACTGTCGCGGGCACCGCCTACGGGGTCGCCAAGAAGGCGAAGATCGTCGGCGTCCGGGTGCTCAACAACCAGGGCTCCGGCACCACCGCGCAGGTCGTCGCCGGTATCGACTGGGTGACGGCCAACGCCGTGAAGCCCGCCGTCGCCAACATGAGCCTCGGCGGTGGCGCGGACTCGGTCCTCGACGCGGCCGTGCAGCGGTCCATCAACTCGGGCATCACCTACGCCGTCGCGGCGGGCAACGAGTCGACCAACGCGAACACGAAGTCCCCCGCGCGCGTCGCCGACGCCATCACGGTCGGCTCGACGACCAACACCGACGCCCGCTCCAGCTTCTCCAACTTCGGTGCGGTCGTGGACCTCTTCGCGCCCGGTTCCTCCATCGCCTCGGCGTGGAACTCCAGCGACACCGCCACGAACACCATCTCCGGTACGTCGATGGCCAGCCCGCACGTCGCCGGTGCCGCCGCCATCTACCTCGCCGACAACCCGGGCTCGACCCCCGCCCAGGTCTCCGCCGGTCTCGTCGCGGCGGCCACCACCGGCGTCGTCGGCAACCCGGGCACCGGCTCGCCCAACCGCCTGCTGTACGTCGGCACCGGCAGCACCAACCCGCCGGACCCGGACCCGGGCAAGAAGTTCGAGAACACCACGAGCTACCCGATCCGCGACAACTCGACGGTCGAGTCGCCGGTGACGGTCACCGGGATCACCGGCAACGCCCCGGCCGCGCTGAAGGTTCCGGTCAACATCTCCCACACCTACATCGGTGACCTGAAGATCGACCTGGTCGCTCCCAACGGCACGGTCTTCAACCTGAAGGCGTTCGGCTCGGGCGGCAGCGCCGACGACATCGTGACCACGTACACGGTCAACGCCTCCTCGGTCGCCGCCAACGGCACCTGGAAGCTCCGGGTCACGGACAACTGGACGTATGACACCGGCCGGATCAACAGCTGGGGCCTGCACTTCTGAACCGGCCGCAGCACCTGAACCGAACCAGTGACGCGTGAGGTTGGGGCAGCCACGACCCGTGGCTGCCCCAACCCCGTTTCCGCTAGCGGCGGTTCAGCCCGCGGTGGACCGTGCTGACCAGCTCACCGTCCTCCGTGTCCCCGTCCAGCGACCAGAACATCGCACCGGCCAGGCCCTTGTCCCGGATGTACGAGGTCTTGGCGCGCAGCACCTGCGGGTCGTCGTACGTCCACAGCGTGGTGCCGTCGAAGAGCCAGGCGTGGCCGTTCTTGGTGTCCCGGTGGACCTTGAACGTGCCCGACTGGGCCAGCTTCTTCAGAACCTTGTAGTCCTCGTAGCCGTTCGCCCAGGTGGCCGGAGCCGGGCCGGTGGCAGGCTGGCCGAGGCCCTTGCCGCCGCCGCTCACTCCGGTCCAGCCCTGCCCGTACGTCGGCATGCCCACCACAAGCTTGCTCTTGGGGGCGCCGCGCTTCACCCAGTCCCGTACGGTCTGGTCCACGCTGAAGTCGTTCTTCGCGTACAGCGCCGACTGCTGGGCCGTCTTCTTCTCGCCCGAGACGTGGTAGTCGTAGCCCTGAAGGTTGACGAAGTCGAAGTCCTTCATGAGGCGCTTCACGTCGAAGCCCGCGTCGATCGCCTTCGGGTTGGCGGGGACGTACGCCGACAGGTCGTAGTGCTTGGGCTTCGGCTTGTGGTGGCCGTGGCCCTTGCCCTTCTTCGCCTTGGCCTTCGCCTCGCTCTTCGCGTACGCGTCGAGCTGCTTGCGGAACTCGCTGATCAGCGCGGTGAAGTTCTTCTTGTCCTCCGGGCGGAAGACCGTGCCCTCGTTGGCCGGTGAGCCGGGCCACTCCCAGTCGACGTCGATCCCGTCGAAGACGCCGGCCGCCGCTCCCTTGCCGCCGCGCGCCCCGTCCACCGGCAGGTCGCCCTTGATGTACAGGTCGATGCAGGAGGCGACGAGCGCCTTGCGGGAGGCCGCCGTGCGCACCGAGTCGGAGAAGTGGGTGGACCAGCTCCAGCCGCCGAGCGAGATCATGACCTTGAGGCCGGGGTTCTTGGCCTTCAGCTTGCGGAGCTGGTTGAAGTTGCCCGCGAGCGGCTGGGTGTCGGTGTCGGCGACGCCGTCCACCGAGTTCGCCGCGTCGAGCGGGCGGGCGTAGTCGGCCCAGGCGTCGGCCTGACCGGCGATGTTGCCGGTGAAGCACTTGCCCTCGGCGCTGACGTTGCCGAAGGCGTAGTTGATGTGGGTCAGCTTGGCCGCGGACCCGCTGGTCTGGAGGTCGTTGACCTGGAAGTCGCGCCCGTAGACGCCCCACTGGGTGAAGTAGCCGATGTTCTTGTAGGCGGGGCGGTGGTGGCCCTTGGAGCGGTCGCCGCCGCTGCTCTGGCCGCGGTCGCTGCCGGCCGTCGCGGCCGGGGCGGCACCCGCCACCAGGGCGAGGGCGACTCCGGCGATGGTCAGTCGGGAGAGGTTCTTTCGACGCATGAGGCTCGTTCCTGTGCGTGATCCGGTGCGGGAAGGACATCGGGAAGGAGATCGGGAGCCGTGCTGTGCACAGGAAGGTATTGGTCTGGACCAAAAACGGTCAAGGGGCGGGGAGTTGTGGTCTCGGTGACGGTCTCGACGGTGGCCTCGGGGGTGGTCTCCGCGGCGGTGCCGGTGGTGGTGCCGGTGGCAGTGTCGTTCGGGGGGATTCGGGGCAGATTCGGGGCGGGCCCGGGCGGGTCCGGGGCGCGTTCGGGTGCGGGCACGGAGTGGGCGTGGAGTGGGTGCGGGGCGGGGAATGGCCGGTAACCGCTCTGGCGCTCGTGGCCGATCCATGCATGATCCACCGCAGTGTCATCACATTGAGTGAAACTCTGGCCCATGCTTGCGGTGCGCAACCCACGGTTGTCAGGCTGTTGCAGACTGTCAACCTGTTGGGAGTGGCCTGTGACTTTCGGTGAGCAGCCCGCCTATCTGCGCGTGGCGAGCGATCTGCGAGAGAAGATCGTGAACGGCGCGCTGCCGCCCCATACCCGCCTGCCGTCGCAGGCCCGCATCCGGGAGGAGTACGGGGTATCGGACACCGTCGCCCTGGAGGCGCGGAAGGTCCTGATGGCCGAGGGGCTGGTCGAGGGCCGCTCCGGCTCCGGTACGTACGTGCGCGAGCGCCCCGTCCCCCGCATGATCGCCCGCTCCGGGTACCGCCCCGAGAAGGGCGCCAGCCCGTTCCGCCAGGAGCAGACCGCCGACGGGGTGCGCGGGACCTGGGAGTCCCGCAGCGAGCAGGAGGGGGCGAGCGCCGAGATCGCCGAGCGGCTCGGCATCGAGCCGGGCGACCGGGTCATGCGGACGCACTACGTGTTCCGGGAGGCGGGAGAACCGATCATGCTCTCCACTTCCTGGGAGCCCCTCTCTGTCACCGGGCGTACGCCGGTGATGCTCCCTGAGGAGGGTCCGCTGGGCGGCTGCGGGGTGGTCGACCGGATGGCGGCGATCGACATCGTCGTGGACAACGTGGCCGAGGAGGTCGGCGCGCGCCCGGGGCTCGCGGAGGAACTCCTCGCGCTCGGCGGGGTGCCGGGCCATGTGGTCATCGTGATCGGGCGTACGTACTACGCCTCGGGGCGCGCGGTGGAGACCGCCGACGTCGTGGTGCCCGCCGATCGCTACCGGGTCGCTTACCACTTGCCGGTCAGATGAGTTGACGCCCCGTCGGGCCGGTCCGCTCCGCCGCGAGCAGGGCCGATGAGGTCGAGAAGGGGGCGCATCCAGCGGATGCGCCCCCTTCGGCATGGCCGGATGCGTACCTCTTTGTGTAAAGACGCCTGCGCTGAGTGAAGGTCAGGCGTACGCTCGGGCATATGCGTACTGCGGTTTCCTGGGGATGCTTAGAGACGTGCACGCCGGTGGAGAGAGGGGCGACATGCGGGGGAGCGACACGATGAGCGACAGCGGCGCCGTGCTCCCGTGGCTGGTGATACGGCAGGACGACAGCGGCAACCGCTACCGCGTCGGCAGATATGCCACACAGGCCGAGGCCCAGAAGGTCGCCGACGGCCTGGACGACCGCAAGCACCGCCAGGTGTACCGGGTGGAGCGCATGGGCCAGGGCGGGCGCCCCTGAGGGCCCACCGCGGCCTGCCCGGCCCGCCGCTGCCCGCCACCGCCCACCTCCGCGTTCCGGGACCCTGCCGCGCAGGCGGTAGGGTCCCGCCCGTCCGGTATGAGCGTTCCGGACGCGGCGAACGAGGGCAGGGCGGAGCGGTGATGTCGGTGCTGATCGACACGGTGGCATGGGTGCGGATCGAGAACGGCAGGATTCTCTGCGCCCGGCCCAAGGGCAAGGACGTCTTCTACATCCCGGGCGGCAAGCGCGAGGGCGCCGAGACCGACCTGGAGACCCTCCTGCGCGAGATCGAGGAGGAGCTGACGGTCGGCCTGGTCCGGGAGAGCGTCGTGCACGCCGGTACGTACGAGGCGCACGCCCATGACGGTCCGGGTGCCCCCCTCGTACGGATGAGCTGCTACTACGCCGACTATCGCGGGACGCTGGCCGCGAGCAGTGAGATCGAGGAGGTGGCGTGGTTCACCTACGCCGACCGGCCTCTGGTGCCCCCGGTGGACCAGCTGCTCTTCGACGATCTCGAAGCCGCGGGCGAACTGCGCTGATCGCCGCGCGCGAACTGTGCTGATCGCCGCGGGCGAACCGCGCTGGTCCGCGCTCTGCGGCGGTCCGGCCCCGTACGCGGCCCGCACCCTGCGGCGGTCCGGCCCTCTATGTAGCCCGCGCCCTGCGGCGCTCCGCGCCCGTACGCCCGTCTGCACCAAACCCACCCCGGCGCGGTAGTAACCAATAAATGGTGGGTATGGGCTGTTTAGTCCCCATTTATCTATGGGTGAGCCCGTGGCCGGCCCTGGGAAGTGATCGGCGTGATCGAGACCGAAGGCGACTGCGCCGAGTGGACCTTCCCGGCCGAACCGGGTTCCGTGCGCAGCGCCCGGCACGCCGTCCGTGACGCCCTGCACTGCTGGGGCCTGGACTCGTCGGTCGGCGACATGACCGTCCTGCTGGTCAGCGAGCTGGTGACCAACTCCCTCCGGTACGCCTCGGGCCCCATCGGCGTACGGCTGGAACGTTCGCATCCGGACGCCGGGAGCAACGGGTCCGGTGAGCTGACCGGGGACTTCTCCACCGATCTCCGGCTCGCCGCCGCCCGCCCGCCCACCGCCCCCGGCCTGCTGGTGGAAGTCTCCGATCCGCTTCCGGACGCACCCACCGAACGCCGTGCGGGACCGGACGACGAGGGGGGCCGGGGACTCCAGCTCGTGGCCTGTTCCGCACGCCGTTGGGGGACTCGTCGCGGAAAAAGCGGCAAGACGGTGTGGTTCGAGCTCGCTCTCCCTGGTTAGGAGAGGGGAGGGACGCACAGCGATCACCAGAGGTCGGGCAGAACCTGGCTGAAAGGTACTGAGACCTTGCTGTGATCGTGAACGCCGTGTCGGTCGGGGCCGTAGTGCTGAATACTGCGGGCAGGACCGGTCCGGTGTGTGAGCTGGAGGGGACGGTCGCGTGAGCGAAATACCTGGGACAACGGGCGACGTCGTGTGGCAGAGCAGTCCGCCCGGCTCGATCTACGACTACATCAGGGTCGCCTCCTTCTCGATCGGGGCCGACGGTCTGATCGAGCAGTGGAGCCGCCGGGCCGCCGGCCTCTTCGGCATGGCCGCCGACGAGGCGATCGGGCGTGACCCGGTCGAGGCGTTCATGCCCGCCGAGCTGCGCTCGGACGGCCACCGGAGGGTCGGCGAGATCCTGGACGGCAAGGAGTGGACGGGTCTGGTCCCGTTCCGGATGCCGGGCGAGGGCGGTGCGCACGGGCTCGCCGAGGTCTATGTGATGCCCAGTGAGACGGCGGAGGGCGAGCGGGCCGCGCTCTGTATCGTCGTGGACGTCCGGGCGTTGCGGAGGATCGAGACCGACCTCGCCGCCTCGCAGGCCATATTCGGCCAATCTCCCTTCGGCTTCGTGCTGTTCGGTACGGACTTCACCGTCGTCCGGGCCAACCAGCGCTTCGCCACCGTCTTCGGCGGCGCCGCCGAAGACCACCGGGGCCGTACGGTCGACGACTACCTCCCCGGCCCCGAGGCCGACCGGCTCTCCGCCACACTGAAACGCGTCCTGGAGACCGGAGAGTCCGTCACCGACCTCCAGCTGGTCGGCCCCACCCCCGGCGAGACCGGCCGCCGCCACTGGTCCATGAACCTCTACCGGGTGCACAGCGGCTCCGGCCGCCCCGTCGGAGTCGCGGGCCTCGCCACCGACGTCACCCGCCGCCACATCGCCGCCCGCGAGGCCGCCAGCGCCCGCCGCAACCTCGCCCTCCTCAACGAGGCCAGCGCCCGCATCGGCAACTCGCTCGACCTGGAGACCACCGCCCGCGAGCTCCTCGACGTGGCCGTCCCCGGCTTCTGCGACCTGGCCGCCGTCGACCTCTACCAAGGGCTGCTCACCGGCGAGGAGGCCGCCCCCGGCTCCTGGGCACCCGCCCACCGCGAGTCCGCCGGCGGCTCGGCCGAGCTGCGCCGGGTCGCCCACGCCAGCGCCGTCGCCGACGCCCTGCCGACCGCCGTGGCGGGCAGCGGCGCCCCGGGCCCCGACGACCTGCCGCCCGCGCTCGGCTCGGTCCACCGCTTCCCGTTCGGCTCCCCGTGCGCGGCGGCCCTGCGCTCGGGCCATGTCGAGGCGGTCCCCGGCGACGACATGGGGTTCGTGCAGTCGACGCTCGCCGTGCCGATGGTCGCCCACGACACCGTCGTCGGCCTCGTCCAGTTCTCCCGTACGAAGGGGAGCGAGCCCTTCGGGGAGCGCGACCGGGCGCTCGCCACCGAGCTGGCCGCCCGCGCCGCCGTCTGCATCGACAACGCCCGCCTCTACCGCCGCGAGCACGAACGCGCCCTGATCCTCCAGCGCAGCCTGCTGCCCCCGGGCGACCCCGAGGCCGCCGGACTCGACATCGCCTGCCGCTACCTCCCCGGCAACACCGCCACCGAGGTCGGCGGCGACTGGTTCGACGTCATCGAACTCCCCGGCCACCGCACCGCCCTGGTCGTCGGCGACGTCATGGGCCGGGGTCTGCGGGCCGCCGTCGCCATGGGCGAACTCCGCACCGCCGTCCGCACGTTGGCCCTGCTAGACCTGGAACCCGCCGAAGTGCTCTCCGCCCTGGACGAGGTGGCGCGCGGCCTCGGCTCCCCGGGCGGCGGCGAACGCTCCGAAGGGCTCGGCGGCAGCGGGGGAGCCCAGTGGCCCTCCCGTGCCGCGCAGAAGTCCCGCGAGGCGGACCTCTCCGAGGTGTACCTCGCCACCTGCGTCTACGCGGTCTACGACCCGGTCACCCGACGCTGTACGTTCGCCAACGCCGGGCACCTCCCCCCGGCCGTGGTCGAGCCCGGCAGGCCCGCCCGGCTCATCGACGTACCGCCGGGGATGCCGCTGGGGGTGGGCGGCGAACCGTTCGAGGAGGTGGAGGTCGAGCTCGCCGAGAACGCCCTGCTCACCCTCTACACCGACGGGCTCGTCGAATCCCGTGACCAGACCCTCGACGAGGGCCTGGACGCCCTGCGCTCCGTGCTGACCGGACCGCAGATGCCGCTGGAGGACGCCTGCGACTTCGTCCTCTCCACGCTCGACACCCGGCACGGCGAGGACGACATCGCCCTGCTGATGGCCCGTATCCAGGGGCTGCCCGGCGAGGCGGTGGGGGACTGGACGCTGCCGCGCGAACCCCGCTCGGTGGGCCGCGCCCGCGAACTGGCCCGCTCCCAGCTCATGTCCTGGGACCTGGACGACCTGGTCGACACCACCGAACTCCTCGTCAGCGAGCTGGTCACCAACGCCCTGCGCTACGGCGAGGGCGAGATCAGGCTCCGGCTGCTGCGCGACCGCACCCTGGTCTGCGAGGTGTGGGACGCCGGACTCGTCCAGCCGCGCCGCCGCCGGGCCCGCGACACCGACGAGGGCGGGCGCGGGCTGCAACTGGTCGGGCTGCTCAGCGCCGCCTGGGGCTCGCGCCGCACCCCGCGCGGCAAGACCGTCTGGTTCGAACTGGCCCTGCCGGACGGGGCACCGGCCGCGGAGCTCTCGGTGGAGCAGCTGCTGAGCATGTACTGAGCCGACGGGAGGCGGGGCGTACGTTACGAGGCGCCCGCCTTCAGGGCCGCGAGCCGGGCCTCCACCTCCGCGCTGGCGCCCAGGCTGTCCAGCTGCTCGAACTGCGCGTCCAGCGAGGAGGCGGCCAGCTCCTGCTTGCCCAGGGCCTTCGCTTCCTCGCGCCGCACCTTGTCCTCGAACCGGCTGAGCTCGCTCGTCGGGTCGAGGACGTCGATGTTCTTCACCGCGTCCATCATCTGGTTCTGCGCCTGCGCCGACTTGGCGCGCGCCACCAGCTCGTCGCGCTTGGCCTTCAGCTCGGACAGCTTGGCCTTCATCTGGTCCAGCCCCGACTTCAGCTTCTCCACCACCTCGCTCTGCGAGGCGATCGTCGGCGCGGCCGTCTTCGCCTCCTGCTCCGACTGGAGCTGACGGCCGAGCGCCACCTTGGCCAGGTTGTCGAACTTGTCAGCCTCCGCCACCGACCCCGCCCCGCGCAGCTCGTCCGCCTTGCGGCTGGCGGCCAGCGCCTTGCCGCCCCACTCGGCCGCCGCCTCCACGTCCTCCTTGTGGTCCTGCTCCATCAGCCGGAGGCTGCCGATGGTCGCGGCCACCGCCTGCTCGGCCTCCGCGATGTTGCTGGTGTAGTCGCGGATCAGCTGGTCCAGCATCTTCTGCGGGTCCTCCGCCTGGTCGAGGAGAGCGTTGATGTTGGCCTTGGCGAGCTGGGTGACGCGGCCGAGGATCGTCTGCTTGGTCATGGCACGGCTCCTTGGGAATCGAGATCGTTCGTACGGATGAGGGGACGAGGGAAAGTCGTTCAGAAGCGCCCGCCTCCGCCCCGGCGCCCCCGCGTACCGCCCCCGCCGAAACTGCCCGGCCCGGCACCGAACCCTCCGGACCGCCCGCCGCCGAACCCCCCGGACCTGCCGCCCCCGAACCCGCCCCCGTAACCGCCCCGGCCACCCCCGCCGCCCCCGAACAGCCCGCCGAGGATGATCCCGCCCAGCACCGCCCCGCCCATGCCGCCCCCGCCCCCGCCCCGCGTTCCGCCGGGACCGCCGAAGCCGCCCGGACCTCCCGGCCCCTGGAAGTCCCGTACGTCCTGCGCGGCCAGCTCCAGCGCCTGCCGGGCCAGCGCGTCCGCCTGCTGCGCCTCGGCCAGCGCGCCCTGGGCGTCGGCGGCGGCCAGCTCCCCGGCCCGCTCCCAGCGCCGCTGGGCCTCCGCGAGGCGGGTGCGGGCCGGGGCGCCGACCGCGCCCCGGTGGGTGGTGATGTAGTCGGCCGCCGCCCCGATCGCGGAGCGGGCGGTCAGCATCGCCTGATCGAGGAGCGAGCGGGCCCGCCGGCCGCCCTCCTCCCGCTCCCGCGCCCCGGCGAGCGCCTCGTCCAGGGCCGCGTCCGCCTCCTCGACCCGGCGCAGCGCGTCGACCGGGTCGTACGGGCCTGTGGCCATCGCCTCCCGTACGTCGGTGAGTACGGCCTCCGCGCGGGCGGTCCGGCCCCGCAGGTCGGCGGTGGAGGTGGCGGCGGTGGTCCCTTCGAGGAGGCCGCGCGCGTCGGCGAGGTCGGTCTCCGTCTCGGTGAGGGCGGCGGGCAGCTTCCCGGCGGCCTCGGCCAGCTCCGCCGAGCGCCGGTCCACCGCGTCGACGAGGGTCCCCGCCTGCCCGACCGCGCCCTCGGCGGCCCGGATATAGACGGCGGCCCGGGCGTAGTCGGCGCCGTCCACCGCCTGGCGGGCCTGGTCCAGGGCGGAGGCGGCGAAGGCGAGCCGGTCCTCGGCCTGCCCGACGGCGCCCGCGACGGGGGCGGCGGCCCCGTCCCCGTACCGCTCGCGCATCCCCGCCACCGCGCTCTCCGCCGCCGGGACGCGCCCGGTGAGCGTACGGAACGTGGTCTCGACGCCGGTCAGGGCCTCCGGAGCGTTGCGTTCCAGGGCACGCAGCCGGTCGAAGTCCTCCGCGACGGCGTCGAGCCCCTCGTCGGCCGCCGTGCACCGGGTGAGGATCTCCTCCAGCATCCGGCGGCGGGTCGCGTCGTCCTCGGGGAAGGCGTCGTCGAGCTCCTGGCGCAACCGGAACGACCGCGTCAGCTCGTCCTTGGCCCGTGCGACCGCCTCGGTGAAGGGCTTCGCCGCCTCCTCCCCGAACTGGGCGGTCGCGAAGCCGAGTTCCTCCTCGCTGGTACGCACCGCGTCATCGGTGTCCACCAGCACCTGCTTCGCCCGCGCGTCCAGCTCCTCCAGGGGCACCGGCCCCTCCGACGGCCGCCCCCAGCCGGTCGCGGCGGGGGTGGTACGGGTCCCCGAGCGCCGCTTGCGCCGGGTGTACGCGAACACGGCGAGCGCCCCCGCGCCCCCGACGACGGCCACCGGCAGCAGGAAGTCGCCCGCGCCGGAGGGTCCGGAGGCGCCCGAACCGGGGTCGGCCGGGCCGGGGGTGATGGCGGGGGCGGTCACCGGGCGTCCGGCCAGTACGGAGACGTACCCGTCCGCCGCCCCGATCGCCGCCCCCGCCCAGTCGTTCTCCCGCAGCGCGGGCTCGATCGCGGTGGACGCCACCTCCCGCAGCTGCTCGTCGGTGAGCCGGGAGTCCGCGTCCACGGAGTAGGCGTACTGACGGGCGCGGGTGGCGACGGAGAGCAGCACGTCGTCCTGGCCCAGCCCGTTGCGGTCGGCGGTCTCGTCGCTCCAGGTCTGCCCGGAGCGTCCGGAGAAATCGCGTACGTACACGACGAAGAGCTGGATGCGCCGCTCCGCGTACAGCCGGTCGAGAGCGTCCTCCACCGCGTCCGTACGGCCCTGGAGGGCGCCGGTCCGGTCGGTGATCTGGCCGTCCCGGGAGAGCTCCACGGGGTCGTCGGCCCGGGCGCCCGCCGCCCCGGGGAGCGCGAGCCAGCCCAGGGCGAGGAGCGTGGCGAGCAGGCCGGTGAGCAGGGCCCTGCCCAGGGGCCCGCGCAGGGCCCTGCCGGGCGCGGCGCGCCAGTTTCGGTCCACGAATGGCGTCACGTTCGTGAGGCTATGTCCGGGTTCTGGCCCCCGCGACCGGAGCTTCGGCACCCCTCCCGTACGGGTCTGCGCTGTTCGGATGAAAGGGCGCGGCGGCCCGCGCGTCCGGGCTCGGAAGCCCCGGCCCCCTCCGCCTGATGGGCAAATGTAGAGAAACCGCAACAAGACAGGCCCCACGTGGGTGACCCGGCCGAAGCCTGGAGATGTCACATGACCGGCCTTCAGCTCTCCGTCGTCGTGCCGTGCTTCAACGAGGCCGAGGTGCTCGACACCTTCCACACCGCCCTGCTCACCGTCCTCGAAGGGCTCTCCACCCCCTTCGAGGTCTGCTACGTGGACGACGGCAGCAGCGACGCCACCCGGGAACTCCTCGCCACCCTCGCCCTGCGCGACGACCGGGTCCACTACACCGCCTTCAGCCGCAACTTCGGCAAGGAGGCCGCCATGCTCGCCGGACTGCGCATGTCGCGCGGCGCGGCGGTGGTCATCATGGACGCCGACCTCCAGCACCCGCCCGAGCTGATCCCCCGCATGCTCGAACTGCACCGGCACGGCTACGACCAGGTCATCCCGCGCCGCGACCGGGCGGGCGAGGGCGTGGTGCGCGCCACGCTCAGCCACACGTACTACGCCCTGGTGCGGCGGTGCATGGACGTGGAGCTGATCGACGGCTCCGGCGACTTCCGGCTGCTCTCCCGGCGGGCCGTGGCGAGCGTCCTCTCCCTGCCCGAGAGCAACCGCTTCTCCAAGGGGATCTTCTCCTGGATCGGTTTCGACACCGTCAGCTTCCGCTACCGCAACAGCGAGCGGGCGGCCGGCCGGTCGAAGTGGGGGAGCAGACGGCTGCTGAACTACGGCATCGACGGGCTCCTCTCCTTCAACAACCGCCCCCTCCGCCTCGCCATCTACACCGGCTTCTGGGTCTTCGTCTCGGCCCTGGCGTACGCGCTGTGGACGGTGGTCACCGTGGTCCTGCACGGCGCGGACACCCCGGGGTACGCGACCCTCCTCACCGCCGTCGTCGCGCTGAGCGGCATCCAGCTGGTCACCCTGGGGGTGATCGGCGAGTACGTGGGCCGCATCTACCACGAGACGAAACACCGCCCGCCGTACGTGGTGCGGGAGACCGATGCGACCTGCCGGACCCTGCCGGGCCGCCACCACCGCGTACCGTCCGGGCAGCTGGTGATCGGCGGGCCCGGCGAGCGGCCCGCCCCCTCCACCCGTTCCCGTACGGCGCGCCAGTTCGGCAGCTTCGTCCTCATCGGCTTCGTGAACACCGCCGTCTACCTGTGTGTCTACGCCACGCTCAACCGCTGGATTCCCTACCTCGTGGCCCATGCGCTGGGGTACGCGGTCAGCATCGTCTGCTCGTTCCTCCTCAACTCCTACGTCACCTGCCGGACGCGACCGACCTGGCACGCGTTCGTCCGCTTCCCCCTCTCCAGCCTGGTCAACCTGGTGGCGTCCGGAGCACTGCTCTACGGCGCGGTCAGTGGTCTCGGGATGGACAAGAACCTGGCCGCGCTGGCGGCCGGGGTCATCGTCACGCCGATCTCGTTCCTGCTGGCCCGCTGGGCGATCATGTCGGGCCGCCGCGCCCGGTCTTCCGGGACCCCCGAGAACTCCGCGACCTCCGGAGCCTCCGGGACATCCGTGCAGGAGCGGGCGGCCCAGCCGCTGTCCGGCCGGCCGGTGACCGACCGGCCCCTCTCCTCACGGACGCCCCCACGCCCTTCGGCGGCGGCCCCCCAGACCCCCGTGCGCTCCTCCGAGGAACGGTGATACGACGGATGACCGACAGCACCCCGGAATCCGCCGTGTCGGAGAGCCGGAGGGACACGTCCGGGAGTACGGCCAGGGATACGGCTGAGCAACAGGGACACGGCTCAGCCCCCCGCGACGACCGCTCCCGGAACGCACGCTCCCGCGACGAGCACTCCCGCGACGCACGCCCCCAGGACTCCCGCCCCCGGGACCCACGCCCCCAGGACTCCCGCCACCGGGACCCACGCCCCCAGGACCCCCGCCCCTGGACCGCGCTCTGGGTCACCGCCCTCGCGCTCCCGCCCCTCGCCCTGCTCGCCGCCGCCTCCTGGTTCGGCCGGTGGGTGCGGCCCAGCGCCGACGACTGGTGCTTCCTCCCCGCCGTACGGGACGACGGCATCACCGGCCTGGTCGGGAAGTTCTACTTCGACGACAACGGGCGTGTCGCCAACGCGCTGCTCGTCGGCGCCTACGCGAAGTTCCAGGTCGCCGGGCACCAGTGGTACCCCGTCATCAGCGGGGTGCTGGTGCTCGCGGTCCTCTGGGCGGTGACGGTCGTCGCGCTGCGCCGGGGCGGGATCACGGTGCCGCGCGGGCTGCCGCTGCTGGTCGCGGCGATGGTGACCGCGCTGTTCCTGTTCGTCACGCCGAACACGTACAAGACGTTCTACTGGCCCGCCGCCTCCGTCTCGCACACCCTGCCACCGGTCCTGGCCTGCGCCGCGCTGATCCCGCTGCTGCTCGCCCGTACCCGCCGGGGCCGGGGGTTCGCCCTCGCCACCGTCCTGGTCGCGGGCGCGTTCCTCGCCACGCTCTCGGAGGAGACGGCGATCGTGGTGGTGATGGTGCTGCTGGCCACGCTGCTGCTGAGCGTCCGGCTGGTCCCCGCCGCTGAACGGGGGTTCGTCCGCCTGTGGTGCGGGGCGGGCATCGCCGGAACGGTGGCGGGCGCCCTCGTCCTCATCACCTCACCCGGCTCCACCCGCCGCCGGGAACGGTTCGGCGCGGAGACCACCTCGCTGCTCGCCCCGGACTCGCTCGCCGCCTCGCTGCGCGCCTTCGCGGAGATCACGGTCCAGACGGTCACCACCTGGCAGTACGTGGGCGCGGTCGCCGTCGGCGTACTCCTCGGCCTGCTCTGCGCCCACCGCGACGGCCGCACCCCCGCCCCGCCCGCCCACGGGCCCCTGCTCGTCTGGACCGCCCTGCTCACGCTCCTGGTCTCCGGCTATCTGTGCACGGTGATCGCGTACCCGGTGTTCCAGGACCGGGTGAGCGACCCGAGCGCCAACCGGCTCTGGAACGACTACCTCCTGCTGTACGTGGTCCTCCTCGTCGGAGCCGGGGCGCTGGGCGGCCTCGCGGTGCGGCGGTACGTAGGCCGTACGGCCGCGGTCAAGGCCGTATGCGCCGCGCTCTGCGTCCTGGTCTGCTTCGGCCCGGCGGTCTCGCTGCTCAACCTGGACACCAACATGCGGGCCCGGGCGGAGAAGTGGGACGCGCAGGACCGGCGGCTGCGGGAGGGCGCGGCGGACGGCGAGCGCGTGATGCCGTACGAACGGCTCGTCATCAGCGCCATGCTGGAGCCGTTCAGCCGGGGCGGGGCCAACTACTGGCCCGGTGGGTGCGTGGCGGACTTCTACGGGCTGGAGCGGGTGACGGACGGGGCGCGAACGCCTACTCCTTCGGGCGCTCCCGGTGCTCCCGGCCCTTCCGGTGCTCCTGGTCCTGGCGTTCCTCCTCATCCTTCCGGGAGTTGAGCCGGGCGGCCCGCCGGGTCAGATGGTCACGCTCGGCAGTGTTCTGCGCCTTGCGGGCGGCCTCGGCGTACAGCTTCGCCGCCGTCTCCAGGTCCCCGTCGCGCTCATGGAGGTACGCGGACACCGCCGCGTACCGGGGCAGCGAACCGTCCAGCTCCGCGAGGGCGGCGAGCCCGGCGCGCGCCCCGTCCGCCTCGCCCACGGCCACCGCGCGGTTGAGCCGGACGACCGGACTGCCGGTCAGCCGCACCAGCTCGTCGTACCACTCCACGATCTGCACCCAGTCGGTCTCCCCGGCGGTGGGCGCGTCGGCGTGGAGCGCGGCGACGGCGGCCTGGGCCTGGTACTCGCCCAGCCGGTCGCGCGCGAGGGCCGCCTGAAGGATGCGCACCCCCTCCGCGATCGCCTGGGTGTCCCACTGCCCCCGGTCCTGCTCGGCGAGCGGCACCAGGCTGCCGTCGGGCCCGGTGCGGGCGGCGCGCCGGGCCTGGTGGAGCAGCATCAGGGCGAGCAGCCCCGCCACCTCCGGGTGGTCGATCACGGCCGCGAGCTGCCGGGTGAGCCGGATGGCCTCGGCGGCGAGGTCGACATCGCCGGAGTACCCCTCGTTGAAGACCAGGTAGAGGACGCGCAGCACGGTGGAGACATCGCCGGCCCGGTCGAACCGCACACCGGAGACCGTGCGCTTGGCCCGGCTGATCCTCTGCGCCATCGTCGCCTCGGGCACCAGATAGGCGCGGGCGATCTGCCGGGTGGTGAGCCCGCCGACCGCGCGCAGGGTGAGCGCGACGGCGGACGAGGGCGTGAGGGAGGGGTGCGCGCAGAGGAAGTAGAGCCGGAGCGTGTCGTCGGTCCCGGGGGCGGGACCGGGCGGCGGCTCCTCCTCCACGAGGTCCTCGCGCCGCCGCCGGGAGGCATCGGCCCGCGTCGCGTCGAGGAACCGCCGCCAGGCCACGGTGACCAGCCACCCCTTCGGGTCGCGCGGCGGATCGGCGGGCCAGACCCGCACCGCCTCGACCAGCGCTTCCTGTACGGCGTCCTCGGCCGCCGCGAAGTCGGCTCCGCGGCGGACGAGGACCCCGAGCACGCCCGGCACGATGCTCCGGAGCAGCAGCTCGTCCACCGGCTCGGCCCCCTCCGCGATCTCGTTCATCGGATCAGGTCACTCCGAGATGGTGGGCGGCGCGGTCAGGAAGGGGCGCAGCTCCAGCCACTCGTGGATCGGCTTCCCGCCCGCGCCCGGAGCGGCCGACAGCTCACCGGCCAGCTCGACGGCACGTTCGTACGAGTCCACGTCGATGATCATCCACCCGGCGATCAGGTCCTTGGTCTCGGCGAACGGCCCGTCGGTGACCGGCGGCCGCCCCTCCCCGTCGTACCGGACCCAGGCACCTTCCGGCGCGAGCGCCTGCCCGTCGACGTACTCCCCGGACTTCTCCAGCCGGGCCGCGAAGTCGTTCATGTACTGGATGTGCGCCGAGACCTCCTCCGGCGTCCACCGGTCCATGGGCACGTCGTTGACGGCCTCCGGAGCGCCCCGGTAGTGCTTGAGCATCAGGTACTTGGCCATGGGATTCTCCTCGGTGCGGGGCTGCCGGTCGGGGCCGCCGTGGTCGCTTTCACTACGGGGACGGAGCCGAGGGCGGGTTCTCGACATGGCCGCCCGAACTTTCTTCACCTTCTCTCTTCGAGGTCCGTGGCGACGGCCTTGACGCGGCCGGGAAGTCCGCGGCGGAGCGCGCGGGGCGCCTCGGGCAGGGCACCCCGCGCGGCTCTCAGTACCCGAAGATCATCTTGTACGCGACCTCCGGAAGGAACTGCCCGGCCACGGACCCGCCGCCGACTCCGCAGTTCCCGTCGGACTCTCCCGGGGTCTTCAGCCACAGCAGCATTTCCGCACCGCCGCCCCCGCCGCCGGTCTGGCTGACGGCCCCGGTCCGCCGCCCGCCGGGGTTGCACCACTCGCCGTCGGAGCCGTTGCCGTTGCGGCTGGTGTCGATGACGTACGGCTTCGAGTAGCCGTAGGAGGAGGCCAGCGCCGAGCTGATGGCGTTGCCGTAGGCGGTGTTCTCGCCGGTGGTGAAGTAGTTCGAGATGTTCAGCGAGAAGCCGTGCGCCTCGCGGGCCCCGGCGCCGTCGAGGTGCTGGGCCATGGTGGCCGCGCCGATCCAGGCGGGGTTCCCGGCGTCCAGATACGTCCAGGTGTTGGGCGCGCGGTCGCGGAACTGGGCCAGGGCGCCCCGTAGCATCCCGTTGCGCTCGTCGATCTGCGCCTGGCTCAGACAGCTGAAGTCGCCCAGAGAATCGGGTTCGATCACCACGAGCGCGGGCCGGGAGCCGATGGCGGACGCGAAGGCGGATATCCAGGAGTGGTACGCGGCCGGGGTCCCCGCACCCCCGCCGGAGTGGCCGCCGCAGGCGTCGCGGCCGGGGATGTTGTACGCGATGAGCACGGGCAGCTTGTCGGCGGCGTCGGCGGCGCCCACGTACGAGCCGACCGCCGCCCCGATGTCCCCGCTCCAGGCGCCGAACCAGCGGGCCATGGGGCGCGAGGCGATGGAGTCCCGGATGGCGGCGGCGCGTCCGTCACCGGGGTTGGCGGCGGCCCAGACGGCGGGGGCCGCGTTCGGGTCCGTATAGAAACCGCTGGTCATGCCGGTGGGGTCGGCCGGTACGGCGGCCGCGGCGCTGGACGGTCCGGTCCCGAGGGGGAGGAGCAGACAGACGAACGCCGAGGCGGCGAGCGTACGGAGGAGTCTTCTCACGAGTGCGGCCCTTCTCTGGGAGCGCTCCCATTCGGCGGCGGCCCGGCTGTGGTGGGGGGAGGGAAGCGCGGGGGTGGGGGTGGGGGAGGTGCGCGCGGCGGACCCCTGGGGCGTTGTCGGTCCGCGCACTGCCGCCGTCAGTCGAGACGGTGACAGGAGGGCCTTCGGCTGTCAATGAGTTGGTGAGCGCCCGGCTTTCCGGCGTGGGCCGGGCTTCCTCAGGGGCCGCCTGGGGGACTCCCTCAGGGCCGTGCGACCAGAGAGGTATCCGTATATGTCCCATAGTCTGACCTTTCCGCAGCATAAGCGCATGAAGATGGAGAGGAGGGAAGAACAAACTTCCTTCGGCTCCGACATCTGACAGGAGAGAAAATGCGTGGCGTTCTGGTGGGCGTGGTGGGCACCGTGGTGGTGCTCGGAGTGGCGGTCGCGGTGGCCGTTCCGGAGGCCAAGGAGTGGTACGAGGGGCGCCATGAGCAGACCTCGTCCTATGCCACGGGCAAGGCGGCGAAGAGCGAACGCGAGTCCGTTCCCCGCTGGCTGCCGGACAACGCGGCCTCCGTCGAGTACGCCATGCGTACCACCGGCGGCGAGCGCATCCTGAAGGCCACGCTCAGCGACGCCCGGCTTCCGGCGTCCTGCGAGCTGCTCGACGGCAAAAAGAAGGCACCGGCCCCGGAGCTCAGCGCCTCCTGGTTCCCCTCGGCCGCCGTGAACGGTGCGCAGGGCCGCTGCGGCTCCTATTACGTATCGCTGGAGGACCACACGCTCTACGCGTGGCAGACGAACGACGACTGGATCGAGGAGAACCGCCGCCACGCGCAGTAGGGCAGTAGGACAGTCCCGTTCCCGGCTTCCCGTTCCGTTTTCCCGCAGCTGTGCGGGCTGAGGGCGTTCCCGGCCCCTTCCCGGGCATACAGGCTGGAGGCGTCCCCGCCCCGCCCCTGCTCCTCCCGACCGTGCCGCGCACCGTGCGGCCGACCACCCGAGGTCACCAGTGATCGCTTTCGTACCGACAGCAGTTCTCCTCCTCTGGTTCTGCTGGGGCGTACGGCAGGACCGCCGCCAGTTCCGCAACGCGGTCCTGCTCGGCCTGACCGTGCTGAGCCTGTCGTTCGCCCTGCTGACCCAGGTGGACCGACTGCCGGGGAACCTGGCCGTCCTGGTGTACTCGCTGGTCTTCCTCGTCCCCGCACTGGCGGTCGTGGTCCTCGGCGGCTTCCTGGTGGGCAACGGCCTGACCATGGTCCGCAAGGAGGGGCGCAGCCCGGCCAACCTCCTGTCGGGGCTGGCGGGTCTGGGCATCTTCGCCGTACTGGCACTGGTGGTCACCGCCGACTACGTCGGAGGCTCGCCCGCGTACCAGTCCTTCATCCTGGCGGTCGTCCTGGTCACCGGTTACATCGCCTTCCTGTTCCTGTGCTTCCTCGCCTACGCGTTCCTGTACGGCCGCATCCGCGTACGCGGCGACGTGGACTTCGTGGTGGTGCTGGGCTCGGGCCTCATCGGCGGCGAACGGGTCCCTCCGCTGCTCGCCTCGCGCCTGCGGGCCGGACACCGCATCCAGGCGCGGCAGGCGGCCCGGGGCGCGGCACCTCCCGTCCTGCTGGTCTCCGGCGGACAGGGCCCGGACGAGAAGCTCCCGGAGGCCGAGGCCATGGGGCGCTGGCTCGTCGGTGACGGTGTCGACCCGGCTCTCGTCCTGGAGGAGACGGAGTCCCGGACGACCACCGAGAACCTGCGCTTCAGCCGACGGCTGATGGAGGAGGCCGACGAGCGTTATGTCTGCGTCGTGGTGACCAACAACTTCCACGCCTTCCGCGCGGCGATGACCGCCCGCCGGGAAGGGGTGCGCGGCCAGGTGATCGGCTCCCCGACCGCCGCGTACTTCTGGCCGAGCGCCACGATCCGGGAGTTCGTCGCGGTCTTCTGGGAACACCGGCTGGTCAACGCCGTCCTGTGCGTGCTGCTCGTGGCCCTGGCGGTGGCGGCGGGGACGGGGATGCGCTGACCCCGGCAGCCCCTCCTGACGGGGCCTCCTGCTACAACCTCCGTATGACGTACCGATTCACGGCTCGCGAGGCCGGCGCCGAGGAGGACCCCGACGGGTACTTCGTCGAAGCGTTCCTGGCCGAGGGCGGGGACGAGGACGGCGGCGGCTTCGTCCTGATGTTCATGGCGGGGGAGGAAGAGCCCGACGAGCAGGACGTGGCCCTGGGGCTGGACACGCACTGCCTGGTCACACCGGATCAGGGCACGGCCTACGGCTGCGTACGCGAAGCCGTCCTCACCGGCAACGTCCTCCGCGTCTCGCTCGCCCCCAAGGCGCTGGCGGACCTGGGGCTGACGGACAGCGAGATCGAGGCGGTCATCGAAGCACCGGCCGAGGACATCGCCCTGTTCCGGGAGATGCTCGCCCGGGTCCTCGCCTACGGCCGTGCGGACGCCCTGCCCATGCTCGTGGGCCTTTGAAGCGATTCGCCGCCATCGACGGCACGGGCAGTACGGCCTGTACGGGCAGGTGGGGGACCGGTCAGTGGAGCACACCGGCCCGCCTGGTCCCCGAGAGTCATCCGCCCGCCGCACACCGCCAGATGACCGGATACGCGGTCTCGGGCTCGTCCGGGTCGGGGAGCCCCGTGGCGTAGCCGCCGATGCGGCCGTCGTCGGCGACGGCGTGCGCCTCCGCCGTGCCCAGGGGGTGCAGGCGCGGCAGCTTGATCGCCGGGCGGCCGGTCGGCCACACCAGCGCGGCCCCGCTCTCCTCCCCGGGCCCGGCCCAGCGGTTGGGCGCGTACCCGGCGGTCAGCCGGCCGTTCGGGCTGATCGCGGTGAGGTACCCCTCGGCCCCCAGCTCCGGTGGCACGGCGGCCTCGGCGGGCGGCCGGGTGTACGGGCGGTCCCAGTGGACCGGGGAGCCCCAGGTGAAGAGGCGGTGGCCCACCACACGGCCCGTACGGGAGATGTCGGCGGCCACGGAGGAGTAGCCCTCGCCGGGCGCGGCCTCCGGGAGCAGCGTCCGCGCGTGGCCGGGCGGACCGGCCTTCCAGACGAGCCCGACGCCGACCCACTCGCCGCCCACGTACCGGCTGCCGCCGCCGATGACCGTACCGGCGTCGTTGATGCCCACCGCCGTGAAGGCCCCGCCGTACTCGCCGGTGGAACCGTCCACCGTGAGGTGCCGCAGCACGGCGTTGTTCTTCCAGAGCACCCCCGTGCGCCCGGAACCCGCCCCGGTGGTGACCCCGGCGATGACACCCGAGTCATTGACGTCGTTGGCGGCGGTCCCGCCCGGCAGCAGCTTCACCCCGGAGCCGCCGATACGGAAGCTGAACGCGCTGGTCGCGCCGGTGCCCGGGTGGTGCAGCGTCCCGACCATCAGCCCGTGCCGGTTGACCGCCGTGACCTCCCCCGAGAGGTTCCCGGGCGGAAGCGGCACGCGGTGGACCTTGGTGCCGGTCCAGTACACGGGGACCCCACCGCTCGACCCCGCGGAAATCCCCGGGCGCCCCAGCGCCCTGACGACGGCGAAACCCCCCGGGAGACGCCCGAGCGTCCGCGGAACCGGGTTCGCACAGCCCGCAGAGCCCGTGGCAGGGCCCGTACGGCCGTGGGGCGGAGCGGTGGCGGTCGCGGTGGGGCCCGCCGCGACCGTCAGACCGGCGGTCAGCAGTCCGGCGACGAGGACGCGCGCCGTCCGGAGGCGCCGGAGCACCACGACCTGAGGTGCGGGTATCGGCGGTACGTCCTCGCCGGGTCTTCCTGCGATCATGAGCTGCACACTCCCGGGTCCAGGGCATCGACCTGCTCGTCCTGCGGCTGATGGTGACCGGAACGGCCCGCCGCTGTACGGGATTTCCGCACGCACTACGCAGATGTGGCCGGAGCCGCCGCTCACGCGCATGCGATGCGGATACGCGTACCGCATGACGCCGCTGTCCACCTGTTCCACTCGCTCCGCCCGCTCCGATTGTCAGAGGCTCCTCCTACATTGAGATCCATGGAGATCATCACCGAGCGGGTACTCGCGGAGGCATGGCAGCGGACGGCCGGGCGGCACCCCCTGCTCGCCGAGGTCGGACCGCCGCCCGTGGTGCGTGCGGAGGCCGAGCTGGAGGAGTGGGCCGAGCGGGCCGAGGAGGAGATCGCGGAGACCGGGGAGGAAAGCGGCGCCCTGTGCCTGCTGCTGGACGAGGACGGCACGGTCCACGGCCATCACGATCCCTACCTCGAGGACTTCGCCACCCGCGACCTCGACCAGCTGCTCTACCTGATCGCCGAGGCCGGAGTGCGCCGACGCGGCGGCAGCCCCGAGGAAGTGGCCGACGCGCTGGGCCGGATCGATCCCGGGTGGGGCAGACGGTTCCGCGGTGGCGGCCTGGACGACCCGGGAACGGTCGAGCCGTGCGGGCGCGACCCGCTGGACGGGCTCGCCTGGATAGCCCGGTCCTGGCGCGATCAGTCCCCGTACACGACGCTCGCCTTCTACCGCGCGGCGCCCGGACACACCGTCGACGCCGAGCAGTTGGCCCTGCTGTACGGGGCCGAGCCCGGGCAGGTCGCGGCCGGTACGCGGCTGAAGGACCTCCGGGCCGTGGACGACGGCCGGGCCCACGGGGACCGCCAGTGGAAGAGCTGCTGCTTCGGGCTGGCGGGCGAGTGGACGTTCCTCCTGCACCACGAGACCCCGCCGGGGGCCTTCGCCGACAAGGAGGCGTACGCGGCGCTCGGGATCAAGGAGAGCGTCCACCTGGAGGCCACCTCCGCGAAGGCCATCTACACCTTCGACCACGTGCGGGACGGCCGCCGTGTCGACGACGACCGGGGCCTGCTGGAGCTCATCTGGTACGAGCCCGGCCGAGCCCCCTACCCGCGGGGCGGCGAACTGGACTTCCTCAACCGGGCCGTACGCCGCGCCGAACTGGACCACCCCGAACTGACCGACTCCTTCGAGCTGTACTTCCACGCCCTGGAGCAGTCCCTCGGCCTGCGCCTGCCGCGCCGGGACTTCGAGGAGGGGGAGGTGCGGGCCGCGTACTGGGCGGAGAAGTAGCCCCGAGCGCGCAGCCGTGCGTCCGTCAGTCCATGTTCCCTGCCGGTGGAGCGCCGGAGGCGATTGCTTGGAGGGTCGCTACGTGGCGGGTGAGGGCCGATGGTGACGGCCAGGCTGTAGAGGCCCGCTCCGGCCGCTGTGGTCACCGAGTAGAACGCCCGGTAGTGGCGGGGCAGGACGGAGCGGGTTGCCACGAAGATGCTGAGAGCCAGCAGCGGAAGCATGAGCAGGAAGGGGACAGGGGCGGGAGCGGTGTACGAACCCCTGGGCTGAATGACCAGGCCGTACACCGCCACCAGTGCCATCATGGCCACGCCCAGGAGCAGGATCAGTGCCGTACGAGGGCGTTGGCCGGTTCTCCGTATACGCGAAGTGGCTGTTTCGGCGGAGGCGAGGGCCTCGCACGCCTGGTCCTGGTTCATCGTGGTGACTTCCCGCTACGGCTGTGGCCGGGGGAGGCCACTCCGTCTCTCCGCCCCCGGCCACAGCGTGCGCACCACTCGTGGTGAACTTCCTTACGCACCAAGGGATTTCACCATGGCGCATACCTGCCAAGGCGGCAAGTGCTTGTTGGGGCGGAATGTCATCGGCTCATTCAGGCCGCCGATTGATTCCGCGTGGAGCTGCTACTGGCCGGGCAGTGGCGCGGTGCTGGAGTGGTCGATGACGTTGCCGTTGGAGCAGTTGTTCTTGTGGTTGCCGGTCCAGTCGCTCATGGCGGGCACCACGGCGAGTTCTTGGATGCACACGTCAGCGGCGGTGAAGTTCCAGTTGTTCGCGGCGTTGACGCCGCTGCCGAAGTTGCTGTCGTTGTCGGCGAAGGCGGGCGGGGCGGCGGAGAGGGCTGCGGCGGCCAGCAGGCCGCACGTGATGATCTTTCGCATGGCCGATGAACGCGCCCCGCCCCCGTAGGTCACGCGGCCATCGGCCGAATGTGAACGGGCCCGGTGCCGGAGCTGGCTTTCGGCCCGTCATTTCTCTTTCAGCGGAGAATATGTGGCCCTGCTCTCGGTGCTGCCGCAGTGGCGATCCGGCTGCGGGAACGGTCCCGGATTCCCGGGGCCTCGGCATTCGTTTCTTCGAGGGGGAACCATGTCAGCAGTGCGCAGGGCCCTGGCCGTCCTGGCCGTGACCGCGCTCGTCTCGCTCGGATTCACCGGCACCAGCTACGCCGATCAGTGCGAGTGGCCGTGGGACGGGGGCTTCTACTGCCAGAAGTACTAGGGCCTGTCCGGCCCTGATCCGCCGGACACGCCCTAGGTGTATTGCCCTGTGAGGTTGGGGACGCGGGTGGCGGGTGGTTTGCCTGCGAGCGCGGTGTGTCCGCGGTGGTGATTGTAGGTGTGCAGCCAGGCGGGGAAGGCGTCGCGTCGTTCCTGTTCTGAGCGGTAGGGACGGGCGTAGGCCCATTCGTCCAGCAGGGTGCGGTTGAGGCGTTCGACCTTGCCGTTGGTCTGGGGCCGGTAGGGCCGGGTTCGCTTGTGGGCGATCCCGGCTGCTGCCAGGGTGTCGCGCCAGGTGTGGGACTTGTAGCAGGCGCCGTTGTCGGTCAGGACGCGTTCGACGGTGATTCCGACGCCGGTGAAGTAGGCGTGGGCCCGCTGCCAGAAGGCGGTGGCGGTTTCCTTCTTCTCGTCGGTGAGTATCTCGCTGTAGGCCAGGCGGGAGTGGTCGTCGACGGCGGTGTGGATGTACTGGTAGCCGACACCGGACCTGGTCCTGCGGCCCGCCGGGCGGCCCAGGACTTTGTGGCCGCCGCCGTCGGGGATGTTCCCGAGTTTCTTGATGTCCACGTGTACCAGCTCGCCGGGGCGGTCGTGTTCGTAGCGGCGTATGACGCGGCCGGTGGCCCGGTCCAGATGCTTCAGGCGGGCCAGGCCGAAGCGGGTCAGGACCCGGTGCACGGTCGAGGGGGCCAGGTTCAGCAGGTGCGCGATGCGGGCTGGTCCCCAGCGCCGCAGGACTCTGACCTTGATGATCCGGCGTTCGGTTCGGGTCGCGGTCCGGCGCGGGCTGTGGTGCGGGCGGGAGGAGCGGTCGCTCATGCCGGCCTCGCCCGTGGCCCGGTAGCGGGTGGCCCACCGCTGGGCCGTGGTGGGCGAGACCTGGAAGCGTTCTGCCGCGCGTCGAAGAGGCCAGCCATCCTCGACCACGCAGCGGGCCAGACGCAGGCGGCCGGTCTCGGTCAGAGGTGCATTACGGTGGGGCACGAGGGCCTTTCGGTCAGGTGTAGACGTCGCAATCCACACCGAACCGGCAGGCCCTCACCCATTTCAAGATCCCTCAGCCGAGATGTACCTCACCGTCCACAACCTCCCGGGACAGAACACCTAGGGATGGTCCGGCCCCGACCCGCCGGACACCTCTTGGCCGTGTCCATCGCTACGGCACCGGGGGCTTGGTCCCGGGCCCGGCACGGAGGCCGGGGCCAGGCCCGTTTGGATGCGGCCGGTAGCCTGCGGCCATGTCCGCCCCCTCGCCCCTCGGCGTTCCCACCCGCAGTGACGGTGACCCTGACCGTGTCGCCCTCGTCGTTCCAGGCGTCGGTTACTCGCCCGCCAGGCCACTGCTGCACTTCGCGTGCAGCGTTCTCCGCCAACACGGCTGGAAGGTCCAGGAGTTGTGGTGGCAGGTTCCGGGCGACTTCCCGCAGATCCCCGTGGCCGACCGGATCGCGTGGGTCGAGCGGCAGGTCACCCGGGCCATCGACGCCGAGGCGGGCGCCTGCCGCCTTCTCGTCGGCAAGTCCCTGGGCTCCCTCGCCTGCGGTATCGCAGCCGACCGGAACATCCCGGCGGCCTGGCTCACCCCTGTCCTGACCCTGGACCATGTGGCCCGTGCTCTCCAGCGTGCCCAGGCCCCGACGCTCCTGGTCGGCGGTACCGCCGACCAGATGTGGGACGCGCGGCTGGCGGAGTCCCTGCCCCACGAAGTCCTGGAGGTCCCCTCGGCGGACCACTCCCTGGAGCTCGCGGACGACGCCGAGGGATCGGTCGAGGTAATGCGGCAGGTCGTCTCCCGGCTTGACCGGTTCATCGGCTCTCTCGCCCGTTAGACGTCCGCGGAATCAGGTACGTCGTCGGAGGAGGCCCCCGCCGCGGCCGGTGCTGTCGAGGCACCCCTGAAGCCGCGGTCCAGAACCACCGGGAACGTCCGGACAGCAGATGCGAGCCAGGCGTCGATCTCGTCGTGCGACGACCTGATGGCGTCGATCAGTTCCATGACCGATTCCAGCTTCCGGCTGCCGACGTTCAGGCGCAGTTCCTCGACGGACACTTCCTGGTACGTCATTCTCAGCTGCCACCAGAACCGCATGAGGTAGCGGCACTCCTGCTGATCCCGGTCGTCCGCGAAGCGGCTGTGGATCACTGCTTGGACGCACCGCTGCTGGTCCTCATCGCGGAAGCCGTTGCTGAGGTCGGTCAACGTCATGGCTGGACCCTAAGGGCCTCCTGCCCGGCGGATCACGCCGGGTGGCCCGCCGGTGCTGGATCGCTGTATCGACCCGCCGGACAAGGAGCCGGGTGAAGCGGGTCGGGGCCGGCGGCAAATCCCTCGACACGGGTCGTGGTGATCGGGGACGCTTCGCGCGATGACAAGGATCGATGACACACCGCCCGCGTGGGACGAGCGCACCCAGCTCACCACGTTTCTCGACTACGCACGTGGCACCGCTCGCGCCAAGTGCGAAGGCGTCTCCGCGGAGAACGCCCGCAAGGCGCTCCTGCCGGGCTCACCGCTGATGACCATGAGCGGAGTGATCAACCACCTCCGCTGGGTCGAGTACTACTGGTTCCAGGTGATCTTCCTCGGCGAGGAGGACCTGGCCCCCATGACGGATGAGGACCCCGACCGCGAGATGCGGATCGCCGTCGACTACCCGCTCACGCAGCTGCTCGACGAGTACGCCGAACAGAGCGCCCGCTACCGCGAACTGGTCGCCGGAACCGACCTGGACGAGCGGGCCCGGGGGACCATCCGTAACGGCCTCCATGTCGACCTGCGCTGGATACTCCTCCATCTCACCGAGGAGACGGCCCGCCACAACGGCCATCTGGACATCCTGCGCGAGATGCTCGACGGTGCGACCGGCTACTAGGCCGTATATCGGGAGTGAATCCTGTGCATAGGGTGTCGGCATGTCGCTGAGCCGCATAGCTCTCTCGTCCGGACGTTCGATCGAGCTCACCGAGCTGCGAATGTCCTCGACCTATGCAGGGACGCTGGAGGGCTACCCGTGCAAACTCATCAACGACATGAGGGTCAGGGGTCTCCAGCGGCAGGCTGAGCGGGCGTTTCCCACCAGGCCGGTTCATCTGGTTTCACCCTCCCTCGAGTACCCGGACCAGACCGCCGGCGCCTTCGGCCCCGTTGAGGTACTCCCTTCCGTGGCCTGCACCGGGGTCTTCCGTTCGGCAGCGGTCGCCTCTGAACTCGACCCGGTGCTGCACCGTTCCGCTCTCACCGTGGTCTGGTTCCAGACCGGCTTGGACGTCCCTTCGGGCGAGGACGCCGACCTCGGGCTGCGTGGCATTCGCTGGGAGGAGCTGGCCCAGGACTACGAGCTCTAGCTGTTCTGTCCCGGGAGGTTGTGGACGGTGAGGTACATCTCGGCTGAGGGATCTTGAAATGGGTGAGGGCCTGCCGGTTCGGTGTGGATTGCGACGTCTACACCTGACCGAAAGGCCCTCGTGCCCCACCGTAATGCACCTCTGACCGAGACCGGCCGCCTGCGTCTGGCCCGCTGCGTGGTCGAGGATGGCTGGCCTCTTCGACGCGCGGCAGAACGCTTCCAGGTCTCGCCCACCACGGCCCAGCGGTGGGCCACCCGCTACCGGGCCACGGGCGAGGCCGGCATGAGCGACCGCTCCTCCCGCCCGCACCACAGCCCGCGCCGGACCGCGACCCGAACCGAACGCCGGATCATCAAGGTCAGAGTCCTGCGGCGCTGGGGACCAGCCCGCATCGCGCACCTGCTGAACCTGGCCCCCTCGACCGTGCACCGGGTCCTGACCCGCTTCGGCCTGGCCCGCCTGAAGCATCTGGACCGGGCCACCGGCCGCGTCATACGCCGCTACGAACACGACCGCCCCGGCGAGCTGGTACACGTGGACATCAAGAAACTCGGGAACATCCCCGACGGCGGCGGCCACAAAGTCCTGGGCCGCCCGGCGGGCCGCAGGACCAGGTCCGGTGTCGGCTACCAGTACATCCACACCGCCGTCGACGACCACTCCCGCCTGGCCTACAGCGAGATACTCACCGACGAGAAGAAGGAAACCGCCACCGCCTTCTGGCAGCGGGCCCACGCCTACTTCACCGGCGTCGGAATCACCGTCGAACGCGTCCTGACCGACAACGGCGCCTGCTACAAGTCCCACACCTGGCGCGACACCCTGGCAGCAGCCGGGATCGCCCACAAGCGAACCCGGCCCTACCGGCCCCAGACCAACGGCAAGGTCGAACGCCTCAACCGCACCCTGCTGGACGAATGGGCCTACGCCCGTCCCTACCGCTCAGAACAGGAACGACGCGACGCCTTCCCCGCCTGGCTGCACACCTACAATCACCACCGCGGACACACCGCGCTCGCAGGCAAACCACCCGCCACCCGCGTCCCCAACCTCACAGGGCAATACACCTAGCGACTGTCTCTTGACGGGGCGTAACCGGAGGATCATGTTCTCCCTGAGGGGCGGTGCTCCTGGTGGGTTCCGGCCTGTGCGGTCCTCGCCGCGTGCGAGGTGGTCCTCGTAGATCCGCACCTTGTGGCGCATCACATCCAAGGTCTCGTGCAGTTCCTGGATCTTGGCCTCCACGTGGTTCTCGTGCCGACGCGGCAGCTCAAGTCGCTCGTGTTCGTTGCCCGGGCCTCGGGCCAGCTCGATGCACTGCCGGATCGTCGCCAGAGGCCGGCCTGGCGGAGTTCGGACGGATCGACGTCGTCGTCAACAACGCAGGCTACGGCCTCGTGGGCGCGGTCGAGGAGACGTCCGACAGAGCCGCCCGCGCTCTCTTCGATGTCAACGTGTTCGGCGTACTTAACACCTTGCGGGCGACCCTGCCGACGTTGCGCGCCCAGCGATCCGGACATGTCCTGAACATTGGCTCCGTGGGCGGCTTCGCCACGGCGCCCGCGGCGGGCTTGTACGGGGCGTCGAAGTTCGCCATCGAGGGCATCTCCGAGGCGCTGCACGGCGAGCTGGCCCCGCTGGGCGTACGTGTCACGATCGTGGAGCCGGGCGGCTTGCGCACGGACTTCCTCAACAGCTCGAGCATGCGGGTCGAACCGGCCTCCATCGCGGACCACGTCGTCGGCGCGGGCCCGGTGCGCGAGGCACTGGCCCACCACGACGGCCGTCAGCCAGGAGATCCGGTGAAGGCGGCGAAGGCCATCGTCGACATCACCGAGGTCACCGAGCCGCCGCTGCGACTGCAGTTGGGCGCGGATGCGATCGAGCGTGTCGAGGCGAAGCTGGACCGGGTGCGCCGTGAACTTGACGAATGGCGCCACGTGGCGCTCTCCACCGGTATCTGAACCGTTCCGGGTCCGGCGGGGACTCGACGCGGAGCGGGCGGACCGGGACATCCGGGGCGGCTGTCCGGCCGACCGGTTGGCGACCGTGATCAACGCTCTTGTCACAGCGGCACCGGGCCAGGAATGCTGGAGCGGTGCCAGGGCAGCGAAAACGGAAACGTCAGCAGCGGGTCGCGGGTCGCGGCAGTCTCGGCGCGGGCCGCTGGGAGGTGCTTCTCGAGACGCAGGACGAGTCGGAGTGGCATGCTCACCTGCGTCTTCTGCGGGCCGGGCGGGAGCGGATCGACTGGTCCATGACTCGGGTGGACACCTGCTGCGGACGCCTGATGCAGGCGACCACGTACCGGTTGAGTCTGTTCGTTCCCGGCCCCGGGCCGGGACCCGGTGGGGAACAGTCCGGCCCTTGATCTCCTGAGGCGCTCGAGACGCTTTTCCGGTGCGGGAGTCAGGACTCCGTCGGGTTGCTGTTCAGCTTTCGCCGTTCCCGGCGGTTGGGGTGGCGGATGACCACTCCTCCCGCGCCGCCGGTCCCGGTGAGCCGGATCAGGGGAGTCCCGGGGAGCCGGTCGGGCGTGGTCTCGTTCTTGAGGCCGCCGAAGCCGGGGTCCATGCCTCCGGCGTCCGTGGCCCAGGAGTCGGGGATGACGACCGTGACACCGGATGTCTCCCCGTACGCCTCCACCGCGATCTCCGGGAGGCGGCACTCGACCCGGGTGAAGTCGATCTTCACGCCGCCCACGCCTCCGTGAGCGATCACGCGGCCGGGAACCTCCCACCGCTCGGGGCCTCGGGAGACGCCGTAGATGCCGCCCTTGAGCACCAGCGGCGGCAGGCTCGCAGCGGAGACGGAGTCCGGCTTCGGCAAGTCGTCGGTCAGGGCGGCCAGTTCGCCGTGGGTCCTGGACTTCAGCGCCAGCTCCACCCGGGAACCCAGCTCATCGAGATCGATGCGCCCCTCGGCCGCCGCGTTGCGCAGCTGCTCCACGACCGCGTCCCGGTCGTCGTGAGAGGCGCGGAGCTTTCCGGGCGGAGCAGGGCGCGGCGGGAGCTCCGGGGGCTGGGAAGTCATGCCCACCAGGATAGGCAGGCAGCGGACGGGGCGGGGGCTGCTCGTCTCAGCACTGCCTGGAGCCTCTCGGCTCGGCAGAGGGCTGTGCGGCGTGAGCGCCGTCGGCCGCCGGTCACGCGTGCCCAACGCTCTTGGACGGCCGACAACTTACGCTCGAACTCGGCATCCCCCGTCCGGCTGGTGAAGGCCCCGGGAATCGTGAGCGGACGCCCACGTCCCCGTACGGCCCTCAGGTCCCACCAGGAGCCACTGCGCGTGAGATGCAGGCGCTTCTCGATCCGGGGGATCTCGCTCCAGGGAACCGGGCGTCGGCTCACGAAGGCGCGGAACTCCATTCCCTCCGCGGTCAGGCGCGTCCGGCCGTATCCCCGGTTGAGCATGAGAAGACCGAGGCCGACCGGGCGAGCGTGAGAAGGCCGGTGCCCTGCCGACGAGGGCGCGTGCGGTCGGCCGCGTTCGGCCGGGGTGCCCGGTGCGCTCGTACACTGACCGGCATGGCATGCCGCATCAGCGAACTGGTCATCGACTGCACCGACCCCGAACGGCTCGCCGCCTTCTGGAGCGGCGTCCTCGGCTATGTCGAACTCGGCCGCGAGGATGACGGAAGCATCGAGATCGGGCCGCCCGGCACCGGCTTCGGCGGCCCGCAGCCCACCCTCGTCCTCAGCCCCGGCGGCGAACCGCGTACGGGGAAACTCCGGCTGCACATCGACGTCAACGCCACCGACCGCGACCAGGAAGCCGAGCTGGAGCGGCTGCTCGCCCTGGGGGCCAGGCCCGCCGACGTGGGCCAGAGCGGTGAGGAGAGCTGGCACGTTCTGGCCGACCCGGAAGGCAACGAATTCTGCCTCCTGCGCAGGCGGCTACCGCCTCTCTGACCGTGCGCCCTCCTCCGGCGGCGCGGGAGTGCCGTCCGTACGGGCGTGGACGCTCACCGCGTAGCCGCTGCCCGGGTGGTAGGTGTCGCCGCTCCACGTGGCGTACCGCTGGAGCAGGGAGAGCCCGGCCCGGGTGCACCAGGCGTCGAACTCCTCGACGGTGACCGTCGGTTCCGGCAGGGGCAGGTGGGCCGCGTCCAGGCCCATGCCCGTGACCAGCAGTCCGCCGGGGCGCAGGGCGGCGGCCAGGTGCCGGATCACGGCCGGTTCCGTGCCGGGGGCCAGGAGCGGGATGACGTTTCCGGCGGCCAGGGCCAGGTCGTAGCCCGGCTCCAGGGCGAGGGTGTCCAGGTGGGCCAGGTCGCCCAGGAGCCACTCCTGGGCGGGCGCCTGGCGGCGGGCCACGGCGAGCATCGAGGCGTCGGCGTCCACGCCCGTGCAGTGGTGGCCCAGCTCGGTGAGCCGGATCGCGATCCGGCCGGTCCCGCAGCCCGCGTCGAGAATCCGTGCGGCGGGCTTCAGCAGGGCCTCGCAGAAGGTGGCCTCGCCGTGGACGTCATGGCCCGATGCGGCGAGCCGCGCGAAGCGCCGGGCGTACTCCTCGCCGGTTCGTCCGCCGGTCAGTTCCGCCCAGCGGTCGGGTTGCCCAGTCATGTGCTGTGTGCCTTCCGGTCGGCCGTCCTGGAAAGCACGAGCGTTCCGTCTCGGCGTTCCCGTGTCCAGCGGGACTCGATCCGGGGCTCGATCCCGGGTGGCGGGGCGGGGGAGTGGCGGAGGCGGGCGGAAGGGCGGAGGCGAACCGTTCCTCCGGGCGGGTGAGCTTGGCGGTTCCGTCCGTCGTGTCGGCGGCGCCTCCCGCGCGGAGGCGCCTTCAGTAGGTGGAACGAATCAGTGTGATCAACTGCAAATGCCACCAAACAAGCACTATCCGGTCCATCCGGTACGGGGTGGTCCGGGCCGGCCCCGGAGGTATCAGCCATGTCCCACGTCGGCGTCCCGCGCGGGACGGTACGTAAGCGCCGCTCGCTCGCGCTCCTCACGACGGGGGTGCTCACCATCCCGGTACTGGCGGGGTGCAGCTCCGGTACCGAGGAGACCTCCCGGGGGGTCCCGCAGGACATCGCCCCCGCCGCCCGCGACCGGGTCGCCGACGGATCGACGGTGAACTGGGCGGTCGACGCGATGCCCACCACCTTCAACGCCTTCCAGGCGGACGCCGACAGCGCCACCACCAGGATCACCGGGGCCCTGCTGCCCACGCTCTTCCCGATGGACGCGGCCGGGCAGCCGAAGCTCAACCCGGACTACCTGGAGTCCGCGAAGATCATCGAGCGCGAGCCGAAGCAGGTCGTGCTCTACAAGCTCAACCAGCAGGCCGTCTGGAGCGACGGCCGCGAGATCGGCGCCCCCGACTTCGTCGCCCAGTGGCGGGCGCTCAGCGGCAAGGACTCCGCCTTCTGGACCGCCCGCAACGCCGGGTACGAGCGGATCGAGAAGATCGAGCGCGGCTCTGACGACCTCCAGGTCAGGGTCACGTTCGCCAAGCCGTACGCGGACTGGCGCTCCCTCTTCTCGCCGCTCTACCCGAAGGAGATCACCGGCTCGCCGGACACCTTCAACGACGATGCGCGTACGGCCCTGAAGAAGACCGCGGGCCCCTTCCAGCTGAAGAGCGTGAGCAAGGCCAAGAAGACCGTCACCCTCACCCGCAACCCGCGCTGGTGGGGCCAGAAGGCCAAGCTGGACAGCCTCGTCTTCCGCGCGGTCGCCCCCAAGGACCGGGCCAAGGCCCTCGCCGACGGCACCGTGCACGTCACGGACATCGACGCGTCCACCGCCAACCGCATCGCCCTCGCCGTCCGTGACGCGGGCAGCAACGGCCAGCCGCTCACCCACGGCCCCGGCGCCGACCGCACCGCCGCCGACGCCACGCGCTCCTGGGCCCTGGCGCACGGCTCCGACAAGGAGCAGGCGGAGATCGCCCAGGCGGCCCGGGAGAAGAACCGCAAGGCCGTCGCCGCGTACGGGGCCGAGCAGAAGGCCCTGCGCAGTTACGTCGTACGCAAGTCCCTGGAGCCCGCCTACACCCAGCTCGCCCTGAACGGCGAGTCCGGCCCGCTCGCGGACGACCGGGTGCGCCGGGCGGTGGCCCGCGCCCTGGACCGGCAGGAGATCGCCGACACCGTACTGAAGCCGCTCGGGCTTCCGGCGAAGCCGCTCGGCAGCCACCTGGCCCTCGCCGGGCAGCCCGGCTACAAGGACGGCAGCGGGGCCCTCGGCAACCAGAACACCGAGGAGGCCCAGGCGCTGCTGGCCGACGCGGGCTGGACCCGGGGCGGCGCGGCCCAGAAGCCGAAGGACACCAAGGCGGGCAGCGAGGCGGACAAGACGGAGAAGGACGACGAGGACGCCACCAAGAAGGACGCCACGAAGGAGAAGGAGGACAAGGACGCTGTAAAGAAGGAGAGCGAGGAGGACAAGGAGAACGAGGAGAAGAAGAGCGAGAAGAGCGAGGCGGAGGACGACGAGAAGAAGGCCGACAAGGCCGCCTCCGGCTCCGACGACAGCGCCTCCTCCCGCGCCGAGGGCCTCTACATCGTCGGCCAGGACGACAAGCCGGGCGCCCGGCCCGTACAGGTCCCCTACGCCTCCCAGGCCGCCGCCCAGGGCATCGCCCTCCTCCGCCGCGCCGACGACACCGACCGCGCCGACACCGACCGGGCCGACAACGCCAACGGGGACAGCGCCGACGCCGCCGCCAAGGTCACCGCCCAGGACAAGCAGTCCGGCGGCGCCCCGGGCGCGTACGCCCCCAAGGGCACCGCCGCCCCCGCCCCCGCCTCGGTCAACGGACCCCTCGGCAAGGACGGCAAGACGCTGACCCTGCGCTTCGTGCTCCCCTCCGGGCCCGGCTCGCAGTCGCTGCGCGGCGTCGGCGAGCGGATCGCGGTGATGCTGGAGAAGATCGGGATCGGTACGGAGATCACCAAGGTCCCCGACGAGAGCTACTTCAAGGACCACATCGCCTCCGGCGACTACGACCTGGCCCTCTACTCCTGGCCCGCCACCGCCTACCCGGCCACCGACGGGCGCCCGATCTACGCCAAGCCGGAGCCGGCCACCGACGGGTCGCTCCTCGTCGAGCAGAACTACACCCGGGTGGGCACCGACCACATCGACCAGCTCTTCGACCAGGCGGTCGCCGAGCTGGACGAGAAGGCCGCGCGGGAGCTGATGAAGCAGGCGGACGCCCGGATCTGGGCCGCCGCGGGATCGATTCCCCTCTTCCAGCGCCCGCAGCTCGTCGCGGTGGACAAGAAGCTCGCGAACGTCGGCGCCTTCGGGTTCGCGGCCCCCCGCTACCAGGACATCGGGTTCACGGACCGGCAGGCGGCGGGTGCCCCGGCCGACCGGAAGGAGTAGCGGGTCACCGGAGCGGGGCGGTGCGTGACACCGTGAGGAAGAGCGCGTGACGCCGTAAGAAAGAGCAGGTCAACGGTGTGCGCAAGCTCAGTTCCTGCTCAAAACCCTTGCCCGCCGGCGACCCCGGCGGGCAAGGTGGTATCCGCCCTGACCCGGACCGTTCGACCCTCCTCACACCCTCCCCGCACCTTCCCCCCACGCGGACCCATGCGGACCCCATGCGGACCCATGCGGCCTTCCGCCCGGCCGTCCCGGCTCCTTGACACCGGCTGAATATCGCCTGAATCACACGGGAAGACCGCCTGCGCGGATCGGCCCGGGAAGCCCGGCACGCGCAGGGCCCGTACCATGGGACGAGCCGTGGCGTGCCGCCCGGCGGGCGTACGAGGACTCGAAGACCGACTGAGACGCCTGATCCCACGATCCGAGAGAAGCGCAAGCCACCCATGCCCACGCGCCACGACATCCGTAACGTAGCCATCGTCGCCCACGTCGACCACGGCAAGACCACGCTGGTCGACGCCATGCTCAAGCAGGCCGGCTCCTTCGCCGCGCACGCTGCCGAGTCGCTCGACGACCGCATGATGGACTCGAACGACCTGGAGCGTGAGAAGGGCATCACGATCCTCGCCAAGAACACGGCGGTGAAGTACCACCCCAAGGACGGCGGGGACCCGATCACGATCAACATCATCGACACCCCCGGCCACGCCGACTTCGGTGGCGAGGTCGAGCGCGGTCTCTCGATGGTGGACGCGGTCGTCCTGCTCGTCGACGCCTCCGAGGGCCCGCTGCCCCAGACCCGCTTCGTGCTGCGCAAGGCGCTGGCCGCGAAGATGCCGGTCATCCTCTGCATCAACAAGACGGACCGGCCCGACTCCCGGATCGCCGAGGTCGTCGACGAGACGTACGACCTGTTCCTGGACCTGGACGCCGACGAGGACCAGATCGAGTTCCCGATCGTCTACGCCTGCGCCCGTGACGGCGTCGCCTCGCTGACCAAGCCCGAGGACGGCACCGTCCCGCAGGACAGCGAGAACCTGGAGCCGTTCTTCTCCACGATCCTCAGCCACGTCCCGGCCCCCGAGTTCGACGAGGAAGCGCCGCTCCAGGCCCACGTCACCAACCTGGACGCCGACAACTTCCTCGGCCGTATCGCGCTCTGCCGCGTCGAGCAGGGCGAGCTGCGCAAGGGCCAGACCGTCACCTGGATCAAGCGCGACGGCACCATGTCCAACGTCCGCATCACCGAGCTGATGATGACCGAGGCGCTCACCCGCAAGCCCGCCGAGGTGGCGGGCCCGGGTGACATCTGTGCCATCGCCGGTATCCCGGACATCATGATCGGCGAGACGCTGGCCGACCCCGAGAACCCGATCGCGCTGCCGCTCATCACGGTCGACGAGCCGGCCATCTCGATGACCATCGGCACCAACACCTCGCCGCTCGTCGGCAAGGGCGGCAAGGGCCACAAGGTCACCGCCCGCCAGGTGAAGGACCGCCTGGACCGCGAGCTGATCGGTAACGTCTCGCTCCGCGTCCTGGACACCGAGCGCCCCGACGCCTGGGAGGTCCAGGGCCGCGGTGAGCTCGCGCTCGCCATCCTGGTCGAGCAGATGCGCCGCGAGGGCTTCGAGCTGACCGTCGGCAAGCCCGAGGTCGTCACCAAGCAGATCGACGGCAAGACGTACGAGCCGATCGAGCGCATGACGATCGACTCCCCCGAGGAGCACCTCGGCGCCATCACCCAGCTGATGGCGACCCGCAAGGGCCGTATGGAGACCATGACGAACCACGGCTCCGGCTGGGTCCGCATGGAGTGGATCGTTCCTTCGCGCGGCCTCATCGGCTTCCGTACGGAGTTCCTGACGCAGACCCGCGGTACGGGCATCGCGCACTCCATCTTCGAGGGCCACGAGCCGTGGTTCGGCGAGCTGCGCACCCGCCACAACGGTTCGCTGGTCGCCGACCGTGCGGGTTCGGTCACGCCGTTCGCGATGGTCAACCTCCAGGAGCGCGGTGTCATCTTCACCGAGGCCGGTACCGAGGTGTACGAGGGCATGATCATCGGCGAGAACTCCCGCGCCGACGACATGGACGTGAACATCACCAAGGAGAAGAAGCTCACCAACATGCGTGCGGCCTCCGCGGACACCACGGAGAACGTGGTCCCGGCCCGCAAGCTGTCGCTGGAGCAGTCCCTGGAGTTCTGCCGCGAGGACGAGTGCATCGAGGTGACCCCGGAGACCGTGCGTATCCGCAAGGTCGTCCTGGACCAGAGGGACCGCGCCCGCACCGCCTCCCGCGCCAAGCGCTGACGCGGCGGCCCGCGCCGGGCGTCCGGCGTGGAGCCCCGCGCCAAGCGCTGACGTACGCCCCGTACCGGGCGCCGAGACCTCCTCCGTGCCCGGTGGGGCGGCCCCGCCGCCCCGGAGCCGTACGCTCCGTATTCACGGGGCCCGGCGGCCCGTCAGGTCTCGTTCGGACGGACCGTCAGCACAGGCATTGACAGAGGGCCCGGCCCACCACGGAAACTGTGGTGGGACCGGGCCTTCGCCAATCGTTTTTCCTGGCCGAGCTGTCCGGATATCGGAGGTAGCTCTCCGGAACATGTGTTAACAGTCCGTTTCGGGCGTGTCTGTCTGGGATCGCTTTGTCCGGATTTCGGGCACACAGGGTGGACTGATGTTGTCAAACCGAGACCCTTTAAGTGTGGTTTACAGCCCGGTCGTACTCAATAGTTGGCTCCATTGAGCTCGGGTCAATGGGTCACGCACTGTGGGGAGTGCCGACTCACGAGCACACTCGGGGCACTGAACGATCACCGTCAGGGGTGTCGGTGAATCTCTCCAGTGCCCTTCTTGTAGTCAAAAGTGGACTCATGAGGAGGAAACCCATGCGCGGTGCCAAGAGCGCCAAGTGGGTCGCGGGAGCGGCCGTCATCGCCCTGGCTGCGACTGCCTGTGGCGGCAGCGACAACGGTGACGGAGGCAAGAAGAACTCCGGCCAGCCCGCCGGTTACGTCTCGATCGACGTCGGCGAGCCGCAGAAGCCCCTGATGCCGGCCGACACCAACGAGAGCAACGGCGCCTACGTCATCCGCTCGCTGTTCAGCCAGCTCCTGGGCTTCGACTCCAAGGGCGAGATCATCTTCCTGAACGCGGAGTCCCTCGAGACCGAGGACTCCAAGACGTGGACGGTCAAGCTCAAGAAGGGCTGGAAGTTCCACAACGGTGAGGACGTCACCGCGCAGTCGTACATCGACGCGTGGAACTGGTACGCCAACGTCAAGAACAAGCAGCAGAACGCCTTCTGGTTCTCCGACATCAAGGGCTACGCCGACGTCCACCCCGACAAGGGTGAGCCCAAGAGCGACAAGATGTCCGGCCTGACGGCCGTGGACGACACCACGTTCACGATCGAGCTGTCCGAGCGGGTCCCGTACTTCAACTACAAGCTCGGCTACTCGACCTTCGCGCCGCTGCCCAAGGTCTTCTACGACGACCCGGCCGCCTTCGGCAAGAAGCCGATCGGCAACGGCCCGTACGAGTTCGAGAAGTGGGACCACAAGAAGCTCATCCAGGTCAAGGCGTACGACGCCTACCAGGGTCCGAACAAGGCCGCCAACAAGGGCCTCCAGTTCAAGAACTACTCGACCGTCGAGGCTGCGTACTCCGACCTGATCTCCGGCAACCTGGACATCGTGCGCCAGGTCGGCCCGCGTGACCTGCCGAAGTACAAGACGGACCTCGGTGACGGCGCCATCTCGCAGCCGTACGCCGCGATCCAGACGCTGGTCCCGGCCTTCTACACCAAGACGTTCAAGGACATCGACCCCAAGGTTCTCCAGGGTCTGTCCATGGCGGTCGACCGTGACACCATCACGAAGACCGTGCTGAACGGCACCCGCACCCCGGCGACCAGCTTCACGCCGCCGCAGGTCAAGGGCAACCAGACCCTCGACTCGGACTTCCTGAAGTACGACCCGGCCAAGGCCAAGGAGCTCATCAAGGCCGGTGGCGGTGTCCCGGGCAACAAGTTCACCATCCAGTACAACTCCGACGGTGGGCACAAGGAGTGGGTGACCGCTGTCTGCGAGTCCATCCGCAACGCCACCGGGGTCGACTGCACGGGTGACCCGAAGCCGGACTTCCCGACCGACCTCGAGGCCCGTGACAACAACGAGGTCAAGGGCATGTACCGCGGTGGCTGGGTCGCCGACTACCCGGTCAACGTGAACTTCCTCAAGGAGCTGTACCACTCCAAGGCCGAGTCGAACAACGGTCGCTTCGCCGACAAGGAGATCGACGCCCTGATGGCGAAGGGCGACAAGGCCGAGTCGCTCGAGGAGTCCGTCGCCGCCTACCAGGAGGTCGAGAAGGCTCTCGTCGAGAAGATGCCCTCGATCCCGCTCTGGTACTACGCGATCAACGGTGGCCACGGCAAGAGCGTCAGCAACGTCAAGGTGGACTTCCACGGTGACTTCGAACTGACCAACGTCACCACGAAGTAACCACGCCTGCGGGTCATTTCCCCACCTTGGCCGTCATCCGGCCGTGCTGCTCCTCAGCGCGGCCGGAGGCGCGGGGGTCGTCTCTGCGAAGAGGCGGCCCCCGCGCCGCAGTTATCCCCACACGGAGGCACCCATGGGGCGCTATGTCGCACGACGACTGCTCCAGATGATCCCGGTCTTCATCGGGTCGACCTTGCTGGTCTTCCTGATGATGTACGCACTGCCCGGCGACCCCGTCAGAGCTCTTGCCGGTGAACAGCACGTCGACGCCGCACAGATCGCGGAGATCAAGGCTTCACTCGGCCTCGACCAGCCGATCTGGCAGCAGTATTTGAACTACCTGGCCAACCTGTTCCAGGGCGACCTCGGCACACAGATCGGGACGAAGCGTCCGGTCGCCGAGGTCATCGCCGATGCTTATCCGATCACCGTGAGACTGGGTATCTTCGCCTTCGTCTTCACGGTCGTCGCCGGGATCTCGCTCGGCATCGTCGCGGGTCTCAAGGCCGAGTCCCTCCGGGACCGCGGTCTGCTCGGCCTGACGCTGGTGCTGATCTCCATGCCCTCCTTCGTGCTGGGCTTCCTCGTTCAGTACTTCTTCGCGTTCCAGCTCGGCATCGCCAACCCGAACGTGAGCCTCGAACCGACGAACACCGAGCTGCTCATGCCTGCCCTCGTGCTGGCGTCCCTGTCGCTCGCCTACGTGGCCCGGCTGACGCGTACCTCGGTCGCCGAGAACGTCCGCGCCGACTTCATGCGCACGGCCGTCGCCAAGGGCCTGCCGCGCCGCCGCGTCGTCGGCATCCACCTGATGCGCAACTCGCTCATCCCCGTCGTCACCTTCCTCGGCGCCGACATCGGCTCCATGATGGGCGGCGCGATCGTGACCGAGGGCATCTTCAACATCAAGGGCATCGGATCGCTCATCTTCGATGCCCTCGGCAAGCGCGAGGGTGCCACGGTGGTCGGCGTCGTGACGCTGCTCGTCGTCGTCTATCTCGTCTGCAGTCTGCTGGTCGACCTGCTCTACGCGGTCCTGGACCCGAGGATTCGGTATGCCTGACACCACCGCACTCAAGAGCACCGACGCTCCGGCCCCCGCTGCGGACGCGCCCGTCGCCACGGACGCCGGGCCCGCGCCCGGCAAGCCGCGCAGCCTCTGGTCGGACGCCTGGTACGACCTGCGCCGCAACCCGCTCTTCCTCGTCTCGATGGGGCTGATCCTGCTCCTCCTGGTCATGGCGGCCTTCCCGGGCCTGTTCACCAGCGCCTCGCCGCGGGACGCCAACCTGGCCGAGCACTACCTCCAGCCCCCGAACTGGAGCCACTTCTTCGCCCCCGACTGGCTCGGTTACGACGTCCAGGGGCGCTCGATCTACGCGCGCCTCGTCTACGGGGCCCGTGCCTCCATCACCGTCGGCATCGTGGTGACCCTCGCGGTCACCATCACCGGCCTGGTGATCGGGATGCTCGCCGGTTACTTCGGCGGTCTGCTCGACACGATCCTGTCCCGGATCACCGACGTCTTCTTCGGCGTCCCCTTCATCGTCGGCGCCATGGTCATCCTGACCAGCTTCGAGCGGCGCTCCGTCGGGGTCGTGATCCTGTCCATGGCCTTCCTCGGCTGGACCTCGATCGCCCGTGTCGCCCGAGGCTCGGTCATCACGATCAAGCAGGCCGACTACGTGGTCGCCGCCAAGGCGCTCGGTGCCTCCACCTTCCGGATCATGACGCGGCACATCCTGCCGAACGCCATCGCCCCGGTGATCGTCGTCGCGACCATCGCGCTCGGCGGCTACATCGGCGCCGAGGCCACGCTGTCGTTCCTCGGTATCGGCCTCGCCGAGCCCACCGTCTCGTGGGGCATCGACGTCTCCACGGCGAAGGACCAGCTCCGCAACGCCCCGTACGTCCTGATCATCCCCTCGGTGATGGTCTCGATCACGGTGCTGTCCTTCCTGATGTTCGGCGATGCGGTCCGCAACGCCCTCGACCCCAAGATGCGCTGAGGGAGGCGTTCGTGACCACCATCGAAAAGACGGCCAACGTCCCCGCACCGCGGGAGTCCGTGAGCGGCGACGGTCCACTGCTCGACGTCCGTGACCTGCACGTGGAGTTCCACACCCGCGACGGTGTGGCCAAGGCGGTCAACGGTGTGAACTACACCGTCAGCGCCGGTGAGACGCTCGCGGTGCTGGGCGAGTCCGGCTCCGGCAAGTCCGTGACCGCGCAGACGATCATGGGCATCCTGGACATGCCGCCGGGGAAGATCACGCAGGGCGAGATCCTCTTCCGCGGCCAGGACATGCTGAAGATGTCCAACGAGGAGCGCCGGAAGATCCGCGGCAGCAAGATCGCGATGATCTTCCAGGACGCGCTCTCCTCGCTGAACCCCGTCCTCTCCGTCGGCTACCAGCTCGGCGAGATGTTCCGGGTCCACCAGGGCCTGTCCCGCAAGGCGGCCAAGGCCAAGTCCATCGAGCTGATGGACCAGGTCAAGATCCCGGCGGCGGCGGCCCGTGTCTCGGACTTCCCGCACCAGTTCTCCGGCGGTATGCGCCAGCGCATCATGATCGCCATGGCGCTGGCCCTGGAGCCCGACCTGATCATCGCGGACGAGCCGACCACCGCGCTCGACGTGACGGTCCAGGCCCAGGTCATGGACCTGCTGGCCGAGCTCCAGCGCGAGTACAACATGGGTCTGATCCTGATCACCCACGACCTCGGCGTGGTCGCCGACGTCGCGGACAAGATCGCCGTGATGTACGCGGGCCGGATCGTCGAGACGGCCCCGGTCGGCGAGCTGTACAGCCGCCCGGCGCACCCGTACACCAAGGGTCTGCTGGACTCGATCCCGCGCCTGGACCAGAAGGGCCAGGAGCTCTACGCGATCAAGGGTCTGCCGCCCAACCTCACGCGCATCCCCACCGGTTGTGCGTTCAGCCCGCGCTGCCCCAAGGTGCAGGACATCTGCCGTACGGACGTCCCGGCACTGCACCCGGTGACCGAGCAGGACGGCCTCGAGCTCGTAGGCCGCGGCAGCGCGTGCCACTTCTGGAAGGAGACGATCCATGGCTGAGCTCAAGAAGGAGCCCGTGGACGCCACCCCGAACGTCTCCGACGTGGAGACCGTGGACGCCGCGACCGAGGCGGAGGCGGTAGCCGCCATCGACGCTCCGGTGAGCCAGGGCGAGCCGATCCTCCAGGTGCGCAACCTGGTCAAGCACTTCCCGCTGACCCAGGGCATCCTCTTCAAGAAGAAGGTCGGCGCGGTCAAGGCCGTCGACGGGATCTCCTTCGACCTGTACGCGGGCGAGACCCTCGGCATCGTGGGGGAGTCCGGCTGCGGCAAGTCCACGGTCGCCAAGCTCCTGATGCTGCTGGAGAGGGCCACCTCCGGCGAGGTCTTCTACAAGGGCCAGGACATCACCAAGCTGTCCGGCCGCGCCCTGAAGGCCGTGCGCCGCAACATCCAGATGGTGTTCCAGGACCCGTACACCTCGCTGAACCCGCGGATGACGGTCGGCGACATCATCGGGGAGACGTACGAGATCCACCCCGAGGTGGCTCCCCGGGGCAGCCGGCGGCAGAAGGTCCAGGAGCTCCTGGACGTCGTGGGTCTGAACCCGGAGTACATCAACCGGTACCCGCACCAGTTCTCCGGCGGTCAGCGTCAGCGCATCGGCATCGCGCGCGGCCTCGCGCTCAACCCGGAGATCATCATCTGCGACGAGCCGGTCTCCGCGCTCGACGTGTCGGTGCAGGCGCAGGTCATCAACCTGATGGAGAAGCTCCAGGACGAGTTCAATCTCTCCTACCTCTTCATCGCGCACGACCTCTCCATCGTCCGGCACATCTCGGACCGGGTCGGCGTCATGTATCTCGGCAAGATGGCCGAGATCGGTACGGACACGCAGATCTACGACCACCCGACGCACCCGTACACCCAGGCGCTGCTCTCCGCGGTGCCGGTGCCGGACCCCTCCGCGCGTGAGGGCCGGGAGCGGATCATCCTGACCGGTGACGTTCCGTCACCGGCGAACCCGCCCTCGGGCTGCCGTTTCCGCACCCGGTGCTGGAAGGCGGAGGAGCGCTGCGCCACGGAGATGCCGCTGCTGGCGATCCCCGAGCGCTTCGTGAAGACGGGCGGCGGAGCCGCGCACGAGTCGGCGTGCCACTTCGCCGAGGAGAAGGATGTCGTTCACGCGGCGTAACCGCTTCCGGTAGCTGTACGTCGGATGCCCGGCCCCTCCCGGAGGGGCCGGGCATCCGTGCGTCCGGCCGCGCCCGTGCCCGTACGGGGTAAGCCCGCATGCGGTGTGTGGCGGTATGGGGTGATATGAGGCATTGAGCTACTCGATGACTCTAGGAGGCACTTCATGCGCGGAGCCACACGGGCCAGGTGGGCCGCATGTGCGGTGGCCGTCGCCCTGGCAGCGACGGCCTGCGGCGGCGGAGGCGACGACAGCGGCGGCAGCGGCGCCGACGGGATCGTCAGCTCCTCCTGGGGCGACCCGCAGAACCCGCTGGAACCCGCCAACACCAACGAGGTGCAGGGCGGCAAGGTCCTCGACATGGTCTTCCGGGGACTCGTCCGGTACGACCCCAAGACCGGCGAGGCGCAGAACATGCTCGCCGAGTCCATCGAATCGGACGACGCCCAGAACTTCACGATCAAGCTCAAGGAGGGCTGGACCTTCTCCAACGGAGAGAAGATCACCGCCAAGTCCTTCGTGGACGCCTGGAACTACGGCGCGGCGCTGAAGAACAACCAGAAGAACGCGTACTTCTTCCAGTACATCGAGGGCTACGAGGAGGTCCACCCCGAGTCCGGCTCGGCCTCCGCCGAAACGCTCTCCGGCCTCAAGGTCGTCGACGACCTGACCTTCACCGCCAAGCTCAGCCAGAAGTTCTCCCTCTGGCCCGACACCCTCGGCTACTCGGCCTTCGTACCGCTGCCCAAGGCGTTCTACGACGACCACGACGCCTGGCTCTCCAAGCCGATCGGCAACGGGCCGTACACCATCGAGTCGTACGCCAAGGGCTCCTCGATGAACCTGCGCCGCTGGGACGACTACCCGGGCGACGACAAGGCGAAGAACGGCGGCGTCGACCTCAAGGTCTTCACCGACAACAACACCGCCTACACCTCGCTGACCTCGGGCAACCTCGACCTCGTGGACGACGTGCCCGCCTCCCAGCTCCGTAACGTCGAACAGGACCTGGGCGACCGGTACATCAACACCCCCGCAGGCATCATCCAGACCCTCTCCTTCCCGTTCTACGACGACGAGTGGGACACGGACGACGCCCGCAAGGTCCGCCAGGGGCTCTCCATGGCGATCAACCGGCCGCAGATCACCGACCAGATCTTCCAGAAGACCCGCACCCCCGCGTCCGACTGGACCTCCCCGGTCCTCGGCGAGGACGGCGGCTTCAAGGAAGGGCTCTGCGGCAAGGAGTGCACGTACAACAAGGCCGAGGCCAAGAAGCTGATCGACGAGGGCGGCGGCATCCCCGGCGGCCAGCTGAAGATCTCGTACAACGCCGACACCGGCTCCCACAAGGAGTGGGTCGACGCCGTCTGCAACAGCATCAACAACGTCATGGGCAACAACCAGGCGTGCGTCGGCGGCGCGGTCGGCACCTTCGCCGACTTCCGCAACCAGGTCTCCACCCAGAAGATGACGGGCCCCTGGCGCGCGGGCTGGCAGATGGACTACCCGCTCATCCAGAACTTCCTCCAGCCGCTGTACTACACCAACGCCCCGTCCAACGACGGGAAGTGGACCAACAAGAAGTTCGACGACCTGGTCGACCAGGCCAACGCCGAGACCGACAAGGCGAAGGCCATCACCACGTTCCAGGACGCGGAGAAGGTCCTCGTCGAGCAGATGCCGTCCATCCCGCTCTGGTACCAGAACGGCAGCGCGGGCTACTCGGACCGGATCGACAACGTCGAGCTGAACCCGTTCAGCGTGCCGGTCTACACGGAGATCACGGTCAAGTGACCCGTACCGGCGTCAGCTGACACCCGGTGGCCGGGGCGCCCGACGCGCGCCCCGGCCACCCGCCCATCCGGCTTCTCCGCCCTAGGGGGTGCCTTGCCGGTCGTGCCGGGCTCGCGGGGTCTGGCACCGCACCTCGCGGCGTTGTCGTCGGTCACCGACGCTCCGCGTCGACTCTCTCCTCCGCCTTGCGATGCACGGCACCAGACCCCGCTCCCTGATCCGGCCTGACCGACAAGGCACCCCCCGACCCCCGGAGCCCCTCATGGGACGTTATGTGATCCGGCGGCTGCTGCAGATGATCCCCGTCTTCTTCGGCACCACGCTGCTGATCTTCCTCATGGTGAACGTGATGGGCGACCCCATCGCGGGCCTCTGCGGCGACCGCCAGTGCGATCCGGCCACCGCCGCCCAGCTGCGCTCCGAGTTCGGCCTCGACAAGCCGGTCTGGCAGCAATACCTCACGTACATGGGGAACCTCTTCACCGGCGACTTCGGCACCGCGTTCAACGGGCAGAAGGTCACCGAGCTGATGGCCACCGCCTTCCCCATCACGATCCGGCTCACCGTCGTCGCGATCGTCTTCGAGATCGTCATCGGCATCAGCCTCGGCGTCGTCACCGGCCTGCGGCGCGGGCGCCCCGTCGACACCACGGTCCTCATCCTCACCCTGGTCGTCATCGCCGTCCCGACCTTCGTCACCGGCCTGCTCCTCCAGCTCCTGCTGGGCGTCAAGTGGGGCATCATCAAGCCCTCGGTCTCCCCGGACCCCAGCTTCGACGAACTCCTCGTCCCCGGCCTCGTCCTCGCCTCGGTCTCGCTCGCCTACGTCACCCGGCTCACCCGGACCTCGATCGCCGAGAACGCCCGCGCCGACTACGTACGCACCGCCGTCGCCAAGGGCCTGCCCCGGCGCCGGGTCGTCGTCCGGCACCTGCTGCGCAACTCGCTGATCCCCGTCGTCACCTTCATCGGTACGGACGTGGGCGCCCTGATGGGCGGGGCCATCGTCACCGAGCGGATCTTCAACATCCACGGCGTCGGCTACCAGCTCTACCAGGGCATCCTGCGCCAGAACTCCCAGACCGTCGTCGGGTTCGTCACCATCCTGGTGCTGGTCTTCCTCGCCGCCAACCTCATCGTCGACCTCCTGTACGCCGTACTCGACCCGAGGATTCGCTATGCCTGAGCCGCAGTCACCGGACGAAGCGATCTCCCAGGCGGGCGCCGGCGGCGCGACGGACCTCGCCATGGCGGAGGGCACCAGCCTGGAGAAGACCCCGGGCGGGCCCGAGGGGACCGGGCCCGCCGGGAAGCCGCGCAGCCTCTGGTCGGACGCCTGGCGCGACCTGCGGCGCAACCCGGTCTTCATCATCTCCTCGCTGATCATCCTCTTCCTGGTGGTCATCTCGATCTGGCCCTCGCTCATCGCGAGCGGCGACCCCCTCCAGGCCAACCTGGACGACGCCCAGAAGGGCTCCGAACCCGGCCACCCCTTCGGCTTCGACCCGCAGGGCCGCGACGTCTACACCCGGGTCGTCTACGGCACCCGCACCTCGGTCACCGTCGGCGTCTGCGCCACCCTCGGCGTCGCCCTCCTCGGCTCCCTGCTCGGCGGGCTCGCGGGCTTCTTCGGCGGCTGGTGGGACTCGATCCTCTCCCGCCTCACCGACGTCTTCTTCGGCATCCCCGTCGTCCTCGGCGGCCTGGTCTTCCTCTCCGTCGTCACCAGCTCCACCGTCTGGCCCGTCGTCGGCTTCATCGTCCTGCTCGGCTGGCCGCAGATCGCCCGTATCGCCCGCGGCTCGGTGATCACCGCCAAACAGAACGACTACGTCCAGGCGGCCCGCGCGCTCGGCGCCTCCAACTCCCGGATGCTGCTGCGCCACATCGCCCCCAACGCCGTCGCGCCCGTCATCGTCGTGGCGACCATCGCGCTCGGCACGTATATCTCGCTGGAGGCGACCCTCTCCTTCCTCGGCGTCGGCCTGAAGGACCCAGCCGTCTCCTGGGGCATCGACATCTCCGCCGCCGCCAACTACATCCGCAACGCCCCGCACATGCTGCTCTGGCCCGCCGGAGCGCTGGCGATCACCGTGCTCGCCTTCATCATGCTCGGCGACGCGGTGCGCGACGCCCTCGACCCCAAGCTGCGCTGAGGAGCCGGTTGCCATGTTGCTCGAAGTGCGCGATCTGCACGTGGAGTTCCACACCCGCGAAGGCGTCGCCAAGGCCGTCAACGGGGTCAACTACTCGGTGGCCGAGGGCGAGACGCTCGCTGTCCTCGGGGAGTCCGGCTCCGGCAAGTCCGTCACCGCCCAGGCGGTCATGGGCATTCTCGACATGCCGCCCGGGAAGATCGCCGGTGGCGAGATCCTCTTCAAGGGCCAGGACCTGCTGAAGCTCAAGGCGGAGGAGCGGCGCAAGATCCGCGGCCAGGAGATGGCCATGATCTTCCAGGACGCGCTCTCCTCCCTGAACCCGGTCCTCACCGTGGGCGAACAGCTCGGGGAGATGTACGTCGTCCACCGCGGGATGTCCCGCAAGGACGCCAGGGCCAAGGCCGTGGAGCTGATGGACCGGGTGCGCATCCCGGCGGCGAAGGAGCGGGTCGGCCAGTATCCGCACCAGTTCTCCGGCGGTATGCGCCAGCGCATCATGATCGCCATGGCGCTGGCCCTGGAACCGTCCCTGATCATCGCGGACGAGCCCACCACCGCCCTCGACGTCACCGTCCAGGCCCAGGTCATGGACCTCCTCGCCGAGCTCCAGCGCGAGCTGAACATGGGCCTCATCCTGATCACCCACGACCTCGGCGTGGTCGCCGACGTGGCCGACAAGATCGCGGTGATGTACGCGGGCCGGATCGTGGAGACCGCCCCCGTCCACGAGATCTACAAGGCGCCCGCCCACCCGTACACCAGGGGCCTCCTCCAGTCGATCCCGCGCCTGGACCAGAAGGGCCGGGAGCTGTACGCGATCAAGGGCCTGCCGCCCAACCTGCTGCGCATCCCGCCCGGCTGCGCGTTCAACCCCCGCTGCCCGATGGCCAGGGACGTGTGCCGCACCGATGTGCCGCCGCTTTACGAGGTGGACGAGCAGCGCCGGAGCGCCTGCCACTTCTGGAAGGAGACGCTCGATGGACGCTGACCGCGAAGAGGGTTCGACCCTGCTCTCCAAGGCGGGGGAGAGCAGCAGGCCGTACGCCGAGGGCGAGCCGATCCTCGAAGTGCGGGACCTCGCCAAGCACTACCCGCTGACGCAGGGCATCCTCTTCAAGCGGCAGGTCGGCGCGGTCCGGGCCGTCGACGGCGTCGACTTCGACCTCCGCGCGGGCGAGACCCTCGGCATCGTGGGGGAGTCCGGCTGCGGCAAGTCCACGGTCGCGCGGATGCTCGTCCATCTGGAGAAGCCCACCGCCGGGGCCATCCGCTACAAGGGCGAGGACATCTCCCGGCTCTCCGGCCGCGCGCTGAAGGCCGTGCGCCGCAACATCCAGATGGTGTTCCAGGACCCGTACACCTCGCTGAACCCGCGGATGACGGTCGGGGACATCATCGGGGAGCCGTACGAGATCCACCCCGAGGTCGCCCCGAAGGGCAGCCGCCGCCAGAAGGTGCAGGACCTGCTGGATGTGGTCGGGCTCAACCCGGAGTACATCAACCGCTATCCGCACCAGTTCTCCGGCGGCCAGCGCCAGCGCATCGGCATCGCCCGCGGCCTCGCGCTCAACCCGGAGATCATCGTCGCGGACGAGCCGGTCTCGGCGCTCGACGTCTCCGTACAGGCCCAGGTCGTCAACCTGCTGGACCGGCTCCAGGCGGAGTTCAGCCTCAGCTTCGTCTTCATCGCGCACGACCTCTCCATCGTGCGGCACATCTCCGACCGGGTCGGGGTCATGTACCTCGGGCGGATCGTGGAGATCGGCTCCGACGCGGAGATCTACGACCACCCCACCCACCCGTACACCCAGGCGCTGCTCTCCGCCGTCCCCGTGCCCGACCCGGAGGCCCGCGCCCACCGGGAGCGGATCATCCTGCACGGGGACGTTCCCTCGCCCGCCAACATCCCCTCGGGCTGCCGCTTCCGCACCCGCTGCTGGAAGGCGCAGGAGCGGTGCGAGCTGGAGATCCCGTTGCTGGCGGTCCCGGCGGAGTTCCGGCTCGTGGACAGCCCGGCCCGGCACGACTCGGCGTGCCACTTCGCGGAGGAGAAGCGGGTGGTGCCGCCGGAGGGCGAGCTGCACGCCCCGGGACGGCCGGTGGAGGAGGTGGCCGGGGCGGACGAGGAAGGTGCCGCCGAGCCAGGGAGCGAGGGCGGGGCCGAACCCGGCGAAAAGGGCGGCGAAACCCCGTAAAAGGGCATCGGATTCGTTAACAAGCAGGCAACTTCACCGTCGCCGCACCGATATACGGACGTTCCATGCTGGGCGGCGTACGGCCGTGCGGGTGCCGTGGACCGGCCGGAGCGTCGTCGTGTCGCTCCGGCCGGTCGCCCGCCGCACCGGCCCCCGGCGCGGTCGGCTCAGACGCCGGACAGCCCCAGCGACCGCTTGAGGAAGTCCACCTGGAGCAGCAGCAGGTTCTCCGCGACCTGCTCCTGCGGGGTCATGTGCGTCACCCCGCTCAGCGGCAGCACCTCGTGCGGCCGGCCGGCCGCCAGCAGCGCCGAGGAGAGCCGCAGCGCGTGCGCGACCACCACGTTGTCGTCCCCCATCCCGTGGACGATCAGCATCGGACGCACCTGCTCGGCGGCCTCGGACAGGCCGTCGTCCGTGATCAGCGAGTTGTACGCGTACACCTCCGGCTGCCGGGCCGGGTCGCCGAGATAGCGCTCGGTGTAGTGGGTGTCGTACAGCCGCTGGTCCGTCACCGGAGCGCCCACCACCGCCGCGTGGAAGACGTCGGGCCGCCGCAGCACCGCGAGCCCCGCCAGATACCCGCCGAAGGACCAGCCGCGGATCGCCACCCGGGACAGGTCGAGCGGGAACCGCCCGGCGAGCCCGTGCAACGCCTCGACCTGGTCCTCCATGGTCAGGACGAGGTTGTCCCGTACGGCCTTCTCCCAGGCGGGCGAGCGGCCCGGGGCGCCGCGCCCGTCCGCGACGACCACCGCGAAGCCCTGGTCCGCGAACCACTGCGAGGTGAGGTGCGCGTTGTGGGCGGCGACCACCCGGCGGCCGTGCGGTCCCCCGTACGGGTCCATCAGGACCGGAAGCGGACCGTCCGACTCCTGGTAGCCCGTGGGGAGCAGCACGGCGCACGGAATTCGCCGTGCGCCCCCCTCGGTGAGCGTGACCCCGGCGGAGAGCACGGGCTCCTGCGCGAAGCTCGCGATCCGGACCAGCCGCTTGCCGTCCCGGACGACCCAGGCGGCCGATCCGGGCTCGTCCGGGGTGGCCGAGACCAGTACGGTCAGATCGCCCGAGCGGACGGCGGAGTGCACACCCACCCCTTCGGAAATCCGCTCGATTCCCAGCTCGTTGACCCGGTACACATGGCTCTCGCCGATCTCCGGCGCCGCGGCCTCCTCGCCCGCCACCGCGGAGATCAGGATGTCCGAATCGCCGATGTCCAGCACCGCCTGGACGTGCAGCTGCGCCCCGGTCAGCGGCCGGTCGCCGACGGCCAGCACCCGCGCGCCGCCCTCGTCCACGATCCGTACGAGCCGTCCGTCCGGCGCCCACGCGGGCACCCCGCCGAACAGATCCAGCCACACCGGGTCCTCGTCCACATGGACGATCCGGGTCTCACCGGACTCCGGGTCCACCGCCAGATACCGCTGGCTGCGCTGGTCCCGGGCCTGTACGAGCAGCAGCGGGGCACCGGCGGAGGACCAGTGCACCTGGGCCAGGTACGGGAAGGCCGCCCGGTCCCAGACCACCTCCGTACGGGCCCCCTCCAGGTCCGTCACGAAGAGCCGCACATCGGCGTTGGCCGTCCCCGCCGCCGGGTAGGCGACCTCGGTGGGCCTGCGCTCCGGGTGCGCGGGATCGGCGATCCACCACCGCTGTACGGGGCTGTCGTCGGCCCGCGCGACCAGCAGCCGGTCCGAGTCCGGCGACCACCAGAAGCCCCGGAAGCGGTGCATCTCCTCGGCCGCGATGAACTCGGCCAGACCGTAGGTGACATGGGCGTCCTCGGGCTCCGCCAGCGCCCGGTCGCCGTCTCCCTCGGCGCCCACGATCCGCAGCGCGCCCTTCGACACATACGCGATGTGGCGCCCGTCGGGGGAGGGGCGCGGGTCGATCACCGGGCCCGGCACCGGCAGCGCCCGCGCCGTACCGGCCCTCAGCTCGGCCACGTACACCTTCCCGGACAGGGCGAACGCGGCCAACTCGGCCGCCGCGTCCACCGCGTAGGACACGATGCCGGCCGACCCCTCCCGGGTCCGCTCGCGCCGGGCCCGCTCCTGCGGCGACAGCCGCTCCGCCGAACCGCCCAGCAGCGCTTCGGGATCGGCGACGAGACGCTCCTGACCGGAGACCGGGTCGAGCACCCAGAGGCGGTTGGTCCGGTCGGTGCCGGAAGCGGAGCGCAGGAAGATCACCCGCGTCTCATCCGGTGAGACGGTGAAGGCGCGCGGTGCGCCGAGAGTGAACCGCTGGGTCCGTGCGTGCTGGCGGGGAAAGGACAGGTTCGCTGAGGTCATGGCTCCGAACTTAGCCTTGTACAGCGGTCCGTGCGCCCCTCGTGCTGCTGTGCCCCGATCAATGCGTTCGCACGGATAGTTATGATCCGTAGCGCTCGGTGGGTAAGTACCCGTCGACCACTTGTTACCCGTGTACCCGTGTATTCGCGTTCCGACCGTACCGATGGAGGTGAACCGCCGTGGCGCTCTCGATTTCGGCGGTGGTGCTGCTGGCGATCATCGTCTTCCTGCTGATCCGGAAATCCGGACTCAAGGGCGGACACGCGGTGGTCTGCATGCTGCTGGGCTTCTACATCGCGAGTTCGTCCATCGCGCCGACCATCTCGAGTCTGACGTCCAACGTGGCGGGGATGATCGGGGGCATCAAGTTCTGACCGCAGCAGTTCCCGATCACTTCTGATCGCTTCCGATCACCGCCGTTCCTGACCGGGCGGGGGAACGCGGGGGGCCGCCGGGCTCGTAGGGTGGTCCCCATGAAGGACCTCCCCGCCCGCCGTCTGCTGCTGGTGCACGCGCACCCGGACGACGAGTCGATCAACAACGGCGCCACCATGGCCAGGTACGCGGCCGAGGGCGCCCACGTCACGCTGGTGACCTGCACCCTGGGCGAGGAGGGCGAGGTCATCCCGCCCGCCCTCGCCCATCTCGCCGCCGACCGGGACGACGCCCTGGGCCCCCACCGCGTGGGCGAACTGGCGGCGGCGATGAAGGAGCTCGGCGTCACCGACCACCGCTTCCTCGGCGGCGCGGGCCGGTTCCGGGACTCCGGGATGCTGGGCACCGAGCAGAACGAGCGCCCCGGCGCCTTCTGGGCCACCCCGGTGGACGAGGCCGCGGGCCCCCTCGTGGAGATCGTCCGGGAGGTCCGCCCCCAGGTCCTGGTCACCTACGACCCCGACGGCGGCTACGGCCACCCCGACCACATCCAGGCCCACCGCGTCGCGATGCGCGCCGCCGAGCTGGCTGCCGACCCGGCGTACGGCACCGACGCCCCGCACACCATCGCCAAGGTCTACTGGAACCGGGTGGAGCGGTCGGTAGTGGAAGCCGCCTTCGACCGCCTCCGCACGACGGCCCCGGACACCTTCCCGGGCATCGCGGCGGTGACGGACGTCCCCGGGGTGGTCGACGGCGACGGGATCACCGCCGAGATCGACGGAACGGCGTACGCCGGGGCGAAGGCGGCGGCGATGCGCGCCCACGCGACGCAGATCGTGGTGGAGGGCGAGGGCGAGGGCAAGGGCGCGGGAGCCTTCTTCGCCCTCTCCAACGGCCTGGGGCAGCCGCTGCTGACGACCGAGTACTACCAGCTGGTACGGGGCGTTCCCGGGGCCGCCGGGGGAGCACGGGAGGACGACCTGTTCGCGGGCCTGCCGGGAGTGGGGCTCGGGGCGGAGGCCGTACGGGAGTCGGAGCCGGGTTCCGGTTCGACTTCGGGGCCGGGTTCCGCTTCGTACGCCGACCCCGGTGCCGGACACGGTTCCGGATCGGAGGCGGGCGCATGAGCGGGAACCCGGGCAAGGGGCGCGACCGCGCCCGCGCGCCCCGCACCGATGCGCCGCGCAAGGACGTGCCCGGTACGAACGCGCCCCGTAAGAACGCGTCGCGCACCGGCGCACCACCCGGTGCGCCCGGAGGCGCGGGGTTCACCGCCCGGCCGAACCCGGCCCGGATCGCGGCCTACTTCGGGCTCGCGGTGCTCGGTGCGCTCGTCGCGCTCGCCGGGGCGCTCGTCCAAGCGGCCTGGTTCCCGGGCGGGTTGATCATCGCGCTGGCGGCTCCGGCGGGCCTCTTCTACGGCGGCCGCATCCTGACCGGCACCCAGATCGGCGCGCTCGCCCCGGCGGTCGGCTGGTTCATCACGGTGTTCCTGCTGCTGAGCGGTCGGCCGGAAGGCGACTACGTCTTCGGCGACGAACTCGGCCTGGTGCTCTTCATGCTCGGCGGGACGGCCGCCGCTGTGATGTGCGCCACCACCTCAAAAGTGCCGCAATCGGCCATCCGTAACAGCCGGTCCGGTATCTGAAGTGCTAAGTCCGCGCCCGGAATGCCCCCCACAGGTGTGATGCCGCAGTGGAGGTTTCCCCCGGTCGCGGAGTGTCCGACGGCGGCGGCCAGTATGGTGGTGCGCGCGCCGAGCCGTCCCCTGGCCTGCGGCATGGGGGAAGTACGGGCGGCGGAGCCAATCGGGAGAACCTGCTTTGAGTCGTGAAACTGACAGTTCGTCCTCCGGGCCCCAGGGGCGCGGTGGTGCCGCGTACCCGTCGGGTACGCCGCCGTACGGATCACGCCAGTATCCGTCGCCGGCCGGCTCGGACGAGGCCCCGGAATCCGTCGATCCGCCCCGGCCCGAAGAGCCGAAGACCGAGACGACGCTGACGACGCGCATCCGGATCAACATCCCCGGGTCGCGTCCCATCCCGCCGGTCGTGATGCGTACGCCGATGGCCGAGAGCGATCTCGCCACGGGCGGCTCCGACCCGGAGCGCACCGGCGGCACCCCGCGCCCCGGCACGTCTCCGTCCGCGCCCTCGGGTCCGGCCAACGGCGCGTCGGGCGGGGCCGGTACGTCCGGTGGCCCGGCCTCCGCGCCGTCCTCGCAGCCCCAGGACGGCGGCGGCGCGCCCGCCGATCCGTCCGCCTCCGCCGACGACCCGGCCAGGGCGAAGAGCGGGAGCGACTGGTTCGCCCCGCGCAAGAGCCCGACGCCCCCGCCGGGTTCCGGTACGGGCGGCGCGGCCGGTTCCGGTGCGCCGGGCGGACCTGGTGCCGGTGGGCTCGGTGCCGGGGCTTCGGGTGCTGGTGCCGGTGTGCCCGGTGCGGGCTCCGGCGGTCCGGGCGTCGGCGGTCCCGGTGCGGGCTCCGGTGGCCCGGGCATGGGGGGTTCCGGCGGTCCGGTCCCGGGCGGATCGGACGGCTCGGGTTTCCCCGGCGGCTCGGACGGTTCCGGCTTCCCCGGTGCGGCGGGCCCCGGCGGTGCCGGTCGGCCGCGGCCCGACCTGCCGTACTTCTCGGACGCCGATCCGCGCCCCGGCGCCCCCGGCTCCGGCACCCCCGGCAGCGCCCTGGACGGCTACAGCACGGAGCCCCCCGGCGCGGGCCCGCGCTCCCCGCGTACGCCGGGACCGGCCGGCCCCACCACGGGCCCGGCCACCGGCACCTCCGCGCTGACCCCCAACCTCGACGGGGTCCCTGGCCTCGGCGGCCCCGGCCCGATGGTCCCGGGCGCCCCCGGCGGCGTACCGCCCCGGCTGTCCGACGACACCGCGATCCTGACGCCGCAGTCGCCGGGGCCCGATTCCGGCCCGGGCGGACACGTCTCGGGCGACACGCTCACGAGCGGCATCCCCGTGGTGCCCAGCGAGCCCCGGTCGGCGTTCCCGGGCGGCGGTCCTGGTAGCCCGTTCCCGGGCGGCTCGGGCGGTCCCGGCGGTCCTGGTGGTCCGTTCCCCGGCGGTCCGGGCGATACGGGCGGCCCCGCGGCCGCCCGCCCGGCCCCGAAGCCCGCCCCTGCCCCCGCTCCCGCTCCAACCCCCGCGAAGAAGGGCCGCTCCAAGCTGGTCCTCCTCGGCGTGGCCGCGATCGTGCTGCTCGGCATCGCCTACGGCGCGGGCCTCCTGCTGAACCACTCCGAGGTCCCCAAGGGCACCACGGTGCTCGGTGTCGACATCGGCGGCGGTACGAAGGAGGAGGCGGTCGTCAAACTGGAGACGGCCCTCGGCGAGCGGGCCCAGGCGCCGCTGACGCTCTCCGTGGACGGCAAGGAACAGAAGCTGGACCCGGAGAAGGCCGGTCTCACCCTGGACAGCCAGGAGACCGTGCGCGGTGCCGCGGGCAGCGACTACAACCCGGTCTCGGTGATCGGCTCGCTGTTCGGCGGGGCCCGCACCGCCGACCCGGTGATCCCGGTCGACGAGGAGAAACTCGGCGTCGCGCTGACCGATCTGGCGGGCGCCGCCGGCTCCACCCAGGACGGCACGATCCGGTTTGAACCGAACAAGGCGATCGCGGTGCCGGGCAAGGCGGGCAAGACGATCGACGTCGGCCAGTCGCTGATCTCCGTCCGCGACGCCTACCGCGCCCAGGTGCAGACCGGACAGGCCCGGGTGGTCGAACTGCCCGTCACCACCACGGAACCCACCATCACCCAGGCCGAACTGACCCGGGCGATGAAGGAGTTCGCGGAGCCCGCGATGTCCGACCTGATCACCATCAAGGCGGGCCCGAAGCAGATCCAGTTCGGCCCGGCGCGGTCGCTGCCGCAGATCCTGTCCATGAAGGCCGTCGACGGCCGCTTGGTCGACGTCTACGACAAGAAGGCGATCGACACGCTCCTGGACGGCGTCTTCGACGGCATCATGGCGGTCAAGGCCGACGGCAAGGAGCACCAGGTCGGCGCGGACGACGTGGCCCAGGCGATGAAGACGGCCCTGACCGGGAAGACCCCGGCGGAGCGCACGGTCACCATCGACCTGACCGGCCAGGGCTGACCCCTCCCCGCCGTACGCACCTTTCGCAGCCCCTGCCCGGACGCTCCGGGCGGGGGCTGCGCTCGATTCCGCCACCCCACGAATATCACCCTCGGGTGATATTATGCAGGTGTGATGGTCCGGGTGGCTGGAGAGTGAATGCAGTTCAAGATCATCGTCGTGGAGCCGGCGAGGAGTTGGTTACACGACTTGCGCCGGCATGACCGGGACACGCTCCTCCAGGTCGCAGCCGCCATCAGTATCCTGCAGACGGAAGGGCCTGCTCTTGGCCGACCGCTCGTTGATCGCATCACGGGATCGGCTCTCGCGAACCTCAAGGAGCTGCGGCCCGGTTCATCAGGCTCCAGCGAGGTACGGATTCTGTTCGTGTTCGACCCTGCGCGCAACGCGGTAATCCTGGTGGGCGGCGATAAATCCGGTAGCTGGTCGGGGTGGTACCGGACGGCGATCAAGGAAGCGGAAGACGCCTATGAGGCGTACAGGGATGAGAAGGAATGAGGAGCCATGAGTGCAGGACGAAAGACGGCCGACGCCGTCGACTGGGACGACCTCAAGGGTGAATTCGACTTCTCCGCCGACGAGGCCCATGAGGTCGAGCGGCGCGCTGCCCTGTTGCTGTCCGAGGTGAGGGCCCACCGTCTCGCCGAGGTGCGCAAGCGCCAGCGGATGACGCAAGCGGCAGTGGCAAAGGTTCTCGGCGTCACCCAGGGGCGCGTGTCGGCCATAGAGAAGGGCGCGATCAACCGCTCCGAAGTCGAGACGCTTGCCGCGTATGTCGCTGCTCTGGGCGGACAGTTGAAACTTGTGGCCGACTTCGGTGATGAAACCCTCGTCCTGGGCTGACCCGAACCGCCCCCTGCGCCCACCCCCCGCCGGCCCTCCGACAGGCGTCCCGTCCCCACCGGACCGATGATGGAAGGGCAGGCAGGGCAGGACGGGGGCCGTCGGAGGCTGGGCAGGGCCGGATCATGGCCGTGTGGCATGTGCGGGATTTCGTACCCGAGGATCTCGAAGGCGTGGTGCGGCTCGACTCGGAGAGCCGTACCAGCGGGCAGCCCGCCGTCTTCCGGCTCTCCGAAGTCGTCGCCGCGCTCCAGGGGCGGAACCCCGGGGTCGTCGCCGTGGCCGACGGGCATCTCGTGGGGGCCGCCGTGGGGCGGGTCGACGGGGACCGGGCCTGGGTGCTGCGGGTCGCCCTGCATCCCGCCTGGCGCAATCTCGGGCTCGGGACCGCGTTGCTCTCCGCGCTGGAGCAGCGGCTGCGGGCCGCCGGGGCGGTGCTCGTCGCGGCGGTGCTGCCGGAGGACGAGACGGGGGCCGCCGCGCTCGCCAACTCCGGGTTCCGCGGGCACCGCGGGCTGACCTACTACGAGAAGGCCCAGTCGGTGACCGCCGAGGGGTCCGCCGTGCTCGCCTCGCTCGGCGCGACCGTACCGCCCTCCGGGCTCTGGGACCGGCTCGCCGGGATGGCGGACGCGAAACAGCTCGTCGAGCGGCGGCTCGTCCTGCCGCTGGCCAACCCCGAGCTCGCCGACGAACACGGCGTCGAACCGCCGCAGGCCGTCGTCCTGTTCGGGCCGCCGGGCACCGGCAAGAGCACCTTCGCCCAGGCCGTCGCCTCCCGGCTCGGCTGGCCCTTCGTGGAGCTCTTCCCCTCCCGGCTCGCCCTGGAGGACGGGCTCGCCAACGGGCTCGGCCGCCGGTTCGAGGAGATCGCCCAACTCGATCACGTACTGGTCTTCATCGACGAGGTGGAGGAGGTCGCGGGGGCCCGCAACCTCGCCGATCCCGTCTCCGTGGGCGTCGTCAACGAACTGCTCAAGTCCATCGTCCGGTTCCGCGACCGCGACGGGCGGCTCCTCGTCTGCGCCACCAACACCGTCGCCGCCCTCGATCCGGCGTTCCTGCGCCACGGCCGCTTCGACTACGTCCTGCCCGTCGGCCCGCCCGACCACGAGGCCCGGGCCGCGCTCTGGGCCAGCTACCTCGCCCGGACCGGAGCCCGGGCCGACACCGCTCTGCTGGCCGACGCCAGCGAGGGGTTCACGCCCGCCGACATCAAACAGGCCGCCCGGACCGTCGCCCAGGCCGTCTTCGAGCGCACCCTCGACACCGGGACCAGGGCCCAGCCCTCGACCGAGGAGTTCCTGCGCACCATCAGCCGCACCCGGCCCACCGTCACCACCGAGATGGCGTTGGAGTTCGCCGATCACACCATCCGTTACGGGCGTACGTGAGGGACCAGAGGCCCGGGAGGGAGCGGCAGAACCGGGTCCCGCTCCTGTACAGGCCCTGTACTCCGGGAAGTCCACCACCCGGGAAGGGAGTCTCCGATGATGATCGGGGCGGATGCCTCGTCACCTGCGGGCCGGGCGGCGACCCGGACGCGCGGGTGTGCGGCGTACGGGGGACCATGGGGCCATGAGTCCGCCCGACGCCGGTCCGCCGCGCCCGGCCCGTGACGACCGCCCGCCCTCCGGTATCGGCCGGTACATCAAGGTCTGGTTCCGGTTCGTGCCGCGTGAGGGCTGGCTGCCGTACGACACCGAGGGGCTGTGGGCGACCCGGCTGAGCGCCGACACCGCCCGGGTCGCCAACGTGCCGTTCCTCCAGGACGGGGTTGCCGAGGGCGAGACCGTACGGTTCACGACCGACGCGGACGGGGTGCACTGGGCCACCGGGCGGGTGGCGGCCTCGGGGAACTGCACCGTACGGGTGCTGCCCGTGCCCGACGGGCCGCTCGGGCGGGACGCCCACGCCGTGCACGAGCGGTTCGCCCCGTTCGGGCTGGGCGGCGAGGTGTTCAGCGCGGACTTCCCGCTGGTCGCGCTCACCGTGCCCGGCGGCGCGGACCTCGGGGCGATCAAGGCGCTGCTGATCCGGGGGGTGGCCGAGGGGTGGTGGCACTTCGAGGTCTCGTGCGTCACGGATGCCTGGCGGGTGGCGTAGGGGCGGGACGGGGCGGGGTCCCGGGGGAACGGGCCCGGGTCGGCACACGCCTCGGTGTTCGGTCCACGCCCCGTGTTCGGTACGCCCCCGTGCTTGGTCCACGTGCCCGTGTTCGGTCCGTGCGCGTGCTTGGTCCACCCGCCCCTGTTCGGTCCACGCCCGTGCTCGGTCCACACCCCGTGTTCACGGTTACGGGGCGTTCGGCTTTACGGTTACGGGGCCGTCGGCCCTGTTCCCTCCCCGATCTCCCGGATCGCCCGGGCCGGATTGCCCACCGCCACCACATTGGCCGGCAGGTCCTTCGTGACCACCGCCCCCGCGCCCACCACCGTGTTCTCCCCGATGGTCACCCCCGGGCAGACGATCACCCCGCCGCCCAGCCACACGTTGTCCCCGATCGTGATCGGCTCCGCGGCCTCCCACTTGGCGCGGCGCGGCTCCGGGTCGATGGGGTGGGTCGGGGTGAGGAGCTGGACGTTCGGGCCGATCTGGACGTCGGCGCCGATCGTGATCCGGGCGACATCCAGGAACACCGCCCCGAAGTTCACGAACGTGCGCGGGCCCACCGTGATCCGGTGCCCGTAGTCCACCCGCAGCGGCGGGCGGATCTCGGTGCCCTCGCCCAGTTCGCCCAGCAGCTCCGCCAGCGCGGCGCGGCGGGCCTCGGGGTCGGCGGCCGACGTGGCGTTGAAGCGTTCGCTGAGGAGCGCCGAGCGCAGTGCGTCGGCCGCGATCTCCGGGTCGTCGGCGAGGTAGAGGTCGCCCGCGAGCATGGCCTCCCGCTGGCTGCGCGGCGCCTTCTTCCCGGCGGCTTCGGCGGCTTCGGGGGCGTCGGCGGAGTCAGGGGAGCCGGGGGAGCCGGGGGTGTGCTGGCTGGTCACGAGGTCGTTGTCTCCTTACGCATCCTTCGCATCCCTCGTACGGGATGATCCGTCCCCGTGCAGTCTGCCCGCCGGGTCCGCCCCGCGTCCCGGAGGTCCCCCCGCCCGCAGCCCCGGCGCCAGGGCCAGGGTCACCGCCAGCGAGAGCGCCGCGACCGCCGCCATCCCGGTCCCGGGCGAGGTCAGCTGGGCGGCGGTACCCGCGACGGCCGCGCCCACGCCCTGCATCGCGAGCATCCCCGAGGAGCTCAGCCCCAGCGCGTGACCGCTCAGCTCCGGCGGGGTGAGGGCCATCAGCCGTTCCTGGAGCAGCAGGCTCGCGCCGAAACCGGTGCTCGCCAGGACCACCGCCACCACCGCCACCGGCAGCCCCGGCTCCAGCGCGAACAGCAGGTACGGGGCGGCCAGCAGCAGCCGCAGCGGGCTGCCGAGCCGGGCGCGCCACCGCCCCGGGACGAACCGGCCGACCACCGTGTCCCCGGCCAGCATCCCCACCGCCCCGCAGGCGAAGAGGAGCCCGGCGTGCCCGGGCGCGTAGGCGATGTACAGCGACTCGCACCCCACCACCAGCCCGTTGGGCACCCACAGGGCGAGGTACACCGAGCGGCGGGGGGCCGACGACCAGAGCCGGGCATTCGTCCGCCAGGTCTCCCGGACCGAGGCCCGCCCGGTGGCGCGGGGCGGCCGGGCGGCGAGCCCGAACCGGGCGAGGGCGGCGGCGACCACGTACAGCGCCGCCCCCACCAGCAGCGTGCCGCGCGCCGAGAGCGCGGTCACCAGCACCCCGCCCACCGCGAACCCGGCGATCTGCAGGGTGCCCACCGACATGTTGAGCACCGAGCGGCCGAGCAGGAAGCCCCGCTGCGGCAGGATCTCGTCGAGCAGCCCGTACCGCACTCCGCCGCCCACCGAGGAGGCCACCCCGAGGGCCAGGAGCACGGCGAACGCGGCCCACAGGGGCAGCCCGGGGAGCGCCTGTACGCCGGTGCCGAGCGCGAACAGCAGCGCCAGGCCGGTCAGCGCACCGCGCGGCGGCAGCCGGTCCGCCGCCGACAGCAGGGTCAGCGCCCCGGCGACCTGCGCCAGGGACGGGCCGAACATGGCCAGCGCCGACAGCAGCGGCGAGCCCGTGGAGGCGTACACGAGGGTGCCGAGGGCGAGCCCGCTCGTCGTCTGCGCCGCCACCTGCACGGAGACGGCCGTGAAGAGCGGGAGGAACTCCGGGGTGCGGAAGAGGTCGCGGTAGGTGCGCATCAGGCGAGTGTGCGAGGGCGGTCCACGGGCCCGTTACTCTTTCGCGGGGCGGCGAAACGTCACCGTCCACACCGGAAACCGTTCTGCGGAAACGGAGTTGGCGGGAGCGGCCCATGGGCTGGTGGCAGATCAGCGCCGACACCCTCGCGAACAGCCGCTTCACCGTCTCCCCGCTGGCCGAGACCGTGGCGAGCCTGTGCACCCTGGAGCGCGCCGCCGCCGCGCAGCCGCGTGAGCGCGCCTGGCTGGAGCGGTGGCTGCCCGCCTACCGGCGGCTCAAGGCCGACGACCCCCTCGCCGCCTGGATCATCCGCGCCGCCCTCACTCCCCGCTGGATCGCCGACTTCCTCACCCCCGTCCCCGTGCCCCCGCCCGCCGGGCGGCAACCGGACACCTTCGCGCAGGAGTTGGCGCGGGTCCGGGCGACACCGCCGGACACGGTCCGCGCCGATCTCGCCGTGGCCCTGCGCGGACCGCTGCCCGCCGCGCTGGACCGGGACGACCTGGCGCGGCGGAGCGCCGATGTCCTGGAGTGGGTGTGGACGCGGGCCGTCGAGCCGGAGTGGGCCGCCCGGCGGCGGGTCCTGGAGGCCGATGTGATCGCCCGGGCCGCCGAGTTGAGCCGGGGCGGCTGGGCCGGGGCGCTCGACGGGATGCGGCCGGGGATGCGATGGCTGGGGGAGAGTCGGCTCCAGATCAACACGTACGACAACCCGCCGCGTGAACTGAAGGACGCCCAGCTGGTGTTCACCCCCGTCACCGCCGAAGTGGGCTGGGTCTGCTGGGACATCCCGCACCGGTACGGGGTGGTGTACCCGTGCTCGGGTGCGCTTGCCGAACCCGGGCGTGCCCCCGTACCGCAGGCGCTCGGCGCGCTGATCGGCCCGGCACGGGCGGGAGTTCTGGTTCTGCTGGCCTCGCCGCTGAGCACCACCCGGCTCACCGCGCTGACCGGGCAGGGGCTGGGGTCGGTCGGCCGTCATCTGCGGGTCCTGCTGGACGCGGGGCTGGTGTGCCGCCGCCGGGACGGGCGGTCCGTGCTCTATTTCCGGACGGCGGCGGGGGACGGACTGGTGCGTGCCGCGGCTGCGGGCGATGGGCTGGTGCGCGCCTCAGGCTGAACGCGCCCCGCGCGCGCCCCCGTTCGCAGCTGGGAGAACACCGGTGGGCGGTGCGGTCCGCATGGGTCGTGCGCATGGATGAGTGGTGACATCGGTGACTGTTGGCCGTGCTCATCGTTATGACAATTTCTCTCTCGCCACGAAACGTCGAGCGGGGGGAATGCCGTGAATCCGGAGTACGCCGCGTACTGCCAGGCGGACCGCCGCTTCTACGACGCACCCCACCGTTCCCTCGAAGCGGGCGCCGAGGAGCGGACGTTCTACGCCTCGGTCCGGCGCGCGGCCCCCCAGGGGTGGACCCGCTCCCGGCGCGGTGACTGGCTCTCCTACAGCCCGGACGGGCTGCGGCTGCCGGCCCAGGGCTGGAAGATCCACATATCGGCCGCCGCCGACAACGCCGCATCGGTCCTCGAACGGGTGCTGGAGCACTGTCTGTCGCACCGGCTGCCCTTCAAGTGCGTACCGTCCCCGGGCCTGTTGAACCTGCGGAACTCCAAGTACGCGGACCGGGCGGGGAGCGGCAAGTTCATCACCGTGTATCCGCACTCCGAGGACACGTTCCCCGAGGTATGCGGCGCCCTGATGGAGCTGCTGGACGGCGAGCACGGCCCGTACATCCTCAGCGATCTGCGGTGCGGGAACGGACCGGTGCACACGCGGTACGGGGCGTTCGCCGCGCGCTTCTGCACCGGCCCCGACGGGCGGCCCGTGCCCGCCGTCGCCGATCCGCAGGGCCGTCTGGTCCCCGACGACCGGGGTCCGGCCTTCCGGGTGCCCGCCTGGGTGACCCCGCCGGACTTCCTGCGCCCGCACCTCGAGGCCCGTGCCGCCGTGGGCCTCGGCGACCTGCCGTACACCGTCGAGAAGGCGCTCCACTTCTCCAACGGGGGCGGCGTCTACCTCGGCCGGGATGCCCGCACCGGGGAGCAGGTCGTCCTCAAGGAGGCCCGCCCGTACGCCGGGCTCGCCGCCGACGGGGCCGATGCAGTGGCCCGGTTGGGGCGCGAGCGGACCGCGCTGGAGCGACTGGCCGGACTGGAGTGCGTACCGGCCGTGCACGACGCGTTCGAGGTCGGCGGCCACCACTTCCTGGTCCTCCAGTATCTGCCGGGCGCCACCCTCAACACCGTCTTCGCCCGCCGCTTCCCGCTCGCCCGGCAGAACCCGGCCCCCGGACTGCTCGCCGAACACGCGGCGTGGGCAGAGGAGTTGTACGGGAAGGTCGAGCGCGCCGTCGAGGCCGTACACGCCCGGGGCATCGTCATCAGCGACCTGCACATGAGCAACGTCATGGTCGACGAGGAGTCCGGCCGGATCGCCCTGCTCGACTTCGAGGCCGCCTCCCCGGCCGCCGACCGGCGCCGCCAGATCGTCGCCAACCCGGCCTTCGTCGCCCCGCCCGACCGGCGCGGCACCGACATCGACCGGTACGCGCTGGCCTGTCTGCGGCTCGCGCTGTACCTGCCGCTCACCACCCTCTTCGGCATCGACCGCACCAAGGCGGCCGGGCTCGCCCGCGAGATCGCACGCGTCTTCCCGGTCACCGAGGAGAGCCTGCGGCCCGCGGTGGAGGAGATCCAGCGGGGTACGGGAATGAGCACGGGGACGAGCGTGGCCACGGGGGCGGCGGCGAGTACGGGGGCGCGTACGGCCACGGTGTCGGAGGTGGGTACGAGGGTGCGTACGGGCGCGGGGTCGGAGGCGGGTGCGGGCGCGGGGGCCGCTGGACCGATTCCGGCCGCTCCCGGTGACTGGCCGGCCGCCCGTGACTCCATGGCCCGCGCCATCGCCGCCTCCTGCACTCCCGACCGCGACGACCGATGTTTTCCCGGCGACATCGCCCAGTTCGCCACGGCGACCGGCGGCCAGTCCTTCGCGTACGGCGCGGCCGGAGTCCTCTACGCCCTCCACGAGACCGGCGCCGCGCGGTGCGAGCCGGGCGAGGAATGGCTGCTGCGGCAGGCCAAGGACCCGGCCTCCGGCTCCCCGCTCGGCTTCTACGACGGGCTCACCGGCATCGCCTGGACACTGAACCGGATCGGCCGCACGGCGGAGGCCGCCGATCTCCTCCGGATCGTCCTGGACCAGCCGCTGGAGGGCCTGACGCCCGGACTGCACAGCGGTTACGCCGGTATCGGCCTCGCCCTCGACGACCTGGCCCGCACCGCCCCCGCCGACGGGGCCCCGGCGCTCGCCGCGGCCGCCGGACGCTGCACCGCCCTCGCCGTACGCGCCCTGGTGGATGGCCCGCCGTCCCCGCGCACCGGCCTCCTGCACGGCGCGACCGGAGTGGCCCTGCTGCTCATCCGCCGGTACGGCACCACCGGGGACACCGCCCTGCTCGACCTGGCCGCCGCCGCCCTGCGCCGCGACCTGGACCGGTGCCGGGCCGGGGACGACGGGGAACTCCTCGTTGTCGAGGGCAAGCGGCTGATGCCCTACCTCGGAGCGGGCAGCGCCGGGATCGCGGCCGTCATCGACGCCTACCTGGCCCACCGCCCCGACGACGCGGAGCTGGCGACCAAGGGGCGCGCCCTGCTCCCGGCCGCGCTCTCCGCCTTCTACGTCCAGCCCGGGCTGCTGCGCGGCTCGGCCGGACTCCTCCTGCACCTGGCGGCCACGCCCCTGTGCGACGAGGAGACCCGGCAGCGGGCGATCCGCCTCCACACCGGTCTGCTGGCCGGTCACGCGCTCGCGTACGAAGGTGGACTGGCCTTCCCCGGCGAGCAGTTGATGCGGCTGTCGATGGACCTGGCCACCGGGACCGCCGGCTGCCTGCTCGCCCTGGGCAGTGCGCTGGGCGCCCCGCCGGGGCCGCCCGCCACGCTTCCCTTCCTCTCCGCTGCCGCTCCCCGCGCGGCGCACCCCGGCCGCGCGAGCGGCCCCACGGACCGGCTCCTTCAGGGGTCGTAGCAACACCACCGCTCAACACCCAGCCGGAGCAACGGGTTCCGGTTACCGTCCCAGAAAGGAAACACCATCATGGCGCTTCTGGACCTTCAGGCGATGGAGACCCAGGCGGAGGAGTCCTTCGGCGAGCTCGCCACGGGCAGCCAGGTCTCGCTGCTGGTCTGCGAGTACAGCTCGCTGAGCGTGGTCCTCTGCACCCCGTGACGCCCCGCCGCCCGCTCCGCCGGTGATCCCACCGGCGGGCCGGGCGGCCCGCCCGCCGGTCCCGAGCGGTTCGTCCGCCCGGGACCGGCGGCATGCGTCCGTACGTCCGTACATACCGATCGATACAGGTCGGGAAAGACCGATACGGGTCCGGAAAGGAAGACCACGTGCGGCTGAAACCCCGCCCCGGGACGCCCTCCGACACCCGGCGGCTCGCCCGGCGCCACCCGGCCGCCCTCCTGGCCCTCCTCCTCTGCTCCGTCGGCGGCGCGCTCGCCGCCCTCGCCCTGCCCGCCGCCCTCGGCCACACCGTCGGCCGGCTCGTCGACGGCGGGCCCGTGCCCTGGGCCGGGCTGCTGCTCTGCGCCGTACTGGTCCTCGCCGAGACCGGGCTCGACGCGTGCTCGGCCGTGCTGGGCGCCACCACCACCGCCCGGCTCACCGCCCACCTCCGCACCCGCACCACCGCCCGGGTCCTGGCCGCCGAACCCCGCCGCGCCCTCGCCGTGCCGACCGGCGACCTCACCGCCCGGCTCACCGCCCGCACCGCCGACGCCGCCGCCGCGCCCGTCACCGCCGCCGGAGCCGTCTCGGGCGTCCTGCTCCCGGTCGGCGCGGTCATCGGGCTCTTCCTCATCGACCCCTGGACGGCCGCCGCCTTCCTCCTCGGCGCCCCCCTCCTCATCGCCCTCCTGCACACCTTCACCCGCCGCACCGCCGACGCCGGGGCCGACTACCAGCGCGCCCAGTCCGTCATCGCCCACCGCCTCACCGAGGCGCTCGACGGCGCCGAGACCATCCGCGCCGCCCGCACCGGGGCCCGCGAGTACCGCCGCGTCCTCGAACCGCTCGGCGCCCTGGCGGTCCACGGCCGCCGCACCTGGACCGTGTACGGGCGGGCCGCAGGCCAGAGCGCCCTGCTGCTGCCCCTCCTCATGCTGCTGGTCCTCGCGGTCGGCGGACTCCGCCTCCACGCGGGCGCGATCGGCGTCGGGGACCTCGTCGCCGCCTCCCGGTACGCGGGCCTCGCCGTCGGCATCGGCGCCCTCACCGGAGCGCTCGGCGCCCTCGCCCGCAGCCGCGCCGCCGCCCGCACCCTGGACCCGCTGCTCACCCTGGACCCGCTGCCGCACAAGGGCCTCGGCCCGGTCCCCGGCGGCCCGGGCCGCCTCGAACTCCGGGACGTCGGCGTCGTACAGGACGGGAAGCCGCTGCTCGCGGGCGTGCACCTCGACGTCCCCGGCGGTACGTCCCTGGCCGTCGTCGGCCGCTCGGGCTCCGGCAAGTCGGTGTTCGCGGCGGTCGCCGGACGGCTGCTCGACCCGGACACCGGAACCGTGCTGCTGGACGGCGTCCCGCTGGCCGCCATGGACCCGGCCTTCCTACGCCCCGAGGTCGCCTACGCCTTCGCCCGCCCCGCCCTGCCCGGCACCACCGTCGAGGACACGATCGCCTTCGGGCCGTGGACCGCCGGGCCCGACGCGGTACGGGAGGGGGCCCGGGCCGCCCGCGCGGACGGGTTCGTCGGGCTCCTCCCGTACGGCTACGCCACCCCGCTCACCGGCGCCCCGCTCTCCGGCGGTGAACGCCAACGCCTGGGCCTGGCCCGCGCGTTCGCCCACCCGGGCCGCCTGCTGATCCTGGACGACGCCCTCTCCGGCCTCGACACCGTCACCGAGCACCACGTCCGTCGCGCCCTCGACGAGCGGGCCGGGCGCGCCACCCGCGTGATCGTGGCCCACCGCCTCTCCTCGGCCGCCCGCGCGGACCGGGTCCTCTGGCTGGAGAACGGCCGCGTCCGCGCGACGGGCCCGCACGAGGAGCTCTGGGCCGATCCGGAGTACCGGGCGGTGTTCCGTACGGAAGCGGAGGAGGCGGGCGACACGGATGCGGAAGCGGAGGCGCTTCCCCGGCCCCGTACGGAAGCGGGGGCGCGATGACGGCCCCGACGGAACCGGAACGAGCGGCGAAGGCGGAGGCGGATGTGGAGGTGAAGGCGGAGGCCCGGGTGAAGCGGAACGAACCCCTCCCTGGCCCCCGCTCCGGCCCCCTCCCTGGCCCCCGCCCCCGCTCCGGGCCCCTCGCCCGGGTCACCCGCGAGGCCCGCCCCTTCCTCCGCGCCCGTACCGGCACCGTCCTGCGGCTGGCAGGCTGGTCCCTGCTGGAGTTCGTCCAGACCTTCCTGGGCGGCTACGGCGTCGCCCGGGCCCTGGACCACGGCTTTCTCGCCGGACGCCCGCTCACCGGCCTCCTCTGGCTGGCCGTCGCCGCCGTGGCCGTCCTCCCCGCCCAGCTCGCCACCCGGGGGGTGTTCGGGCGCCTCGCGGACCTGGTGGAGCCGCTGCGGGACGGGCTGGTCCGGCGAGCCGTCTCCCGGGCCCTGTCCGGCGCCCTCGCGCACCCCGCCGACACCTCCGTCCGGTCGCTCTCCCAGGTCACCCACCAGAGCGAGATCGCCCGGGACGGCTGGGCCGGACTCGTCCTGACCCTGCGGTCGTTCGTGTTCACGGTGGCCGGGGCCGTGGCCGGGCTGCTGGCCCTGGAGCCGAGGCTCCTGCTGATCGTGGCGCCCCCGCTGGTCCTGGGCACCGGGCTGTTCCTGGCCACCCTGCCGCCGATGGCCGCCCGCCAGCGCGACTACCTCACCGCCGACGAGACGTACGCCGCCCACGCGGGCCGGACCGCCGCCGACCTGCGGGATCTCGCCGCCGCCGGGGCCGCCGACCGCACGGTGGCGGAGTCCCGGGCGCTGGCCGACGACCAGGTCCGCGCGGCCCGTTCGCTGGCCCGCTGGTCCGGCGTACGGGTGGTGGCACTGGCGGTCTGTGGCCGGTTCCCGCCGCTCCTGCTGCTGCTCTGCGCCCCCTGGCTGCTGCGCGACGGCCTCACCCCCGGCGCGCTGGTGGGCGCGCTGACGTACCTCACCCAGGCGCTGGCCCCGGCGGTCCATGCGCTGATGACCATGCTGTCCACGGTCGGCGGCCGACTGCTGGTGGTCCTGGACCGCTTCACGGACGCGCCGCCGCCCCCGGCCGAGGACAGCCCGGAACCGCAGGCAGCCGACGAGCCGCCTCCCGCCCGGCACACCACCCCTGGGGCCACCACTCCCGAGGCCGCCGTCCCCGTCGCCGAACTGGACGCCGTCACCTTCGCGTACGGCCCCGCCGCGCTCCCCGTCCTGGACCGGCTCTCCCTGAGCATCGCCCCCGGCGAGCACCTCGCGGTGATCGGGCCGAGCGGCAGCGGCAAGTCGACGCTGGCCGCCGTCCTCGCCGGGGTCGAACAGCCCACCGGGGGCGCGGTGCGGTGGCACGGGCGGCCGGTGCGCGCGGCCGACGCCACCTCCGTACGGGTCCTGCTGCCCCAGCACGCGTACGTGTTCACCGGCTCGCTGCGCGAGAACCTCCGCTATCTCCGCCCCGACGCGGACGACCGCTCCCTGGCCGCCACGATCGACGCGCTCGGCCTGGACCCCCTGCTCACCCGGCTCGGCTCCCTGGACGCGCTCCTGGAACCGGACCGGCTCTCCCAGGGCGAACACCAGCTCATCGCCCTGGGCCGGGCCCATCTGGCGGCCCCTCCGCTCATCGTGCTCGACGAGGCCACCAGCCGCCTCGACCCGGCCGCCGAGGCCCGCGCCGAGCGCGCGTTCGCCGCGCTGCCGGGCGCCCTGGTGGTCGTCGCGCACCGCCTCGGCTCGGCCCGCCGCGCCGACCGGATTCTCGTGATGGACGGGCCCCGCACCCGCTGCGGCACCTCGGCGGAGCTGCTGCGCTCCTCGGCCCTCTACCGGGACCTGGCCGGGCTCTGGGAGCCGGACGACGTCTCCGAGTGAAGGTCCTCCGCGAAGGGCCGGGTCACGGCCACCCCTGAAGTCCGTTCCCCTGAAGCCCGTTCCCTGGAGCCGGGTCATATCCAGCCCGCCTCCTTCGCCCGTCTGATGGCGTCCATCCGATTGCGCGCCCCGGCCTTGCGAATGGCGGCGGCGAGGTAATTGCGCACCGTCCCCGGGGTCAGATGCAGCCGCTCCGCGATACCGGAGACCGTTTCCCCGCGCTCGGCGATCGAGAGCACGCTCAATTCCCGGGGCGATAAGGGCATGTCGGCCACCTGCAACAGGCTGAACGCCAGTGACTCGTCGATATGCCGCCCGCCGTCGGCCAGTTTGTGCATGACCTCGGAGAGGTCGTTCACCGGCCGGTACTTGTCGATGTAGCCGCGGGCCCCCGCCTCGTAGGCCCGGCGCAGCCCCCGGGGCCGGTCGCTGCGGGTGAGCACGGCCAGGGGACACCCCCGGCCGCGCGGTTCGGCCAGCGACCTCACCTCCTCCAGGACGTCCAGGGCATCCGGACAGTCGAGGTCGGTGAGGAGCACATCCGGTCCTGTTCCGGCCAGTGCCGAACGTATCGCGCCCTGCTCGGAGGTCCGTACGTCTATTCCCTGCCCAGCACCGAGCAGGGAGGCCAGCGAGGCGCGCCACAGGGGCACGGTGTGGACCAGCAGAACGGTTGTCATCAGGCTGCCCTCGGCTTTTCTCTCCGGGCACGCACTCCAGGCGCATCGCAGAATGCGATGGTGTGTGCGCGTCGGGTGACGGGTCTCCAGTGGAGCGCATGAGCATTCGGGTACGCCGCGGAATTGGCGGATTCCCGTGCCTGTGTGGGCGCGGATGGGGGCGTTCGGGGGTACAGCGGGAGCGCACGGGGTGGCGGGAGGGTGGCTACCCAGCGGTGCAGGCGGACCGCCGGACCGGCCGGGGCGTCAGTTCAGCAGTGCGCGGGCCGCCTGGGCCTTGTGCCGGATCGTCTCGGCCGTCGTCGGCTCGATCGTGCCGAGCACCTCCGCGTACTCCTCCATCTCCGCCGCCCCGCGCTGGAACTCCCCGCGCTGGACCAGCAGCTGGGCCCGCTCGTAGCGCAGCCGTGCCGGGTGCGAGGGCAGGAGCAGGGAGAGGTCCACCGCCCAGAGGGCCACATCCGTGCGCTCGGGGCGGGCGGTGGCCCAGGCCCTGATGTTGTTGAGGATGCGCAGGACGATCTCCAGGGGCCGCGCGGGCGTCAGCATGGACGGTTCAAGGCGCGCCCCGGTCGCCCCGGTGACCAGGAGGTCCGCGTCCTCGCCGGTCAGCGGCGCGCCCCCGGCGAACGGGTCGACGAGCACCGGGTGCGCCGGGTCCCCGAAGCCGACCACGAAGTGGCCGGGCAGCGCCACCCCGTACACCGGGGCGCCCGCCCGCCGGGCGACCTCGATCCAGACCACCGAGAGCAGGATCGGCAGCCCCCGGCGGCGGCGCAGCACCTGCTGGAGGAGCGAGGACTCCAGCCGCTGGTAGTCGGCCGACGAGCCGCCGAACTCGTGCCGCTCACCCAGCAGTTCGGCCAGGGCGGAGGCCCAGTCGGCGGGGGTCTTCCCCGGCCCGTACGGCAACAGCCCGGCCAGCCGGTCCAGTTCGATCTGCGCCGCGTCGATCCCGTACGGGTCGGGGGAGACCTCCGCCGGATCGACCGGGCGCGGTTCCTCGGGTCCGACCGGGCCCGCCTCCGCGCCCAGCAGCAGGCAGAGCAGTGCGAGATCCGGCCGCTCGGACCGGGCCTCCTCGGCGAACTGCCGCCGCCTCTCCGTCGTACCGGAATCCTGCGCGCTCATATGCGACCCATGCCCCTGATCGTCCCTGCCGTCGTGCCGCCACCCCACCCCCGGCTCCGCTACGCGGGCCGGAAATGGTGGTAGCTGTGGTGCGTCGCGAAGCCCATCCCGTCGTACAGCGCCCGCGCACCCTCATTGTCCTCCTCCACCTGGAGCCAGGCCGCCGAAGCGCCCTCGTCCAGGGCCCGGCGGGCCAGCGCCGCCATCACGGCCGTGCCCAGTCCGCGCCGCCGCTGCCCGGGGGCGACCTCGACCGCCATGAACCCCGCCCACCGCCCGTCCACCACGCACCGGCCGATCGCGGCGGGCACCGCGTCCTCCTCCGCGCCCTCGTCCCCGCCCGCCACCGTGGCGAACCAGACCGAGGGGCCGCTGCCCAGCACCCGCAGGACATGGGGGCCGGGGGTGGTGAGGCGCTGGTAGCGCGAGAGCCACGCCCCGTCCGGCTCACGGGCCAGCCGTACCGCCGACACGTCCGCGTCCAGGTCCCCGACCGGCGCCAGCGCGGCGATCCGGACCTGGGCCGAGACCTCGCGCCGCCACCCGTGCCGCTCCAGCTCCGCGCAGAGCGCCTCCTGCGTGCCCTCGGCCCCGGTCGACGTCTGGATGTACGGGGGCAGGCCCCGCTCCTCGTACCACCGCTCGACCCGCCCGAACGCCTCACCGAGCGGCACCCCCGGATCACCGAGCGGCAGCGCGGAGTTGGCGCGCCGGGTGAACCCTCCGGCGGCGCGCAGCCGCCACTCGCCCAGGGGCGCGCTCTCCACCGGCTGCCAGGCCCGCGCGGTGACGGCGGCCAGCTCCGGGAAGGAGGCCGCCGGGCCCCGCCTGCGGGCCGGGGCGGCGGGGACGACCTTGCCCGCCACCAGGGACGATTCCAGGATGCGGACGGACTGCCCGTTCTTCCGTGTGATCGAGACCACGCCGTCGTCCCATGATGTGAGAACGCCGACCGTGTCGGTGAACTCCGCGCCCGCGCCACCCCCCTCGGAGCGCTGCCGAACGGAGACCCGTTTGCCCACGTCAGCCGGTGTGATGCGGACCTCCAGCCGTCCGCCGATGGTGAATTCCACAGCTCTGTCCGCCCCTCCTGTTCGGATCGTGCCCGAGAACGGAGATACTAGGGGCGGGCATCGACGACGCCGCGCTCCCGCGCGAGAGCCAACGCCCTACCGAGGAGGAACGACAGCGTGACCTACGTCATCGCGCAGCCTTGTGTCGACGTGAAGGACAAGGCCTGCATCGAAGAGTGCCCCGTCGACTGCATTTACGAGGGCCAGCGGTCCTTGTACATCCACCCGGACGAATGCGTCGACTGCGGAGCCTGCGAGCCGGTCTGCCCGGTCGAGGCCATCTTCTACGAGGACGACACTCCGGAGGAGTGGAAGGACTACTACAAGGCGAACGTCGAGTTCTTCGACGATCTCGGCTCGCCGGGCGGTGCTTCCAAGCTCGGTCTCATCGAGCGCGACCACGCGTTCGTCGCCGGACTGCCGCCGCAGAACCAGTAGCAGGCGGCACCACGTGCGCAGCCCGGTCCCGTACGGCTTGTCACCGTGCGGGACCGAGGCGTATCCCCGTACGGCCACGGCCGCTGCCCATCCCTGAACAGTCCGAGAAAGCCCCAGAGAGCTCCGAGAAAGCAGAGTCCCGTGTCCGCAGTCTCCTCCCGCCTCCCGGTCTTCCCCTGGGACAGGCTCACGCCGTACAAGACGACGGCCCAGGCCCACCCGGACGGCATCGTGGACCTCTCCGTCGGCACGCCGGTCGACCCGGTGCCCGAGGTGATCCGGCAGGCGCTCGTCGCCGCCGCGGACAGCCCCGGCTATCCGACGGTGTGGGGGACCGAGGCCCTGCGGGACGCGCTCACCGGCTGGGTGGAGCGGCGGCTCGGCGCGCGAGGGGTGACGCACGCCAACGTGCTGCCGGTCGTCGGCTCCAAGGAACTGGTGGCCTGGCTGCCGACGCAGCTCGGGCTCGGCCCCGGCGACAAGGTCGCCTACCCGCGCCTCGCCTACCCGACGTACGAGGTCGGCGCCCGGCTCTGCGGCGCGGAGCCCGTCGTCTACGACGACCCGACCGAGCTGGACCCGGCCGGGCTGAAGCTGCTCTGGCTCAACTCGCCCTCCAACCCGACCGGCCGGGTGCTGGCCAAGGACGAGCTGGTCCGGACCGTCGCCTGGGCGCGCGAGCACGGGGTGCTGGTCTTCAGCGACGAGTGCTACCTGGAGCTGGGCTGGGAGGCCGAGCCGGTCTCGGTGCTCCACCCGGACGTCTGCGGCGGCCACTACGACGGGATCGTCGCCGTCCACTCGCTCTCCAAGCGCTCCAACCTGGCCGGGTACCGGGCCGCGTTCATCGCGGGTGACGCGGCCGTCCTCGGCGAGCTGCTGCTGATCCGCAAGCACGGCGGGATGATGACGCCCGCCCCCGTCCAGGCGGCCACCGTCGCCGCCCTCGGGGACGACACGCACGTGGCCGAGCAGCGCGTCCGGTACGCGGACCGCCGCCTGGCCCTGCGTACGGCCCTGGAGGCGCACGGCTTCCGGATCGAGCACAGCGAGGCGAGCCTCTACCTCTGGGCGACCCGTGACGAGCCGTGCTGGGAGACCGTGGCGTACCTCGCGGAGCTGGGCATCCTCGTCGCGCCCGGCGACTTCTACGGCCCGGCGGGCGAGCGCTTCGTCCGGGTGGCGTTCACCGCGACCGACGAGCGGGTGGCGGCGGCGGTCAAGCGCCTGACCTGAACCCGGGGACGCGTGAGGGCCCGGGGAGTGCGCACTCCCCGGGCCCTCACGCATGTGTTCGTACGGCGGTGGCTCGGCTCCCGTACGTCGTACGGCGGTGAGTCGGCTCCCGTACGTCGTACGGCGGTGGGTCAGCCGATCGGCAGGCCACCCAGCGGCAGGCCGCCGGTGGGCAGCCCGTCCGTGGGCAGGCCGCCCTGGGTGAGGGCGTCGGTGGGCAGCCCGCCACCGGCGGCGTCGGCCACACCGCCGACGGCCTCGCCCGCCTGGCCCGCGGTCTGGCCTGCGGTCTCCTGGGCGGCCGGGGCGGCCACCTTGGCGGTGTTGCCGACGGTCTTGCCCGCGGCCGGCACGGCGGTGCCGACGATACGGCCGCCGGTGTCACCGGCCGCCTGGGTGCCCTGCTGGGCGGCGCTGTCCAGGGTGTTGCCGACGCTCGCACCGTCCAGTGCGGTGAGGCCGCCCAGGTCCGGGGTCTGCGGGAGCTCTGCGGCACCTGCGGCACCGGCCGCACCGACCACGGGGACGACGCCTGCGGCGAACAGCAGCGCGGTACGAGCGATCCGACGGGGCAGGGGGAGGGACATGGTGCTCCTTCGACGAGGTCCGTGAGGTCTGTCCGGTCGATCCGGACGCACTGACAACCGGTCGGAGGGGAGGGAAAGTTGCGGCGGGCCAAGGTAAAGAGTGAGTAATGCGTCCGATAATCCGCAGCGGAGGAACCCGGGCAAACGCAGCATTCCGCAGGCGTGCGACGAACCGTCACTTCCCTTGGGAGGCAAGGGAATCGGTGCGGGACGAACGGAAGGGGAAAGGGGGCGCCGAAACGGGTCCGGGAGCGAGGTCTCAGGACCCGTACGGGTGACGCTTCGCACTCCTGGGCGCCCTGCTGTGCGGCTTGTTGGGTGACTTACCGGGCCGACCCTGCCGGGCGGCTTACCGGGAGCCCTGCCGGTGACCTGCTGAGCGGCCTGCCGGGCGACCTGTTGTGCGGTCCTACTCGGCGGCGACCCGGATCGCGACGGCCGTCGCGTCCGGTTCCTTGTCCTTCGCGTCCTCCGTACGCCAGCCCGAACCGGCCTCCCAGACCCGGTCGGCATAGCTCACGCGCTCGATCCGCAGCTCCTGGGAGTGCGCCACCGCCCAGTGCGCCAGCTCCCAGCCGCGCCGGGGAGCGCCGTCGGACGTGGCCCGGGCCGCCGCCGGTACGGGCACCGAGACGGTGGCGGCGGCCGGGGACCCCGCGGCCTTCGCGGTCGGCAGGACGTCCTTGCCGAAGGTACGGATCAGCTCCGCCCGCACCTTCGCCGCGTCCCCCGGGCCTTGGCCGGTCTTCTGCGACGGTGTGCAGTTCAGCGCGGTGGGCTCGCGCCCGGTCAGCGCGGCGGCCAGCAGCGCGGCGTCCGGCTCGTGCTTCGCGTACGCCTGCGGGAACCCGCTGCGCTGCACGCGCTGCGCGGCCACGGTCAGCGGGAGCCGCGAGTAGCCCGGGACCTCGGCGAGGTGGTCGTAGAACTCCCCGGCCGAGTACACCGGGTCCATGATCTGCGCCACGGTGCCCCAGCCCTGCGAGGGGCGCTGCTGGAACAGGCCCACCGAGTCCCGGTCCCCGTAGTCGATGTTGCGGAGCGTGGACTCCTGGATCGCCGTCGCGATGGCGATCGTCACCGCCCGCTCCGGCATCCCGCGCGTGGTCCCGACGGCGGAGATCGTCGCCGCGTTCGCCGCCTGGTGCAGGCTCATCTCGTACACGTGGTCCCCGTCGGCGGCGCGGACCACACAGCGCGGTACGGCCTTGGTGTTCGAGGAGTCGTACTGCACGGCCAGATAGCCGCCGAGCGCCGCGAGCACGGCGAGGGCGGCCGTGTAACGGAGGAGGCGGCTGCGGCGGCGGGGGCTGGCTGTCCGGGGCACGGCCCCACCGTACTGGAGGGTTCGGCCGGGGCCGATACCCCAGTCCCGCCTGGGGCGATACCCCGGTCCTGCGGGGGCCGATACCCCAGTCCTGCCCGGGCCGATACCCCGGTCCTGCGGGGTCGGCACCCCGGTCCCGCCCGGGCCGATACCTCAGTCCCTCAGGCTCGTGGCCAGGTCGGGCGTACCGCCCTCCAGGGCCATGGCCGGGCCCCGCGCGCCGTCCTCTAGGGTCGTGGCCATGTCCGACAGCACGCTTGACCTGACCCTGGACGGCCCGGCGCTCACCGCACGGCTCGTCGACATCCCCTCGGTCAGCGGGGAGGAGAAGGCACTCGCCGACGCGATCGAGACAGCGCTGCGCGGCCTGCCCCATCTGACCGTCGACCGCCACGGCAACAACGTCGTCGCCCGGACGAACCTGGGCCGCGCCGAGCGGGTCGTGCTCGCCGGGCACATCGACACCGTGCCGATCGCCGGCAACGTGCCCTCCCGCCTCGACGAGAACGGCATCCTCTGGGGCTGCGGGACCACCGACATGAAGGCCGGGGTCGCCGTCCAGCTCCGGATCGCCGCGACGGTCCCCGAACCCAACCGCGACCTGACCTTCATCTTCTACGACAACGAAGAGGTCGCCGCCGACCTCAACGGCCTCGGCCACATCGCCACCGCCCACCCCGACTGGCTCGCCGGAGACTTCGCCGTCCTCCTGGAGCCCTCCGACGGCGAGGTGGAGGGCGGCTGCCAGGGCACGCTCCGGGTCCACCTCCGTACGGCGGGGGAGCGGGCGCACTCGGCGCGCAGCTGGATGGGGTCCAACGCCGTCCACGCCGCCGCCCCGATCCTGGCGAAGCTGGCCGCGTACGAGCCGCGCCGCCCGGTCATCGACGGCCTGGAGTACCACGAGGGGCTCAACGCGGTCGGCATCGAGGGCGGCGTCGCCACCAACGTCATCCCGGACGCCTGCACCGTCGTCGTCAACTACCGCTACGCCCCCGACCGCACCGAGGAAGAGGCCATCGCCCACGTCCGCGAGGTCTTCGCCGACTGCGGGGTGGCCGAGATCGTCATCGACGACCACTCCGGCGCGGCCATGCCCGGCCTCTCCCACCCCGCCGCCCAGGCGTTCATGAAGGCGGTCGGCGGCACCGCCCGGCCCAAGTTCGGCTGGACGGACGTCTCCCGCTTCGGCGGCCTCGGCGTCCCCGCGGTGAACTACGGCCCCGGCGACCCGATCTACGCCCACAAGCGCGACGAACACGTGGTGGCCGAGAAGATCACCCACTGCGAGGACCGCCTCCGCTCCTGGCTGAGCAGCTGACCGGCTGACCTTCCGACGTACGGCATTCCCCCGTACGTAACCTCCGCCGATCTACGCTGGCCGGACGCAGCACGACACAGCCCGACCCAGGACGACGCAGGTCGGTGGAGGGAGCGGAACATGGGCAACGCCGAGGACGCACGGATTCCCGAGGGTGCGGAGGTCCCGGAGGGCGCGGTGGCCCCCGAGGAACAGTGGCTGGGTCCGGTACTGCGCCGCAGGGAGCAGGTCCAGCCCGGCACGACCGACCAGCGGCTGCTGGACTCCGAGGGTGACTCCGAGTGGGTGCACACCGACCCCTGGCGGGTGATGCGCATCCAGTCGGAGTTCGTCGAGGGCTTCGGTGCGCTCGCCGAACTGCCGAGCGCGATCAGCGTCTTCGGATCGGCCCGCACCCCGGCCGGATCACCGGAGTACGACGCCGGGGTCGCGATCGGCAAGGCCCTGGTCGACGCGGGCTTCGCGGTGATCACGGGCGGCGGCCCGGGCGCGATGGAGGCCGCCAACAAGGGAGCCCGGGAGGCGAAGGGCGTCTCGGTGGGCCTCGGTATCGAGCTGCCCTTCGAGTCGGGGCTGAACCCGCACGTCGACATCGGCGTCAACTTCCGCTACTTCTTCGTCCGCAAGACGATGTTCGTGAAGTACGCGCAGGGCTTCGTGGTCCTGCCCGGCGGCCTCGGCACCCTGGACGAGCTCTTCGAGGCGCTCACCCTCGTCCAGACCGGTAAGGTGACCCGCTTCCCGATCGTCCTCTTCGGCACCGCCTACTGGGGCGGCCTGGTGGACTGGCTCCGCGACACGGTGGTGGCCGGCGGCAAGGCATCGGAGAAGGACCTGCTGCTGTTCCACGTGACGGACGACGTGGACGAGGCGGTGGCGCTGGTGACGAAGGAGGTCGGACGCTAGGGCGTGTCCGGCCGCACTCAGCCCGTCCGGCGCTTGAGGGGCGGGGTCCGGGGCAGCGCCCCGGACCCCGCCCCGCCGGGCGGGCGGCACCTCCTACGCCAGCCCCCTCCGCGCCACCGCCGGTTCCCGGTGCCCGGCGATGGACGCCACCATGTCCAGCACCTGCCGCGTCTCCGCCACCTCGTGCACCCGGTACACCCGCGCCCCCAGCCACGCCGACACCGCCGTCGTGGCCAGCGTCCCGATCACCCGCTCCTTCACCGGCCGGTCCAGGGTCTCGCCCACGAAGTCCTTGTTGGACAGGGAGACCAGCACCGGCCACCCCGTCTCCGCCATCTCCTCAAGACGACGCGTCGCCTCAAGAGAGTGCCGCGTGTTCTTACCGAAGTCGTGCCCGGGATCGATCATGATCCCGTCCGCCCGCACCCCGAGCTCCACCGCCCGCTCCGCCAGCCCCACCGTCACGCGCAGGATGTCCGCCATGACGTCGTCGTACGCGATCCGGTGCGGCCGGGTCCGCGGCTCCGCGCCGCCCGCGTGCGTGCACACCAGACCCGCTCCGTACCGCGCGGCGACCTCCGCCAGCTTCGGGTCGACCCCGCCCCACGCGTCGTTCAGCAGGTCCGCCCCGGCCTCGCAGACCGCCTCGCCCACGTCGTGCCGCCAGGTGTCCACGCTGATCACCACGTCCGGGTGGCGGCGGCGTACCTCGGCGACGAACCCCACCGTCCGGCGCGCCTCCTCCTCGGCGCTCACCTCCTCGCCGGGGCCCGCCTTCACCCCGCCGATGTCGATGATCGCGGCGCCCTCGGCCACCGCCTGCTCGACCCGGGCCAGCGCTGGTTCGTCCCGGAACGTGGCGCCCTGGTCGTAGAAGGAGTCCGGGGTCCGGTTCACGATCGCCATGATCACCGGCTCGTACGGCCCGAATTCCCGCCGCCCCAGCCTGAGTGCACCGCTTGCCATCCCCTGTTTCCTCCCTGGTAGCCCGCCTGTGACCCTAACGGTCGGCGACGGCCGGCCCCGACTGTCGGTGCCGCATGGCACGATCGGAGCCGGCCGAGGTTTCCGCTCCCGGGGAGATACGCGTGTTCTGGTTCTTGCTGCTCACGATGGTGGTGGTCGTCACGGCGGTCACCCTCGCGGTGGTCGGCGGTGGCGGGAGCGCCGTGCTCCAGGACGTCACCCCCGAGCGGTTCACCGACCCGCTGCCCGCGACCCGCCCGGTCGGCCGGGCGGACGTCGAGGCGCTCCGCCTGCCGATGGCCGCCCGTGGCTACCGGATGGCGGACGTCGACGAGGCGCTGTCCCGGCTCGGCGCGGAGCTGGCCGAGCGGGACGCCCGGATCGCGGAGCTGGAATCCGCCCTGGCCGGGGCGCAGGCGTCCGTGGTGAGCACGGGGACCGACCTGTTCAAGCAGCCGGGGGAGGGCAGACAGCCCGGGGAGGACCGGACCGCCGGGCCCGGCGACGCTCAGCGGAACGGCACCGCGGGCCCGGACCGCACGGAGGGCGAGGCACGATGAGCACCGGAGCCGTCGCGGCCCCCGACGGACGGCCGCGCTGCCCGTGGGGGCTGTCCACCGAGGACTACCTCGCCTACCACGACACCGAGTGGGGCCGCCCGGTCCACGGGGACGACGCCCTGTTCGAGCGGCTCTGCCTGGAGGCGTTCCAGTCCGGCCTGTCCTGGCTGACGATCCTGCGCCGCCGCGAGACCTTCCGTACGGCCTTCGCCGGGTTCAGGATCGCCGAGGTCGCGAAGTTCACCGACGCCGACCGGGAGCGGCTCCTCGCCGACCCGGGCATCATCCGCAACCGGGCCAAGGTCGACGCCACCCTCGCCAACGCGAAGGTGCTCGCCGACTGGCCGGCCGGGGAGCTGGACGAGCTGATCTGGTCGTACGCCCCCGATCCGGCCGGCCGCCCCGCCCCGCGCGGACTGGACGACGTCCCCGCCGTCACTCCGGAGTCCACCGCGCTGGCCAAGGAGCTGAAGAGGCGCTCGATCCGCTTCGTCGGCCCCACCACCGCCTACGCCCTGATGCAGGCGTGCGGCCTGGTCGACGACCACCTCGCGGACTGCGTGGCCCGGGGCGGGGCCACCGTGGGATGAGCGGTCACTTCCCGAGATAGACCGGCTTCTCCTTCTTCAGGAACGCCTCCACCGCGATGGTGTGGTCCTGCGACGCGCCCGCCCGGGTCTGGAGTTCGTCCTCCTTCTCCAGCGCCTCGGCGAGCGTGTGCCCGGCGCCGTACGCCAGGGACTCCTTCAGCGCCGCGTACGCCACCGTCGGACCGTCCGCCAGGGCGCGGGCCACCTGCGCGGCCTCCTCGGCCAGCTTCTCCGCCGGTACCACCCGGTTGACCAGGCCCAGCTCGTACGCGTCCTGCGCGGAGATCGAGCGCGGGAAGAACAGCAGGTCGGCGGCGCGGCTCGGGCCGATCAGCCGGGGCAGCGTCCAGGACACGCCCGAGTCGGCCGTCAGCGCGACGCCCGCGAAGGAGGTGTTGAAGGAAGCCGTGTCGGCGACCACCCGGTAGTCGGCCGCCAGGGCGAACCCGAACCCGGCCCCGGCCGCGACCCCGTTCACCCCGGCGACCACGGGCTTGGCCATCCCGGTGATCGCCCGCACGATCGGGTTGTAGTGCTCCCGTACGGTGCTCAGCGCGTTGCCGTCCCCCGCCTCACGGGTCGCCGCCAGTGTGGCGACGTGCTCCTTGAGGTCCTGGCCGACGCAGAAGGCGCGCCCGGTGGCCGTGAGCAGAACCGCCCGTACGCCCGGATCGGCGCCCGCCGCCTCCAGGGCGTCCCGGAGCGCGACCTTCGCCGCGGTGTTCATGGCGTTCATCGCGTCGGGTCGGTTGATCGTGATCGTCGCGAGACCCCCGGTCACGTCGTAGAGCACGGTGTTCGCCAGTTCGTCGGCCATGGTGCTGTCCCCTCACTGCTCGGGCATCGTTGCCACTGGGGGCAAGCATGGCCGACGCGGGGCGGCCCGCCGATGTGACCTGCGTCTAACAATTGGCCCTCACCTGGGGGCCCGGGGCGGCGCAGTATCGCAGCCGGATCGCCGAATTGAGTGGTTTTGAGAGAGCGCGTTGCGCAAGCGATGCAGAGCGATGTTGGTCATCGGGGTCATTGATGCGGGATAATGGTGAAGAAGCAATGTGTTCGATGCCGGTGAGGCAGCGCCTGTCATGGGGCCGCCGGTTGCGATGAGCTGGTTTCAGGAAGGGGAACGAGCATGGCGGCCATGAAGCCGCGGACGGGCGACGGCCCGCTCGAGGTGACAAAGGAGGGGCGGGGCATCGTCATGCGCGTTCCGCTCGAAGGCGGCGGTCGGCTTGTTGTCGAGCTGACTCCGGACGAGGCCGATGCCCTCGGCGACGCGCTGAAGAAGGTCGTCGGCTGACGCGGAACGCCCATCACCTTCACCACTGCCCGGTACGGATCTCCGTACCGGGCAGTGGTGCGTCCGGAGGAGTCGTCGCGGGTACGGGCTCAGCCGCGCCGGACCGCGCAGAGCAGCCCGTCGCCGACCGGGAGCAGCGTCGGCATCAGCTCCTGGCTGTCGCGCACCGCGCGCAGCAGCTCCCGCAGCCGCAGCACCTCGGCGGGCTGGGCGGCGGAGTCGACCGTACGGCCGTCCGCGAAGACGCCCTCGAAGCAGACCAGGCCGCCGGGGCGCAGCAGGCGCAACGATTCAGCGAGGCAGTCGAGGCTCTCCAGCCGGTCGCCGTCGCAGAAGACGAGGTCGTAACCGCCGTCCGCGAGCCGGGGCAGGACGTCCAGCGCGCGGCCGGGGATGAAACGGGACCGGTTGGAGGCGAAGCCCGCCTCGCGGAACGCCTCCCGGGCGAACTGCTGGCGCTCGGGCTCCGGGTCCACCGTGGTCAGCACGCCGTCCGGCCGCATCCCGTGCAGCAGGTAGATGCCGGACACGCCCGTGCCCGTGCCGATTTCCGCCACCGCTTTGGCGCCCGCGGCACCGGCCAGCAGGCGCAGCGCGGCGCCGGTGCCCGGGGACACGGAGCGGAGACCCAGCTCGCGGGCCCTCTCCCGGGCCCGGTGCAGAGCTTCGTCCTCGGCGACAAAGGCGTCGGCGAGGCCCCAGCTCGTCTGCCGGTTGGCGGTAATGACCCTCTCCTGTCCCCGTAGTTGGCGCAACGGTGACTGTATCCGCTGGACCCGGGAACCCGCAGATGGGACCGGGCGTTGTGCAAGGAGTGGGGAAAGCGCAGCTGCCCGGCCCGCGGATCGGACCGGTGAGCTGCGAGGAGGCTCCGGGCGGCGCCCGGCCCCAGCAGGGAAAAGGCTTATCCGGAGCTAACGGGCGAGGTGGCTATGGTAGGGGCTCCACTGGACACCACCAGAGCCGATAGGGGAGGTGCGGCTGCGCCTGTGGATCGGGGCGGGGTGCTGCGGCGCCTTCTCAGGTCGGCCGGTGAGCCGAAATCCGTGACCAACATTGCTGACCGTTCTTCCGAAGACTCCGCACCGACCGCGACCTTCGCCTCTGATGCGGATTCTCAGGCGTGGACCCCGCCCTCATGGGAAGAGATCGTCAGCACGCACAGCGCGCGCGTGTACCGCCTCGCCTACCGGCTGACGGGCAACCAGCACGACGCCGAGGACCTGACGCAGGAAGTCTTCGTCAGAGTCTTCCGCTCGCTGTCGACCTACACGCCCGGCACCTTCGAGGGCTGGCTGCACCGCATCACCACCAATCTCTTCCTGGACATGGTCCGGCGCAAGCAGCGCATCCGCTTCGACTCGCTCGGCGACGACGCGGCCGAGCGGCTGCCCAGCCGGGAGCCGTCCCCGCAGCAGGTCTTCAACGACACCCACTTCGACGCCGATGTGCAGCAGGCGCTGGACACCCTGGCGCCCGAGTTCCGCGCCGCCGTCGTCCTCTGCGACATCGAGGGCCTCAGCTACGAGGAGATCGCCGCCACCCTCGGGGTGAAGCTCGGCACCGTGCGCAGCCGTATCCACCGGGGCCGCTCGCATCTGCGCAAGGCGCTCAAGCACCGTTCGCCCGAAGCCCGCGCCGAGCAGCGCTCCCTGGCGGACGCGGTCCTGGCAGGGGAGGGCGGAACGGCGTGAGTGGCACAGGTCCGACCGGTCCCACCCCCGCCGAAGCGCATCTGGGGGACCGGCTCGCCGCGCTGGTCGACGGCGAGCTCAATCACGATGCCCGCGAGCGGGTCCTCGCCCATCTGGCGACCTGCGCCCGGTGCAAGGCCGAGGCCGACGCCCAGCGCCGCCTCAAGAGCGCCTTCGCCATGTCTGCCTCACCCTCGCCCTCCGAGGGGTTCCTGGCCCGTCTCCAGGGCCTTCCCGGGGGCCCTGGAGACGACGGCAGCGGTGGCGGCAGGCCGTTCGGCGGCGGCGGGCCCTTCGCCGACGAGTTCTTCCCCCCGGTGCGGTCCTCGGGCTCCACCCGCCGCGACACCGCCGCGCCCTCCTCCCCCCTGGACGAGTTCGGCTATTTCCCGGCCGCCCACGGCTCCACCGCGGCCCTCCCGGTCGGCCCCCGCTCCGTCCTCCGCATCCACGACGTGGACCGGGACGCCGAGCGCTCCCCGTGGCGCGGGCGGCGCTTCGCCTTCGCGGCGGCCGGTGCGGTCTCCCTGGCGGCCCTCGCGCTCGGCGGCACCCTGCCGCTGGACTACGGCCCCGACTCCGTCCCGCGCGCCGAGGGCAGCGGGACCAGCGTGACCCCGCTCGACGCCGAGACCCGCGCCGGAGGTTCCGCCGAGGCGGTCAGCCGCGGGGGCGGTACGCAGTCGGTGGGCGGCGAGCGCCTGTCGGCCGACGGGTCGTCGACCGGTACCCACCGGCCGTCCCCCTCGCTCACCGCACCCCCGGTGTCCGGCGTCCCGGCGGTGAAGCCGCCCCTGTCGCTCCGGGCGCACATGACGACGCCCCTGCTGCTCGGCGCCCCGGTATCGGGCGGGCACCCGTTCGCGTTCCCCGTGGTGAACGTGTCCGTGCCGCCGCCGCTGATACGCCCGACCGGTAGCTCGACCCCGCTGCTCGCGGCGGTGCTGGGCAGCGGTTCGACAGCGAAGGCGGTCACCCCGCCGGCCCCCTCGGGCCCGGGTCCGGCCGCGCCGACCAACGACCTGGCGAGCCCGCTCTCCTCCGGGCGCTGAGCGGAACCGGGCCGGACACCGGCCACACAGCGGCCACACACCGGCCGAACCGTGACGGGCCCCTGCGCAGGGATTCGTGAACCTGGTTGAATCCCTGGGAGAAACGCCTCTGTGGGGCGTGCAGAGGCCAGTTGCGGAGAGAGCATGGACGACGGGAAGCCCACCGGGCCGCAGGCGAAGTGGTGGAGCCGCCCTGCGGCGGGGCGGCCCGGCCGCACCGAGCCGGAGGGCCGGGATCAGAACCGGGACCGGGGCACGGCCGAGGACGTCACCCCGGCCGCGCACACCGGGAGCACCGAACGCCCCGGCGGCGCCGGACACCACCAGGACAGTGCCACCGCAGCACACCCCGGCGGCCCGGCCCCCCAGGACACCCCTGCCGCAGACCCCCACGACAGCGCCGCCCGCCCCGGTGCCGCCGCCCGCCCCACCGGCCAGGAGCCGCAGCCGCCCCTCCCGTCCGGCCCGCCGCTGCACGCGCCCGACGAGTACAGCACCCCGCCGTACGGCGGCCCCGGGCCGTGGGCGCCCGCCCCGCCGGTCCAGCGTCCGACTCCGGCCCACGGCACCCCCGTACCCCCGCAGACCACCGCCACCCCCGTACCGCCGCAGGGCACCCCCGTGCCCCCGCAGACCCAGGCCGCACCCGTACCCCCGCAGCCCAACCCCGTACCGCCGCAGCCCGACCACCCCGTACCGCCGCAGTCCTCGCAGTGGCTCCAGTACGACCCGTGGGGTGCGCCCGGGCAGCCGTTGACCCAGGCGGGGCCGCCCCCGGGCAGTGAGCCGGGGCGCCGGAGGAACCGCCGGGGCGGGGCTTTCGCCGGGGTGCTCCTGCTGACCCTGGTCGCCAGCGGCATCGGCGGCGGAGTCGGCGCGTACATCGAGCGCCACGGCGGGCTGACCACCGTCGAGCTGCCCCAGGCGAGCCACGACAACGGCGACCGGGCCCCCGAGAGCGTCGCGGGCATCGCCGCCAGCGCCCTGCCCAGCGTGGTCACCCTGCACGTCAGCGGCACCGCCGAGTCCGGCACCGGCACCGGCTTCGTCCTCGACAACCGGGGCCACATCCTCACCAACAACCACGTCGTCGCCCCGGCCGGGTCCACCGGCGACATCACCGTGACGTTCAGCACCGGCGAGACGGCCGCCGCCGAACTCGTCGGCAAGGACAGCGGCTACGACCTCGCCGTCGTCAGGGTCAAGGGGGTCTCCGGCCTCAAGCCCCTGCCGCTGGGCAACTCCGACAACGTCCGGGTGGGCGACCCGGTGGTGGCCATCGGCGCCCCCTTCGACCTGTCCAACACGGTCACCTCGGGCATCATCAGCGCCAAGCAGCGGCCGATCACCGCGGGCGGCGAGAAGGGCGACGGCAGCGACATCAGCTATGTCGACGCCCTCCAGACCGACGCTCCGATCAACCCCGGCAACTCCGGCGGCCCCCTGGTCGACACCCAGGCCCACGTCATCGGCATCAACAGCGCCATCCGCGCGGCCGACAGCGGCAAGGGTGCCGAGCGCGGCGGCCAGTCCGGCTCCATCGGCCTCGGCTTCGCGATACCGATCAACCAGGGCAAGCGCGTCGCCGAGGAGCTGATCAACACCGGCCGGGCGACCCACCCGGTGATCGGCGTCACGCTCGACATGAAGTTCACCGGCGACGGGGCCAAGGTCGGCGAGAAGGGCGCCGAGGACGGCCCGGCGGTCACCAAGGGCGGACCGGCCGACAAGGCGGGCATCAGGTCCGGCGACGTCATCACCGCCGTCCAGGGCCAGCGGGTGCACAGCGGGGAGGAGCTGATCGTGAAGATCCGCGCCCACCGCCCGGGCGACCGGCTGGAGCTGCGGCTCACCCGAGGTGGCAAGGAGCTGTCCATCACGTTGACGCTCGGCTCGGCGAGCGGCACGTGAGCGACACGGCGAGGTACCGCCCCGACAGCTCGGCCAGGTACCGTTGAGCGGTCCGGGCACCCGGCCCAGCCTGCCGCGGACACCGGCATCAGGCGGAGAACACGCGGAGAACACGAGGAGCAGCTAGGTGTTCAATGACATAGGCGCACTGGAGCTGCTGACCATCGGAGTCCTGGCCGTGCTGGTCTTCGGCCCCGACAAGCTGCCCAAGCTCATCCAGGACGTCACGCGCACCATCCGCAAGATCCGCGAGTTCTCGGACAGCGCCAAGGAAGACATCCGTACGGAGCTGGGCCCGCAGTTCAAGGACTTCGAGTTCGAGGACCTCAACCCCAAGACGTTCGTCCGCAAGCAGCTGATGGACGGCAACGACGACCTGGGGCTGAAGGAGATCCGCGAGAGCTTCGACCTGCGCAAGGAGCTCTCCGACGTCACGGACGCGGTGAACGGCCGCACACCCGCACCGGATTCCGCCAACAGTGCGGCGAACGGCTCGGCGGGCGCGTCGGCCACCGCCACCTCGCCCAGCCTCACCAAGACCGGTGACACCACCCCTGACCTGCTGAAGAAGACCCCGCAGCAGACGCAGACCGAGCGCCCGCCGTTCGATGCGGACGCCACCTGACACCAGGTCAATCCCGACTCGTCCGGACGGTATGGCTATTCTCCATCTGTCCGGTTGCGAGGACGCCCACGCCCGCGGGGGGCGGGCCGCTCCGGATCGGAACTGATCGAGGAGGCGGCCGCTCAGATGGAGACGACGAGTCGGGTGGATACGGACGGTGCCCCTGGCACGGTCACGGCGGAGGAGGTGCCGGCGGCCCGGCGGCGTACCGTCGACGGCTACCTGGAAGCCCCTTTTCCCTGGTACGGGCTGGATGAAGCCTTCACCGGACCGCGCTGGCTGATGCAGGTCGGCACGGCCGCCGACGGCACGGTGCAGCACGGTTCGACCGGGCACGGCGACGAGCCCTCGGTGAAGACGGACGGCTCGGCCGCCGAGAAGGAGCGGTTCGCGGCCGTCATCACGGTCGCCGCCAGCCCGGTGCGGCACAGCGGTGACGGTACGGGGGTCCTGGACGCCACCACGGTCTCCTCGGCCGCCTGGCTGGCCGGCTCGGGGCTGCTGGCGTACACGTGGCCGCCGCAGATGGACCACACCCTGCGCGACGACTGGCTGGACCAGCAGACCGAGACGGCGTTCACCCTCGCCGACGACCTCGGCTCGGCGCCCTGGTCGACGCTCTCCCTGCCGGTGGACGGGGTCCCGGTGGAGTTCCACTACCGGGAGTCCGAGTTCGGCTGGGTGCTCGCCGGGTCGGCGCACGAAGGCGTGCACATCGGGGCGTACGGGCGGGGGATGAGCGCGTACGGGCTGGGGTTCTCGGTGATCAAGGACATCGAGAGCTACGCGTAGGACCCGGGAGTCGCGCGTAAAGCCCGAGAGCTGAGCGTAGGGCCCGCGCCCGGAACGCGTGAGCGCCGTACGGCCCGGTCTTCCCGGCCCGTACGGCGCTCACGAGCGGCAGGGCTCAGAACTTGTTGCGCGGGGTGATCCCCAGCGACATGCCCGACAGACCGCGCTGACGGCCCCCCAGCTTGCCCGCGATCGCGCGCAGCGCGCTGCCCGCCGGGGAGTCCGGGTCGGACAGGACCACCGGCTTGCCCTCGTCGCCGCCCTCGCGCAGCCGTACGTCGATCGGGATCGCGCCCAGCACCGGCACCTCGGCGCCGACCGTCCGGGTCAGCCCCTCCGCGACCCGAGCGCCGCCGCCCGAGCCGAAGACGTCGACCATCTCGTCGCAGTGCGGACACGGCATGCCCGACATGTTCTCCACGACGCCGACGATCTTCTGGTGGGTCTGTACGGCGATGGACCCGGCCCGCTCCGCCACCTCGGCCGCCGCCTGCTGCGGGGTCGTGACCACCAGGATCTCCGCGTTCGGCACGAGCTGCGCCACCGAGATCGCGATGTCACCGGTGCCCGGCGGCAGGTCGAGGAGCAGGACGTCCAGGTCGCCCCAGTACACATCGGCCAGGAACTGCTGGAGCGCCCGGTGCAGCATCGGGCCGCGCCACACCACGGGCGCGTTGCCCGGGGTGAACATGCCGATGGAGATGACCTTCACACCGTGCGCGGACGGCGGCATGATCATGTTCTCGACCTGGGTGGGCTTGCCGTCCGCGCCGAGCATCCGGGGCACGCTGTGCCCGTAGATGTCCGCGTCCACGACGCCGACCTTCAGCCCGTCGGCCGCCATCGCCGCCGCCAGGTTCACCGTCACCGAGGACTTGCCGACGCCGCCCTTGCCGGAGGCGACCGCGTACACCCGGGTCAGCGATCCGGGCTTGGCGAAGGGCACCTCGCGCTCGGCCGTCCCGCCGCGCAGCGAGCTCGCCAGGTCCTTGCGCTGCTCGTCGCTCATCACGTCGAGGGTGACCGCCACGCGGGAGACGCCCGCCACGCGGGAGACGGCCTCCTCCACGTTCCTGGTGATCGTGTCGCGCATCGGGCAGCCGGAGACCGTGAGATACACCGTGACAGCGACTGCACCGTCAGGATCGATCTCGACCGATTTCACCATGCCCAGCTCGGTGATCGGGCGGTGGATCTCCGGGTCGTTCACTGTCGCCAGTGCCTCAAGCACCGCGTCTTCCGTAGCCATACAGACGATGTTACGGCGCCGGGCCCTACGGGCGGGTAGCCCCTCAGCGGTCGCCTTCGTCACTCTCGGACGTACGCACGATCCGGCGCTCCTCCAGGTCCCGCACCATGTCCTGGAGCTCCGAGCGCATCCAGTCCCGGGTGGCGACCTCGCCGAGCCCCATCCGCAGCGCCGCGATCTCCCGGCTGAGGTACTCGGTGTCGGCGATGGACCGCTCGTTCTGCTTGCGGTCCTGCTCGTGGGTGACCCGGTCCCGGTCGTCCTGCCGGTTCTGGGCCAGCAGGATCAGCGGAGCGGCGTACGACGCCTGGAGCGAGAGCATCAGGGTCAGGAAGATGAACGGGTACTCGTCCCACCGCAGGTGCTCGGGCGCCCAGACGTTCCACGCCACCCAGACGATGATGATCAGCGTCATCCAGACGATGAACCGCCCGGTCCCCAGGAACCGCGCGATCCGCTCGGAGAACCGGCCGAACGCCTCCGGGTCGTACTCCGGCAGCAGCTTCAGCCCCGGCGCCTTCGGCTGGTCGAGCCGGGTGCGCGGAGGCCGCACCAGGCCCGACGAGCCCGTCGACGCGGCCTTCGACCGCTCCTCACCGGCCATGGTGGATGCCCCCCTCACCGTGGAAGTCGGTCTCGCGCCAGTCCTCGGGCAGCAGATGGTCCAGCACGTCGTCCACGGTCACCGCGCCCAGCAGCGACCCGCTCTCGTCCACGACGGGCGCCGAGACCAGGTTGTACGCCGCCAGATAGCTGGTCACCGTCGGCAGCGGGGTGTCCGGGGGCAGCGGCACCAGATCGCTGTCCACGATGGAGCTCACCAGGGTGAACGGAGGGTCGCGCAGCAGCCGCTGGAAGTGCACGGTGCCCAGGTACTTCCCGGTCGGCGTCTCGTCGGGGGAGCGGCATACGTACACCTGGGCGGCGAGCGCCGGGGACAGGTCCTGCTGCCGGACCCGGGCGAGCGCGTCGGCCACCGTGGCGTCCGGCCGGAGCACGATCGGCTCGGTCGTCATCAGACCGCCCGCCGTCCGCTCCTCGTACGACATCAGACGCCGTACGTCGGCGGCGTCGTCCGGGCGCATCAGGGTCAGCAGCCGCTCCTTGTCCTCCTCCGGCAGCTCCGAGAGCAGGTCGGCCGCGTCGTCCGGGTCCATCGCCTCCAGGACGTCGGCGGCCCGCTCCTCCTTCAGCTTGCCGAGGATCTCCACCTGGTCGTCCTCGGGCAGCTCCTCCAGGACATCGGCGAGCCGGTCGTCGTCGAGCGCGGCGGCCACCTCCACCCGGCGCTTGGGGGAGAGGTGGTGCAGGGCGTTGGCCACATCGGCGGGGCGCAGCCGCTCGAACGTGGCGACCAGGTTCTCCGCGCCCTGCCCGTGCTCCTCCAGCGAGAAGCCGCTCACCGCCGACCACTCCACCGTCAGCGTCTCGCCCTTGCGGCGCAGCGCCCCGCCGCGCCCCTTGCGGACGAAGTACTTGTCGATCTCCCAGTCCCGCCGGGCGGGCAGCTGCTGGATCGCCACGTCCAGGACGGTGACCTCCTCGTCGCTCTCCACCAGCCGCACCCGGCGGTCGAGGAACTCGCCGAGGACGAGCCGTTCGGTGGGCCGCTGCTCGAAGCGCCGCATGTTGACGACACCGGTCGTGATGACCTGGCCCGACTCGACACCCGTCACCCGGGTCATCGGCAGGAAGATCCGCCGTCGGCTGATCACCTCGACGACCAGGCCCAGGATGCGCGGCGGCCGTGCGCCGACCCGCAACATCGCCACCAGGTCGCGGACCCGGCCGACCTGGTCCCCGTTCGGGTCGAACACCGGCACCCCGGAGAGGTGCGAGACGAAGACCCGGGGGGCTCCTGCCGCCATGCTCCGCCTCCTCGTCTCCCGTTCCGCCGGCCGTCCGGCCGACGCTCCGTGCCACCAGCGCGTTCCGTCGTACGCGGGCCCGTCCGCGCGGACCGCCGTACGCGGGATCAGGCTAGCCCCTGCCGCCGTACCGCGCCCCGGCGGACCCGTCCGTACGGCGCGCTGGCGGGAGGTGCCCGGACCCCGGGTACGCTGCGCTCTGCCCCCCGATCGCAGTTGAGAGGCAGTACGCCCGTGACCTCTTTTGCCCCGGCAGTCCGGAATCATCACCGGACCGCGCTCGCGCTCGTGCTCTGCGGGGGGCTCGTCGCCGCCCTCACGGCCTGCGCGGGCGAGGACCCGGACAAGGGGACCAACGGGATCGGGAAACTCTCCGCCGAGCAGATCGACAAGAAGACCAGAGCGGCGGCCGACAGCGCCGACGGCGTACGGCTGGCGGGCACCCTGGTGAGCAAGGGCGGCACCTACATGCTGAACATGAAGCTCAGCGACAAGGGCGGCACGGGGTCGGTCTCCTCCAAGAAGCGGAACTTCGTGCTGCTGCGGATCGAGGACGAGCTCTTCATCAAGGCCGACGCCGACTTCTGGACGCACGAGGAGGGCGGCAAGGCGGGCGCCTCCGACCAGGAGGCGGCCGAGAAGCTGGGCGGCAAGTACGTGAAGGTCCCCAAGGACGACCCCAGCTACCGCCAGCTGCGCGGCTTCACCGACAAGAAGGTCCTCCTCGACGGCCTGCTGCCGCTGCACGGCACCCTGAACAAGGGCAGCCGGGACACGGTCGCCGGACACCGCACCATCCAGCTCCTGGGCGGCAAGGGCGAGGGCGGGGCGCTCGACGTCTCCCTGGAGGGCAAGCCGTACCCGGTGCGGGTGGCCAGGGGCGGCGGCGGGGGCACGGTCTCCCTGGCCGACTGGGGGCGCGCCTTCCCGCTGGAGGCCCCGGACAAGGACGACACCGTGGACTACGGCGGCCAGCTCCCCAAGTCCTCGGGCTGAGTCCTCTCACGGCCGGGCGTCAGCGCGTACGGCGCCGCTTCAGCAGCAGCCGGGGGAGCGCGGCCGGTACGGGCCGCCGCGTGGTCGCCCCGGTCGGCAGCGGGGCGGCGGCCAGCGAGGTGTCCGGCAGACGGGTGCTGACCGCCCCGGGCGTCAGGCGCACGACCGCGCACTCCTTCGCCCAGCGCTCGGTCATCACCTCGGCGTCCGGCGCGTTGAGCCGCTTGCCCCTCAGCTCGGCGACGGCCGCCTCCCACTCCTCGGAGTGCGGCGCCAGGACCCGTACGCCCGCGGTCCAGGCCACGATCCGGCCGCCCTTGTCCTTGCTGCGTACGGTCACCTCGGCGCTTCCCCCGTCGGCCAGCCCCTCCGGCAGCGGCTGCTCGCCCGGGCCGTCCCCGACGAGGTGGGCCGCGCCCTCGTGCCAGACGTGCCACACGGCCCGGGCGGGCCCGGTGGCCCGTACCCAGATGAGGCCGGACTTCTTCGTGGCCTCCTCGACGAGGGCCTTCTCCAGCAGGGCGGCGGCAGGATCAGTCATGGGCGGGAGCTTAGGCGGTGCCCTCCCGCGCTCACAGCCAGCCGTTGCGCTTCAGGATGCGGTGGATGGAGAAGCAGACCGCGCCGATGAGCCCGAGCACCAGCGGATAGCCGTACTTCCACTCCAGCTCCGGCATGTAGTCGAAGTTCATGCCGTAGATCCCGCAGATCGCCGTGGGCACGGCGATGATCGCCGCCCAGGAAGTGATCTTGCGCATGTCCTCGTTCTGGGCGACGGTCGCCTGCGCCAGATTGGCCTGGAGGATCGAGTTCAGCAGCTCGTCGAAGCCGATGACCTCCTCCTGGACCCGGGCGAGGTGGTCGGCCACGTCCCGGAAGTACTTCTGGATGTCCGGGTCGATCAGCCGCATCGGCCGCTCGCTGAGCAGCTGCATCGGCCGCAGCAGCGGCGACACGGCCCGCTTGAACTCCAGCACCTCCCGCTTGAGCTGGTAGATCCGCCCCGCGTCCGATCCGCGCCGGCCGCCCTTGGCCGGGGTGGAGAAGACATCGATCTCCACCTCGTCGATGTCGTCCTGCACCGCCTCCGCCACTGCGATGTACCCGTCGACGACATGGTCGGCCACGGCGTGCAGCACGGCGGAGGGACCCTTGGCCAGCAGCTCCGGGTCCTCCTGGAGACGGTGGCGCAGGCCGCGCAGGGAGCCCTGGCCGCCGTGCCGGACGGTGATGACGAAGTCCCGGCCGGTGAAGCACATCACCTCACCGGTCTCCACGACCTCGCTGGTCGCGGTCAGCTCGTCGTGCTCCACGTAGTGGATCGTCTTGAAGACGGTGAACAGCGTGTCGTCGTACCGCTCCAGCTTGGGCCGCTGGTGGGCGTGGACGGCGTCCTCCACGGCGAGCGGGTGGAGCCCGAACTCCCGGGCGATGCCCGCGAATTCCTCCTCCGTCGGCTCGTGCAGCCCGATCCAGGCGAAGCCGCCCTTCTCCCGCACCTCGAGCATCGCCTCGTGCGGGGTCGGGGTCGTGGGCCCCTCCAGGCGGCGGCCGTCGCGGTAGACCGCGCAGTCGACGACGGCGGTGGAGGCGGAGGGATCGCGAGTGGTGTCGTAAGCGCTGTAAGGGGCGGTGTTCTTACGGAAGGACGGACGCAGGGACGGGCGCACGGCGGCGCGCAGGTCACGGATCATCGACATGGCTGGCTCCTTCACGGAGGGCCGTCGGCGAGGGCGTGGAACAGCCCGGAATGGGGACGTGCGCTCACGTCCGCAAAGCGGGCTCCACCGCGCGGGCGCGATGACGGCGTTCGCAACAGACAGGCTGAGAAAGAGAACGGAAGTGTCTTCCGCGCGGTGAACGACCGTTGAAAGGGGCTGCCGGGGAAGCCCGACAGAGCGTCAGTTCAACGGATGGCTGAACGGGGGTTCAGCGGGAGAAGCGATGCGCGGAAGGGTGATCGGTACTGCACGGTCGACTTGGACGATCCATGGCAGTCCCCACCTCCTCCGGCCGGTCCCCCGTGAGGGACGACGTGTCGTCGGGACAAAGAGAGCGACGCTTCTGCGTGCTGTCCCGACCGGCGGCCAGGTTATCAGCCGTCCGGGGCCGAATCCCTTACTTTGCCCACTCCATACGCACTCTATGCTCGCCGGATGGCAGAAATTCTCGCTCTGGTCGAAGCCCGGCTCCGCTCGGCCCTCGGTGAACCGGACGCCCGCGCCGATGTGACGTTCCTCGGCACGGACCGGATCGAGGTGCTCCGCTTCCTCGACGGCGATGTGGTGCGCTACGCCACGCTCGGCATGGCGGGCCAGCCCATGGCCGACCCCACCTCACCGCTCGCCGACCCGGTGAAGGGCCCCCGCGCCGAGCTGATCCTGTCGGTACGGGGCGGGCTCGCCGACACCGACCAGGTGCTCCGCCCGCTCGCGGTGCTGGCCGCCTCCCCGCAGGTGGAGGGGCTCGTCGTGGCCCCGGGCGCGTCGCTGGACCTGGGGGAGCCGCTGTGGACCGGGGCGCCGTTCACCTCGGTGCTGGTGGCGGAGTCCGGCGGGCTGGTGGAGGACCTGGAGCTGGACGCGCCGATGGACCCGGTCCGCTTCCTGCCGCTGCTGCCGATGACCCCCAACGAGGCCGCCTGGAAGCGGGTGCACGGGGCGCAGGAGCTCCAGGAGCGGTGGCTCACGCACGGCACGGACCTGCGTGATCCGCTGCGTACCTCCGTACCGCTGGACTGAGCGGGGCCGTCCCGCGTACGGCGGGAGCGCCCGGGGGTCCCGGCTCGCCCGCGTACGGGGACGGACCGCCCGTACCGGGGCTCGTCCCCGTACCGCCGGAGCGTATGCGGGCGGCCCGCCGAACGGTCCCTCCGGTCCGGTGAGTGTCATGGGCATGTGCTTCTACCCGGCGGTAGCCACGCTGCGGACGGGTGATCGTCCTTGACGCGGCGACCGGCGGGGAGGACCGTGGGGCTCTATGAGGGGCGAACCCAGTTGCCCGAAGTGCGGTGGCCGGGTCAGGGCGCCCGGTCTCTTCGCCGACGCCTGGCAGTGCTCCGCGCACGGCCAGGTCCACCCGATGCAGCCGGTCGTCCCGCCGAGCGTCGAGGCGCTCGGCGTCGCGGTGCACCGCTCCCAGGTGCCCGTCTGGATGCCGTGGCCGCTCCCCGTGGGCTGGCTGTTCACCGGTGTGGGCGGTGCGGGCGACGACCGCAGCGGCGGCCGGGCGAGCGTCGTCGCCTGCTCGGGCCCCGGACCGCTGGGGGGCATGGGCGAGCTGCTGCTCGTCGCCGAGGAACTCGGCGTCGGACTCGGTGCCCGTTACGCCGGTATTGACGGCCCCGACCCCGGCCCCCATCTGAACGTCGACGCCGCCCCCGACGCCAAGGTCCACGCCGCAGGCCGTCCCACCCCGCTCTGGCACGTCAGGAACGCCCCGGAGGACCGGGCGGTCTTCGCGGGCGAGGCGCGCGGGCTGTGGCTCTGGGCGATCCTGTGGCCCGAGCAGTCGGGGCTGCTGCTCTACGACGAGCTGGTGCTCACCGATCTGCGCGATGCCGGGGGAGAGGTGGACCTCGTCCCGTGCGGGGCGCTCACCCCGCGTCTGCTCGCCGCCCCGGAGGCACCGCCCCGGCAGGGGACGGGTGAGCGGTAGGTCACCTACGGCTCCGGGGCCGGTGAGCGCGGCCGGGGCCCTGGCGTGCGGCGGTTATCCTTGAGCGGTCCCCCGTCCGCCCGCGAGCCCCGGAGTCAAGCGTCGTGCGCATCGACCTGCACACCCACTCCACCGCTTCGGACGGTACGGACACCCCCGCCGAGCTGGTCGCCAACGCCGCCGCCGCGGGCCTGGACGTCGTCGCGCTCACCGACCACGACACCGTCGGCGGCCACCAGCAGGCCATCGACGCGCTGCCCGAGGGGCTCACCCTCGTCACCGGCGCCGAGCTCTCCTGCCGGGTCGACGGTGTGAGCATGCACATGCTGGCGTACCTCTTCGACCCCGCCGACCCCGAGCTGGAGCGCGAGCGCGAGCTCGTCCGCGACGACCGGGTGCCGCGCGCCCAGGAGATGGTCCGCAAGCTCCGCGCCCTCGATGTGCCCATCACCTGGGAACAGGTCGCCCGGATCGCCGGGGACGGCTCGGTCGGCCGCCCGCATGTCGCCGCCGCCCTGGTCGAACTGGGCGTCGTCCCCACCGTCTCCGACGCCTTCACGCCCGACTGGCTGGGCAACGGAGGCCGTGCCTACGCCGCGAAGCACGAGTTCGACCCCTTCGAGGCGGTCCGGCTCGTCAAGGCGGCGGGCGGGGTCACCGTCTTCGCCCACCCGGCCGCCTCGAAGCGCGGTGAGGTGGTCCCCGAGGCCACGATCGCCGCGCTCGCCGCCGCCGGGCTCGACGGCATCGAGGTCGACCACATGGACCACGACGAGCCCACCCGGGCCCGGCTGCGCGGTCTCGCCCGCGAGCTGGGGCTCCTGCCCACCGGCTCCAGCGATTACCACGGCAGCCGAAAAACCGTCGGGCTCGGCGAGTACACCACCGACCCCGAGATCTACGGCGAGATCACCCGGCGCGCCACGGGAGCCTTCCCGGTGCCGGGCGCGGGCGGAGCAGACTGTCGCTAGGTCCTGTCGCCGAACTGTCGTCCGCCGGGCGACGCCCGGCACGGCCTAGCCCGTGCCCGGCGGATCAGGACCGGATAGGCCCTAGCCCCTCCCGGGCCCCTTCACCGCATCACGTCCCATTCCCGCGCGCCCTTTCCTCCGCCGTCGTGCGCCGACGGCGGGTCGGCCGGGCCCGCGCACCTCCGTACCACCCGCTCTCTCTCGCAAGGCTCACTGTGTTCGACGTCGCTGTCTTCGGATCTCTTTTTCTCACCCTTTTTGTGATTATGGACCCCCCTGGGGTCACCCCGATCTTCCTCGCCCTCACCGCGGGCCGCCCCGCCAAGGTGCAGCGCAGGATGGCGCTCCAGGCCGTCGCGGTCGCCTTCGGCGTGATCGCCGTCTTCGGTCTGCTCGGCCAGCAGATCCTGGACTATCTGCATGTCTCGGTCCCCGCCCTGATGATCGCGGGCGGTCTCCTGCTGCTGCTCATCGCGCTGGATCTGCTGACCGGCAAGACGGAGCAGCCGACACAGACCAAGGACGTCAACGTGGCGCTCGTACCCCTGGGCATGCCGCTGCTCGCCGGTCCCGGTGCGATCGTCTCGGTCATCCTCGCCGTGCAGCACGCCGACGGCTTCGGCGGCCAGCTCTCCGTCTGGTCGGCCATCGTGGCCATGCACGTGGTGCTCTGGCTGGCGATGCGCTACTCGCTGGTGATCATCCGCATCATCAAGGACGGCGGGGTCGTGCTGGTGACCCGGCTCGCGGGCATGATGCTTTCGGCCATCGCCGTACAGCAGATCATCAACGGCGTCACCCAGGTCATCCAGAACTCCTGACGCCGCCCCGCCGCACATCAGAGCGCCCCCGCACGGACTTTCCGTGCGGGGGCGCTGTGCCGCCGAAGGGGCGACGGGGGTTACGAAGCCGCGTCGCCGAAGGGGCGACGAGGGTTACGAAGCCGCGTTTTCGGCCGGCCGGATGTAGATGCGCTGGCTCACGGCCGCCGCCTGCCGCACGATCCCGTTGACGGAGGCGGCGTCCACGACGGTGCTGTCCACGGCGGTACCGTCGACGTCGTCGAGTCGCATGATCTCGAAGCGCACAGGGCTTCCCTTCGTCTCGTCCGTTTCTTGTATGTGACAACGTCTTGCCCGGTGCAAACATTCCCTACGCTAAGGAAATTTTTTGGATGTCTAAGTATCCGGCGGATATCGCGGACATCGCGGCTGTCATGGAGCGTCTGGACCGCACCAACGAGCTGCTTCAGCGCATGCTCGTGGAGGTCTCCAAGACCCCTTCCACCCATGCCATCTTCGTGGACGCGGGCTATGTGTACGCGGCGGCCGGGCTGCTCGTCACCGGCACCGAGGACCGCCGCTCCTTCGACCTCGACGCCGAGGGGCTGATCGAGGCGTTCATCGACCGGGCCCGCACGATCTTCGCGGACAGCCGGCTGCTGCGCGTGTACTGGTACGACGGGGCCAGGCGCCGCATCCACACCACCGAGCAGCAGGCCATCGCCGAACTCCCGGACGTCAAGGTGCGGCTCGGCAACCTCAACGCCAACAACCAGCAGAAGGGCGTCGACTCCCTCATCCGCACCGACCTCGAATCGCTCGCCCGGCACCGGGCCATCAGCGACGCGGCCCTCATCGGCGGCGACGAGGACCTGGTCTCCGCCGTCGAGGCGGCCCAGGGGTACGGGGCGCGCGTCCACCTCTGGGGCATCGAGGCCGCCGAGGGCCGCAACCAGGCCGAACCGCTGCTCTGGGAGGTCGACAGCCAGCGCACCTTCGACCTCGACTTCTGCCGCCCCTACGTCACCCGGCGCCCGGTCACGACGTACGAGGACGACACCCCGGCCCCCTCCCGGGAGGACGTCCGCTTCGTCGGCGCCCAGATCGCCGCCGCCTGGCTCGCCGCCCGGGGCCGGGAATCCCTCGCCGACCTGCTGCCCGGCCACCCCTACCTGCCGGGCTCGGTCGACCAGGACCTCCTGGTGGAGGCCGAACGCCTGCTCCAGTACTCACTGCGCGGCCACGCGCACCTGCGCCGGGCGCTGCGCGACGGCTTCTGGCAGCACGTGCAGGCGCAGTTCTGACCCTCAGGCGTCGGGGACCGTGTCCCAGAACGCGGCGAGCGCCGCCGCCGTCTCGTGCGGGCGGGCGGTGTTGGGGGAGTGCTCGGCCCCGGCGATCGTGGTGCGGTGCGCCCCGAGCCGCCGGGCCATCGCGTCGAACTGCTCCACCGGCCATACGTCGTCGCGCTCGCCGGACAGCACAAGGACGGGCAGCCCGAGGGCGGCCAGCTCGTCCACCCGGTCCGGTTCGGCGGACAGCTGGGCGCCGGTGGCGATCAGCTGGGCCGGGTTGTGGAGCAGCCACCGCCGCCGCAGGTCCTCGCCGTCACCGGTGTCCGCCTCCTGCGGCGGGTCCATGACCCGCATCGCCTCCCACACCTCGTCCATGGTGAGCACGGAGAGCGCGTCGCTCAGCATCTTCACCTTCTCCTGCTGTACGGCGACCACCTCGGCCGGGCCGGAGGACATCAGCGTCAGCGAGCGGAACGGGGTGGGGTCCAGCAGGACGGCGGCGCGGGAGATCTGGCCGCCGAGCGAGTGCCCGAGCAGGTGCAGGGTCCCGCCGTCCTCGGCCAGGGCCGCCGCCTGGGCCAGCACATCACTGGCCAACTCCCTTTGCGCGTACGTCTCCTGACGGTCCGTCCCCGCGGACTCGTACTGCCCGCGACCGTCGACGGCGACCACCCGGTACCCGGCCGCGCAGAGCGGTTTGAGCAGCGCGATGAAGTCCTCCTTGCTGCCGGTGTACCCGGGCAGCAGCAGGGCGGTGGCACGCGCCGGAGCGGCCGGTACGGCGTCCAGGACGGCGAAGTCCCCCCGCTCGGTACGCAGGACGCGGGCGGTGGCGCAGGGCGGCGGGGTGAAGGTGGGCGGGCGGCTCATGGGGCGAGGCTATCGCCGGGCCGGGCCCGGGGCACCACCGGGAGGGCGGGGGAGGGCCGGTACGGGGGCCGTTGGGGTTGGTGCGGGGCGCGGGGCGCGGGGTGCCGGTCGGGGGGGCCTGGCGCGGGTGCCGCCACCCCTGGCCCGGTACGCCATCGGGCCCGGCCCGGGAGACCGCCGGGCCCAGCCCGGGGTGCCGGTCGGGGTCTTGGCCCGGGTGCCGCCCCCCTGGCCCGGTACGCCATCGGGCCTGGCCCGGGAGACCGCCGGGCCCGGCCCGGGGTGCCGTCGGGCGCCCGGGGCCCCGGGCGCGCCGTCGAACCTGGCCTCGGGCGCTGCCGGGCGGGCCCCGGCCGCCGGTCCCGGCGCGGGGCGCCTGCGGGCGTGCCGCGCCCACCCCCGTACAGCGTGAAAAGGCCCCGGCCCCCGCAACTGCGGGGGCCGGGGCCTCGGGGTTTCGCGGGACCGTCAGCTCTCGGTCGTCGCCGTGACCTTGCCCGCCGCGCGGGTGGCCCGGCGGCGGCGCGGCTTCGTCTCGGCGGCGGCCTCGCTCACCACGGCCTCGGCCTCGGAGACCACAGCGGCCTCCTGGGACGCGGTCGAGGTGACGCTCCGGGTGGCCCGGCGCCGACGCGGCTTGGTCTCGGCCTCCTCGGCGGTGGCCGGTGCCTCCGGGGCCGCCTTCTCGGCGGATACCGAGGTCTCCGTGCCGGTCGCGCTCCGGGTGGCGCGGCGGCGGCGCGGCTTCGTCTCGGTCTCGGTGGCCGGAGCCTCCGGAGCCTCCGGAGCGGCCGTCTCGGCGGGGGCCGCGGCCTTCGCCCGCGACGCCCTCTTCGGCTTCGCCTCGGTCTCCGTACCGGCCTCCGCCTTCGGCTTCGACTCCGCCTTCGGGCGGCTCGTGGCGCGGGCCGGGCGGCGGCGGGTCTTCGACTCGGGCTCCGGCTCGGAGGCCGGGGCGATCTGGAAGTCCACCTCGTCGGCAGGCTTCACGATCCGGGTGCGGCGGCGCGGCCTGGTCACCGGCTCGGCGACCGGCTCCGCGATGCCCGCGGCGGCCGCCACGGTCTGGAACCCGGCCTCGACCGGAGCGGCGGCGGCAGGGACCTGCGCCACCGGCTCGGCCACCGGCTTCGCGGCGGCGCGGCTGCGACGGCGGCGCGGCTTGGCCTCCGCGACGGGCTCGGCGGCGGCCGGGACGACGGCCTCGGCGGCGGGAGCCACCGCAGCCGGAGCCGTGGCCGGGGCCTCGGCGACCGCCACGGACGCCTCGGTCACGGTGTCGGCCGCGCCGACCCGCGTACGGCGACGGCGGCGCGGGGTGCGGGCCGGGGCCTCGGACGGCTCGTCACCGGCCGGGGCGACCGGCGCGGCCTCCTTGGCGGGGGCCGGGACCGTCGCCGCGGACTCCGCCACGGTCGACCCGCCACGGGTGCGGCGGCGCTGACGCGGCGTACGCGTACGGGGCTCGCGCTCCTCACGGGCCGGAGCGGCTGCGGCGGACTTGCGGCCGCGGCCACCGGTCTCGCCGAGGTCCTCGACCTCCTCCGCGCGCAGACCGGCACGGGTCCGCTCGGCGCGCGGCAGGACACCCTTGGTGCCGGCCGGGATGCCGAGCTCCTCGAAGAGGTGCGGCGAGGTGGAGTAGGTCTCCGGCGGGTCCGGGAACTTCAGGTCCAGCGCTTTGTTGATCAGCTGCCAGCGCGGGATGTCGTCCCAGTCGACCAGCGTGATCGCGGTGCCCTTGGCGCCCGCGCGGCCGGTGCGGCCGATGCGGTGGAGGTAGGTCTTCTCGTCCTCCGGCGACTGGTAGTTCACGACGTGGGTCACACCCTCGACGTCGATGCCGCGCGCGGCGACATCGGTGCAGACGAGGACGTCGACCTTGCCGTTGCGGAAGGCGCGCAGCGCCTGCTCGCGGGCGCCCTGACCGAGGTCGCCGTGGACCGCGCCGGAGGCGAAGCCGCGCTTCTCCAGCTGCTCGGCGATGTCGGCGGCCGTCCGCTTCGTCCGGCAGAAGATCATCGCGAGCCCGCGGCCCTCGGCCTGGAGGATGCGGGCGAGCATCTCCGGCTTGTCCATGTTGTGCGCGCGGTAGACGTGCTGGACCGTGTTCTTGACGGTCGTGCCCTCGTCGTCGGGCGAGGTGGCGTTGATGTGCGTCGGCTGCGACATGTAGCGGCGGGCGAGGCTGATGACGGCACCGGGCATGGTGGCCGAGAACAGCATCGTCTGGCGCTTGGCCGGGAGCATCGTGATGATGCGCTCGACGTCGGGCAGGAAGCCCAGGTCCAGCATCTCGTCGGCCTCGTCCAGGACGAGCCCGCGGATGTGGGAGAGGTCGAGCTTGCGCTGGCCCGCCAGGTCCAGCAGGCGGCCCGGGGTGCCGACGATCACGTCGACGCCCTTCTTGAGGGCCTCGACCTGGGGCTCGTACGCCCGGCCGCCGTAGATCGCGAGAACGCGGACGTTACGGACCTTGCCCGCGGTCAGCAGGTCGTTGGTGACCTGGGTGCAGAGCTCGCGGGTGGGGACGACGACGAGCGCCTGGGGGGCGTCGGTCAGCTCTTCGGGCTTCGCGCGGCCCGCCTCGACGTCGGCGGGGACGGTGACGCGCTCCAGGAGGGGGAGTCCGAAGCCGAGCGTCTTTCCGGTGCCGGTCTTGGCCTGGCCGATGACGTCGGAGCCGGAGAGCGCCACGGGGAGCGTCAGCTCCTGGATGGGGAAGGGGGACGTGATGCCGACTGCCTCGAGGGCTTCGGCCGTCTCGGAAAGAATGCCGAGGTCGCGGAACGTAGTCAGGGTGCTGCCTCTTCTGTGAGACGCGGCCCGAGGCGAACGCTGGGGGTCGTACCGTGCCGGGTTGGTCATCCGGCCGTGGGAGGCCGGGTGGCGCGGGACCACTGCCGTCGCTCGAGCGCTCGTGCCGCTGAGGGGGCCCCTCATCTTGCAGTCGTACGGTGTCGTACGCACTGCGTGGAGGGCTGTCGGGTCGGAGCCGATCGGGCCACCGACCGGGCATCCTCATTCAAAGGACGCGCCCCTGGCACAGGAAAATGCTCAGTAAGCGCAATACCACTGTACCCCGGATTCGCGCATGTGTGTTGGACGAATTCATCGGAACGGTGTGATGTCCGCTGCTGACCGGGCCCTTCCGCCCCTCGTCGGGCGGGCTATTGTGCGGTCCATGGAGACGCCTGACAACGCCACTGAACACCCCGACGAAGCGCCCGGAGCGGCCGGGACCGCCGCCCAGGACTGGGCCACCGCCGCCGCGGAGCCGCAGTACCGCGCCGCGGTCGTGGACCTGCTGGGCGCCCTCGCGTACGGCGAGCTGGCGGCCTTCGAGCGCCTCGCCGAGGACGCGAAACTGGCGCCGACACTCGGGGACAAGGCGGAGCTGGCGAAGATGGCCGCCGCCGAGTTCCACCATTTCGAACAGCTGTCCGACCGGCTCGCCGCCATCGACGAGGACCCGACCGCCGCGATGGAGCCGTTCGCCAAGGCGCTGGACGACTTCCACCGCCAGACGGCTCCGTCCGACTGGCTGGAGGGCCTGGTCAAGGCGTACGTCGGCGACTCGATCGCCAGCGACTTCTACCGCGAGGTGGCGGCCCGGCTCGACACCGACACCCGTGCCCTGGTCCTCGCCGTGCTCGACGACACGGGGCACGGCAACTTCGCCGTGGAGAAGGTGCGCGCCGCGATCGAGGCCGACCCGCGCGTGGGCGGGCGGCTCGCGCTCTGGGCCCGTCGGCTGATGGGCGAGGCGCTCTCGCAGGCCCAGCGGGTGGTCGCCGACCGCGACGCGCTCTCGACGATGCTGGTGGGCGGGGTCGAGGGCGGCTTCGACCTGGCGGAGGTGGGCCGGATGTTCTCCCGGATCACCGAGGCCCACACCAAGCGCATGGCCGCGCTGGGGCTGGCCGCGTAGGACCGCGTGACGACCGGGCTACTGGGCCGCCGCCGACCTCGTGAGGCGGCGGCCGCGTGGACGGATCAGCAGCGACAGCGTCACCGCCCCGACGGACACGGCGCCGACCAGGGTCGCCACGGTGTGGCCCGGGCCGAGCGCGGAGTGGGTGAGGAACGCCCCGAACAGGGCGCCCAGCGCACCGGTGGGATACACCGCACGGGCGGAGGGGAGCCGGTCGGCCAGTGAGCGGACGGCCACCCAGGACAGGGCGAGTCCGAGGACGGCGGAGCCGAAGGATTCCCAGATCACTAAGGATCACCTCGCGGGGGTGTGCGGGGCGGGCAAATCGGTCGTAGGCGGTACTACCCCTGGCCCACTCCGCACAACCCTCCGCCGGGCCGGGGAAACCCGTACGGGTAAGGCTTTCCCGAGCGGTGCGTACGGCGTCCCCGGCCTGGGCATACAGGAGTCGGCCCGCTGGGCGAACGGGAGCGGCCCGCTGGGCATACGGGAGCGGCCCGGCGGGACATCCCGCCGGGCCGCTCCCGTGATCACCGCGTCCCGTGGACTACAGCGCGCCGAACCCCACACGCCGGGTGGTCGGCTCACCGATCTCCACGTACGCGATCCGGTCGGCCGGCACCAGGACCTTGCGGCCCTTGTCGTCCGTGAGGCTCAGCAGCTCCGCCTTGCCGCCCAGTGCGGCGGCGACCGCGCTCTCGACGTCCTCGGCGGAAAGCCCGCTCTCCAGAACGATCTCCCGGGGCGTGTGCTGCACCCCGATCTTGACCTCCACGGCTATGTCCCTCCGACGGTCAGTCCCTGCGCGGCGAACCGCGCCGTACGCAGCCACATTAGCCCGGTGGGAGCATGCCTCACGGCCCGACCGGCAACGCCCGCAGCGAACACGGGGCGGTACCCGGCCGGGACGGGGCGCGACGGACCGCCGGGACGGGGCGCGACACGCGACCGGGACGGGTGGTCAGTGCTGCTCGACGCCGTGCAGCGGGAAGCCCGCGATGCCCCGCCAGGCCAGCGAGGTGAGCAGCTGCACCGCCGTGTCGCGGGGGATGCTGGAGCCGCTGGAGAGCCAGTAGCGCGCGACCACCTGCGACACACCGCCGAGGCCCACCGCCAGGAGCATGGACTCGTCCTTGGACAGGCCCGTGTCCCCGGCGATCACGTCGGAGATCGCCTCGGCGCACTGGAGGGAGACCCGGTCGACCCGCTCGCGCACGGCAGGCTCGTTGGTCAGGTCCGACTCGAAGACCAGCCGGAAGGCGCCGCCCTCGTCCTCCACGTACGCGAAGTAGGCGTCCATCGTCGCCTCCACGCGCAGCTTGTTGTCCGTCGTCGAGGCCAGCGCCGTCACCACGGCCTGGAGCAGCGACTCGCAGTGCTGGTCGAGGAGGGCGAGATAGAGCTCCAGCTTGCCGGGGAAGTGCTGGTAGAGCACCGGCTTGCTGACCCCGGCCCGCTCGGCGATGTCGTCCATCGCGGCGGAGTGGTAGCCCTGTGCGACAAAGACCTCCTGCGCGGCGCCCAGCAGCTGATTGCGTCGGGCGCGGCGGGGAAGGCGCGTGCCTCGCGGGCGCGCTGCCTCTGTCTGCTCGATGGCGCTCACGCCGCCTCCCAAATGTGTGTTCCAGCACAGCCGATCCGTACACGCTGCGCCGTACAGCCATCGTACTTTTGGGTAACCCCGGTGCGCGCGGCGCGGACGCAGAATTTCACGGACCGGACGACTGCGGAAGCCATGGCTTGGCCAAGGCCAGGAGCAAAGCGGGCGATCTAGCGGTAATCGTCCTCGTCCAGGGGGATCACCCTGCGCTGTTCCGCCACATCCGCCTCATTGGCCGTGGCCAGGTCGAGGTTCCCCACCTCTTCGTCGTCCTCGGGCCGGATGTCCGTCCGCTGCTCGACGGCGTCCGCCTCCGGCGCCTCCGGACCGGGGGTGTCCGGCTCGGCGTTCTCGAAGGTGTCCGGGTCGCTCGGGTCGACCGTCATCGGGTGGCTCCCTTCCCCTGAAGCGGCTTCTCTTGAAGCCTAGGAGCAACACTCCTACCCCGCGATGCGACCTGTGACCGCGAACACATGAACCAGTACGTGATCGTCTCGTAACATTGGCGCATGTCTTCGACCGAGCTGCCGGGTACGCAAGCCGTCGCCGCGGCGACGGCTCCCACGGTCAGCGCCGTCCGGGTCGCCGAGGGCGAGCGGCTGCGCTCGGTGGCGCTCCCGGGGCTCACGCTGACCGTCCGCTCCCGGCCCGCCGACCGGACGGGACTGCCGCCCGCGCTCTTCGTGCACGGGCTCGGCGGCTCCTCGCAGAACTGGTCGGCGCTGATGCCGCTGCTGGCGGACGCGGTCGACCCCGACGCCGTCGACCTGCCCGGATTCGGTGACTCGCCGCCGCCGGACGACGGCAACTACTCGGTCACCGGGCACGCCCGCGCGGTCATCCGGCTGCTCGACGCGGAGGGGCGCGGGCCCGTCCATCTGTTCGGCAACTCCCTGGGCGGTGCGGTCGCCACCCGGGTCGCCGCCGTCCGCCCCGACCTCGTGCGCACCCTCACCCTGATCTCGCCCGCGCTGCCCGAGTGGCGGGTGCAGCGGCCCGCCGTGCCGACCGGTCTCCTGGCGGTGCCGGGGGTCGCCCCGCTCTTCGCCCGGCTCACAAAGGACTGGACGGCGGAGCAACGGACGCGCGGAGTCATGGCACTCTGTTACGGCGATCCGGCACGGGTCTCCGACGAAGCCTTCCGTCATGCGGTGGCCGAGATGGAGCGCCGGCTGGAACTGCCGTACTTCTGGGACGCGATGACGCGTTCGGCCCGGGGCATCGTGGACGCGTACACCCTGGGCGGCCAGCACTCACTGTGGCGCCAGGCCGAGCGGGTGCTCGCACCGACCCAGCTCGTGTACGGCGGACGGGACCGGCTCGTCTCGTACCGGATGGCGCGCAGGGCGTCCGCGGCCTTCCGCGGTGCCCGGCTGCTGACCCTGCCCGAGGCGGGGCACGTGGCGATGATGGAGTACCCGGAGGCGGTCGCCCAGGCGTTCCGGGAGCTGCTGGACGATTGCGGCGGGAGCTGATCCGGGGCGTGGGACGACACAGCCGAAAGGGCTCGGGGGCCACCCGCCCGGACGCCGCGGCCGCGGAGCCGGGCGGTCCTCGCGCCGTACCCCGGTCCGGCGGTGGCGGCAGGCGCAGGCGCCAGGCGCCGTTGCCCCCTGCCGACGGGCACATCCCCTTCCAGGACGCGCCCTCCCCGGGCACCTCGTATCCGGACGGCCCGCAGGTGCGCGGCGGCCATCCCGAGCAGCGTGAGCCGGGCGGCGGGTGGGGCACCGGGCCGCAGCCGCGCCAGGGGGCTCCCGCCGGTCAGCAGCCGTACGGGGGCCAGGCCCCCGGCCCGTCGCCGTACGGTGCCACCGCGGCCGGTGCCCGGGGCTCCGGCGCCCGGCCGTACCCGCAGACGTCCGGCCCGCAGATGTCCGGTCCGCAGGCGTCCGGTCCGTCGGGCCCGCAGGCGTACGGCGCAGCGGGCCACCGCGCCCAGGACGCCGCCCGGGAGGAGGCTGTGGCGCGGCAGGTGTCCGCCCAGCGGGCCGCGCAGCGTGCGGCAGACGGCCGAGTGGCGCGGCAGGCGGCCGGCGTCCCCGGGGTGATGCCCGGCCCGCGCCGGGAGTTCGTCGACGCCTTCGACGGCCTTGACGGCCTCGACACCGAGGCGCCCGGCCCGGCAGACCCGTCCGGCCCGCGTACGGACTCCGGGGCCGCCGGTCCGCCGGAGGAGCCGGACGGCACCGGCCCGGACGCGGAGCCCGCCCGATGCCGCGCGGCCAAGGGCGGCAAGGGGCGCACCTTCACCGGGATCGCCGCCGCCGCCGTGACCACCGTGCTCGCGATCGTGGTGGCCGGACAGGTCGCCGAGGACTCCGCCGCCCGGTCCGCCGCCGCGGCGCGGACCGCGGACCGGGGCGGTGACGAAGGCGCCTCGCGCTCGGAGGCCCGTCCGACCCCCGAGCGCCCCGCGAAGCCCCCCGAGGTCAAGCCCCTCTCGTACGCGGCCAAGATGGCGCAGCCCTTCCCGCTCGCCGCGGACCTGAAGGCGAGCGGAGAGTTCGAGGCGGTCCCCGGACTGGCGAAGGCGCCCGGCAAGGGGAGGAAGTACCGCTATCGCATCGATGTCGAGAAGGGTCTCTCCCTGGACGCGGGCCTGTTCGCCGAGGCCGTCCAGAAGACGCTGAACGATGACCGGAGCTGGGCGCACAACGGTGCGATGACCTTCGAGCGGATCTCCTCCGGGAGCCCGGATTTCGTCATCACGCTCGCCAGCCCCGGGACCACCGGCGAATGGTGTGCGAAATCCGGTCTGGACACGACGGTCCAGAACGTCTCGTGCGATTCCGCCTCGACCGACCGCGTGATGATCAATGCCTATCGCTGGGCCCAGGGTTCCGCCACCTTCGGCCCGAAGAAGCTTCTGCCCTACCGTCAGATGCTCATCAATCACGAAGTCGGCCACCGGCTCGGATACGGCCATGTGAGCTGCCGCACCCCCGGCGCCCTGGCCCCGGTGATGCAGCAGCAGACCAAATCCCTGGACATCAACGGGATCAAGTGCAAGCCCAACCCCTGGGCGTACCCCAGTAGTTGACGAAGCCTGTCCGCATGGTGAGATGGTCGCCCCTGTTCCGTTTTGACAGTGGTCAAGGCGGTCGTTCATATTTCTCGGCATGTCACGCAGCCCCGCACCTTCCGAGATCGCCGCCCTTGAGCTGGCGCTTCTCGGCGTGACCGGGCACTGCGTAGCCGACATTCTCTGTCGCTGACGCCCGTCCGAGCGCGCCGTCGGCCTTTCCTTTTCCCGTGCCCCGTCCGTGAGCCCCTGACCGGCTCCACGGGCACTGTGACCGCCGCGCCCGGACGTAACTCCGTCCGCAGGCGCGGCTTTTGCTTTCCCGGCTCCTTCCCGGCTCTTTCCCGGTCCCTTTCCGGGCTTCTTCTCCGGCCCGGCAGGGGCTCTCGTCCCGGTTTTCGCCAATGAGCCCCGGAGCCTCTTCCGCTGTCGCCTGCGCGGATTCCCCTTTCCCTTTTCCGCGCTGTTCCCGCAGTACTCCGAGAGGTCATCTTCCGATGCGTCAACCGTCCGTCATATCGCGCCGCGTGGCAGCGGCCACCGTCACCCTCGTCCTCGCCGCGGGTGCCGCGGCCTGCGGCCCCGAGGACAGCAAGGGCGGCGACAGCGGCTCCAGAGCCGAGGGCAAGCCGCAGAAGGGCGGCACCCTCACCGTCCTGAACCGCAATCCCCAGCAGGACTTCGACCCCGCCCGGCTCTACACCTCCGGCGGCGGCAACGTCCCCTCCCTCGTCTTCCGCACCCTCACCACCCGCAACCGCGAGGACGGCGCCGAGGGCGCGCAGGTCGTCCCCGACCTCGCCACCGACCTGGGCACGCCCAACAAGGACGCCACGGTCTGGACGTACACCCTCAAGGAAGGGCTGAAGTACGAGGACGGCACCGCGATCACCTCCGCCGACATCAAGTACGGCATCGAGCGCTCCTTCGCCCCCGAACTCTCCGGCGGCGCCCCCTACCTGCGGGACTGGCTCATCGGCGGCGCCGACTACCAGGGCCCGTACAAGGAGAAGAAGGGCCTCGACTCCATCGAGGTGCCCGACGACCGGACCATCGTCTTCCGGCTGAACAAGCCCGAGGGCGAGTTCCCCTACCTGGCGACCCAGACGCAGACCACCCCCGTACCCAAGGCCAAGGACACCGGCACCAAGTACGAGGAGCACCCGGTCGCCTCGGGCCCGTACAAGGTCGTCACCAACGAGAACGACGGCGAGCGCCTGGTCCTGGAGCGCAACCCGCACTGGTCGGCGAAGACCGACGAGGAGCGCAAGGCATACCCCGACCGGATCGACGTCCGCTCCGGCCTGGACTCCGCCGTCATCAACCAGCGGCTCTCCGCCTCCCAGGGCGCCGACTCCGCCGCCGTCACCACCGACACCAACCTCGGCCCGGCCGAACTCGCCAAGGTCGGCAGCGACAAGAAGCTCGCCGCCCGCGTCGGCACCGGCCACTTCGGCTACACCAACTACATCGCCTTCAACCCGAAGGTGAAGCCCTTCGACGACCCGAAGGTGCGCCAGGCGATCTCGTACGCCGTCGACCGCACCTCGGTCATCAACGCGGCGGGCGGCTCCTCGCTCGCCGAGCCCGCCACTACCTTCCTCCCCGAGCGGGACTTCTTCGGCCACACGCCCTACGACCACTTCCCGGCCGGTAAGACGGGCAATCCGGAGAAGGCCAAGGAGCTGCTGAAGGAGGCCGGGCACGGCAAGGGGCTGACCGTCACCCTCACCCACTCCAACGCCAAGGACTTCCAGACCAGCCCGGAGATCGCCACCGCGATCCAGGCCGCGCTCAAGAAGGCCGGGATCACCGTGAAGCTCCAGGGTCTTGAGGACAACGACTACTCCGACACCACCCACGACGCCAAGAGGACGCCCGGCTTCTTCCTCTCCCGCTGGGGCGCCGACTGGCCCTCCGGCGGCCCCTTCCTCGCCCCGATCTTCGACGGCCGGCAGATCGTCAAGGACGGCTCCAACTACAACGCCGCCTTCCTGAACGACCCCGAGGTCAACAAGGAGATCGACGAGATCAACAAGCTGACCGACCTGAAGGCCGCCGCCACCCGCTGGGGCGCGCTCGACAGCACGATCGGTGAGAAGGCGCTGACCGTGCCGCTGTTCCACCCGGTCTACAAGCGGCTGTACGGCGAGAGCGTCAAGAACGTCGTCATCAGCGACTGGACCGGTGTCCTCGACGTCTCCCAGGTCGCGGTCAAGTAGTCATGGCACAGGCTCTTCCGGTCCAGGAGGCGGGAGCGGCGCCGGCCGTCGCCCCCGCCTCCGGGGCCCGGCCCTTCCGGCGGAGGCTGCGCGCCCAGCGCGCGGCCTTCGCCGCGGCCCTCGTCGTCCTCCTGCTCGTCCTGGTCGCGCTCGCCGCGCCGCTGCTCACCGCACTGGCGGGCCAGGACCCGAACACCTACCACCCCGACCTCGTCGACTCGGCGGCCGGCGGCGTCCCCATCGGCCCCTTCGGCGGCATCAGCGCCGACCACTGGCTCGGCGTCGAACCCCAGACCGGCCGCGACCTGTTCGCCCGGATCGTGTACGGCGCCCGGGTCTCGCTCGGCGTCGCCCTCGTCGCCACCGTCCTCCAGATCACCCTCGGCCTGGTCATCGGCCTCACCGCCGCGCTCGGCAGCCGCCGGGTCGACCGGCTCCTCAGCTGGATCACCGACATCAACGTCGCTCTGCCGCTCATGGTCATCGCCCTGGCCCTCCTGGCGATCGTCCCCGACACCTTCCCCCGGCCCGTCCTGATCGCCCTGGTCCTCGGGGGCATCGGCTGGTCCGGTATCTCGAAGATCGTGCGGGCCCAGGCGCTCGCGCTCACGTCCCTCGACTTCGTCGCGGCGGCCCGGCTCAGCGGGCGCGGCAGATGGGCCATCGCCCGCCGCGAGCTGCTGCCCTCGCTCGCCGCCCCCGTGATCACGTACGGGGCCCTGGCCTTCCCCTCCAACATCGTCGCGGAGGCGGCCCTCTCCTTCCTCGGAGTCGGCATCAAACCGCCCACCCCGTCCTGGGGCCAGATGCTCACCGAGGCCAACACCTGGTACCAGGCCGCCCCCACCTACCTCCTGCTCCCCGCCGGGCTCCTCTTCATCACCGTCCTCGCGCTCACCGTCCTCGGCGAGGGCGTCCGCACGGCCCTCGACCCGCGCGCCGCCTCCCGGCTCCGGGTGGGCACCAGGAACAGCGACGGAGGTGCCCCGTGACCGGGTTCCTGATCCGGCGGCTCGGCGGGGCGGTCCTCGTCCTGTTCGCCCTGACCGCCATCCTGTACGGCATCTTCTACGTGGCCCCCGGCGATGTCGCCCAGCTCGTCTGCGGCCCGCGCTGCTCGCCCGCCCAGGTCGCCCAGGTCACCGGGCAACTGCGGCTGGACGACCCGCTGTACGTGCAGTACGGGCACTTCCTCCAGGGCATCGTCGCCGGACGCGACTTCTCCACCGGCACCGGCGTGGAGCACTGCTCCGCACCCTGCCTCGGCGTCTCCTACCAGTCCGACCAGCAGGTCATGCAGCTCATCCTGGCCAAGCTCCCGGTCACCGGCTCGCTGGTCGTCGGCGCCTTCGCCGGATGGCTGCTGCTCGGCGTGGGCACCGGCGTCCTCTCCGCCTGGCGGCGCGGCCGGCTCACCGAACGCGTCCTGACCTGGCTGACCCTCGCGGGCTCGGCCATGCCCGTCTTCGTCATCGGGCTGCTGCTCATCATCGTGTTCTGCTCCACCCTCCAGTGGCTCCCGGCGCCCTCGTACGTCCCCTTCACCGAGGACCCCGAACAGTGGGCCTGGGGACTGCTGCTGCCCTGGGTGTCGCTGGCGCTGATCGAGTCCGCGAAGTACGCCCGGCTCACCCGCAGCGCCATGCTGGAGACGCTCGCCGAGGACCATGTGCGCACCTTCCGGGCGTACGGGGTCGGGGAGCGGGCCATCATCGGCCGGCACGCGCTCCGGGGCGCGGTGGCGCCCGTCATCGCCCTCAGCGCCCTGGACTTCGGCACGATGTTCGGCGGCGCCGTCCTCACCGAGTCCCTCTTCGGCATCCCCGGCATCGGGCGTGAACTGGTCAACGCCGTCAAGCTCGTCGACCTGCCGGTGGTGGTCGGCATGGTGCTGGTGACCGGGTTCTTCGTCGTCCTCGCCAATGCCGCCGCGGACCTGCTGTACGCGCTGGCCGACCGACGGGTGGTCCTCTCATGACAACGAACGATCCCTTGGTGGAGGTCGCCGGTCTCACCGTCGACTTCGGTTCCGTACGCGCGGTGGACGGGCTCTCCTTCACCCTGGAGGCGGGCGGCGCCCTCGCCGTGGTGGGGGAGTCCGGCTCCGGCAAGTCCGCCTCCGCCTACGCCCTGCTCGGCCTGCACCGGGGGACCGGCGCCCGGGTCGGCGGCACGGTCCGCGTCGCCGGTACGGACGTGAACGCGGCCGACGACGCCGGACTCCGGGCGCTGCGGGGCGCGCAGGCCGCCATGGTCTTCCAGGACCCGCTCTCCTCGCTCGACCCGTACTACCCGGTGGGCGACCAGATCGCCGAGGTCCACCGGGTCCACCGCCGCGTCTCCCGCCGGGCCGCCCGCGCGCGGGCCGTCCAGGTGCTGGACCGGGTCGGCATCCCGGACGCGGCCCGCCGCTCCCGGCTGCGCCCGCACGAGTTCTCCGGCGGGATGCGGCAGCGGGCGCTCATCGCGATGGCCCTGGCCTGCGAGCCCCGGCTGATCGTGGCCGACGAGCCGACGACCGCGCTCGACGTGACCGTACAGGCCCAGATCCTGGACCTCCTGCACACCCTGCGCCAGGAGACGGGCATGGGGCTGCTGCTGGTCACCCACGATGTGGGCGTGGCGGCCGGGAGCGTGGACGAGGTGCTCGTCATGCGGGGCGGCCGGGAGGTCGAACGCGGGCCGGTGGCCCAGGTGCTGGGCGCGCCGCGCGAGGCGTACACGAAGGAGCTGCTGGCGGCGGTGCCGAGGGTGGAGACGCGGCGGGTGGTGGGAGTTCCCTCGCCGCGCGCCGCCGAGCCGGGCGTGAGCGCCGAAGAAGCCTCCGTACCGCTGCTCGAAGCCGTCGACCTGCGGCGGGAGTTCGGGCGGGGGAGCGGGCGGACCCTTGCTGTGGGCGGGGTCTCGCTCACCGTGCGCGCCGGGGAGACGCTCGGCATCGTCGGGGAGAGCGGCAGCGGCAAGACCACGCTCGGCCGGATGCTGGTGCGCCTGCTGGAGCCGACGGCGGGCCGGCTCCGTTACGGGGGTACGGAGATCGGCTCGCTGTCGGAGAAGGAGCTGCGGCCCTTCCGGCGCGAGCTCCAGATGGTGTTCCAGGACCCCGTCGCCTCCCTCAACCCGCGCCGCTCGGTGGGCGAGTCCGTGGCCGACCCGCTGCGGGCGGCCGGGGAGCGCGACGAGGGGCGCGTACGGGACCGGGTGGGCGCACTCCTGGAGCGCGTCGGTCTCGACCCGGCGCACTTCGAGCGCTACCCGCACGAGTTCAGCGGCGGACAGCGCCAGCGCATCGGGATCGCCCGCGCCCTGGCCGCCGAGCCGAAGGTCATCGTCTGCGACGAACCGGTCTCCGCGCTCGACGTCACCACCCAGGCCCAGGTGGTCGCCCTGCTCGCCGAACTCCAGCGCGAACTGGGCATCGGCCTGGTCTTCATCGCCCACGACCTCGCCGTGGTCCGGCAGGTCAGCGACCGGGTCGCGGTGATGCGGGGCGGCCTGATCGTCGAACAGGGCCCCGCCGACGAGGTGTACGGAGCCCCCCGCGACCCGTACACGAAGCAGCTCCTGGCGGCCGTCCCGGCCCTCGACCCCGGGCTCGCGGCGGCCCGCCGGGCGGCCCGCAAGGAGCTGGCCGCAGCCTGACGCTCCGTAACAACCGACCGCCGTATCGCGACAGAACGCGACCGGGCCGGGAAAGTTACGACGGTTCACCCCTTTCGGTGGTGCGACGGACAACCGTCCGTCGCGCCACCGATGTATCCGCTTACGGTCGTCCCGCTGTGAGTCGCCATTCCAACGGCGGCCGCCCACAAGGGAGATCGGGGGTGTACTCGTGCGGATCGGACTGCTCACCGATGGTGGTTATCCGTATGCGACCGGTGAGTCCAGACTCTGGTGCGACCGGCTCGTACGCGGTCTGCCGCAGCACGAGTTCGACCTCTTCGCGCTGAGCCGCTCCGCCCACCAGGAGGACCAGGGCTGGGTCAGGCTGCCGCACCACGTCAGCCGGGTGCGCACCGCGCCGCTCTGGACGCCCGAGGACGGCACCCTGCGCGGCAGCGGTGAACGCGGTCTGCTGGCCAGGCTGGTGACCGGCGGCGGCCCGTCCTACGGGCGGCGCGACCGCAGACGCTTCGCCGCCCACCTGGAGGCGCTGGCCACCGCGATCTGCGCCCCCGAGGACACCGGCCGGGAGCCGGCCACCGACGGAGGACTCTTCACCGAGGGGCTCTACGGACTGGCCGAGCTGGCCCGCGAGCGCGGCGGACTCCACCTCGCCCTGCGCTCCGAGACCACCGTGCGCATCCTGGAGGCCGCCTGCCGCGCCCGGGGCACCGGCCGGACCGTGCAGAGCGCCACCGTCCTGGACCACCTCGCCGTCGCCGCCGAGCTGGAGCGCGCCCTGCGCCCGCTCTCGCTCGACTGGTACGGGCAGGACAGCCTCGGCGCCGTCGACCTCTGCCACGCCACCTCCGGCGGGGCCGCCGCACTCCCGGGGCTGCTGGCCAAACGCTTCTTCGGGGTGCCGCTCCTGGTCACCGAGCACGGCGTGCAGCTCCGCGCGCACTACCTGGCCGCGACCGACGCGCCCTTCGGCGCCCCGGTGCGCGCCCTCCTCGCCACCTTCCACGGGCAGCTGGCCGCCGAGGTCTACCGCCAGGCCACCGTCATCACCCCCGGCAACACCCACGTACGCCGCTGGCAGCAGCGGTGCGGCGCCGACCCGGCCAGACAGCGCACGGTCTACCCGGGCATGGCCGCCGAACGCTTCTCGCCGGTCGGCGAGGACGACGACCAGGGCGGGCCCGGCACCCTGGTCTGGGTCGGCCGGATCGAGCCCGCCAAGGACCTGATCGCCCTGCTGCACGCCTTCGCCGAGGTCCGCCGCGCCGAACCGGACGCCCGGCTGCGCGTCTTCGGCGCCCCGGCCGAGGGCGGCGAGGGCGCCACCTACCTCGCGCACTGCCGGGCGCTGGCCGCCCAGCTCTTCCCCGACGAGGCCGTCGGCGCGCACGCCGAGGGCGTCAGCCCGGTCACCTTCGAGGAGATCGGCGGCCCCGAGGTCCCCGACCTCGCCGAGGCGTACGCGGCGGGCGGGGTGATCGTCCTCTCCAGCGTGGTCGAGGGCTTCCCGATCAGCCTGGTCGAGGCGATGTTCTGCGGCCGGGCCACCGTTTCCACGGATGTCGGGGCGGTCGTCGAGGTCATCGGCGGCACCGGCCTGGTGGTGCCCCCGCGCAATCCCCGGGCGCTCGCGGACGCCTGTATCGCGCTGCTGCGCGACCCCGAGCGCCGCGCGCGGCTGGGAGCGGCGGCGCGCGCCCGGGCGCTCGAACTCTTCACCGTCGAACAGAACCTCGCGGCATTTCGCGGCATTTACCTGGAGCTGATCTCGCACGCCCCGGTGCGGCGGGAGGCCGACGCCGTGGACGCCCACGGCGAACCGCTGCTCTTCGCCACCCCGGCGGAGGCCCGGCTCCTCGGCCACTGGACCCAGCCGCAGCCCCCGGCCACCGGGGCCTGGTCCGAACCGGGGACCGGGGTGCCCAGCTGGGCCGCCGGAGCGGAGCCCGAACCGGCCCCGGAGCCCGAGGGCGTCTGCGCGGCGGTCCACGGACCGGGGGACGGCGATGCGTGACCACCCGACCGGCCCCCGCTCCCACTCTCATCTCCACCCCCGCCCCTGTTCCCGCCCCGACCACGGAGACCGCCCGATGCCCCGTACGGAAGACGCCACGGTGTCTGCTGATGCCGCTGTGGGTGTGGATGCCGCTGTGGGCGCGAATGCCGCCGAGCCCGCCGTGGCCTCAGTGGCCGCCGCGTCTGCCGCAGTCGCCACGCGGGCCGACGGTGCCGACGATGCCGCCGGGGGTGGCGACGCCGGACCGGACCGCCCCGCCGAGATCCCCGCGCGCGCTCCCCAGCGCAGGCCCGCCGCCCCCGCGCGCCGGGGCCCCGCCGACCCGGTGAAGTCCCTGATGCACCACCACCGCGACCTGTGCGAACGGGCCGTGAGCCCGCTGGAGATCGCCGCCGGGCTGGAGGCCCACGGCCTCACCGACCGCACCGCCGCCCGCTACCGCCACCGGGACGTGTTCTCGCTCGCCGAGGAGCTGTACGCCCGCATCCCGGCCCGGACCGCCGAGCCCGCCGCGCCCGAGCCCCCGCCGCCCGGACCCGACAGCGAGGCCCGCGCCGGGTGGACGCTGCTCGCGCTGCTCCCCGGCGCCGCCTGCCTCGCCACCGCCGGTCTGCTCCGGGCCACCGAAGGGGTGCTCGGCGGGGGAGCGCGGGCCGCCGTGACCGTCACCGGCGCACTCCTGGCGTGCCTGGCGCTCCGGCTCTGCCTGAGCCGGGGCCCCCTGCGCGCCCCCGAGGGAGCGGGCCGCGCCGGGATGTACGCCTGCTGGCTCCTGAGCTTCGCGGTGTACGGGGAGGAGCTGATCGCCCAGGTCATCAGCGGCGGCCCGGACGGCCCGTGGGAGGCGACCCCCGCCCCCTTGCTGGGGCTCGCCGCCGCCGTCGCCCCCGCCGCCTGGTGCGCCCACCTCTTCACCGTCCGGGCCCACCGCAAACTCACCGGCAGCCGCGCACTGGAGGAGTTCGGCGCGGGAGTGCGCCCCCTGCTCCTGGCAGCCGTCGCCCTCTTCCTCTGCGCCCTGCTGCCCCTGCTGTTCCTGGCCGGCCTCGGCCTCGGCGGCGACGGGACGCCGGTCGGGGCCGCCGCCCTCGGGGTGCTGTTCTTCCTGGCCCGGCTGCTCGCCGCACACGGACTGCCCGAGCCGGGCACCGTCGCGCTCGCCGCCGCGTGTGCCGTGGAGGCCGCCGCCCCGGCCCTCGTCCTCGCCGGACGGCTGCCCGGCCTCGAACCGCTGGCCGCACCCGTGCACGCCCTCGTCTCGGCGGGCGGCACCGGAGCCGTATCCGCCCTCGCCTGTGGCGCCGCCGCCCTCGGGCTGCTGGTCCACGCCTCCGCCGCCCTCTCCCGGGCCTCCGCCCACGCGAGGAGCTGACCGGCCCCGCCCCCGTACCCCCGGAACCGCCACCCCCCGAACCGCACCACCGCACCACTCCCTCGGAGCCGACGCCGCGGGCTTTCCCCGTCACACCGACCGATCGACCGATCCACCAAGGAGTAACCCGCCATGACCCCCCAGTCCCCCGCACCGGCAGGCCGCCGTCGGCACCGAGGCGGTGCGCGATGAGGGTGCTGCTGCTCGGAGCCAACGGATTCCTCGGCCGCTTCGTGGCCGACCGGCTGCTCGCCGACCCCGCTGTCCACCTCACGGCCCTCGGCCGCGGCGACGACGCCGACGTCCGGTTCGACCTCGCGGGCGGCAGCCCCGGAGCGCTCACCCGCTTCCTGGACGCCGTCCACCCCGGAGTCGTCGTCAACTGCGCGGGCGCCACCCGCGGCGGCGCCCGGGACCTCACCCGCCACAACACCGTCGCCGTCGCCACCGTCTGCGAGGCGCTGCGCCGCAGCGGCTGCGGGGCCCGGCTCGTCCAGGTCGGCTGCGCCTCCGAGTACGGCCCCTCGCAGCCCGGCTCCTCCACCGCCGAGGACGCCGTCCCGCGCCCCGGCGGCCCGTACGGCGTCAGCAAGCTCGCCGCCACCGAGCTGGTCCTCGGCTCGGCCCTCGACGCCGTGGTGCTCCGGGTCTTCTCGCCCGTCGGCCCCGGCACCCCGGCGGGCTCCCCGCTCGGCCGGCTCGCCGAGGCGATGCGCCGGGCCATGCAGGCGGGCGACGGCGAGCTGAAGCTCAGCGGCCTCGGCGTGCAGCGGGACTTCGTCGACGTACGGGATGTGGCGCGGGCCGTCCACGCCGCCTCGCTCTCCGCCGCCCAGGGCGTCGTCAACATCGGTACCGGGCGCGCCGTCCGGCTCCGCGACGCCGCCGCCGTACTGGCGCGGGTCGCCGGGTACGCGGGCGCGCTCCACGAACTGGACTCGCCCCCTCCGCGCCTGCCCATCGGGGCCCCGCGCACCTCCGCCGAGTCGGTGATGGAGCACCTCTCGGCGACCCCGTCCCCGTACCCGGACGGCTGCGGTGCCTGGCAGCAGGCCGACGTCCGCACCGCGCGGGACCGGCTCGGCTGGCGCCCCCGGATCAACCTGGAGGAGTCGCTCGCCGACATCTGGATGGAGGCGGCATGCCGTATCTGACCGCCCCCGCCGACGCCCGCAGGATCGCGGGCGGCGAACAGCTCGGCTTCGGCGTCCCCGGCTACGCCCACCCGCTGCTCGCCCCCGCCGAATGGGCCGAGCTGGTCCGCCCCGGCACCCCGCTCCACTGGGCCGTCCTCAACATCGCGGGCGGCCCCGGCACCCGGCCCGACCCGCACTGCCTGGAGGTGGCCGGGCGGCTCCGCAACGCCCGGGAGCGCGCCCTGCACGGCGAGGAGCCGGACGACTCCGTACGCGCCTGCGGCGGCCGGCTCCTCGGCCACCTCGACCTGGCCCACGGCGAGCGGCCGTTCGACGAACTGATCGCGGACGCCCGGGCCTTCATCGACTGGTACCGGGTCGGCGGCTTCTACCTCGCCCGCTGCCCCGCCGAACGGGCCCAGCTGCCCGGCGTACGCCGTCTCACCGGCACGCTCCACGCGCTGCTGGCGGAGAGCGACAGCGCGGACGACGGCGGTCGCCTGGTCCTGGGCCACGGCACCCACCCGTATCCCGGTTACGCGGAGGCGGCCGACCAACTGGTCACCTTCCAGGGCCCGTGGACCGACTACCGCTGGTCACAGGTGGCCGAGTGGACGGCGGACTATCCGCCCGGCCGGTTCGCGCACTTCGTCCACGGAGTGCCCCGCACCCATCTCGACGAGGCGATGCGCGTCGCCCGCTGGCAGGGCGCCGGGACGATCTTCTTCACGGACCGGGGCGGACAGAGCGCTGACGGACGGAGCGGACAAACCGATCCATTCGCGGCGCTGCCCAGGTACTGGGACGAAATTGTCTCGCGGATCGGACCCGGTATCTCGGAATGAGAAGGGGCGTGGCAGTGTTACCGGAAGAACAACCGTACGTAGTCGATGGACGCGCAGTCGACGTACGTAAATCCGACCACCTGCATTGTTGAGGTTCCTGTGTCGCTGCCACCCCTGGTCGAGCCGGCCGCCGAGCTCACCGTCGACGAGGTCCGCAGGTACTCCCGCCACCTGATCATCCCGGATGTCGGGATGGACGGACAGAAGCGTCTGAAGAACGCCAAGGTGCTCTGTGTGGGCGCCGGCGGTCTCGGCTCGCCGGCCCTGATGTACCTGGCCGCGGCCGGGGTCGGCACGCTGGGCATCATCGAGTTCGACGAGGTCGACGAGTCGAACCTCCAGCGCCAGATCATCCACAGCCAGGCCGACATCGGCCGGTCCAAGGCGCAGTCCGCCAAGGACTCGGTGCTGGGCATCAACCCGTACGTCAATGTGATCCTGCACGAGACCCGGCTCGAGGCCGACAACGTGCTGGAGATCTTCGCGCAGTACGACCTGATCGTGGACGGCACGGACAACTTCGCCACCCGCTATCTGGTCAACGACGCCGCCGTGCTGCTGAAGAAGCCGTACGTCTGGGGCTCGATCTACCGCTTCGACGGCCAGGCGTCCGTGTTCTGGGCCGAGCACGGCCCCTGCTACCGCTGCCTCTACCCGGAGCCCCCGCCGCCGGGCATGGTCCCCTCCTGCGCCGAGGGCGGCGTGCTGGGCGTGCTGTGCGCGTCGGTCGGCTCGATCCAGGTGACCGAGGCCATCAAGCTGCTCGCCGGTATCGGTGACCCGCTGGTCGGCCGTCTGATGATCTACGACGCCCTGGAGATGCAGTACCGCCAGGTCAAGGTCCGCAAGGACCCCGACTGCGCGGTCTGCGGGGAGAACCCGACCGTCACCGAGCTCATCGACTACGAGGCTTTCTGCGGCGTCGTGTCCGAGGAGGCCCAGGAGGCGGCGGCCGGTTCCACGATCACTCCGAAGCAGCTCAAGGAGTGGATCGACGGCGACGAGAAGATCGAGATCATCGACGTCCGCGAGCCGAACGAGTACGAGATCGTCTCGATCCCCGGCGCGAAGCTGATCCCGAAGAACGAGTTCCTCATGGGCACCGCGCTCCAGGACCTCCCGCAGGACCGCCGTATCGTCCTGCACTGCAAGACGGGTGTCCGCAGCGCCGAGGTCCTCGCGGTCCTCAAGTCGGCGGGCTTCGCCGACTCGGTGCACGTCGGCGGCGGCGTGATCGGCTGGGTCAACCAGATCGAGCCGGAGAAGCCGATCTACTAGAGCCATGAGCAGCACAGGAAGGGGCCGGTCCACACCAGGTGGACCGGCCCCTTCCGTATGTGCGTCAGCCGCAGGTGGTGCCGTCCTCCGGGACCTTCCCGTCCAGGAAGTAGCCGTCCACCAGCGAGGTCACACAGCCGCCCTCGCCGTAGGCCCCGTGCCCCTCGCCCCGGTTGGTGATCATGATGCCGACGCCCTTGCCCAGCTCGTCCGCCATCCGCCGCGCCCCCTCGTACGGGGTCGCCGGGTCGCCGGTCGTCCCGATGACCAGGATCGGGCCCGCGCCCGGCGCGCTGGTCTCCGGGGTGTCGCGCTCCCCGTCGACCGGCCACCCGGCGCACCAGCCCGCCGTGTCCCAGGCCAGGAACGGCCCGAACACCGGGGAGAGTTCACGGAACTCCGGCACCAGCGCCCGCGCCTCGTCCACCGTGGGGCGGGCCTTGGTGTCGGCGCAGGAGATCGCCCGCTGGGAGTGGGCCTGGGTGTCGTAGCGCCCGTTCTCGTCACGGCCGTTGTACGAGTCGGCGAGGCGGAGCAGACCGTTGCCCGTGCCCTTGTCCTCCGCCTCGTCCAGGGCGGCCGTCAGGGCGGGCCAGCCGGACCGTGAGTAGAGCGGGGTGACGATGCCGGTGATGGCCAGATACTCGGTCAGCTCGCGGCCGGAGGCGGTCGGCAGCGGATTCCCGTCGATCCGGTCCAGCAGCCGGGCGATGCGCTCCGAGCCCGCCTTCGGGTCCTCGCCCCGGTCCTTGAGGTAGTTCTCCAGGGCGCGCTGGAACCCCGTCGCCTGGTTGCGGGCGCGCCCGACGGAGTCGGCCGTCGGGTCGACGACCGCGTCCAGGACGACGCGCCCCACGTTCCCGGGGAAGAGGTGCGCGTACGTCCCGCCCAGCTCCGTACCGTACGAGAAGCCGAGATACGACAGCTTGCCGTCACCGAGGACGTGGCGGATCAGGTCCAGGTCGCGGGCGGCGGCGGACGTGCCGACATACGGGAGGACCTTGCCCGAGCGGCGTTGGCAGCCCGCGCCGAAGTCCGCGCCGTTCTCGATGAACGCCGCCTCCTCGGCCGCTGTGTCCGGCGTCGGGTCGACGCTGTGGAAGGCCCGCTCCTCCTCCTCGTGGGTGCGGCAGTTCACCCCGGAGCTGGCCGCGACCCCGCGCGGATCGAACCCCACCAGGTCGTAGCGGGAGTTGAGCTTCCCGTACGAGGAGGCCGCGCGCGGCAGGAGCTCGACGCCCGAACCGCCGGGGCCGCCGAAGTTGAACAGCAGCGAACCGATCCGGCGGCCCTTGTCGCGGGCCTCCTTGCGGATCAGCGCGATGGAGAGGGTCTCCCCGGACGGCTTCGCGTGGTCCAGAGGCACCTTGACGCTCGCACAGCGCCAGTCGGAGCCGGGGGCGCTGCCGCCGCGCGGTGCCGTGCAGCGCTTCCAGTCGGGGCGCTGGGAGACGAGCTCGGCGGGCAGATCGGGGGAGACCGAGGAGTCACCGGGGCGGCCGTCCGCCCGCTCCGACGGCTCGGGCTCCGTCCTCAGCAGCCCGCAGCCGGCGAGCAGCACGGCCGTCAGCAGCACCGCCCCCGCCCGTACGGCCCCTCGGTGCGCACGCATGATCCGGCTCCTGTCCTCGAGGCCCGGGCCGGTGGTGACGCGGCGGGCGTTCGCGATGTCCCGCCATGCTAATCGGCACCTCTGACAGAGCGTCGGGAACGGGGGCTCAGTGGGGAACGGGGGCGCGGCGGGAACGGGGGCGCGGTGGAAGCGGGGCGGGAACGGGGACGCGGTGGGCCGGTCACTCGCAGACCGTGCCCGACTTCGGCACCGTACCGTTCAGGAGATAGCCGTCGACCGCCCTCTGTACGCACGTGTTCTTGCTGTTGTACGCGCCGTGGCCCTCGCCCTTGTACGTGAGCTCGACGCCCACTCCCGCACCGAGCTGCTCCACCATGGCCTTCGCGCCCGCATATGGAGTCGCTGGGTCACCGGTGTTGCCGATGACCAGGATCGGCGCGGAGCCGGGCGCGCTGACGTCGGGGGTCTCCCAGGCGCCCGCGACCGGCCAGCCGGTGCAGCCCATCAGCCCCCAGCCCAGGTACTCCCCGAACATCGGGGACGCCTTGCGGAAGGCGGGCAGGGCCGCCTTCGTCTGCTCCAGGGTGAAGCGCTGCTTGCTGTCGGCGCAGTTGATCGCGATGTTGGCGGCGTTGGAGTTGTCGTACCGCCCGTCCTCGGAGCGGCCGTTCAGCGAGTCGGCCAGTGCGAGGAGGAGGGCGCCGGAACCGCCCTCGGCCTCGTCCAGGCCCTGTTCCAGCAGCGGCCAGGTCTCCTTGGAGTAGAGCGCGGAGGCGATGCCCGTGGTGGCCAGCGTCTGCGTCAGCGCCCGGTCGCCGAGCCCGTCGATCGGCTCCTTCTCCAGCTGCGCCAGGAGGTCGGCGATCCACTTCTGGACCTCCTCGCCGGTGGAGCCGGGCAGCGCGCACGCGTCGCCCCGGTCCGCGCAGTCCTTCGTGAAGTTGTCGAAGGCGAGCTGGAACCCCTCGGCCTGGCCGAGGGAGGACTGCTCGGAGTTCTTGGTGGGGTCGACCACCGCGTCGAAGACCGCCCGGCCGACCTTGTCCGGGAAGAGGTTGGCGTAGACGCCGCCGAGTTCGGTGCCGTAGGAGATGCCGAAGTAATGCAGCTTGTCGTCGCCCAGGACGGTGCGCATCAGGTCCATGTCGCGCGCGGCGTTCGTGGTGCCCACATAGGGCAGTTCGGGGCCCGAGTTCTTCTTACAGGTGGCGATGAAGTCCTTCTGCCCCTGGACGAACTCCTTTTCCTCCGCCGCGTCGTCCGGTGTGGCGTCCTCCTGGTAGAGGGCGTCCAGCTGGGCGTCGTCCGCGCACCGCACGCCCTCGCTGCGCCCCACCCCGCGCGGGTCGAAGCTCACCAGGTCGTACCGGGTGCGCAGCCGGTCGTAGTCCGCGCCGAAGGCGGGCAGGGTCGCGATGCCGGACGCGCCGGGCCCGCCGAAGTTGAACAGGAGCGAACCGATCCGCCGGTTCTGGTCCTTGGCCTTGCCCCGGATCAGGGCCAGCTCAATCGTCCGGCCGTCCGGCTCCCCGTAATCCAGCGGTACGTCCATGAAGGAGCACTCCCAGACCGTGCCGCCGGGCAGCGGGGAGGGCGACTCGCCCCCGCCCTGCGCCACGTTCGGCGCCGGGCAGGGCGACCAGTCCAGCTCCTGCGAAGCCAGCTCCCGGGAGGTGGCGGTGGGGGAGGCGGTCGAGGCCCCGGAGGGCGTCGAGCTGCCCTCTCCGCCGCCGCCGTCCGAACAGCCGGCCAGGGGCAGCAGCACGGTGGCGGTGGCGGCGAGGGCGGCGGCACGCAGAGCGGGGGAAGTCCTCATGGGCTCCATCGTGCGGCGGGGCGCCGGGGAGCGCGCGGGGCGCGGTCCATGCGGGTGGTGCGCTCCCTCCCGCGGGGGAGCGCACCCGGGTGTGCCCTTCTGCAGGGGGAGTGCACTCGGGCGTGCCCTTCTGCGGGGGAGCGCGCCCGGTTGACCTCCCTCGGGGGGAGCGCCCCCGGTGGCTACAGCTCGCCCTTCCGGGTCAGCTGGTTGAAGCAGATCCACCCCGGCAGCACCGGCAGCCACAGCGTCATCACGCGGTACAGCAGCACCGCCGGTGCCGCGACCTCCATCGGCAGCCCGACCGCGATCAGGCCCAGCGTCAGGGCGCCCTCGACCGCGCCCATCCCGCCCGGGGTGGGCGCCGCCGAGCCGAGCGCGTTGCCCGCGAGGAAGACCACCGCGATGCTCGCGTAGCTCAGCTGGGTCACGTCCGGGCCGCTGAACGCCCGGATCGACGCGTCCAGGCAGAGCACGAACAGACCGGTCAGCAGCAGCATCCCGCCGATCCCGGTGACCAGCTTCTGCGGCCGCTGCACGACGTCCAGCATGCGCGGCACGACCCCGGCGAAGAGCGAGCGCACCCGCGTCACGACGAACTTCCGCAGGAACGGGACGGCCGTCACCACCAGCACCAGCACCGCGACCGTCAGCAGACCGGCGATCACCGTACGGGAGGGGGTCAGCGAGTCCGGGGTCTTCTCCGTACCCGTCAGATAACCGAAGAGGGCCAGCAGCAGGATGTGGCAGCCGAGCCCGAAGAGCTGCGAGGCCCCGACGCTCGCCACGGCAAGACCGGGGCGCACTCCGGCGCGTTGCAGGAAGCGGGTGTTCAGCGCCACGCCCCCGACGGCGGCCGGGGCGACGATCTTCACGAACGAACCCGCCACCTGCGCCTGCACGGTCTTCAGGAACGGCACCCGCTCCGGCACGAAGCCGAGCAGGCTCATCGCCGCCGCCACATAGCTGAGCGCCGAGAAGCCGAGCGCGGCGGCCACCCAGCCCCATTCCGCCTGCTCCACGAGCACCCCGAAGTCGGCCTGGGTGACCTGGGAGATCAGGAAGTACGCGGCGATGGCCCCGGCGATGAAGCTGAAGAGCGTACGGGGCTTGATCCGCTCCAGACGGACCGGCTCGACCGGCGCCTGCGGCCGGATCAGCAGCACCTGGCGGCGGATCTGGGCGAGGAGATCGCCCTCCCGGGCCTCCTCCAGCGCATCGTCCACGGCCCGCTTCTCGGCCTGCTTCTCGTTCCGCAGCGACTTCCGTTCGGCCTTGTGCCCGCTCTTGCCGCCGCTTCTGCCGCCGGTCTTCTGCTCGGACTTCTGCGGGTGCTTCCGCCCGGCCTCCTCCGTCCCGGCGCCCGTGCCCGCGTCCGCCTCCGCCGACCCGTCCTGGGCCCGTGCCTGCTTGGCCGCCCGCGATGCCTCCAGCACCGCTTCGCGCTCCTGCTGCGAACGCTCCCGCGCGATCCGGCGCAGCGTGGCCCGGGAGGAGCGGCTCAGGGCGATCGGCTGAAGCAGCGGCAGACAGTCCGCGACGGCGTCCGGACCGAGCACGGCCAGGGCGCCGGAGACCGAGCGCTCGGCCCCCACGCGCAGCCCCAGGGTGGTCAGCAGCTGGGCCACGTCCATCCGCAGCACCAGGTCACCGGCGGCGATCTCACCGCCGCGCAGATCCGTCACGAACACCTTGCCGGAACGATCCACCAGCAGTGCGTCACCGGTCAGCCTGCGGTGCGCGATCCGGCGCGACTGGAGCGCCTTCACCTGGTGCCAGGCGCCGCGCACCAGCTCGTCGGTGATCTCCTCGTCCTCCATCTGGTCCAGCGACCGGCCGCCGATGTGCTCGTAGACGAGCATCACCGCGTCCGGTCCGAGCTCGGAGGTGGCGATCAGCTTGGGCGCGTTCGCCCCGGCGGCGATGGCCGCGTACGCGAGCAGCGCCTCCTGCTCCAGCGCCTGCCGCAGCGACTGGATGGAGCGGCGCTGGGTGAGCGTACGCAGCGTCAGCCGCCGCCAGGCCCGGTAGAAGAACCCCTGGGCCTGCTGCTCCCGGTCGACGACCGTCACGTCCAGCGGCGGCCCGTCCTCCAGGGTGACCAGATACCGCCGCCCCCGGTCGCTCTGGTCGGCGTTGTCCGGCACGTCCTCGGTGCGCATCGCGGCGACCGGGCGGAAGCCGACGTGCCGCAGCCCCGCCATCAGATGCTGGCCGGTGGGGCGGACGTTCGGGGAGCCGACCGCGTACAGCGTCCCGTACGCCACCGTCCAGCCGATCAGGACCGTCAGGATGATCGAGAACGGGGTGGTGTAGCCGCCGACGAGCATCGCGAACGCGTCGAGCAGCAGCACCGCCCAGAGCACGACCCGCCAGCGCGGCCGTCTCGCCATCCCGACCGCCGTCATGTACGCGATCACCGGGGCGAGGTAGCCGTGCACGGGGTCGGTCAGCCCGTCGCCCGGCTGCGGCTGGGTCAGCGCCTCCTGGATGGTGCCGGGCGCGGACCGTGAGACCCAGAGGTCCGTGGCGAGGGTCACGCCGTGGGCGAGCACGGCGGCGAGCACACCGTCGGCGATGCGCAGTCCGTCCCGCTTGATCAGCCGCTCGATGGCGAAGGCGACCGGCACGAGCAGCACGGCGATGCTGGAGACCAGACCGGCCATCTTGATCAGCAGGTCGGGCGCCTGTTCGGTGCCCTTGGAGATGTCGTCCTCGAGGCCCGTGGTGGTGCCCTGGGCGAACGCGGCGATCGCGAACAGCACGGCGATCGCGGCGACGCCGATGAGCAGCCGCATCAGGTCGGAGGGGCGGTGCACCCGGGCGGGGAGCAGCGGTTCGTCGCCGGAGACCCGGTCGGTCAGGGCGGCCTCGGCCGAGGCGAGCGTCGAGCCGGTGAGATGGCCGCTGGTGGCGGCGGTGGGACCGTCGGCACGGAGTACGACGGCGGGGTCCGCGGCCCTGTCCGGGCGCTCTCCGGCGGGCTCGGGAGCCGAGGGCTGTCCGGTGGGGGCGGCGGGCTCGGGAGCCGGGGGCTGTCCGGAGGGGGCGGCGGGCTCGGGAGCCGGGTGCTGCACGGCGTGCTCCGGTGCACTCTCCGCGCGCTTCCCGGTGGGCTCCGGCGCGCTCGACGGGCGCTCTCCGGCATCGGAGGCGTCCGCCGCCTTCGGTGGCTGCACGCCCTGCTCCTTCGTCGCCTCTGGTTCGTCTTCGTGATCTCGTATCACCGGTCACCGCCCGGATGATGGTGGCACGGCCCGTGGACGGAGCGGGGCATCAGGGTGCATCGCACGGGCGCGGGATGCGCAACATACGCCCCTTTGCACCTGTGCGCACGCTCGGTGCCCGTACGCACACGGTTTCGGCCGCGCTGTCGGTGGCGTACGGCAGGATGGGGCGGATGAGCCAGGACGAGACGGGCGGGGGCGGGCCCGGAGCCGCCCCGGCCGGCGACGGAGGACCGCCGGCCGGAACGCGGGACGGCATGCGGGACGAGATCCCGGACGAGGTGCCGGGCGACCTCCAGGACCGGCTGCCGGAGTACGCGGAGCGGGTCCTCGATGTGGCCGACCTCATCCCGCCGGGCCGGGTCATGACGTACGGCGATGTCGCGGAGTGGCTGGGCGACGGCGGGCCCCGGCAAGTCGGCCGGGTCATGGCGCTGTACGGCTCCGCCGTGCCGTGGTGGCGGGTCGTGCGGGCCGACGGGACGCTGCTGCCGGGCCATGAGCTCCAGGCCCTGGACCACTACCGCGCGGAGGGCACCCCGCTGCGCGAGGCGTCGCGCCAGGCGGACGGGCACCTTCCGCGCCTCGACATGCGCCGGGCGCGCTGGGACGGCGGCGGGGGCGGTGACGACGGTCGGGGTGACAGCCGGGGTGACAGCCCGAGCGGGGGCCGGGGCGGCGGTCAGGGCGAGGAAACTCACACCTGACCGCTCGCGCCGGAGACCGTGCCCGGTCGCGTGGCGCGGTCCGGTACGTCCGGTACATCCCGTACGTGACGAGGGACGCACCGCACCCGCCTCCTCCCGCGCCCCCACTGGCGTAGCGTCGTCACCGCGCACCGCGCGTGCCCCTCTCCTCGTTCCTCATGACCTCTTCGGTCCGTATGTATGGCCTGTACGACCCGTAATCCCACCAGGACCGGCGATCCACGTGAGCTCCTCCTCTTCCACCCGGCACAGTCCGCACCGTGAGTCACGGCCGCGGACCACGGGCGCGTACCGCCTGGTGCGCACTCCGCCGGGTTCCGTGGAGCCTCCTCTCCTGGACGCAGGCCAGCGCGCTGTGGTTGATCACGCCGAAGGACCGCTGCTCGTCCTGGCGGGTCCCGGCACCGGCAAGACCACCACCCTCGTGGAGTCCGTCGCGGCCCGGGTGAACCGGGGCGCCGACCCCGCCCGCATCCTCGTCCTCACCTTCAGCCGCAAGGCCGCCGTCGAACTGCGCGACCGGATGGCGGCCCGGCTCGGCGCGGCGCGCGGTCCGCAGGCCACCACCTTCCATTCGTACTGCTACGCACTGGTCCGCGCCCACCAGGACGCCGACCTCTTCGCCGATCCGCTGCGCCTGCTCTCCGGGCCCGAGCAGGACGTCACCGTCCGCGAGCTCCTCGCGGGCCAGCTCGACCTGGAGAAGGAGGGCCTGGCCCACGTCCGCTGGCCCGACGAGCTGCGCGCCTGCCTGACCACCCGGGGCTTCGCCGACGAGGTGCGCGCCGTGCTCGCCCGCAGCCGTGAACTGGGGCTCGCCCCGGACGCGCTCGCCGCCTTCGCCCGCCGCACGGGCCGCCCGGACTGGAGCGCGGCGGCCCAGTTCCTCGCCGAGTACCTCGACGTGCTCGACGCCCAGGGCGTCCTGGACTACGCGGAGCTGGTCCACCGCGCGGTCCTGCTCGCGGAGCGGCCCGAGGTCTCGGCGCGGCTGGCCGGGGCGTACGACGCGGTGTACGTCGACGAGTACCAGGACACCGACCCGGCGCAGGTGCGCCTGCTGCACGCGCTGGCCGGGAACCGGGTGGGCGGTGCCCGGGGCCGGGTGCGCGACGCGGGCGGCGGCCGGGTGCGCGGGGCGCACGCCGGGGGCGGGCGTCATGCGCGGGGCGCCGGGGGCGGGCGCACGCTGGTGGCCTTCGGCGACCCGGACCAGTCGATCTACACGTTCCGGGGCGCCGATGTGAACGGCATCCTCGACTTCCCCGACACCTTCCGGCGGGCCGACGGGGGCCCCGCGCCCGTCGGGGTCCTCACCACCTCGCGGCGCTCCGGCACCGAGCTCCTCGCGGCGACCCGGCTGCTCACCCGCCGCATGCCGCTGACCCGGCTGCCCGGCGACGCGGTCCGCGCCCACCGTGAGCTGCACGCCCTCCGGGAGGGCGGCCGGGTGGAGGCGTACACCTACCCGACCGCCCCCACCGAGCTGGACAACATCGCGGACCTGCTGCGCCGCGCCCATCTGGAGGACGGGGTTCCGTGGCGGGAGATGGCCGTGCTGGTACGGGCCGGAGGCCGCTCGCTGCCCGCCGTCCGCCGCGCCCTCACCTCGGCGGGCGTCCCCCTGGAGGTGGACGGCGACGACCTCCCGCTCCGCCACGAACCGGCCGTCGCCCCGCTGCTGACGGCCCTGCGGACAGTGGCGACGGCGGCGCTGCACACGGCCCGGGCCGACGAGGAGAGCTCGGGCCGACCCGACAAGAAGCAGGCCGGGGGACAGAGCGAGGAACAGGCAGAGAGGCTCGGCGAGGAGCAGGCCGGGGAACAGGCAGAGGGACAGGGCGAGGAACAGACCGAGGGGCCCGGCCAGGAACAGGCAGAGAGGCCCGGTGAGGAGCAGGCCGAGGAACAGAACGGGGAACAGCCCGAGAGGCCCGGCCAGGAGCAGCCCGAGAACGTCACCGCCCCCTGGCTCGGCACCGAGACCGCCCTCACCCTCCTCACCTCCCCCCTCGGCTCCATGGACGCCGCCGACCTGCGCCGCCTCGGCCGGGCCCTGCGCGACGAGGAGCGCGCCGCGGGCATCCGGGTCCCCGCCCCCTCCGACGAGCTGCTGGCCCGTGCGCTGGCCGAGCCCGAGCGGCTGGTCACGCACGACCCGGCGTACGCCCATGGCGCGCAGCGTCTCGGCGCGCTCCTGCGCAAGGCGCGCGAGCTCCTGGAAGGCGGCGGGACCGCCGAGGAGGCCCTGTGGACCCTGTGGAACGGCACCTCCTGGCCGGGCAGGCTGGAGCGGGCCGCGCTGCGCGGCGGGGCGGGCGGGCGCAACGCCGACCGGGATCTCGACGCGGTGTGCGCCCTCTTCGAGACGGCGGCGCGCGCCGAGGAGCGCATCGGGGGGCGCGGGGCGCTCAACTTCCTGGAGGAGGTCGACGCCCAGGACATCGCCGCCGACACCCTCTCCCGGCGGACCGCCCGCCCCGACGCCGTACGCCTGATGACCGCCCACCGCTCCAAGGGCCTGGAGTGGCGGCTCGTCGTCGTCGCCGGGGTGCAGGAGGGGCTCTGGCCCGACCTGCGCCGCCGGGGCTCCCTCCTGGAGGCGGACCGGATCGGGCGCGACGGGCTCGCCGAACCCCTCACGCCCGGCGCCCTCCTCGCCGAGGAGCGCCGCCTCTTCTACGTCGCCGCCACCCGTGCCCGCGAGCGCCTGGTGGTCACCGCCGTGAAGGCCCCCGCCGACGACGGCGACCAGCCCTCCCGGTTCCTCACCGAACTGGGCGTCGAACCCCGCGATGTCACCGGCCGCCCGCGCCGCCCCCTCGCCGTCGCCGCGCTCGTCGCGGAGCTGCGGGCCACCACCGTCGACCCGGCCGCCTCCGAGGCCCTGCGCGACGCCGCCGCCCACCGCCTCGCCCGGCTCGCCGCGCTCACCGACGACGAGGGCCAGCCGCTCGTGCCCGCCGCCCACCCGTCCCGCTGGTGGGGCCTGGACGAGCCCACCCGCTCGGCCGTCCCGCTCCGCGACCGCGACGAGCCCGTCTCCCTCTCGCCCTCCGCGCTGGAGCAGCTCGCCGGAACCTGCGCCCTCCAGTGGTTCCTGGGCCGCGAGGTGAAGGCCGATGCCCCGGCCACCGCCGCCCAGGGGTTCGGCAACGTCGTCCACGTACTCGCCGACGAGGTCGCCTCGAGCCGGACGCCCGCCGATCTCGACGTCCTCCTGGAGCGCCTGGACTCCGTCTGGGACGGCCTCGCCTTCGACGCCCCCTGGAAGTCCGAGCAGGAGAAGGACCACGCCCGCGCCGCCCTGGAACGCTTCCTCAAGTGGCACGTCCTGGACCGGGGCGGCCGTACCCCCGCCGCGAGCGAGCACGGCTTCGACGTGACCCTGGAGGCGGGCGCGTACGCCGTCCGTATCCAGGGCTCGATGGACCGGGTGGAGAAGGACACCGAAGGAAGGGCGTACGTCGTCGACTTCAAGACCGGCAAGAGCGCGCCCACCAAGAAGGAGGTGGCCGCCCACCCCCAGCTCGCCGTCTACCAGCTGGCGGTCCGCGAGGGCGCGGTCGACGAGGTCTTCGACGGCAGGCGGCCCGAACCCGGGGGCGCCGAACTCGTCCAGCTCCGCCAGCCCGCCCCCGTGAAGGAGGGCGGCGACGCCCTCCCCAAGGTCCAGGCACAGGAACCACTGGCGGGGGAGTGGGTCGCCGATCTGCTCGCCACCGCCGCGGGGAAGGTCCTGGACGAACGGTTCACGCCCACCACCGGCACCCACTGCGCCCAGTGCGCCTTCCGCGCCTCGTGCAGCGCGCAGCCGGAGGGGCGGCAGGTGGTGGAGTAGGGCCGCCGGTCAGGGCTTCCGCGGGCATCGGGGCGGGGCGTCGGCGGTGTGGGCCGCATCCCGTTCGTACCGGGTTGTCAGTGGGCCCGGTTACCGTTTCTCACGTGTCTCCACGCATCACCGATCCCGAGCAGCTCAAGGAGCTCCTCGGCATCCCCTTCACCCCGGAGCAGACGGCCTGCATCACCGCGCCGCCCGCCCCGCAGGTGATCGTGGCCGGAGCCGGGTCGGGGAAGACCACGGTGATGGCCGCACGGGTGGTGTGGCTCGTCGGCACCGGCCAGGTCGCACCGGAGCAGGTCCTCGGCCTCACCTTCACCAACAAGGCGGCGGGCGAGCTCGCCGAGCGGGTCCGCAAGGCGCTGATCGCCGCCGGGGTCACCGACCCCGAGGTCATCGACCCGGACCACCCGCCGGGCGAGCCCACGATCTCCACGTACCACGCGTTCGCCGGCCGCCTCCTCACCGAGCACGGCCTCCGCATCGGACTGGAGCCCTCCACCCGCCTCCTCGCCGACGCCACCCGCTACCAGCTCGCGGCCAAGGTGCTGCGCGAGGCCCCGGGCCCGTATCCGGCGCTCACCCGCTCCTTCTCCACCCTCGTCAGCGACCTCCTGGCGCTCGACGGCGAGCTGTCCGAGCACCTCGTGCCCCCCGGCAGGCTGGCGGCGTACGACACCGAGCTGCTGCGCGCCCTGGAGCACGTCCGGCTCAGCAACGAGGACCTGCGCAAGATCCCCGAGACCGCCGAGGCCCGCCGCTCCCTCCTCGGCCTCACCGAGCGCTACCGGGCCGCCAAGCGGAGCCGGGACCTCCTGGACTTCGGCGACCAGATCGCCCTCTCCGCCGAGCTGGCCCTGACCCGGCCCGAGGTGGGGGCGATCCTGCGGGACGAGTTCCGGGTGGTGCTGCTCGACGAGTACCAGGACACGTCGGTGGCCCAGCGGCTGCTGCTCTCGGCGCTGTTCGGGAGCGGCAGTGGGAGTGGCAGCGGCAGTGGGAGTGGGAGTGGGAACGGCAGCGGTACGGAGCCGGGGGCGCCCGGGACGTCCGGCGCGCCCACCCCCGGCTCCGGCACGGCCGTCGACGGGACCCGGCCGACCGGGCCCACCGGCCACGCGGTGACCGCCGTGGGCGACCCCTGCCAGGCGATCTACGGCTGGCGCGGCGCCTCCGTGGCCAACCTCGACGACTTCCCCGAGCACTTCCCGCACGCCGACGGCACCCCCGCCACCCGCTTCAGCCTCAGCGAGAACCGGCGCAGCGGCGGCCGGCTCCTCCAGCTCGCCAACGGCCTCGCGGAGCCCCTGCGCGCGATGCACGAGGGCGTGGAGGCGCTGCGCCCCGCCCCGGGCGCCGAGCGGGACGGCGTGGTCCGCTGCGCCCTGCTGACCACCCACACCGAAGAGATCGACTGGCTCGCGGACTCCCTCGCCCATCTCGTCCGCACCGGCACCCCGCCCGGTGAGATCGCCGTCCTGTGCCGCACCGCCGGGGACTTCCCCGCGATCCAGGCGGCCCTGGTCGCCCGGGGCATCCCGGTCGAGGTGGTCGGCCTCGCCGGGCTGCTGCACCTGCCGGAGGTGGCCGACCTGGTCGCCGTCTGCGAGGTCCTCCAGGACCCGGGCGCCAACGCGTCCCTGGTTCGCCTCCTCACCGGACCGCGCTGGCGCATCGGCCCCCGCGACCTCGCCCTCCTCGGCCGCCGGGCCCGCCTCCTCGTCCACCGGACCGCCCAGGGGGACGACGCCGACCCGGACCGGCGGCTGGCGGAGGCCGTCGAGGGCACCGACCCGGCCGAGGTGATATCGCTCGCGGACGCCCTGGACACCTTCCTCATCGCGGGGGACACGGCGGACGACGGGCTGCCGTTCTCGGCGGAGGCCCGCGTCCGCTTCGCCCGGCTCGCCCGCGAGCTGCGCGACCTGCGCCGCTCGCTCGCGGACCCCCTGATGGACGTCCTGCACCGGGTCCTGGCCACCACCGGCCTGGAGGTCGAGCTGTCCGCGTCCCCGCAGGCGCTGGCCGCCCGCCGCCGCGAGACCCTCGCCAACTTCCTGGACGTGGCGGCCCGGTTCGCCGCCCTGGACGGCGAGGCGTCCCTGCTCGCCTTCCTCGGCTTCCTGCGGACCGCCGCGCAGTACGAGAAGGGGCTCGACAACGCGCTGCCCGGCGGCGAGAACACCGTCAAGGTCCTCACCGCCCACAAGTCCAAGGGCCTGGAGTGGGACGTGGTCGCCGTGCCCGGCCTGGTCACCGGCCAGTTCCCCAGCGGCCAGTCCCGGGACGCCTGGACCGCCCAGGCCAAGGTGCTCCCGCACGCCCTGCGCGGCGACGCGGCCACCCTCCCGGCCCTGGACGCCTCCGACGGGCTGAACGCCAGGGGCGTCAAGGCGTTCAAGGAGGAGATGAAGGAGCACCAGCACACGGAGGAGCTGCGCCTGGGGTACGTCACCTTCACCCGCCCCCGCTGCCTGCTCCTCGGCTCCGGCCACTGGTGGGGCCCGTCCCAGAAGAAGACGCGCGGCCCGTCCGCCTTCCTGGAGGCGCTGTACGAGCACTGCGCGGCGGGCCACGGCGAGATCGAGGTCTGGGCGGACAAGCCCGCCGAGGACGAGGAGAACCCGGCCCTCGCGGCACCCGAAACGGACCTGGCCTGGCCGCTCCCGCTCGACGCCACGGCCCTCACCCGCCGCCGCGCCGCCCGGGACACGGTGCTGGCCCACCTGGAGAGCCTGGCCGTCCACGGGGACGAGCGGCCACCGGCGCACGGGCCCGGACCCGACGGCGTACCGCCTCATGACGCGGCCCACGAGGACGAGCCGCCTCTCGAGGAGGCACCGTTCGACGAGGGCTGGGACTGGGACGCGCTCCCCACCGAACGCCCCGCGGAAACCGTTCCGGACACGGCCCCGGAGCCCGTACGGGGGTCGGCACCGGAGGCACCCCCGAGCGAGCCCCCGCACATCCCCGCCGCCCGCCACCCCCAGGAAGAACCGCAGGACCGGCCCCAGGAAGAACCGGCGGACCGGCTCACCCCCGAGGAGGCCCGCACCCTCGCCTCCTGGGACCGGGATCTCGACGCCCTCGCCGGGGAGCTCCGCCGCGCCCGCGCCACCGTGCACGACGTCCTCGTGCCCGCCTCGCTCTCCGCCACCCAGCTGCTGCGCCTGGCCGAGGACCCCGACGCGTTCGCCAAGGAGCTGGCCCGGCCCATGCCCCGGCCGCCGCAGCCCGCCGCCCGCCGGGGCACCCGGTTCCACGCCTGGGTGGAGTCCCGGTACGAGGAGCTGCCGCTGCCCATGCTCGGCCCCGACGAGCTGCCCGGGGGCGACGGGAGCGACGCGGAGATCGCCGACGAGCGCGACCTCGCCGAACTGAAGGAGGCGTTCGAGCGCACCACGTACGCCCGGCGCACGCCGTACCGGGTGGAGACCCCGTTCCAGATCACCCTGGCCGGCCGGGTGATCCGGGGCCGTATCGACGCCGTCTACCGCACGGGGGACCGTTACGAGATCGTCGACTGGAAGACCACCCGCCACCGCACCGCCGACCCCCTCCAGCTCGCCGTCTACCGCCTCGCCTGGGCCGAGCTGCACGACCTGCCGCTCTCCGCCGTCACCGCCACCTTCCTTTACGTACGCAGCGGGGAGACCGTCCACCCGCAGGGGCTGCCGGGCCGGGCCGAGCTGGAGCGCATCCTGCTGGACGAGCCGGTCCCCGGGGACGGATAGGCTCAAGAGCATGAGCGAGACCCCGGACAGCGCCGTCCGTACGTACACCGAACAGCACCGCGCAGCCTTCCTCGACGACCTCGCCGAGTGGCTGCGCATCCCGTCCGTGTCCGCGCAGCCGGAGCACGACGGGGACGTACGGCGCAGCGCCGAGTGGCTGGCCGCCAAGCTCAAGGAGACCGGCTTCCCGGTCGCCGAGGTCTGGGAGACCCCCGGCGCCCCGGCGGTCTTCGCCGAGTGGCCCAGCGACGACCTGGGCGCCCCGACCGTGCTGGTCTACGGCCACCACGACGTGCAGCCCGCCGCCCGCGAGGACGGCTGGACCACCGACCCGTTCGAGCCGGTGGTCCGCGACGGCCGGATGTACGGGCGCGGGGCGGCCGACGACAAGGGCCAGGTGTTCTTCCACACCCTCGGCGTCCGGGCCCACCTCGCGGCGACCGGCCGCACCGCCCCCGCCGTCCACCTCAAGCTGCTGATCGAGGGCGAGGAGGAGTCGGGCTCCCTGAACTTCCGCGCCCTGGCCGAGCAGCACGCCGACCGCCTCGCCGCCGACGCCGTGATCGTCTCCGACACCGGCATGTGGGACGAGGAGACCCCGACCGTCTGCACCGGCATGCGCGGCCTCGTGGAGTGCGAGATCGAGCTGTACGGCCCCGACCAGGACATCCACTCCGGATCGTTCGGGGGAGCCGTCCCCAACCCGGCCACCGAGATCGCCCGCCTGGTCGCCGCCCTCCACGACGAGGACGGCAAGGTCGCGATCCCCGGCTTCCATGAAGGCGTCACCGACCTCACCGACACCGAGCGGGCCCTCTTCGCCGAGCTGCCCTTCGACGAGGCGACCTGGCTGCGTACGGCGAAGTCGCGGGCGGCCTCGGGCGAGGCCGGGTACTCCACGCTGGAGCGCGTCTGGGCCCGCCCCACCGCCGAGGTCAACGGCATCGGCGGCGGCTACCAGGGCGCCGGAAGCAAGACGGTCATCCCGTCCTCCGCGATGGTGAAGATCAGCTTCCGCCTGGTCGACGAACAGGACCCCGACCGCGTGGCGGAAGCCGTCCGCGCCTGGGTCGCCTCCCGCGTTCCGGCGGGCGTCCGGCACCGGATCACGTTCCAGCCCGCCACCCGCCCCTGTCTGACCCCGCTGGACCACCCGGCGCTCCAGGCGGTGGTCCGCGCGATGGGCCGCGCCTTCGGCAAGAAGATCCTCTTCACCCGCGAGGGAGGCTCGGGCCCGGCCGCCGACCTCAGGGACGTGCTCGGTGCCCCCGTCCTCTTCCTCGGCATCTCCGTACCCTCCGACGGCTGGCACGCCCCCGACGAGAAGGTCGAGCTCGGCCTGCTGATGAAGGGCGTGGAGACGACCGCGTACCTGTGGGACGAGATGGCCGCGGCGCTCGGCCGATGAACCCGGCCCCACCTCCGCACACCCGATCCGCCCAGGGGGAGTAGAAAGCACCTGTGAGCACCTTCGACAACGCCACCGCAGACCGCCCGATCGGCCTCACCGCGCCCAGCGGTATCGACCGCGCGGCGCACCACCGCCTCGACGAGGCGTGGCTGGCCGCGGCGTGGAGCCACCCGACGACCCGCGTCTTCGTCGTCTCCGGCGGGCAGGTGCTGATCGACGACACCCCCGAGGGCGGCACCGAGATCGTGATGACCCCGGCCTTCGAGGCCCCGGTCACCGAGACCCACCGGTATTTTCTGGGCACCGACGAGGAGGGCGTCAGCTACTTCGCGCTCCAGAAGGACGCGCTGCCCGGCCGCATGGACCAGTCCGCCCGCCCGGCCGGACTGCGCGAGGCGGGCCTGCTGCTCGGCCCCCGCGACGCGGGCCTGATGGTGCACGCGGTCGCCCTGGAGAACTGGCAGCGCCTGCACCGCTTCTGCTCCCGCTGCGGCGAGCGCACCGTCATCGCGGCGGCCGGGCACATCCGCCGCTGCCAGGCGTGCGGCGCCGAGCACTACCCGCGCACCGACCCGGCCGTCATCATGCTCGTCACCGACGACCAGGACCGCGCGCTGCTGGGCCGCCAGGTGCACTGGCCCGAGGGCCGCTTCTCCACGCTCGCCGGGTTCGTCGAGCCGGGGGAGTCCATCGAGCAGTCCGTGGTCCGCGAGGTGTACGAGGAGGCGGGCATCACCGTCGGCGAGGTCGAGTACGTCGCCAGCCAGCCGTGGCCCTTCCCCTCCAGCCTGATGCTGGGCTTCATGGCCCGGGCGACCTCGTCGGAGATCGACGTCGACGGCGAGGAGATCGAGGAGGCCCGCTGGTTCTCCCGCGAGGACCTCACAGCGGCCTTCGAGTCCGGCGAGGTCATGCCCCCGTTCGGCATCTCGATCGCCGCCCGTCTGATCGAGCTCTGGTACGGGAAGCCGCTGCCGAGGCCGGGCAGCTTCAACCGGACGAACTGAAGCAGCTTCGGCCGGACGGACCGAACGGGAAACACCTCTGCCCCCGGCGGATGCCGGGGGCAGAGGTGGAGGCCCAGCGAGCCGAGTGGAGCGCGCGACCCTAGTGCTCGGCTCAGGCGACCAGGGCCTGCTTCACCTGGGCGAGCGACGGGTTGGTCATGACCGACTCGGTGCCGGAGGGGGAGACGATCAGCAGGGTCGGGACCGTCTGGTTTCCGCCATTCGCCTTCTCGACGAACGCCGCCGAGTCCGCGTCGTGCTCGATGTTGACCTCGTTGTACGCGATGCCCTCGCGGTCCATCTGGCTCTTGAGCCGACGGCAGTAGCCGCACCAGGTGGTGCTGTACATCGTCACAGTGCCCGCCATGTCGCTGGCGCTCCCTTGTCTCGTCCGTCCCGCTGCGCGGCCGGCAGCGTCAACACGCGGCCCGGCGGACTGCGCCGCCTTCCCGCACCGGGTGGAACGTACGGGAGGCGGCCACCATTCCCACCGGCTCCCAGTACGGCTCGTGGTCCTCGTAAGTACGGCTCGTGGTCCTCGTACCAGTACGACGAACAGCTCACCCCTGTGGACAACCGCCGCATCCGCCCCGTGCGACCTGGCAGCATGGCGGGGTGACAGCAGCAACGCATTCCACCCTCTTCCCGCAGGTTCCCGAGACCCCGGACGCCGTGCTCGACGGGCTCGACCCCGAGCAGCGCGAGGTGGCTCTCGCCCTGCACGGACCGGTGTGCGTGCTGGCCGGCGCGGGTACGGGCAAGACCCGCGCGATCACCCACCGCATCGCGTACGGGGTGCGGGCGGGCATCCTCCAGCCCGCCACGGTCCTCGCCGTCACGTTCACCAACCGGGCCGCCGGGGAGATGCGCGGACGGCTCCGGCAGCTCGGCGCCACCGGGGTCCAGGCACGGACCTTCCACTCCGCCGCGCTCCGGCAGCTCCAGTACTTCTGGCCGAAAGCAGTCGGTGGCGAGCTGCCCCGGCTGCTGGAGCGGAAGGTGCAGCTGGTCGCCGAGGCCGCCGCCCGCTGCGAGCTCCGGCTCGACCGCAACGAGCTGCGGGACGTCACCGGCGAGATCGAGTGGGCCAAGGTCACCCAGACCGTGCCTGCGGACTATCCGGCGGCGGTGGCGAAGACCCAGCGGGACGCCCCCCGCGACCCGGCGGTCCTGACCCAGATCTACTCCACGTACGAACAGCTCAAGCGCGACCGCTCGGTGATCGACTTCGAGGACGTGCTGCTGCTCACCGTGGGCATCCTCCAGGACCGCCAGGACATCGCCGACCACGTGCGCGGCCAGTACCAGCACTTCGTGGTGGACGAGTACCAGGACGTGAGCCCGCTCCAGCAGCGGCTGCTCGACCTCTGGGTCGGCGACCGGGACAACCTCTGCGTCGTCGGTGACGCCAGCCAGACGATCTACTCCTTCACCGGGGCCACCCCCGACCACCTGCTGAACTTCCGCACCCGCCACCCCGGGGCGACGGTGGTCAAGCTGGTGCGGGACTACCGCTCCACGCCCCAGGTCGTCCACCTCGCCAACGGCCTCCTCAGCCAGGCCCGCGGCAGGGCCGCCGACCACCGGCTGGAGCTGGTGTCCCAGCGCGACAAGGGCCCCGAGCCGGTCTACGCGGAGTATCCCGACGAGCCCCATGAGGCCGAGTCCACCGCCCGGCGCGTCCGCGACCTGATCGCGGCGGGCGTCCCGGCCGGGGAGATCGCCGTGCTCTACCGGGTCAACTCCCAGTCCGAGGTCTACGAGCAGGCCCTCGCGGACGCCGGGGTGCCCTACCAGCTGCGCGGGGCCGAGCGGTTCTTCGAGCGGGCCGAGGTCCGGGAGGCGGGCACGGCCCTGCGCGGCGCGGCCCGCGCCGGGCGCAACGACTCCCTGCTCGACGGGGCGGAAGGGCTGCCGTCCCAGGTGCGGGCGGTGCTCTCCACCAAGGGCTGGACCACCCGGCCGCCCGCCGGGTCGGGTGCGGTGCGCGACCGCTGGGAGTCGCTGGCCGCGCTGGTGCGGCTGGCCGAGGACTTCGAGGCGGCCCGGCCGGGGGCGACCCTCACCGACCTGGTCCGCGAGCTGGACGAACGGGCCGCCGCCCAGCACGCCCCGACGGTCCAGGGGGTGACGCTGGCCTCGCTGCACTCCGCGAAGGGGCTGGAGTGGGACGCGGTGTTCCTGGTCGGGCTCACCGAGGGCATGATGCCGATCGCGTACGCCAGGACCGACGAGCAGATCGAGGAGGAGCGGCGCCTGCTGTACGTCGGAGTCACCCGCGCCCGCCTCCACCTCTCGCTCTCCTGGTCCCTGGCGCGCTCGCCCGGCGGACGGGCGAGCCGCAGGCCCACCCGGTTCCTGAACGGGCTGCGGCCGGGCTCCACGGCGTCCGGCGCCCGGGGCGGGGCCGGGGGCGGCGGAGGGATCGACCGGGGCACCGGCCGGGCCACGGCGGCGGCCGGGCGGACCGAGGCCGTCGAGCGCAGGCCCCGGCAGCCGGTGCGGTGCCGCGTCTGCGGCCGGACGCTCACCGACGCGGGCGAGATGAAGCTGATGCGGTGCGAGGAGTGCCCGTCCGACATGGACGAGGCGCTCTACGGGCGGCTGCTCGACTGGCGCGCGGACCAGGCGGCCCGGCTGAGCCAGCCGGACTACTGCGTCTTCACCGAGAAGACCCTGATGGCCATCGCCGAGGCCGTGCCCTCCACCGAGGGGGAGCTGGTCGTCATCGCCGGCGTCGGAAACCGGAAGCTGACCCGTTTCGGAGCCGACGTACTCGCCATCTGCGCAGGTGAGGCGGTTGGCGAGGAGCCCGAGGAGGGCGCCGGGGAGAGCTGAGAAAAATTGGTCCAGAAAATAGTTTGCGCCCGCCCCAGTCGTCACCATAGGTTCTTAACCACGGGAACAGCGACTTCTCTGAAGCCCTGATTCCGTGCTGTACTTATCCGAATACGCAGGATCGGCCCCGGCCGGTCCCTTGAGACGCCGAGAGGAGGCGATTGAAGTGATCAGCATCATCGAAACCCAGAAAATGACCGGTCTTTCGGTCGTCTCCACCTGCCCGCTCGGCCTCACCCGCACCTCGGTTGCTTCGCTCCGCGCCACCGGTCTGTCCGGCATCTCCGCCGTCAGCCCGCTGTCCCCGGCGAGCCTCCCCGTGATGCGGGAGCGCAATGAGCGACCGGTCGAGGCGTCGGCGGCAGCAGTAGCGAAGGATGCACAGGCTCAGGTCTATGCCTTTGCGGCAGCCGACGCCGGAGCCGAGAAGCAGACGCAGCAGCACCACACGATGTGGGCCTTCCGTGGGCCTGAACCCTGGAGCGATCCAGCCTGATCCAGCATCAGGCCGGCGCCTCAGGGCCGCGGAATCCCACTCGGATTCCGCGGCCCTTTTGTTTTGTCCGAACGGACGGGACACACCGAAGGCGCCTCGGGCCAGCAGTACCAGCCGCCAACCGGCCAACAGGCCGGCACGACCAGACGAGGACACCACCCACCGTGCAACTCGAAGCGCACGCCCCGTCAGTACCGCAGTCCGACCCGATCTCCCCGCCCGGCTCCACGGAGGACTCCACCTTGCTCCCCCTCACCGCGCTCACCGCGCTCGACGACGCCATCGAGAACCTCGGCGTACCCGTCCCCTGCCGCTCGTACGACCCCGAGGTCTTCTTCGCCGAGTCCCCGGCCGACGTCGAGTACGCCAAGTCCCTCTGCCGCACCTGTCCGCTCGTCGAGGCGTGCCTCGCCGGTGCCAAGGAGCGGCGTGAGCCGTGGGGTGTCTGGGGCGGCGAACTCTTCGTCCAGGGCGTCGTCGTGGCCCGCAAGCGGCCGCGTGGCCGTCCGCGCAAGAACCCGGTCGCAGCGTGACCGCCGACTGCGGCGCCCCCGCCCCCACACGGTGGCTGCGCCTCGGAACCATCGACCGTCCCCAGACCCATGACCCCCGGAATCAGGCCCCGATGACCACCCCCACGAAGGAGCCCGTCGGCTCCGCAACCCCTGACGTCACCATCATCGGCGCGAACGACTCGCGTCAGAACAGGACCCGCGAAATGCAACTCATCCCAGAAGCCCTGGCTCGTGCGCATATGCGCGACCGCCTGCGGGAGGCCGAGGTGGACCGCCAGGCGGCCCGCCTCATGGCCGCCCGCCGGATGCAGCGCCGGGCGGAGCGCGCCTCGCTGCGCGCCCGCCGTGCGCTGGCCATGGCCGTCATGCACTGAGAGGCCCCGCCTCTCCGCTCCCCACAGGAGCAGCACCACCGGCTTCTCACCGGGCAACCGCTCTGCCCGGTGAGGAGCCACCACCCCACCGCGGGGCCGTCCGGGCGAGGACGGCCCCGCGGTGCGTTGTGCTGCCGGGTCCCCGTGGCGGGGATATCGTCACGACGTGGACGAGGAGACGCATCCCCCCGACCGACCGGCTGAGCCACCGGCTGCCGGACCTGTGGTCTGCGCCCGCTGCGGCACCGCCGCCGAAGGCGGGACGGCCCCACTGACCTGGCTCTCCTCCGTGGAGGACGGCCGCCACCTCCACTTCTGCGAGACCTGCGCCCGTCTCCACATCAGAGCGATCGAGAGCCGCCTCGACTCCCTCTGGTGGTGACCGGTACTCCTTCCGGCGGTGACCGGGTGTCTCGCCCTGCTCCGACGGCAGGTCTCCGGCGAGGGACCCCGGTCGCCCCTGCCTCCTCGGCTAGCTGTCGGCCCCCTCGGAACCCTCCGCCTCCGGCATGAACCCCGGGAGCCATGCCTCCAGCTCGTCCCGCAGCCGGACCGCCGCGCCGAGCTGGCACAGCACCCCGATCGTGCTGAGCGTCACCCGGTGTATCAGGAGGTAGGACGGCGGGAGGTTCAGCTGTCTGCCGAGCTGGTGGGCGGGGGAGCGCGGATCGGCGATCCGGGCCGCCTGGTCCCGCAGCCAGCCCCGGGAGAAGGTGAACTCCTCCACCTGCGCCGGTTCGATGATCGGGAGCAGGTAGTCGAGCACCTCGTCCGGCTCCAGGTCGACCGACTCCTTCACGAAGCCCTCTTCGCGCAGCAGCCCGTACACCGCGGCGGCGTTCCCCTCCAGCGTCATCCGCAGGGATTCACCGATGGTCCCCGGCAGCCCGCCCGGAAGGCGGTCGACCGTACCGAAGTCCAGCACCCCCAGCCGCCACGCCCCGGCCGATGCGCCCTCCTTGCTCAGGAGGCCCGGGGCGCCCGAACCACCCGGGTCGCCCGAACCGTCCGGGGTGTCCGAGCCGTCCGGGTTGCTTTCCTCCGCCTCCGCCGCTGGCGGCAGCAGCCGGAAGTTCCCCGGGTGGGGGTCGGCGTGGAGCAGGCCGGTGCGTGCCGGGCCCGAGAAGAGGAAGCGCGCCAGCAGCTGTCCGGCCCGGTCCCGCTGCTCCTTCGTACCGTCCGCGATGACATCGGCCAGCGGGATTCCGTCGATCCACTCCGTCACCAGCACCTGGTCGCCCTGGTGCACCACCCCGGGGATCACCACATCGGGATCGTCCGCGAACTCCGCCGCGTGCTCCCGCTGGGACCGCGCCTCCAGCTCGTAGTCCAGCTCCTCCGCCACCCGGTCGCGCATCTCCTTGATGAGCGGCTTGATGTCCATCCCGGGCACCAGGGGGCCGAGCAGCCGGGCGAAGCGGCTGAGCTGGGCGAGGTCCGAGAGCAGCGCCTCGCCCGCGCCCGGATACTGCACCTTCACGGCGACCTCACGCCCGTCGTGCCACACCCCCCGGTGCACCTGCCCGATCGAGGCGGCGGCCGACGGCTTGTCCTCGAACTCCAGGAAGCAGTCCCGCCAGTCCTCCCCGATCCGCTCGGCCAGCACCGCGTGGACCGTGTGGGCGGGCAGGGGCGGTGCGGCCTCCTGCAACTTGGTCAGGGCGGCGCGGTAGGGGCCCGCGACCTCCTCGGGCAGCGCCGACTCGAAGACCGAGAGGGCCTGGCCCAGCTTCATGGCCCCGCCCTTCAGCTCACCCAGGGTCTTGAACAACTGGTCCGCCGTGCGCTGCTGGACCTCGCGGGCGACCAGCTCGGCGGACCTCCCGCCGATCCGCTTGCCCAGACCCCACGTGGCACGGCCGGCGAAGCCCAGCGGGAGCGCGGCCAGCTTGGCGGTACGCGTAACCGCCTTCCGGGGAAGATCAGACATGTGCCCCTCCAGTTCCCAGACTGCCGTGCCGCCTGAGCCTCCGGTGTCATCCGTCGACGGCGGTCACCCGGCCATTGTGTCCTGCGCCGGAATCCCTCCGGAGGCCCGTGCCCCCCGGCCGCTCTCCGCCGCCCCGCAGGAGCAGTCCGGGTGGGGGCCGATCCGTTCGCAGCGCCACTCCAGCAGGGGCAGCGCGGCCTCCCACCGGGCCCCGGCGCAGGCCGGCAGCTCCCCGTCCAGGAAGGACAGGGCGTGCGCCGCGGCGAGCCCGGCGACCGCCGTGGCCAGCCCCAGATCGCAGGCGGGCACCGCGGTCCGCCGCCCCGAGCGCCACTGCGCCAGCATCCGGGGCCACTGGGAATCCCGGTCCGCGCGGTGCAGCTCCAGACATCCCGCGCACCCGGTGCCGCCCGGAAGCACGAGCGGCCCGACCACCCCGGTGGCCTCGATCACTCCCGTATAGAGATGAGGAGTGCCGGACGCGATCCAGGGAGCCGCGGTGTCCGGGACCGGTGCGTACGCCGCGAGGCCGTCCCGGGGCGCGACGACGATCAGTGACAGGCCGGGCTGCCCGCCCGCCGCACCGGGGTCCGCCTCCGCCGACCGCGACCGGGGCGCGGGCCCGGGGGCGGCCTCGCGGACGACCCGGCGGGCCGCCGTGTCGCGCCGTTCCCCCACGGCCCCGGGCGGGAGCCCGGCCGGGGCCACGTCCCCCGGCCCGGCCCGGCCCCCGTCCAGCACCTCCACCTGGCCCACCCCCGCCCCGGACAGCACCGCCGCGATCGACGCGCCGACCCTGCCCGCGCCCCGCACCTGGACCCGCATCGCCCGCCGGGCCGCCATCCGGCGGGCTCCCTCGCCCGGCCCAGGGTGGACGACGGAGAGCGAGGCCACGTCCGGGCGTTGACGCTCCATCACCTCGGCCTGTCGGCGCAGCACATCTGCCTGTGGCCCACCGGCCCGTACATCGTCCAGGAGGCCCGCCTCCGTCAGCCGGTGCACCAGGACGTCCACATGACGGTCCGACAGGTCGAGGGCGCGTGCCTCCTCGCGCAGCAGCGGCAGGCCACGCGTTCCGTCGAGCAGTTCCAGAAAGCTCCCCGTGGCGATGTCCACCGGCCCCAGTGTCACGGCGTGTGCGGGTGTCACCCCGAATTGCACGGTGTTCCGTCCGCGCCACGCACGGCGCAGCGCGGGCTTCAGCATCGGATGCGGGACTTCTCCCCCGAGACGCACGGCATTCCCCCGATCGGTGTCGTGAACGCGGGCCCGGGAGGATTCCCGGTCGCGTCGAAACCATGGCCCGGCCGAGCCCTTGCCGACCGGACCATTGCCAGAATGCGCGCCCGCGGCGAAGCGTGCCCGGAGTTATCCACAGGTAGCGGGATTAGTCATTCAATAGTGCGGCTCGCGTCGCGGAGCAGTGCGGCTCATGGTGCGAAGCGAGGCGCGGGGAGTGCGGGGGATCGGTGGCGAACGGACCCGGAGGCGGGACTTCCCCCACTGACAGCGGGTAACGTCGAGGCGTGCCCGCAGACCCGTCACCCGGCGTCGCCGGGGAGACCCCCGTGCGCAGCGCCGCAAGCCGCCAGCGAGGCGCGGCCGCCCGTGCGTCCCGCGCCCCGGCGACGAGCGCGGTCGAGGTCCGCAGGAGCACCCGGCGCAGGAAATCCGTCTCCGCGTACCGGGAGGGCGACCGCACGATCGTGCTCATCCCCGCGCGGATGTCGGAGGCCGAGGAGCGGCGCTGGGTGGGCGTGATGCTCGACAAGCTCGCGGCCCAGGAGAGCAGACGGGTCCTCGGGGACGCCGAGCTCACGGAGCGGGCCGAGCGGCTCTCCGCCCAGTACTTCGACGGCAGGGCCCGGCCCGCCTCGGTGCGCTGGGTGACCAACCAGAACACCCGCTGGGGCTCGTGCACCCCCGCCGAGGGCAGCATCCGGCTCTCGCACCGGCTCCAGGGCATGCCGGAGTACGTCGTCGACTACGTACTCCTCCATGAGCTGGCCCATCTGCTCGTCCCTGGCCACGGCCCGGAGTTCTGGCGGCTGCTGGAGGCGTACCCCCGCACCGAGCGGGCCCGCGGCTACCTCGAAGGAGTGGTGGCGGCCGATCAGCTGCCCCGGCTGCCCGCCGCGCGCGAGGAGTGAGCAGAGGCGCGAGGAGTGAGAGAGACGGTGAGATCGGAGCGGCCCACGGCTCCGGCGGCCGACCGCTCAGGTGGGCCGCTCCGACCGACCGCTCCGACCGACCGCTCCGACCGACCGCTCCGACCGACCGCGTTCGGTGACTCGGCGATTCTGTACCGGGTGTGTACCGGCTTGGCCGGATGTCGGCGATTGCGGTTAGCCTGACGCGACGCATTCACCTTCGGGATGGGGGACGGTCGTTACGTATGGCCAGGGAATTCCAACGAGGCCACAAGGCCAAGCTCAGTGATCTCACACAGGGGACGGATCTGTACGTAGGTGTACAGATCGCCGCCCCTGGGCTGACCTTCGACATCAGCTGCTTCGGTCTGGACGCCGACGAGCAGCTCTCGGACGACCGGTATTTCATCTTCTTCAACCAGCCGAAATCGCCTGAGGAGTCCATTCAGCTCCTCGGCGCGCAGTCCGGCGACACCGAGTCCTTCCGCGTCACGCTCGACCGCATCCCGGCCGCCATCCAGAAGCTCTCCTTCACCGCGACGATCGACGGACCCGGCCAGATGTCGCAGGTCGGCCCCGGGTACATCCGGATCGTCGCCGGTGGGGAGGAAGTGGTCCGGTACGCCTTCACCGGTTCGGAGTTCACCACCGAGCGCGCGGTGATGCTCGGTGACTTCTACCTGAAGGACGTCTGGCGCTTCGCCGCCGTGGGACAGGGCTTCGACGGCGGTCTCGAAGCGCTCCTGAAGAACTTCGGCGGCGAGGTCGCCGAGGAGGAAGAGGCACCGGCGGCCCCGCAGGCGGCCCCCGGATTCGCCCCGCCCGCCCAGGCCACCGCGCCCCCGGCCTTCGCCGCCCCGCCCGCCGCCCCCCAGGCCCCGCAGCCCGCGCCCTCCTTCGGCGCCCCGCCCGCCCCCGCCCCCGCGCCCCAGCAGCCGATGCACGCCGCGCCCACCATCGCGGCCCCGCTCACCCCGCAGACGCCCCCGGCCCAGTACGGCCAGCCGCAGCAGCTCCACCAGCCTCCGCAGCCGCAGTTCGGCCAGGTCCCCGGCCAGGCCGCCCCGCCCACGCCCCCCTACGGCCAGCCTGCGCCCGCTCCCTACGGCCAGCCGGTCCCGGCCCCGTACGGGCAGCCCGCCCCGGCCCCCTTCGGGCAGCAGCCCCCCGGCGTACCGCAGGGCGTCCCCCAGGGCGCTCCGGCGGCCGGTGCCGGGCTGCACGCGGCCCTCCAGAAGTACAAGGAGACCTCCACCGGGCAGCGCTGGACCCCGCAGAACCAGCAGCTCATGCGCGTCGACCTGACCATCGGCGGCACCGGGGTGCTGGCCCGCCAGGGCAGCATGGTGATGTACCAGGGCAAGGTCGACTTCGGCTACAAGGGCGCCGGGTTCGTCGGCCGGGTCGTCGGCAACGCCACCGGCCAGGAAATGCAGCTGATGCGGTGTACCGGCCGTGGTCAGGTCTTCCTCGCCGAGGAGGGCTCGTACCTGCACCCCATCGAGCTCCAGGGCGACGCCATCTGTGTCTCCGCCGAGAGCGTCCTCGCCTTCGACGAGTCCCTCCAGTACGAGGTCCGCCGGGTGGACGGGCACGGCATCCCCGGCGGCGCCCTGTTCACCATGCAGTTCCAGGGCACCGGCACCGTGGTCATCAAGACCCACGGCACGCCGGTCGTCCTGCCGGTCACGCCCACCACGTTCGCCGACTGCAACGCGGTGGTGGCCTGGTCGGCCGCCTCCCAGGTGATCGTCTCCAGCCAGGTCCGGCTGCGCCGCAACGCCTACCCGGGGCACAGCGGGGAGACCGTGAACCTCCAGTTCCGGGGAGCCCCCGGCAACTTCATCGTCGTCCAGCCCTACGAGGTCTGAGGGAGCCCGTCATGAACCAGCAACTCGCGGGCTACGCCCCGACCCCCGTCACGGCACGTATGGAGAACCACGGTTCGGCCATGCTCAAGGTCGCCATGGCCACCGGGCAGGACCTCTACGCGCGCACCGGCTCGATGGTGGCGTACGAGGGCTTCATCCAGTACGAGCCGAACCCGCCCGCCGTCCGGCAGATCGCCTCCCAGTGGATCACCGGCGAGGGCGCCCCCGTCATGAAGTGCTCCGGCGACGGACTGCTCTACCTCGCCGACTACGGCGCCGACGTGGTCGTCATCAACCTGAACAACGAGTCCATCTCGGTCAACGGCACCAACCTCCTCGCCTACGACGCGCACCTCACCTGGAGCGTCGAGAGGGTCAAGGGCATGGCCAAGTTCGCCGGTCAGGGGCTGTGGAACGTCGTCGTCCAGGGCACCGGATGGGTCGCCATCACCTCCCGGGGCACCCCGATCGTCGTCGACTGCGGACGCGGCGAGGACGAGACGTACGTCGACCCCGACGCCCTGGTCGCCTGGTCCACGCACCTCAAGGTGAAGGGGAAGCGCAGCTTCAAGGCCGGGGCGCTGATCGGCCGCGGCAGCGGGGAGGCGTACCAGATGGCCTTCTCCGGGGAGGGCATCGTCGTCGTCCAGCCGAGCGAGGACAGTACGGACCGCCTGCGGGTCCGGAACTGAGGGGAGGGGAACACACCATGCAGAGTCCGCTTTTCAGCCACACCGAGCAGCAGTCCCAGGACCGGTACACGATCCAGAACCCGCAGCTCCTGCGGGTGGCGCTGACCGGGCAGGACGACGTCCTCGCCCGCAAGGGCGCCATGGTCGCCTACCAGGGCCTGATGGACTTCGACGGCGAGTACCAGTCGCACGGGCAGCGCAGCGCCCGCGCACGCACCGGTGAGGGCCTCGACCTGATGCGGGTCTCCGGCCAGGGCACCGTCTACTTCGCCAACCTCGCCCAGTACATCCACGTCGTGGACGTCGACCGCGAGGGGATGACCGTGGACAGCGCCTATGTCCTCGCGCTCGACTCCTCGCTGCACACCGAGGTCATCGCGGTGGACAGCCAGTACGGGATCTCCGGCAGCGGCAAGTACCAGCTCAACATCTCCGGCACCGGCAAGGTCGCTCTCATGACCTCGGGCCAGCCCCTGATGATGCAGGTCACGCCCGAGAAGTACGTCAACGTGGACGCCGACGCCATCGTGGCCTGGTCCAGCGCCCTGCGGGTGCAGATGCAGGCCCAGACGCACTCCAGCGGCGTCTTCCGGCGCCGGGGCAACACGGGGGAGGGCTGGGAGCTCAGCTTCCTCGGCCAGGGCTTCGCCCTCGTCCAGCCGAGCGAGGTCATGCCCCCGCAGAACGCCCAGATCGGCCAGGGCGCCCGCGCCCAGTTCGGCGTGGGCCAGCAGGGCGCCTACGGCCAGAACCAGAACAACGCCTGGAACTGACCGGAGCACAGCGGTAAGGGGCGACCTCTATAGAGGCCGCCCCTTACGCATATGTACCCGCTACAGCCGGGACCGCGTCGCCTCCAGCAGCCGTACGACGGAGGCGTCGGCCACCCCGGGCACGTCCCTGTAGCCGAACCACCGCAGATCGAGCGACTCCTCGCTGATCCGTTCCGCCGCTCCGGCCGGAGCCAGCGCCGCGTACTGCACGTCGAGGTGCCAGTTGCAGGGGGCCGGGATGGGGTGCCGGTCCAGCCGGACCGGTCCGCCCGGCAGCAGGGTGAGCCCCGTGATGCCGGACTCCTCCGTCGCCTCACGGAGCGCCGCCGTCTCCAGCGTGGCGTCCCCCTCCTCGCAGTGGCCGCCCATCTGGAGCCACATCCGGAGCTTGCGGTGCAGGGTGAGCAGGACCCTCTCCCGCTCCGGGTCGATCACCAGGGCGCTGGCCGTCACATGGCCGGCCCCGCACGCCTTCCCCATGCCGTCGGCGTGGCGGGCCAGATGGTCCAGGTAGGCATCGCGCAGCTCCGCCTGGTCGCCGCTCCCGTCCGCGGGGTCGTAACCCTTCAGTACGAGGGTGGCGTCGTCGTGCAGCGTCACTGGTCGCGGCCGTCCTTGCCGTCTTCTTCCTTCTTGTCCTCGGCCTGGTCCTCGGCGGGCTTCGGCTGCTCCTCGGCGGCGGGCTTCCGCGGGCCCTTCGCGGCCTCGCCGAGCATCTTGTCCAGCTCGGAGAAGTCCGCCTGCTCGTGGTGGACGAAACCGTCCGGGTCGTCCAGGTCGTGGGCGGTCGGCAGCATGTCCGGGTGCGCCCACAGCGCGTCCCGGCCCTCCAGGCCCCGGGCGTCGGTGAGCGAGGCCCAGAGCCGCGAGGCGTCCCGCAGCCGGCGCGGGCGCAGCTGGAGACCGATGAGCGTGGCGAACGTCTGCTCGGCCGGACCACCGGAGGCCCGGCGCCGCCGCATCGTCTCGCGCAGGGCGTCCGACGAGGTCAGCCGGGACTTCGCGGCCTCGTGGACCACCGCGTCCACCCAGCCCTCCACGAGCGCGAGGGCCGTCTCCAGCCGGGCGAGGGACGCCTTCTGCTCGGGCGTGTCCTCGGGCTGGAACATGCCCTGCTGAAGGGCGTCCTGCAACTGCTCGGGCTGCGAGGGGTCGAACTGGCCGACGACGTCCTCCAGCTTGCTGGTGTCGACCTTGATGCCCCGCGCGTACGACTCGACCGCGCCGAACAGATGCGAGCGCAGCCATGGGACATGGGCGAAAAGCCGCTGGTGGGCGGCCTCGCGCAGGGCCAGATACAGCCGCACCTCGTCCTGCGGGACGCTGAGGTCCTTGCCGAACCGCGCCACGTTCAGCGGGAGCAGCGCGGCCTTGCCCGCCGGTCCGAGCGGCAGCCCGATGTCGGTGGAGCCGACCACCTCACCGGCCAGCACACCCACGGCCTGCCCGATCTGCTGGCCGAACATGGCGCCGCCCATGGACCGCATCATGCCGATCAGCGGGCCCGCCATGGCCTGCATCTCCTCGGGCAGCACGTCGCCCATCGCCGCGCCCACCCGCTCGGCCACCGGGTCGACCAGCTGCTGCCAGGCCGGCAGCGTGGCCTCGACCCACTCCGCGCGGCTCCACGCCACGGTGGAGACCGAACCGGAGGGCATCGACGTCACACCGTCCAGCCAGAGGTCGGCCAGCCGCAGCGCCTCGTCGACCGCCGTCCGCTCGGACGGGCCGACGCTGGCGTCCTTGGTGCCGTCGGACGTCCCCTGGGAGACGGTCTGGCGGGCGATCTGCTTGGCCATGTCCCAGTTCACGGGACCGCCCTCGTAGCTCAGCATCTGGCCGAGCTGCTGGAAGGCCGCGCCGAGATCGTTCGGGTTCATCGAGCCGAACATCGCGGCGAACGGGTTGTCCCCGCCCGCCCCCGGCCCGAAGCCGAACGGGTTTCCCGGCCCGCCCGCGCTCTGCCCACCTTCGGTGGGGTCCTTCTTCTTGCCCTCGTCGCCGTTCTCCGGCTCCTCCGGCGGAAGGCCGAATCCGAATGGGGTGTCACTCACGGGTTTCCTCGGCTCGTAGGGCCGCCGGCTCGAACCGGCGGCGACTGCCCGACATCACCATCCAGCGTAGACACCACGCCCGCTTCGGGCCTCAGTGCTCCGCCGACTCCCGGCCTGCGGCAGGATGGACGCCACCTGGTACGTACGCGTCATTCGGGTACGTACTGAAGACAACCGCTGGAGACGCCCGGTGAGTTCCCCAGATCCGCAGGTTCGCGCAGCGCGAAACCTGACCGACCCCTCGCCCGAAAGCACATCCGAAAAGAAGCACCCCAGGGCCCCCAGGAACCGGGGACCCGTCGTCGCGGTCACCGGTGCCGCGACCGGCGTGGGTGAGCTGCTGACCGCCCATCTCGCCGCATCCGACGAGATCAAGCAGGTCATCGCGATCGACGAGCGCCGCGGAGAGGTCTCCGAGGCGACCTGGCACATCCTGGACGTCCGCGACCCGATCATCGCGGAGAAGCTGCGCGGCGCGGACGTCGTGGTGCACCTGGCGCTCGATCTCGACCTGGAGACCGACCCCGCCGCCCGCACCGCGTACAACGTACGGGGCACCCAGACCGTCCTCACGGCCGCGGCCGCCGCCGGGGTCCGCCGGGTCGTCCTGTGCACCTCGGCGATGGTCTACGGGGCGCTGCCCGACAACGACGTGCCCCTCTCCGAGGACGCCGAGCTGCGCGCCACCGCCGAGGCCACCGGGGTCGGCGACCTCCTGGAGATCGAACGGCTGGGCCGCCGCGCGCCCCGCGCGCACCCCGGGCTCAACGTCACCGTCGTGCGCCCCACCGTCCTGGTCGGCGGCACGGACACCGCGCTGACCCGCTACTTCGAGTCACCGCGTCTCCTCGTGGTCGCCGGTTCCCGCCCCACCTGGCAGTTCTGCCACGTCGAGGACCTGGTGACGGCCCTGGAGTACGCCGCCCTGGAGAAGATCGACGGAGAGCTGGCGGTCGGCTGCGACGGCTGGCTCGAACAGGAGGAGGTCGAGGAGCTCAGCGGCGTACGCCGGATGGAGCTGCCCTCCGCCGTCGCCCTGGGGGCGGCGGCCCGGCTGCACCGGATCGGGCTCACCCCGTCCCCGGCCGGCGACCTGGCGTACACGATGCACCCCTGGGTGGTCAGCGTGAGCCGGCTGCACGACGCCGGGTGGCGGCCGAAGTGGACCAACGAGGAGGTGCTCGGCGCGCTCCTGGAGGAGGTCGAGGGACGCCACACGGTCGCCGGACGACGGCTCGGCCGCAAGGACGCCACCGCCGTCTCCGCCACCGCCGCCGGGGCCACCGTCGCCCTGCTGGGCACGGCCGCCCTCGTCCGCCGCGCCCGCAAGGCCCGCCGCCGCATCTGACGTGCTCCTCGGCGCCCGCAGCCTCCTGTAGGAGGCTCCAACGCGGCCGGCCGCCCGCCGGTCGAAGAGGCAATTCCACGATGTCGGTGCCGTACGGCACGATGGGGGCATGGCACGCACCCAGGACCACCCCGGCGAGCAGACGGCAGCGGACCCCATCCGGCTGCTGGAGATCCGGGAGACCGCGCTCTCCGTCGACGAGGTCTTCCGTGCCGTCGGGGACGACGCCGCGGGGGGCATCGCCCTCTTCGTCGGCACGGTGCGCAATCACGACGGCGGACAGGACGTCGGTGCGCTGGGCTACTCCTGCCACCCCTCCGCCGCGGACGAGCTGCGCCGGGTGGCGGAGAAGGTCGTCGCCGACTTCCCGGTCCGGGGCCTCGCCGCCGTCCACCGGGTGGGTGAACTGGAGGTGGGCGATCTGGCGGTGGTCGTCGCCGTCGCCTGCCCGCACCGCGCGGAGGCGTTCGCGGCCTGCCGCAAGCTCATCGACGACCTCAAGCACGAGGTTCCGATCTGGAAGCACCAGCGTTTCTCCGACGGCACGGAGGAGTGGGTCGGGGCCTGCTGAGCGCAAACCGGACCGGGGCGCATCAGCCCCGATTTGCGTAACCGCACCCCTGCCACGAGCGTTGGTGTTCCGATCGCTAATCTGCAGATCGATCACTCGGTCGCTCATGGGGTAGGGAGGTCGTAATGGCGGCACTCGCTTGGCTGTTGATTCCACTTTTCGCTGCTGTCGGCGGTGCGATATGGGCGACGTGGGCTGCTCGCAATCGCACGACCGGCGATGTCACCGAACTCGCCGGCTACGCCAGGTTCCGTGACGCGATGGAGAAATCGCACTCCGGTTCCGAGGCACTCTAGAGGCCCTCCAGGGGCCGCCGAACGCCGCGTGACCTTCTTTCCGCCGCGTTCCCGCCGCTCCCCGTACGGACCGGCCCCGGCGGTGGACGGACAGGCCCTTCCCGTACTGTCGTTCCATGCCACGCCGCACCGCGACGATGCTCGCCTCCACCCTCGTCCTCATCGCGCTTCTCTGCGCGGGGCTGCTGATCAAAGTGCCGTACGCGGAGATGTCCCCCGGACCGACGGTGAACACCCTGGGCGAGGCGCGCGGCGAGCCGGTCCTGCGGATCAAGGGCCCCGACACGTACGAGACCACCGGGAACCTCAACATGACGACGGTCCGGGTCACCGGAGCGGACTACCGGATGAACCTGGGCGAGGCCGTCTGGGGCTGGCTGGCCCACGACAGCGTCGTCGTACCGCACGACACGCTCTACCCGGACGGCAAGACCGAGGAGCAGTCCACCCAGGAGAACGCCGAGGAGTTCAGCCAGTCCCAGGAGAGCGCCAAGGTGGCCGCCCTGAGGGAGCTGGACATCCCCGTCGCCACCCAGGTCGTCGTCGCCAGCGTGGTCAAGGGCAGCCCCTCCGAGGGCAAGCTGCACGCGGGTGACGTGATCGAGGCCGTCGACTCCACCGAGGTGAAGGAGCCGGGCGACGTCGCCGAGCTGGTCACGAAGCACAAGCCCGGCGAGGACGTCACGTTCACCATCATCCCGGCGAAGGAGGCGGCCGCCGCAGAGAAGGCCGGCCGGGCCCCCGAGGGCAGCCGGAAGGTCATCATCACCACGGAGAAGGCGCCCGCCTCGGAGGGGGACGGGGGGAAGGAGCGGGCGGTCGTCGGCATCCGGGCCGGGACGGACCACAGGTTCCCGTTCACGATCGACATCAAGCTCGCCGACGTCGGCGGTCCCAGCGCCGGCCTGATGTTCTCCCTGGGCATCATCGACAAGCTCACCCCGGGCAATCTGACCGGCGGCAAGTTCATCGCGGGCACCGGGACCATCGACGACGAGGGCAAGGTCGGCCCGATCGGCGGGATCACCATGAAGCTGGTCGGCGCCCGCGACGAGGGCGCCCGCTACTTCCTCACGCCCGACGAGAACTGCGCGGCCGCCGCCGCGGACACCCCGGACGGGCTGACGCTGGTCCGGGTCAAGACCCTGGACGACGCCGTGAAGTCGCTGGAGAAGATCAGCTCCGGGAAGACCGACGCGCTGCCGAGCTGCTCGGCGAGCTGACAGCGCGTCGGGGGAGCGGACGGACGGCGTCCGTCAGGACTCGAACGTCGCCGCGAGGGCCTCGGCGAGCCCCGGGACCAGACCGGCGCCGGTCAGCACCTCGGTGGGGGAGTCCTTCTCGCGCAGCCGTACGGCGGACTCGCGCGCCCCGTCCCGCAGCACGGCCACCGTCATCCGCACCTCCTGCCGGTCCGGGTGCCGGGCCACCCACTGGGTGAGCTTCTTGTCGCTGAGCCCTTCCGGTACGGATGCCTCGGCGGACGGCGGCAGCATCAGCCGCTCCACGGTCATGGCACAGCCGGCCACGGCGTCGGGCCAGGCGATGGTGCCGAGGAAGTCGTCCAGGGCGGTACCGGCGGGCAGCTCCTCCTGCTCGATCGGGGTGAGGGAAGCGGCCGGGGCGGCGGTGTCGTCCAGCCCGAGCTGAGCGGCGAGCCCCGGCTCCTGGGCCCGCAGCCGGGCGGTGTCGACCAGGGCGAACAGCCGGGCGGGCTGGTCCCAGCCGAGGGTGGAGGCATAGGCGTCGATTTCGAGGACGGCGACGGTCAGCGGGCTCGCGGCCATCGGGGGTCCTGCGGGGGAAACGTTGGGCATGGGCAATATCCTGCCTCCTTCGGCCCCGGTATCGGGAACTAGGTAAAGCTTCAGTAAGTTGCATAGGTGGGCTCTGCGACCGCCGGGCCCCGCTCCAGACGACCCGCGAACTTCGAGGTGCGCACGTTGGCTTTCCAGATGCCGGACCGCGGCGGAGGCCCCACGGGGCCACGGATCAGTGTCGGCCGCCCGTCCCGGCGCGTCCGCACCCTGCTCATGACCTTGGGGGTCCTGGCGGTTCTCGCCATGGCCTTCGTCATGTTCGCCGGGTTCTGGACGGACTGGCTCTGGTACCGGTCGGTCGCCTATTCCTCCGTCTTCACCACCACCCTGTGGACCAAGATCGGACTGTTCCTCGTCTTCGGACTGCTGATGGCCCTGGCCATCGGCGTCAACATCTGGCTCGCGCACCGGCTCCGGCCGCCGCTGAGCGCGATGTCGCTGGAGCAGCAGAGCCTGGACCGCTACCGCATGAGCGTCGCCCCCTTCAAGAAGTGGGTGCTGCTCGCCGTCACCGCGCTCGTCGGGCTGATCGCCGGGGCGTCCGCCTCCGGCCAGTGGCGCACGTGGCTGATGTACATCAACGGTGTGCCGTTCGGCCAGAAGGACCCCCAGTTCCAGCTGGACGTCGCCTTCTACGCCTTCGACCTGCCGTTCTACCGCTTCCTGCTGGGCTTCGGCTTCGCGGCGACCGTGCTCTCGCTGATCGCCGCCGCCCTGACCCACTACCTGTACGGCGGGCTGCGCATCACCAGCCCCGGCGCCCGTGCCACCGGAGCGGCCACCGGCCACCTCTCGGTGCTGCTCGGCATCTTCGTCTCCCTGAAGGCCGTGGCCTACTGGCTCGACCGGTATGGGCTCGCGGTGAAGTCCAGTGACTTCAAGGCCGCGGAGAACTGGACGGGCCTGCGGTACGTCGACGCGAACGCCTACCTCCCGGCGAAGACCATCCTGTTCTGCATCGCGGCGATCTGCGCCGTGCTGTTCTTCGCGACGCTCTGGCGCCGCACCTGGCAGCTGCCGGTCATCGGCTTCGGCCTGATGGTGCTCTCGGCGATCCTGATCGGCGGGCTCTACCCGGCGATCGTGCAGAAGTTCCAGGTCCAGCCGAACGAGCAGGCCAAGGAAGCGCCCTTCATCCAGAAGAACATCAAGGCGACGCGCGATGCGTACGACATCGATGACGCCCAGATGGAGGACTACTCGGGCCAGGCCACCACGACGGACGACGCCAAGCTGCGCGCCGCCGCCAACACGGCCGCCAGCTACCGCGTGATGGACCCCAACGTGGTCTCCCCGGCCTTCCAGCAGCTCCAGCAGCGGAGGAACTACTACCAGTTCCCCGAGACGCTCGACGTCGACCGCTACAAGGGCGAGGACGGCAAGGAGCAGGACACGATCATCGGTCTGCGTGAGCTGAACATCCAGGGTCTGCCCAAGCGGAACTGGATCAACGACCACTTCACGTACACCCACGGCTACGGCGCCATCGCGGCCCGCGGCACCACCACCGGAAAGAACCCGACGGGCTCCCCGGACTTCACCGAGTCCGGTCTGCCGTCCACCGGTGAGTTCGGGAAGTACGAGCAGCGGATCTACTACGGCGAGAAGACCGAGCAGTACTCCATCGTCGGCGGGCCCCAGAAGGAGCTCGACTACGAGGAGGACGGCGAGAAGACCACCAGCTACAAGGGCGACAGCGGGGTCAGCCTCTCCAACACCTTCAACCGCGCGGCGTACGCGGTCTCCTTCAGCGAGCCGCAGATCCTGTACTCGGGAGCCATCGGTGACGGTTCGCGCATCCTGTACAACCGCACGCCCAAGGAGCGCGTCGAGGCGGTCGCCCCGTGGCTGACCATCGACGGTGACGCCTACCCGGCGGTCATCGACGGCCGCATCCAGTGGATCGTCGACGCCTACACCACGACGAACGGCTACCCGTACGCCTCCCGGACGACGCTCGGCGACACCACGGCCGACTCGCTGACCACCAACCAGCGCGCGGTCGTCGCCCAGCAGAACCAGGTCAACTACATCCGCAACTCGGTGAAGGCCACCGTCGACGCCTACGACGGCAAGGTCAGGCTCTACGAGTGGGACACGAAGGACCCGGTCCTCAAGACCTGGCGCAAGGCGTTCCCGGGCACGGTGAAGGCCCGTTCGGAGATCTCCCAGACGCTCATGGACCACCTGCGCTACCCGCAGGACCTCTTCAAGGTCCAGCGCGAGCTGCTCACCCGCTACCACGTCGAGGACCCCGCGCAGTTCTACAGCGGCTCCGACGCGTGGCAGGTGCCGGCCGACCCGACCACCAAGGACTCGGGCTCGGTCCCGCCGTACTACCTGTCCATGAAGATGCCGGGCCAGGACGAGCAGGCGTTCTCGCTGACCACCACGTTCACCCCCAGGGGGCGGCCGAACCTCGGCGCCTTCATGGCGGTGAACGCGGACGCGGCCAGCAAGGACTACGGCACGATGAGACTGCTCCGGGTCACCTCCACGGTGAAGGGCCCGGGCCAGGTACAGAGTGAGCTGAACGGTAACGACGACGTCGCCGAGTTCGTGAGGAACCTCAAGGGCACGGACTCCGACATCGACTACGGCAACCTGCTGACGGTGCCGCTCGAAGGCGGCTTCCTCTACATCGAGCCCGTCTACACGCGCGGTGGCAACCAGAACTACCCGCTGCTGCGCAAGGTGGCCGCCTCGTACGGTTCGAAGATCGTCTTCGAGAACAACCTGGGAGACGCGCTCAACGCGGTCTTCGGGGTCGACGGGGACGCGGACACCACACCGCCCGATCCCAGTGACCCGCCGGGTGACACCACGAAGCCCCCGGCCACCGGCGGCGATGCGTTGCAGAAGGCCATCGCGGACGCCCAGAAGGCGTACGCCGACGGCGAGAAGGCGCTCCAGGAGCAGGACTGGCCGGCCTACGGCAAGGCCCAGGACGCGCTCCAGGAGGCCCTGGAGCGGGCCGCCAAGGCCAAGCCCGCGGGCGGCGGTGAGGCGGCCGACAAGGCCGACGACAAGGCCGACGGGGCCGAGAAGCCGGAGAAGGACGACGGAGCCGACGCGGCCAAGAAGCCCGATGAGGGCGACGAGGCCGATCCGGGCGGCGACCAGGGCACCTGAGAAGGCTCCACCCCGCGTCGTGATACGGTTTGAACACAACGACGCGGGGTGGAGCAGCTCGGTAGCTCGCTGGGCTCATAACCCAGAGGTCGCAGGTTCAAATCCTGTCCCCGCTACTGAAAGACGAAGGCCCGGATCTCGATCAGAGATCCGGGCCTTCGTCATGCCGCCGTGCGGAGCGTGTCTTTCTCGAACGAGTGGGCGTGAAGTGCGGTTCGCTGGGCACCAGTTGGGTTCCGGCGTGTTTGACTTGTCTCTCTGTGGGCATGTCGACAAAACGCTGAAGTGACCTCACTGACCGCGATATACCAGGTGTACGCGGGTTACAGGTGGTGCGACGATGGTATTTATGGGGGACAGGGCAACTCTGTTGGAGACAGGGCGGTTTGTGCAGCGGCACGGCCAGAAGGCGGACACGATGACAGATGCGGCTTTCGCTGCGGTCATCGCCGGGGCGGCCGGGACGAGCACGGGCACGCCCGGGGTGGCGGACGTCACCACCGCCGGAGAAGCAGGGCCCGCTGTCGAGGCGCCGGCCCGGGGCAGGGGGCGCACCACGGGCAACGCCATCGGGACGGTGGAGGACGCGGACGCCGAAGCCGTACGCGCCACCGGCGCCACGCACACGACCGGTTCGCACGCGACCGCCGCACGCACGGGTACCTCGCACACGGCGATCCCGCACACGGCTGCTTCGGACGTCACCCCTTCCGACGCGGACACCACGGACGAGGTCGACGCGGCGGACAGCGCCGAGACCGAGGCGCGCCACCGCCGCGCGGCCGAGGCCGGGGACACCGCGTCGATGAGCGTGCTGGGCGCCCTGCTGCTGCGCCGGGGCGACCTGGACGGCGCCGAGACCTACCTCCGCGCCGCCACCGCCGACGGCGACCGGGCCGCCGCCAACAACCTGGGCGTCCTGCTCCACCAGCGCGGCTACCCGGACGAGGCCGCGGGCTGGTGGCGTATCGCCGCCGTGGCCGGTTCCGCCGCCGCCGCGCACGCGCTCGGCCGCCACTTCCGCGAGCGCGGCGACGAGCCCGGCGCCGAGTACTGGCTCCGCCAGTCCGCCGAGCAGGGCCACGCGCTGGGCGCCTACGCGCTCGCCGACCTCCTGGAGCACCGGGGCGACGTCGGCGCCGAGCGCTGGCTGCGCGCCGCCGCCGAGCAGGGACACCGGGAGGCCGCGTACCGGCTGGCCCGCACCCTGGAGCGGAACGCGGTCGAGGACCCGCACGGCGCCTTCGGCCTGGGCCGGGGGACCGGCACCGGCCGCACCGGTATGAGCCTCGGGCCCCACGCCGACCCGGTTGCGCCCGACGCGCGGGCGGCGGGCGCGACCGGCACAAAGCATGCGACCGGCGCGAACGGTACGACCGGCGCGACGGGCGTCACCGGTACGAAGGGTACGCCCGGCACGAAGGGCGCTCCCGTCGGCGGTGACAGCCCCGTGGCCGGTCCGGCCACGGGCCGGGTCGGCGAGGCCGAGCAGTGGTATCGCCGCGCCGCCGCCCGGGGCCACCGCCGCGCCGCCCTCCACCTCGGCGCGATCCTGGAGCAGCGCGGCGAGCTCAAGGAGGCGGGCCGCTGGTACCTCACCGCGGCCAAGGAGGGCGAGGCCCGCGCCGCCTGCGCGCTCGGCTTCCTGCTGCGCGACGCGGGCGACGAGGAGAGCGCCGCCGTGTGGTGGCTGCGCGCCGCCCAGGACGGCGACGGCAACGCGGCCAACGCGCTGGGCGCCCTGCATGCGGCGCGCGGCGAGCAGCAGACCGCCGAGCGCTGGTACCGCGCCGCCATGGACGCCGGTGACGTCAACGGGGCGTACAACCTCGGGCTGCTCTGCGCCGCCCAGGACCGTACGCCGCAGGCCGAGCAGTGGTATCGCCGCGCCGCCTACGCCGGGCACCGCGAGGCCGCCAACGCGCTCGCCGTGCTCCTCCTCCAGGCCGGGGACCACACCGGGGCCGAGCCCTGGTTCTCCAAGGCGGCCGAGGCGGGCAGCGTGGACGCCGCCTTCAACCTCGGCATCCTGCACGCGGGCCGCGACGAGGACCGTACGGCGCTGGGCTGGTACCAGCGGGCGGCGGCGGCCGGGCACACCGACGCGGCGCTCCAGGTCGGCATGGCCCTGCTCCGCGACGGCGAGGACCGGGAGGCCGAGCGCCATCTGCGCTGCGCCGCGGGCGGCGGCAGCGCAGAGGCGGCGTTCCGGCTGGCCGGGGTGCTGGACGCGCGCCAGCCGCCGCCGGGCCCGCCCGCGCTGGGCGAGCCGATGCCCGCCAAGACCGAGTGCGAGGAGTGGTACGAGCGGGCCGCCCAGCAGGGCCACCGCCGCGCCCAGGTCCGGGTCGGCATGCTCGCCGCCGCCCGGGGCGACGTGGAGAGCGCCGCCCACTGGTACCGGGAGGCCGCCGAGGCGGGCAGCCGCAACGGGGCCTTCAACCTGGGGCTGCTGCTGGCCCGCGAGGGCAGCGAGCGCGAGGCCGCCCTGTGGTGGAGCCGCGCCGCCAACGCCGGTCACGGCCGGGCCGCGCTGCGGCTGGCCCTGCTCGCCGCCCGCCGGGGCGAGCTCACCGAGGGCCAGCGCTGGTGCGCCCGTGCCGTGGAGCTGGGCCCGGCCGAGGTCGCCGAGCGGGCGGCGCGGCTGCGCGAGGCGCTGCACCAGGAGCTGACCGCGTAACGCCCGGGGCCCCGGTGGCGGGCGTGAAGGAAATCCGGGACCCCCGGGGCGGGCGTGAAGGAATTTGCGCCGTTCGACCCGCTGACGTAATGTTGCATTCACCGACGCGGGGTGGAGCAGCTCGGTAGCTCGCTGGGCTCATAACCCAGAGGTCGCAGGTTCAAATCCTGTCCCCGCTACTGAAGAACGAAGGCCCGGATCTCCATAAGAGATCCGGGCCTTCGTCATGTCCGGGCCCTCGTCCTGTCCGGAACGGCGCGAGGAGCGGGCAGCGAAAAGCCGGGCCCGCCTCGCGGGAGGCGGGCCCGGCGCAGCTCGCAGGCTCAGGCAGCGGCGGCGCAGCTCGGGCAGAGCCCCCGGTACGTCACCTCGACGCCGGAGACCGTGAAGCCGTAGCGCTCGTCCGCAGGCAGGTCCGCCAGCGGGTTGCCCGCCGGGTGCACATCGCGGATCGCGCCGCACTGTCCGCAGATCAGATGGTGGTGCGGGCGGTGCGCGTTCGGGTCGTACCGCTTCGCCCGGCGGTCGGTGGAGACCTCCAGCACCTCGCCCAGGGACACCATCTCGCCGAGGGTGTTGTAGACGGTGGCGCGGGAGATCTCGGGCAGCTTGGCGACGGCCCTCGCGTGGACCTCGTCAGCCGTCAGGTGCACATGGTCCCCGTCGAGGACCTCGGCCACGACACGCCGCTGCGCCGTCATGCGCCAGCCACGTCCACGGAGTCGTTCCAGCAGGTCGCTCATGCAGCCCAGCCTAACAGTGGCGGGATCGAGTCCCGATCGGGTGTGAATTTGGATGCTCGCTTGACTTAGACATTGTCCATTGTAGGATCGGGACCGGCATTAGCCAAGGGACAGGGCTGTACAGAGCCGGAAGGACTGTGCAGGAACGCGACGCAGGAGGCGCACGTGACGCAGGGACCGCTCACCACGGAGGCCGGGGCCCCGGTGGCCGACAACCAGAACAGCGAGACCGCGGGCGCCGGCGGTCCGGTTCTCGTCCAGGACCAGGCGCTCCTGGAGAAGCTCGCCCACTTCAACCGGGAGCGCATCCCGGAGCGCGTCGTGCACGCCCGCGGCGCCGGTGCGTACGGCACCTTCACCGTGACCCGTGACGTGACGCGGTGGACCCGGGCGAAGTTCCTCTCCGAGGTCGGCAAGCAGACCGAGACGTTCCTGCGCTTCTCCACGGTCGCCGGAAACCTCGGCTCCGCCGACGCCGTGCGCGACCCGCGCGGCTTCGCGCTGAAGTTCTACACCGAGGAGGGCAATTACGACCTCGTCGGCAACAACACCCCGGTGTTCTTCATCAAGGACGCCATCAAGTTCCCCGACTTCATCCACACCCAGAAGCGCGACCCGTACACCGGTTCCCAGGAGGCGGACAACGTCTGGGACTTCTGGGGGCTGTCCCCCGAGTCGACGCACCAGGTGACCTGGCTCTTCGGCGACCGGGGCATCCCGGCCACGCTCCGCCACATGAACGGGTACGGCTCGCACACCTTCCAGTGGAACAACGAGGCCGGTGAGGTCTTCTGGGTCAAGTACCACTTCAAGACCGACCAGGGCATCAAGAACCTCACCCAGGCCGAGGCCAACAAGCTCGCCGGTGAGGACCCCGACAGCCACCAGCGCGATCTGCGCGAGGCGATCGAGCGCGGTGACTTCCCGTCCTGGACGGTGCAGGTCCAGATCATGCCCGCGGCGGACGCGGCGACGTACCGCTTCAATCCGTTCGACCTCACCAAGGTGTGGCCGCACGCGGACTACCCGCCGATCGAGATCGGCAAGCTGGAGCTCAACCGCAACCCGGAGAACGTCTTCGCCGAGGTCGAGCAGTCCATCTTCAGCCCCGCCCACTTCGTGCCGGGCATCGGTCCGTCCCCGGACAAGATGCTCCAGGGCCGTCTCTTCGCGTACGGCGACGCCCACCGCTACCGCGTCGGCATCAACGCCGACCACCTGCCGGTGAACCGCCCGCACGCCACCGAGGCGCGCACCAACAGCCGGGACGGCTTCCTCTACGACGGCCGTCACAAGGGCGCCAGGAACTACGAGCCGAACAGCTTCGGCGGCCCTTCCCAGACGGACCGTCCGCTCTGGCAGCCGCTGCCGGTCACCGGCACCACCGGCAACACCGAGGCCCCCGCCCACGCCGAGGACGACGACTTCGTCCAGGCCGGAAACCTCTACCGGCTGATGTCGGAGGACGAGAAGGTCCGGCTGGTCGAGAACCTCTCCGGGTTCATCGCCAAGGTCTCGCGCGACGAGATCGCCGAACGCGCGATCAACAACTTCCGCCGGGCGGACGACGACTTCGGCAAGCGGCTGGAAGCCGCGGTCCAGGCCCTTCGCGGCTGACCCGACGCTTGCCGTCGACGGTGGGCCGGACTCCCTCACGGGGGTCCGGCCCACCGGGCGTCACGGGACCGGCCCCGTGGTCCGTCGCTAGGCCGTCCCGGCGGCGGTGACCGTACGGCGGCGGGTGGGCGCCCAGCAGCGGATGATGTCGCGCACCGACACGATGCCCACCGGGCCGGTGCCGTCCAGCACGATCAGATGCCGGAACCCGCCGTGCGTCATGGCTTCCGCGGCCTCCTCCAGGGTCCAGGCCGGGGCGGCGAACACCACGTCGGTGGTGGTGTGGGCGGAGGCGGTCTCCAGGTCGGGGTCCTGACCCGAGCCGACCGCGTCGAGTATGTCGCGCTCGGTGATGATCCCGAGCCCGCAGGTGTCCGGGTCGTGGACGACGGCCGCCCCGATACGGCGGGCCGACATCAGCCGGGCGGCCTGGCGGAGCGTGTGGTTGGGGCCGATGGTGAGGACCACCGTGCTCATGGCGTCACGGACGAGCATGGAGCGAGCCACCTCCTCGGAGCGCCGACTCTGTGAGTCGATTCACAAGTTCACAAGTGGGGGGACTCTCAGAGTGGCACCCTTGGGGCGGGTCGACAAGGGGTGGCCGGGCGTGCACCGGGGGAGTGCGCGAGCACGCGCCGCGTCCACGGCGCGCCTGGTCACCGAACGCGCCGCGTCTCCCAGCACGCCCGGTGATCGGTGGAAGCGTCAGTAACGCTGGTTGAGATAGCCCAGCAGCTCGTCGTGGAGCAGGCCGTTCGACGCGGCCCCGTTGGCGCCGCCGGGCCCGTCGGCCCCGTCCAGGTCGGTGAACCGGCCGCCCGCCTCCTGCACGATGATCGCGTTCGCCGCCATGTCCCAGAGCGAGAGCTCCGGCTCCGCGCAGATGTCCACGGACCCCTCCGCGACCATCATGTACGGCCAGAAGTCGCCGTACCCCCGGGTCCGCCAGCAGGCCCGGGTCAGGTCCAGGAAGCCGTCCAGGCGGCCCTGCTCCTCCCAGCCGCCCAGTGAGGAGAACGCGAACGAGGAGTCCGCGATGGTCTCCACCTTCGACACCCGCAGCCGGGTCGCGGACGTGAGGCTGCGCCCGGAGTACGCGCCGGAGCCCTTCGCCGCCCACCAGCGCCGGTTCAGCGCGGGCGCGGAGACCACCCCGACGACGGGCTGGAAACCGTTCTCCCCCGCCTCCATCAGCGCGATCAGCGTCGCCCACACCGGCACACCGCGCACGTAGTTCTTGGTGCCGTCGATCGGGTCGATCACCCAGCGCCGGGGCCCGGTGCCCTCGACGCCGTACTCCTCGCCCAGGATCGCGTCGCGCGGGCGGGCCCGGTGCAGATGGCCGCGGATCAGCTCCTCGGCGGCCTTGTCGGCCTCGCTCACCGGAGTCATGTCCGGCTTGGTCTCCACCTTCAGGTCGAGGGCCTTGAACCGGTCCATGGTCGCCGCGTCGGCGGCGTCCGCCAGTACGTGGGCGAGGCGCAGGTCATCGTGGTAGTCGGGCATGCCGTCACAGTATCCAGCGGTACGGGGCACGGGCCAGCGGCCCCCGGCCCCGCACCGGGGACCCACGGCGCCCCCGCCCCGTACGCGGACCCTTGACAGCCCCTACCCGCGCCTCAACTCTGAACCGCAGGCCCCCGGCACGGCCCCGGGGTGTGGGAGGCGGCGATGCCGACAGCGCGAGAAGCCCTGCTGGACGCCGCCCTCAGGGCGCTCGCCGAGCGGCCCTGGCGCACGGTCCGGATGGTCGAGGTCGCCGCGCTGGCCGGTGTCTCGCGGCAGACCCTCTACAACGAGTTCGGCACCAAGGGCGGGCTCGCCACCGCCCTGCTGCGCCGGGCCGCCGACGGCTATCTGGCCGGCGTGGACCGCGCACTCGCGGCGCCCGCGCCGGAGCATCCGGCCGCCGTGGCGCACTGGACCGTACGGGCGGCCCGTGAGGACCCGCTGGTCAGGGGGTTGCTGACGGGGCTCTGGGGGGAGTGGTCACCCCGCCCCGGCCATGAGGTCCCGGCCCCCGCCCAGCTGCTCGGGCTGGCCCGCGACCGGATGGTGGCCGCCTCGGAGACCGTAACGCCGCCGCTCCCGCCCACGACGCTGGGAGAGACGGCGGCGCACCGGACAGCGGCGCCCGGGTCGGTCACGGACGGGACAGCGGGGCCCAGGACGGTCACGGACAGGGCGGCGGCACACCGGACCGCGACCGACAGGGCGGCGGCGCACCGGACGGCGGTGCGCTGCGAGACCGTACTCCGGCTCGCGCTCTCGTACGTGATCGTGCCCGGCGACTTCGCCGGGCCGAGGTCTCAGTGCGCGGAACCGGACAGCTGGAGCCCGATCACACCGATGATCACCAGCGAGATCGACACCAGCTTCAGCGTCGAGACGACGTCACCGAGGAAGACCATGCCGTAGATCGCCGTACCGGCCGCGCCGATGCCGGTCCACACCGCGTACGCCGGACCGACGTCGAGCTTCTTCAGAGCCATCGTCAGAAGGCCGAAACTGGCCAGGGCGAACGCCCCGAACGCCAGGGTCGGCCAGAGCCGGGTGAAGCCGTGCGAGAGCTTCAGACAGACGGCGAAGCCGGTCTCCAGCAGTCCGGCGACCACGACCAGCAGCCATGCCATCGTCCGTTGCCTCCGCGTAGGTGCCCATCGTCGGTTCGTGAACGTACCCGGCAGGCGAAGTGACGCACCCGCACGGGGCGATTATGCCTTTACCAGTCGTTGAAACCCGCAAACAGGCCCGCAGGACACCGGCCGAAAACGGCCGCTCCGCAGCTGCCCCCGCCGCCGCCCCTGCTCAGTCGCCCTCGCGCCGTTCGCGGGTCGCGAGCAGCCGCCGCAGCGAGTCGAGCCGGGCCGGATCGGCGTGGCCCCCGGCCACCCAGGCGTCCAGCGCGCACTCCGGCTGGTTCTCGTCGTGGGTGCAGCCGCGCGGGCACTCCTCGGTGCCCGGCTCCAGGTCGGGGAAGGCGTGGATGACGCGCGAGGGATCGACGTGGTGCAGCCCGAACGACCGTACGCCGGGGGTGTCGACGACCCAGCCGCGCCCGTCGGGCAGCGGCAGCGCGAGCGCGGAGGTGGTGGTGTGGCGGCCCCGGCCGGTGACCGCGTTGACGATGCCGGTGGTCCGCCGCCGGTCCTTCGGCACCAGGGCGTTGACCAGCGTCGTCTTGCCGACCCCGGAGTGCCCGACGAAGGCGGTGACCTTCCCCGCCAGCTGCTCGCGCACCCGCTCCGCCGCGCCGCCGCTCTCCAGCTCCTCGCGGCTGGTCACGATGTACGGGACGCCGAGCGGGGTGTACGCCTCCAGCAGCTTGTCCGGCGAGGCCAGGTCCGACTTGGTCAGCACCAGGAGCGGGGTGAGCCCGCCGTCGTACGCGGCCACCAGACAGCGGTCGATCATGCGGGGGCGGGGCTCCGGGTCGGCCAGCGCGGTGACGATCGCCAGCTGGTCGGCGTTGGCGACGACTACCCGCTCGTACGGATCGTCGTCGTCCGCCGTGCGCCGCAGCACCGTACGGCGCGAGGCGATGCGCACGATCCGGGCCAGGGTGTCCTTCTCGCCGGACAGGTCCCCGACGATGGAGACGGTGTCGCCGACCACGGCGGCCTTGCGCCCCAGCTCGCGGGCCTTCATCGCCACCACGGTCCGGCCGTCGACGAGGCAGGTGAGCCGGCCCCGGTCGACGGTGAGGACCATGCCGTCCTCGGCGTCCTCGTGCTTGGGCCGGATGTGCGTACGCGGCCGGTTGCCCTTGCGGTTGGGGCGGACGCGGATGTCGTCCTCGTCGGGGTTCTTCCCGTAGCGGCGCATGATCTAGATCCCGAGCATTCCGGTCCACATGTCCGGGAAGTCCGGCAGGGTCTTGGCGGTCGTGCCCACGTTCTCGATCTCTACGCCCTTGACCGCGAGGCCGATGATCGCCCCGGCGGTGGCCATGCGGTGGTCGTCGTACGTGTGGAAGACGCCGCCGTGCAGCGGGCGCGGGCGGATGTGGAGCCCGTCGGCGGTCTCGGTGACGTCACCGCCCAGCTCGTTGATCTCCTTGGTGAGCGCGGCCAGCCGGTCCGTCTCGTGGAGCCGCAGATGGGCGACGCCGCTCAGCGTGGAGGGGGAGTCGGCCAGCGCCGCGACCGCCGCGATGCCCGGGGTCAGCTCGCCGACCTCGCCGAGGTCCACGTCGATGCCGTGGATACGGCCCGTACCGGTGAAGGTCAGCCCGCGCTCGGTCAGCTCGCAGCTGCCGCCCATCGCGGTGAAGATCTCCCGCAGGGCGTCACCCGGCTGGGTGGTCCGCTCGGGCCAGTCGGGGATGGTGACCCGGCCGCCGGTCACCAGCGCGGCGGCCAGGAACGGCTGCGCGTTGGAGAGGTCCGGCTCGATCGTCAGGTCCCGGCCGAGCAGCGCGGAGGGGGAGACCCGCCACACGTTCGGCTCGCCGCCCGTCTCCGGCTCGTCCACCTGCGCGCCGACGGCCCGCAGCATGTCGACGGTCATCCGGATGTGCGGCATCGAGGGGAGGACGGAGCCGGTGTGCCGGACCTCCACGCCCTGGTTGAACCGCGGCCCCGACAGCAGCAGCGCCGAGACGAACTGCGAGGACGACGAGGCGTCGATCGCCACCGGGCCGCCGTCCAGCGCCCCGCCGCCGTGCACGGTCAGCGGCAGCGCGCCGCGCCCGTCGTCGTCGATCCGCGCGCCCAGCGCCCGCAGCCCCTCGATCACACCGGTCAGCGGACGCTCGTACGAGCGCGGGTCGCCGTCGAAGCGGATCGGGCCGTCGGCGAGCGTGGCGACGGGCGGCAGGAAGCGCATGACGGTGCCGGCGTTGCCGACGTCGACGGTGGCCGGGCCGTGCAGCCCCGCCGGGATGACCCGCCATGCCTCGCCGGAGCCGCCGGGCTCGCCCGCGACGGTGGAGCTGGAGGAGACGGTCTCCTCGATGCCGACGCCCATCGCGCGCAGCGCCTCGGCCATCAGCAGGGTGTCGCGGGAGCGCAGCGGGCGGCGCAGCCAGCCCGGCTCGGAGGCGAGGGAGGCCAGCACGAGCGCCCGGTTGGTGACCGATTTCGATCCGGGCACGGTGACGGTCGCGTCGACGGCTCCGCTCGCGTGAGGGGCGGGCCAGAGGGCGGGGTGCACGGAACTCTCGGTCATGGCCCTTACTTTAGTGGCTCCGCGCAAACCCGGATCGTCACCAAAAGGGAGGAAACCGGTCCGTAACGAAGGACTGGTACGGACCGGATCGTCTTCCGCGCGGGAGGCAGGGGTCCCGCCACCTCGGCGGCCCCACCGCCCCCGGCGGCCTCACCACCCGAGCAGCCACCGTCCGCCGCCGATCAGCGAGCAGAGCGACACCGCGTGGAAGAGGAACAGCCACAGCGCCGCCGGGGCGTGCGTCAGCCGGGCCAGTTGGTCCGCGTCGGAGTCCGGGGCACCGCCGTAGCGCCGCTTGGACTGGAGCTCGAAGGGCGGCCGGACCCCGCCCAGCAGCAGGAACCAGACCACCGCGTACGCGAACGCCGACTGCACGTCCGACGAGGTCAGCCAGGACACCAGCAGGAAGGCCGTACCGGTCAGGATGACGGTGAGGGCCCCGTACACATTGCGGATCATCACCAGCATCGCGGCGAGCAGCGCCGTCGCGATCCACAGCAGCAGCGTGATCCGGCCATTGGTCAGCAGCCAGGCACCGCCCAGACCCAGCAGGGAGGGGGCCGTGTAGCCCGCCGCCGCCGTGAGGATCATGCCGATCCCGGTGGGCTTGCCCCGGCTCACGGTCAGCCCGCTGGTGTCCGAGTGCAGCCGGATGCCGGAGAGCTGGCGCCCGGTGAGCAGGGCCACCAGGCCGTGGCCGCCCTCGTGGGCGATGGTGATGGTGTTGCGGGCCAGCCGCCATATCGGGTTCGGCACGACGGCGATGAGCGCCAGGGCGGCGGTCACCACCACCAGCCACTGCTCGGGGGCGGGCTGGGTGCCGGTGAGGCGGTCCCACAGGTCGCCCAGTTCGGTGCTGTTCATCGGCCGGGCGACTCCTTGCGGTGGGGGCGGGCGGTCGTGGCAGTCTGGCACTTATGTGCGGACGGTTTGCAGCCAGTCGGAAACCCGAGGACCTGACCGGACTCTTCGGGGTCGAGAAGTGGGAACCCACCGAGACCCTGGAGCCGGACTGGAACGTGGCGCCGACCAAAGAGGTCTACGCGGTACTGGAGCGTCCTGTTAAGGACGCGGACGACCGGCGTCCGGTTCGCCAGATGCGGTCCCTGAAATGGGGACTCGTGCCCTCCTGGTCGAAGACCCCCGAGGGCGCCGCCCGGATGATCAACGCCCGCGCGGAGACCGTGCACGAGAAGCCCTCCTTCCGCCGGGCCTTCGCCCAGCGCCGCTGCATCCTGCCCGCCGACGGGTACTACGAGTGGGTCACCGGCGCGGAGGAACGGCAGCTGGAGGAGAAGAAGGGCAAGAAGCGGGCGCGCAAGCAGCCGTATTTCGTCACCCCCGCCGACGGCTCGGTCTTCGCGATGGCCGGACTGTACGAGTTCTGGCGCGACCCGACCCTCCCCGGCGAGCACGAGAACGCCTGGTGGGTGACGTGCTCGGTGATCACCACCGAGGCCGAGACCACGCCCCTGGCCGTCGCCCCCGCCGAGGGTCCGGGCGCCCTCGCCGACATCCACCCCCGTATGCCGCTGATGCTCACCCCGGACCGCTGGGACACCTGGCTGGACCCCTCGCACACCGACCCCGACGAGCTGCGTGCGCTGCTGGAGCCGCCGCCCGGCGGGCTGATGCGCGCCTACCCGGTCGCCACCGCCGTCAGCAACGTCCGCAACAACGGGCCCGAACTGCTGGAGGAGCTGGCCGCGCCGGAGGAGGCGACGCTGTTCTGAGCGGCGCCCGGGGGAGGATGGCCCCGTGAGTCGTCAACCCCGTACACAGTCCCGAACGCAACCCCGTACGCAGAACGTCACCACCGACACCGGCGAGGCCCGGATCACCTGGTTCCCGGCCGCCACCGCGCCTCGCCTCGTGCTGGCCGCGAGCCACGGGGCCGGGGGCGGCATCGAGGCCCGCGACCTGAAGGCCCTGGCCGCCGTCCTGCCCGCACACGGTGTCACCGTCGCCCTGGTGGAGCAGCCCTGGCGGGTGGCCGGGAAGAAGGTGGCGCCCGCACCGAAGACCCTGGACACCGGCTGGCGGGGCGTGTGGCCCGCCCTGGCCGCCGCCGGGCCGCCGGTCGTCTCCGGAGGCCGCAGCGCCGGGGCCCGCGTCGCCTGCCGGACCGCCACCGAGCTGGGCGCCCGCGCGGTCCTCGCGCTCAGCTTCCCGCTGCACCCGCCGGGCAAGCCGGAGAAGTCCCGGGCGGACGAGCTGCTGGGCACGGGCGTCCCCACCCTGGTGGTCCAGGGCGGCAACGACCCGTTCGGGCGGCCGGAGGAGTTCCCGGCCGGACCGTACGAGCTGCGGGAAGTGCCCTACGGGGACCACGGCTTCGCCGTACCGAAGAAGTCCGGGCTGAGTGAGGATCAGGCGATGGCCGTCCTGACCGGCGCGGTGACGGAGTGGCTCACCGCACTCGGGTGACACGGGCCACGGGAATGCGGCGTACAGGGGCGCTGTTGTTCGGGACGTCGGTACAACAACGCCGGTACGTCGGTATGACGACGCCGGTGCACCGATGCCGCCGCACCACAACGCCGCTACACCACCACCGCACGTGGAGAGGGAGTCCGTCGCATGGGTTCGACCATCTGCCCCAGCCGCTCGAACGCCGCTGAACTGGAGTGGACCGTGCTGCCTGCGGCGAAGACCACCCGTGCGCGGTCGGCGGGCGGTGCAAATGGACAGGCCGTCTCCCAGCAAGGTCGACTATTCTCCGAGGCGAGCGGGTCCGGTTTCGGCTCCGCCACATCGTTGGAGGAGGTGGGTCCGGTCACTGGGACCGACACAGGGACCGACGACGGCCGCGCACCGGAGACGCCCGCCGAGCGCAACGCGCGTTTCGAGCGGGACGCCCTCGGCTTTCTCGACCAGATGTACTCGGCCGCGCTGCGCATGACGCGCAATCCCGCCGATGCCGAGGACCTGGTCCAGGAGACCTACGCCAAGGCGTACGGCTCCTTCCACCAGTTCCGTGAGGGCACGAACCTCAAGGCGTGGATGTACCGCATCCTCACCAACACCTTCATCAACTCGTACCGCAAGAAGCAGCGCGAGCCCCAGCGCAGCGCCGCCGAGGAGATCGAGGACTGGCAGCTGGCGCGTGCCGAGTCGCACATGTCGACCGGTCTCCGTTCCGCCGAGTCCCAGGCGCTCGACCACCTCCCGGACTCCGATGTGAAGGCCGCGCTCCAGGCGATTCCCGAGGAGTTCCGCATCGCCGTCTATCTCGCCGACGTCGAGGGCTTTGCGTACAAGGAGATCGCGGACATCATGGGGACTCCCATCGGTACGGTGATGTCCCGGCTGCACCGTGGCCGCCGTCAGCTGCGCGGCATGCTGGAGGACTACGCCCGTGAGCGCGGGCTCGTCGCGGCCGGCACCGGTGGTTCGGACGATCGGAAGGGCTCTACCTCATGAGCTGCGGAGAGCCGCACGAGACGGATTGCTCGGAGGTCCTCGACCATCTCTACGAGTTCCTCGACCGGGAGATGCCCGAGGGCGACTGCACCAAGTTCGAGGTGCACTTCGAGGAGTGCTCCCCGTGCCTGGAGAAGTACGGCCTGGAGCAGGCCGTGAAGAAGCTGGTCAAGCGCTGCTGCGGTCAGGACGAGGTCCCGACCGACCTGCGCTCCAAGGTGATGGGCCGGATCGACCTGATCAGGGCCGGTGAGGCGGTGCCCGAGCAGGACATCACCGTCGCCGACGCGGATCAGACCGACCGGGCCGCGACCGCGCGGGAGTAGGGAGTAGCCGGACCGCGAACGCCACGGTCACCGCTGCCGTCACCCGAATGTGCTAATCGCCCCCGTAGCGGCTCCCTGAGTCCGCCGAATCGCTAGCGTGGCGCCTCCATGGACCACCAGGGGGGCGAGTGCGGGCGTGAGGGGTACACCGGCGGCGGCGCGCGTCTGCATCCTGGCGGCGGTGGCGGCAGCCGTCTGCTGTGCCCTCCCGGTGGTACGTCCCGGCTCCGCCGTCCCCTGGGGCGATCTGGGCCTCCTCGCCGCCCTCTGCCTCCTCTGCGAGTCCGTCGGCCGCCGCTTCGGCCCGGGCTCGGTCCAGGCCGGTGCCGGATCGTTCCTCCCCCTCCTGCCCGTCGCCGCCTTCCTCCTGCCGCCCCCGGCCGCCGCGCTGGTCGCGGCCGTGGCGGCGCTGGCGGGCCGGGTGGACCGGCCGCCCTTCGCGGCCCGCCGGGCCTGGCGGGCCGCACAGCTCGCCCTCGCCTGCTGCGCCGCCTCCTGGACCCATACGTTCCTCGGTGGCCCCGCCTCGATCGCCGCCCCGGACCTCCCGTACGCCCTGCTGCCCGCCTGCGCGGCGGCCCTCGCCTTCAGCCTGGTGCTGACGGCCCTGGACTGCGTCATCCTCGCGGCGGCCGAAGGACAGCCCGTACGCCGCTCCTGGCGCACCCTGCTGCCGCGCGCCCTGGGGCCCCACCTGGTGCACGCGCTCGCCGGGCTGATGCCCGCAGTGCTGTGGCGCAGCTCGTACGGGCCCGGCTCCGCGCTCTTCGTCCTGCTGCCGATGTACATCTCCTGCTGGGTCTTCGCCCGGTACCACCGCGAGGACGCCGCCCACCGCGCCACCATCCGCGCACTGGTCCAGGCCGTCGACATCAAGGACGCCTATACGCGCGGCCACAGCGAGCGCGTCGGCCGGGCCTCCGTCCTGATCGCCCGTGAACTCGGCATGGACCGGGACCGGCTGGAGGCGCTCCGCTTCGCCGGGGTCCTGCACGACGTCGGCAAGCTGGGCGTACCGACCCGGGTGCTGCGCAAGGACGGCCCGCTCACCCCTGAGGAGCGCCGGGTCATGGAGCTGCACCCGGAGTACGGGCACGAGATCGTGCGCGGCATCGGCTTCCTGGACGAGGCCCGCGACGCGATCCTGCACCACCACGAACGGCTCGACGGCACCGGCTATCCGTACGGGCTCAGCGGCGGACGCATCCCCGAGTCCGCCCGGATCGTCGCGGTCGCCGACGCCTTCGACGCCATGACCTCGACCCGCTCCTACCGGCGCGCACGGCCCGTGCCCGCCGCCCTGGCCGAGCTGCGGCGGTGCGCGGGCAGCCAGTTCGACCCGCGCATGGTGCGGGCGCTGGACCGCGCCGTGGGCCGGTACGGCTGGAGCGGCGCGGACCCGGCGGTGACGGCGGACGAGGCGGGAGCGGCGGCCGTCCTCCCCACGGCCCGCGAGGGAGCTGACCGGCGAAGCCCTTCCCCGGCCCGGTACGAGTGAAGAGCCCCGTGAGAAGTCCTACGCCCCCGAGCAGCCGCGAGCGTTCCGGCGCCCCCACCCCGCCCGCCCTCATCGCCCTGCGCGCGGCCGCCCTCCTCCTCGTCCTCGCCGCGCTCGCGCACACCCTCCGGTACGGCCTCACCGAGCCCGGCCACGCCCTCGCCTTCGGGCTCCTCGTCGCCCTCGGGGAACTGGCCCGCCGGGGCGGCGCGCCCGGGGAGCGGGAGCCCGCGCCGCTCGCCGCCGCCGGGGCGCTGGCGTACGCCCTGCTCGGGGACAGCGCGGGGGAGCCGACCGGGCACGGGCCCCTCCAGGTGGTCGCCGTGGTCGCCGCCGGGCAGCTCGTGGCCGCCGTGGAGCAGCTCGCCCGGGGCGCGGGGCCGGACGCGGACCGGGTGGCGCGGCGGGTGCTCACGGTGGGGTTCGCCGCCGTCTGCTTCCAGCCGCTGTACAACTCCGGGCAGGCGGTGCGGTGGTTCGGGGACGGGCCGCGGTTCGCCCTGTTCCTGCTCGGCCTGCTGGTGCTGACCGCGCTCTGCGACGCGCTGCTCGCCGCCGTCGTGGCGCGCGCGAGGGCCCTGCCGTACGGGACCGGCGGCACCCCGCCCCCGTACGAACGGTCGAGCCCGTCCCCGTACGGCACCGGGAAGCCACCCCCGTACGGACCGTTCCTCCAGGACGAGCTGCGGGCGCTCGCCGGGATCGGGTCCGCCGTCGGGGCGAGCGGGGTGGTGATGGCGCTGGGGGTGGCCGTCGCCGGGCTGTGGGCGCTGCCCGTGCTCTGTGTGCCACCGCTGCTGACCCAGGTCTCCTTCCGGCGGTACGCGGCCGTCCGGACGACCTATGGCCAGACCGTCGCCTCGCTCGCCCGCGCCACCGAGATCGCCGGGTACACCCCGCCCGGCCACGCCCGCCGGGTCGCCGCCCTCGCCACCGCCGTGGGGCGGGAGCTGGGGTTCACCGGGGCGCAGCTGACCGTGCTGGAGCACGCGGCCCTGATGCACGACATCGGCCAGCTCTCCCTGCTCGACCCGGTCGCCGACGGGGCCACCGCCCGGCTGCCCGCCGCCGAGCAGCGCCGGATCGCCCTGCTCGGCGGGGCCGTGGTGCGCCGGACCCGGGTGGACCCCCAGGTCGCGGCGGTGGTGGAGCAGCAGGCCGACCCCTACCGGGAACAGCTGCCCGCCGCCAGAATCGTCAGGACGGTCAACGCATACGACGACCTGTGCGGGGAAGGCGTCGGCGGGCCGCTGGGGGCGCTGGAGGAGCTCAGGCTCGGTACCGGCCACGACCACCAGCCGCAGGTGGTCGAGGCCCTTGTGAGAGTCCTCGGGCGGGGCGGTCTGACCCGGGTCGGGGCTGGGTAACCCATGGGTAATGAGCGGGCGTCCGGCCGGGCATGGTTGGATGCGAAAGCAGAGCGGAAAACGAGGGTGTCCAGTCGGGACAGGCGGGAATCGTGAGGATCTTCGGGAAGGTACGGCATCGGCCGTCCGCCTCTTGGCGGCAGGCCACGGACCGCGCGTTCACGCTGATCGGCGACGGCCGGTACGAGGACGCGGGGGCGCTGCTGACGCGCGCGGCGGATCTGGAGCCCTGGCTCTCGGAGTCCTGGTTCAATCTGGCGCTGCTCCACAAGTTCCGCCACGACTGGGAACAGGCGCGCGCGGCGGGCCTGCGGGCGGTCGCGCTGCTGGACCGCGAGACCGGCGCCCCGGACTGGTGGAACGTCGGGATCGCGGCCACCGCGCTCCAGGACTGGCCGCTGGCGCGCCGGGCCTGGCAGGCGTACGGGCTCAGGGTGCCCGGCTCCGGGCTGAACAGCGCGGCCACCACCGAGCCGACCGGCATGGAGCTGGGCAGCGCGGCGGTGCGGCTCTCGCCGGAGGGCGAGGCCGAGGTGGTCTGGGGGCGCCGGCTCGACCCGGCCCGGATGGAGGTGCTCTCCATCCCGCTGCCGTCCTCCGGGCGGCGCTGGGGCGAGGTTGTGCTCCACGACGGGGTGCCCAACGGCGAGCGGGTCACCGCCGCCGGGCCCTCGTATCCGGTGTTCGACGAGATCGAGCTCTGGGCGCCCTCCCCGGTGCCGACCTGGGTGGTGCTGCTGGAGGCGGCCACCGAGGACGACCGGGACGCGCTGGAGAAGCTCGCGTCGGACGCCGGGTTCGCCGCCGAGGACTGGTCCTCCTCCGTACGGCTGCTGTGCCGGGCCTGTTCGGAGAGCCGGATGGAGAGCGACGAGGGCGACGGGGAGCACCTGGACCCGCACGACCACAGCGAGCCGGGCCACCCCGGGCCGCTCGGCCATCGCACGGCGGGCGGCGGTGACCTCTGGGTCCCCGAGCGCGAGTGCGGTCTCGCGGCCCCGGCCGGGCTGGTGCGGGGGCTGCTGGACGGCTGGGTGGCCGACAGTCCGGACAGCCGCGAGTGGCGGGATCTCGAAGAAGTCTGCTGACCGCTGCCCGTAGGCTGTACGCGCACCGATCGCGGTGCTGTTCCTCCCGTGGTTCCCGGGCTCTCACCGGGTCCTGCGGGGTCACCGAGTTCAGGTTTTGCAGGAAGGCGTACGGCGGACATGTCGCAGCAGGAGACGGACGGGCGGATCGACGTGGACGACGAGGGGTTCGTCGTCGACACCGAGGACTGCGAGGCGCGCGAGCTGGCGTACCGGGAGCGCGGCACCTCGCGTCCGATCACGGTCGTGGGCAACCCGGTGCTGCACAAGGAGTGCAAGGACGTCACCGAGTTCGGCGACGAGCTGGCGCAGCTGATCGACGACATGTTCGCCAGCCAGAAGACTGCCGAGGGCGTGGGCCTGGCGGCCAACCAGATCGGTGTGGACCTGAAGGTCTTCGTCTACGACTGCCCGGACGACGACGGCAAGCGGCACACCGGCGTGGTCTGCAACCCGGTCCTGGAGGAGCTGGAGCCCGAGCGCCGGGTGCTGGACGACTCCAACGAGGGCTGCCTCTCGGTCCCGACCGCGTACGCCTCCCTCGCCCGCCCCGACTACGCGGTGGTGCGCGGCCAGGACGCCAAGGGGAACCCGATCCGGGTCCGGGGCACCGGCTACTTCGCGCGCTGCCTCCAGCACGAGACGGACCACCTGTACGGGTATCTGTACATCGACCGGCTCTCCAAGCGCGACCGGAAGGACGCGCTGAGGCAGATGGAAGAGGGCACGCCGCGCTACGAGACGGTCCCGAACGCCTGAGGACGCCGTGCCCGCAGGGGTACGTACGTACGTTCGGGAGGGCCCGGCACCGGGGAGCGGTGCCGGGCCCTCCGCTCTCTCAGCCGGGCCCTCCGCTCTCTGCGCCGGGCCTTCGGCCTTCTGTGCCATTGGTCGGACAACTGGCGTTTCCCGAGGTGTAGTTGACGCGCGTCGACTCCTGGGTCAGGCTCGCCTGGACATCGCCCGTGACGTTCAGAGGGAGACCCCCTGTGCTGAGACGTACCGCACGCGTTCTGCTCGGATTTGTCATGACCATTTCATTCGCGCTGGGCGGGGCGGTGCTGACCGCCGGTCCCGCGCAGGCCGACGGCTGCTACACCTGGACCCGTACGCTCGCGCCGGGAGCCACCGGCAACGACGTCACCCAGCTCCAGATCCGGGTGGCGGGCTGGCCCGGGTACGACTCCGTGCTCGCCATCGACGGCTCCTACGGCCCGGCCACCACCGCCGCCGTCAAGCGGTTCCAGGCGGCCTACGGCCTGGCCGCCGACGGGATCGCGGGCCCGGCGACCCAGGCCAAGATCTACGCGCTCCAGGACAACGACTGCACCCCGATCCACTTCACGTACCCCGAGCTCAACAAGTGCAACAGCACCTGGGCGGGCGGCAAGGTCGCGGCGGGCACGGCCAAGGCCAACGCGCTGAGCAGCATGTGGAAGCTGGAGGCGCTGCGCCACGCGCTGGGCGACAAGTCGATCCGCGTCACCAGCGGCTTCCGCTCCACCTCCTGCAACGCGGCCGTCGGCGGAGCGACCAACAGCCGCCACCTGTACGGCGACGCGGTCGACCTCGGCGCCTCGCCGCACTCCCTGTGCACCCTGGCCAAGCAGGCCCGCTACCACGGCTTCCGGGGCATCCTCGGTCCGGGTTACGCCGGTCACGGCGACCACGTGCACGTCAACCAGGGGCCGAACCGCTTCTGGTCCGCCTCCCAGTGCGGCATCTGATCAGCTGAGCCCGCCCTCCGCGCCCCGCGCCCGCCCCCGGGCCGCGCCGGGCACGGAGGGCGCGGTGTCCGCCGGGCCCCGGAAGGTCCGGCGGTAGGCGTTCGGCGTCGTACCGAGCGTGCGGGTGAACTGGTGGCGCAGGGTCGCCGCCGTACCGAACCCCGTCTGCCCCGCGATCGTGTCGACCGTCCGGTCGGAGGTCTCCAGCAGGTGCTGGGCCAGCAGCACCCGCTGCCGCAGCAGCCAGCGGTACGGGGTCGTCCCGGTCTCCTGCTGGAAGCGGCGGGCGAAGGTGCGCGGCGACATGTGGGCCAGGGCCGCCAGTTGTTCCACGGTCATCTCCTGGTCGAGGTGGCCCTCCATCCACGCCAGCGTGGAGCCGACCGTGTCGCACGCGTTCCGGGGCAGCGGCCGGTTGATGTACTGCGCCTGCCCGCCGTCCCGGTGCGGCGGCACGACCATGCGCCGGGCGATGGTGTTGGCCGCGTCCTGCCCGTACGCCTGGCGGACCAGGTGGAGGCAGGCGTCGATGCCCGAGGCGGTCCCGGCCGAGGTGATGACGGGCCCCTCGTCCACGTACAGCACATCCGGCTCCACGATCGCCTTCGGATAGCGGCGGGCCAGCTCCGCCGCGTGGCGCCAGTGCGTGGTGCAGCGGCGCCCGTCCAGCAGCCCCGCCGCCCCGAGGACGTACGCCCCCGAACAGACGCTCAGCACCCGTGCCCCGCGCTCCACGGCCCGGCGCAGCGCGTCCAGGACCTCGTCCGGATACTCCCGGTCCATGAAGTTGCTGCCCGCCGGTACGGCGATGAGGTCGGCCGTCTCCAGCCGCTCCAGGCCGTGTTCGGTACGGATGGTGAAACCGGCGTGGGTGCGCAGCTCGGGGCCCTCGGCGGAGACGACCGCGAAGTCGTGGACCGGGAGCCCCTCTTCACTGCGGTCCAGTCCGAACACCTCGCTCAGCACGCCGAGTTCGAAGGGGTGGACCTCGTCGAGCAGCAGGGCGGCGACATTTTTCAGCATGGAGCCAGTGTGGCAGTAATTCGATGCTGTGTGGCAGTGCTGCCACTGACCGGATGGGGCCGGACGGACGAAGGTAGAGCCATGAACATCTTCCTGGACTACCTCGTCGTCACCGCCCTCTTCGCTCTCGTCCTTCTCCCCGCAGTCGTCGGCGCGGTCCGTGACCGCCGCATCGACCGCCAGCTGCGCGACGCGGAACGGGGGGAGGTGCTGCCTGCCAGGAGGGAGAGCGCCGCGCGGCCCGTCGCGGCCACGCGGCGTCTCCCGTCGTGGAGTTGGGCGAAGGCCCAGACGGCCGGCCGCCCCTGACCTCCCCCCTCCATCGCCTCGCAGCCCCGCCCCCGCCGACCCACTCGTCCCCGTCTTCCCGCACGCCCGCCCGCCCGCTCGTCCCGGATAAACGGATGGCCGGGGCGGGCGGCACACGGCAGGATGCTCCGCATGACCCTGCCCACCCCCCAGCTGCACACCGCCCGCCTGCGGCTGCGCCCGTTCACCGACGCCGACGCGGAACCGCTCTACGCCCTGCACAGCGACGCCCACGTGCTGCGGTACTGGGACTCTCCGCCGTGGACCGAACCGGCCCGCGCCCAGCGCTTCCTCGCGGTCTGCCGGAGGATCGAGGAGGAGGGCACGGGCGCGCGGGTGGCCGTCGACCGCGCCTCCGACGGCGCGTTCCTCGGCTGGTGCGGCCTGACCGGCTGGAACCCGGACTTCCGCAGTGCGTCCCTGGGTTACGCCTTCAACGCCGCCGCGTGGGGCCACGGCTACGCCACGGAGACCGCGCACGCCGTCCTGCGGTGGGCGTTCGACACCCTGGACCTGAACCGCGTCCAGGCCGAGACCGACACCCGTAACGTGGCGTCCGCCCGGGTCCTCAAGAAGCTCGGCTTCGTCCACGAAGGCACGCTCCGCGAGGACTGCGTCGTCAACGGAGACATCTCCGACTCCTGGGTCTTCGGCCTCCTCCGCCGGGAGTGGCACCCGACGGCCCCACCGACGGCATGACGCCGCCGCTGCGCCACCCCCGGCCAGGGCTCACGTGGGACTGGTGGGCGGTGGACGCCCGGGGCTTCCTCGTCCAGTTCAGCGACGGGCCCGCCCCGGAACATCTGCTGGCGCACGCGGAACGTGTCGACGCCGCGGCTGCGTGGGCCGATGAGCACCGCCCCACCTGGTTCAACGGCCCGCCCTCACCCGTGCACGCCTTCACCTGCACCG